>JANOVY010000187.1:0-18598 GCA_031417635.1 Bacteroidota bacterium | reverse complement strand
GTTAAAGAAGTTAAATGGGGTTAAAAAGGTCAAGGGGGTTAAAAAGGTCAAGAGGGTTAAAAGGTTTAAAAGAGAGTGTAAAATAAACTGTGTCAGAAGTTAAGTCATTAACTTTAAAACACAGAAAATGGAAAACAAAGATCCCAAGCCATTCGATTACGAACTGGCGAAGCAAAAAGTAAAGGAGCAGCTGCGCAGCGGCAAATCCTTATTCAGTAAAGGCGGAGCCTTTGCTCCACTATTGGAAGAAATGCTTAATTCGATTCTAGAAGGTGAGATAGATGCTCATCTGGATGAAGAAGAACGCAGATCAGGCAATCGAAAAAACGGTAAAGGCAGCAAACTCCTGAAGACCTCTGCTGGCAGTATTGAGATTAACACCCCACGCGACCGGCTTGGTAGTTTTGAACCAGAGATGGTTAAAAAACGTGAGACCATTATGGCACAGAGTCTTGAGGATAAGATCATTGGTCTTTATGGTCTGGGCATGAGCCTTCGCGACATTAGTAGCCACATCAAAGAAACCTACGACACAGAAATCTCTGCCACTACTTTGAGCACTATAACCGACAAGGTTATTCCTCTAGTAAAAGAATGGCAGCAGCGACCATTAGAGAGCATGTATTGCATAGTATGGCTAGATGCCATGTATTACAAGGTAAAAGATGAAGGCCGCACACAAACGCGATGCGTTTATAACATCCTTGGCATTACTAACAATGGCCGCAAAGAAGTTTTGGGTATGTATGTATCACACAGTGAGGGCGCTAACTTCTGGCTTGGTGTTATTACCGATCTTAAACAAAGAGGGCTAGATGATATATTGATTGCATGTATTGATAACCTTAAAGGTTTTGATGAGGCTATCCGCACTATATATCCTCAAACAGAAGTTCAAACCTGCATTGTACATCAGATAAGAAACTCGATCAAGTACGTTGCCAGTAAAGATCAAAAGCAATTTATGGCAGACCTTAAACCCGTTTACCGGGCAGATAACGAAAGCCAAGCATTGACTGAACTTGATTCCTTAAAAGAAAAGTGGGGCAATAAATACCCGATGGTTATTAACTCTTGGGAGAAAAACTGGAACAAACTAAGCACCTATTTTAAATACCCGCCCGCTATCCGAAGATTAATATATACCACTAATACTATCGAAGGGTATCACCGTCAGTTAAGAAAAGTGACAAAAAACAAAGGAGTTTTTACCAGTGACATGGCATTATTGAAACTCATTTACCTTGCCACTGAAAGAATACAAGAAAAATGGAGTATGCCATTATCTAACTGGGCCATTTGCACATCACAACTAAAAATTATATTTGCAAACCGAATGAAAACGAATCTCTGACAATGCACCGTTAAAAAAGAGGCGGCGCCTTGCTCAATTAGTGGAGCCGACACCGCCTCTTTTTAACTACAACCTAATTATTTTTTACACAGTTTAATTTACAGACCCTCCAAACGCCAAACCCCAAACACCAAACTTTTCAATTTTTCATCAAAAAAACCCAACAATTTGCTTTTTTAGCTGTTACTTGCTAAAAATATATACCATGAAATATCTTTTAACCATTGCCATTGTTGCCATTTTCAGCGCATTTACTTTGCCGGGAGATCCTACCATTCATAGTTTCAAAGTAAAATCCATTGAAGGTGGAACCATTGATTTTTCAAAATTTAAAGGAAAGAAAATTTTAGTAGTGAATACAGCTTCAAAATGTGGCTATACACCACAATATGAAGCTTTGGAAAAAGTGTATGAGCAATACAAAGACAAATTGGTAATTGTTGGTTTTCCGGCTAATAATTTTGGCGGACAAGAGCCCGGTGCCGACGCTGAAATTCAGGAGTTTTGCAAAGCTAGATTTGGCGTAAAATTTCCTTTGGCCAGCAAAGTAAGTGTGAAAGGAGATGACACAGCCCCTATTTACAAATGGCTAACCAGTAAAAGCGAAAATGGAGTATTGGATGCTACCATTGGCTGGAACTTTAATAAATTTTTATTGGATGAGAATGGAAAGATGATCGCTTATTTTCCAAGTAAGGTTACACCGGATAGTGAAGAGATTCTGAAGTATCTGAAATAGTATCTTAGATTACGTAGATTTTTACTTTAATAAAAACAAAGAGGAGGTTGTTAAAAAACAGCCCCCTCTTTGTTTTTTATATCCTTTACTTTTACAGAAGGATAATATCGAATATTGAACAAGGAATTTTGAATTTTGAAGTGGATGTAAAAAATACTTCAACATTCAAAATTCCTTGTTCAATATTCATTATTTACTGATTACATAAAATGCATTTTCTAAAATGTTATTCAAAGACATCATAGGGCAAAAAGCCGTGAAACAACATTTGGCTGAGATGGTAGAACAAAACCGACTCAGTCATGCATTGCTTTTCTTAGGGAAAGAAGGGAGTGGTGCTTTGCCATTGGCGATGGCTTTTGCACAATATGTGGTTAGTCTTCCACAAGCCTCCCCCATTGTGGAAGACTTGTTTGGTGGAATGACTGCTTTAGCAGCAGTTCCTGCCTATATTCATCCGGATGATATTGCCTCCCAAAATGCTTTTCAACGGGCTGTACAATTAATTCATCCCGACTTACATTTTTCATATCCGGTTATTCCCAGCAAAAGTGGAGATAAACCTGTGAGCACTGATTACATTGCTCAATGGCGTGATTTTTTTAAAACCAATCCCTATGGAAATGTATATGACTGGTTGCAATTTATTGGCGCAGATAACAAACAGGGAAATATCACTGCTGATGAATGCAACGACATCATTCACAAATTAAGTTTGAAAAGTTTTGAGAGTGAATACAAAGTGTTGCTTTTATGGATGCCCGAATATTTAGGGAAAGAAGGCAATAAATTATTAAAACTAATAGAAGAGCCTCCGCCCAATACGCTATTTATTTTGGTAGCAGAAAATGACGAACAGATTCTGCCTACTATTTTGAGTCGGTGCCAACTCATAAAAATACCCCCATTAGAAAACAGGGATATTGAACAAGCCCTTATTGAACGAGCCCAAACTTTGCCCGATATGGCCAGACAAGTTGCCGGCATATGTGAAGGCAATTATCGTGAGGCCTTGCAATTATTACAACATGCCGATGAGGACTGGCAGAGTTTGTTAAGAGAATGGTTGAATGCAACCTTAAAAGGTGGGCCCATTGCACAAGTAAAATTTGTAGAAGAAGCTTCCAAGTTGGGCCGGGAGAAACAAAAACAGTTTTTCCGGTATTTTAATCACCTGTTGGAACAAAGTATCCGAATTAAGGTTTTGGGGGTAGACCAGGTTATGCTTGGTGACAATGAGAAAGATTTTGCCCAACGATTAAACAAAATAGCCTCTGTAAGCCAGCAACAGGCTATTATTGAGGAACTTGACAAAGCCGCTTACTATGTGGAACGCAATGCAAATGCTAAAATGCTGTTTCAGGCACTAACCATTAAACTCTATCATATCATTCAGAACAAATCCCTAATTTTGGCTAATTGAGCCTTTGACAATTGGCAGCTGTTATAAAAACAGTTGTTATGCGGCAGAAGGCAAATTCCGGGAATTTTGAGGGAGATACTGTGTAACATTGGTTGACCATATGAATAAGACCAAGGATGCACTTGAACTGTTATACGCTTATCAATATATTTTGAAGGCAATGATGCCGGTAAGATAAAATATACTTTTATGTATTGCTCCACAGCGAACATTCGTTGAAGTGAGTGACACAACCAAAGCACATAGCAGTACGATAGCCCGCCCAAACATTCCCCTATTTATTTATTAACTAACCATTTTATTGTTTACGATATGGGATGTGGTTCATGTAGTTCATCAAAAGACGGCGGCAAGCCGGGCGGATGCAAAAGCAATGGTGGTTGCAGCACAGGCGGCTGTAATCGATTAAATGTTCACGATTGGCTTTTAAATCTCCCTTTCAGTGACCCTGAAAGTACTTGTAAAGTAGTTGAGATCAGTTTTAAACAAGGAAGCCGCAAAGATTTTTATCGCAATACCACCTTACAATATTTTGAAAAAGGCGATTATGTTACCATTGAAGGGGTTAGTGGTTTTGATGTAGGCGAAATTAGCTTAACCGGCGAACTGGTTCGGATGCAATTGAAGAAAAAAGGGGTAGATGAGTTTAGTCCGGATATGAAAAAAATTCTTCGCCGCAGCTCCGACAGAGACATTGAAACCTTTAAGATTAGTAAATCACGAGAAAATGAAATATTAGCTCGCAGTAGAGCGATAGCCCGCCAACTGAAAGTTCAAATGAAGTTGAGTGAAATAGAGATACAGGCGGATGGTAAGAAAGGCACTTTTTTTTATACTGCCGATGACCGGGTTGATTTTCGTGAGTTAATCAAAATGTATGCCGGCGACTTTAAACTCAAAGTGGAAATGCGCCAGATAGGCATCCGCCAGGAAGCAGCGAAAGTTGGCGGTATTGGAAGTTGTGGTCGTGAATTGTGTTGCAGTACCTGGCTAAATGATTTTAAGAGTGTAAATACAACTGCCGCTCGTTACCAGAATCTTTCAATCAATCAAACCAAATTAAGTGGTCAATGTGGTCGTTTAAAATGTTGTTTGAATTATGAATTGGATACTTATTTAGACTCACTCCAATCTTTCCCTGATAATGCAGAAACTTTGGATACGGCAATGGGTACCGCACATTTAATTAAGAAAGATATTTTTAAAAACCTGATGTGGTACATACTGCCCAATAACAGTAAACACTTTCCGTTAGCCATTCAGCGTGTAAAAGATATTAAACGTTTAAATCAACAGGGACAAAAAGTTGATGAATTACTACCCGTAGAAATTGTCAGTAGCAAAACCAAAGAAACAGATCATGCTTTTGTTGATTTAGTGGGACAGATTAGTTTAAAAACATTAGAGAAGGACGATAGGCGCAGGCGCGATAAGGAACGGGGAAACAAAGGGCAAGGACAACAAGGACCCAGAGACCAAGGACCTAGACCCCCACAACAAAATCGAGGACCGCAACAAGGGCAAGGACCGAGGGATCAAGGACCAAGACCACAAGGACCAAGACCTCCACAACAAAATCGTGGGCCACAGCAAGGTGGACAGGGCCCGAGGCAACAAGGACCTAGACCACCACAACAGAATCGTGGACCAAGGCCACAAGGACCAAGGCCTCCACAGGGGCCATCGCAAGAACCACCGAAAGAAAATTAACTAATGGAAAACGCTACTCGATTGGGTAGCGTTTTTTTGTTAATATATACTTTTAGCCTGATACTATTCAAAGAACTTCGATAAAAGAGGAACGAAGAAAAAGAGTTGAAAAGGGTTTGCTTTTTTTCTTTGTTCTTCTCTTATTGAAAAATTAATTCAATCCATCCATCTCCTTCGAAGTAAACGCCATGAAGGTTTTAATATGATCGGGTGATAAATTTATTTTTAGTTTATCAGCGATTAGGACCTTTTTGTTTAAGTCCTTTTTTGCCATTTTTCAGGATCCCGAAACTGATGCATAATTACATGAATGTAGACAGTTTCGTTTTCTATTGTATAGTAAACAGAATAAGGGAAACGTGACAAAGTTGCTCTTCGCACATTATCAGTAATATTAAAAGAAAAAAAAGGGTTGGATTGAATGGATTTAACACATTCATCTAGACTAAATAAAAATTCATATCCCAATCCTTCACCGTGCTCTTCATACCAATTAAATATTCCATGAAGGTCTTCCTCAGCAGCCGATTTGAAGATAATGGCGAACATACATTAGTTACTGCTTTTTAAAATATTGATTCTTTATCTCATCCCATGGTTTACCCGCTGATGGATTTGCCTGATGCATCGCCAACCTTTTATCTAATAATTCCTTTTGAAGAGGCGAAAGTGTATTGGCTCTTTCTTGTTCAATGCTTTGCCATAAGGCTTCAGCGAGCTTTATTTTCTCGTCGGTATTAAGTGCTAATATATCTTGAGAAGTAACTGACATGATTATTTCTTTTGATACAAATTACAAAAATTAATTCAATTTATCCATTTCTTTCGCCGTAAACTCCATCAGGGTTTTTATATGATCGGAGGAGAGATCAAATTTTAATCCGGCTGTTGCATACAATTCAGGTAAGGTTTTTGTGCCACCTAGGCTAAGTGCATTGATATAGTTTTGTAATGCCTGTTTTGGATCTTTTTGGTACTGCATCCATAAACCAATGGCACCCAATTGTGCAATTCCATATTCGATATAATAAAAAGGCACTTCAAATAAATGCAATTGCCTTTGCCATCCAATTTGTCGATATGCTTCCAGCCCCGTAAAATCAATGCTTTTGGTAGAAAATTCTTCCAATATTTCCATCCATTTATCAGTTCTCTCAGTAATGGTATGATTGGGATATTCATAAATCCAGTGTTGGAATTTATCGATGATGGCAATCCACGGGAAAATGGTGATGGTTCTTTCCAACTGATGTTCTTTAGCCCGAGTAAGGTCATCTTCATTATCAAAAAAAGCTTCCCAATGATTCATGCTAAAAAGTTCCATAGCCATACTGGCTACTTCAGCAATCTCCATCGGATATTCTTTGAATGCACTCAATGGTAATTGGTGCGAAAGAAAAGAGTGAATAGCATGTCCGCCTTCATGTACCATGGTGGTAACATCGCTCATTTGTCCGGCAGCATTCATAAAAATAAAGGGCGCACCACTTTCTGTCAATGGGCAGTTATATCCACCCGGTGCTTTTCCTTTACGGCTTTCTAGGTCGAAATGATTTAATTCCTTCATTTTACGCAAACAGTCTGCGAAGAAAGGATTGAGTTGTTCGAAACATTCAACAGATTTTTCATACAATTCTTTACCATCTGTAAAGGGCTTGAGTGGTTCAATACCTTCCGGTTCCGCTTCTGTATCCCAAGGGCGCAAAGTATCGAGTCCTAATTTTTCTTTTTTCTTTTGATTGATTTTTTCAATCAAGGGTAACACATGCAGTTTCACGGCTTCATGAAACTGAAAACAATCTTCTTTTGTATAATCGAAGCGCCCCAATTCAACAAACTTATAATCTCGATAACTGGCGAAGCCTGCGTTTTTGGCTATTTCATTTCTTTTTTGAATAAGTTGGGAATAAAGTTCATGCAACGTTTCTTGATCTACCAATCTTCGATCTTGTATTTTACGATACACTTCTTCACGCAAAGATCGATCAGGCCCTTCTAAAAATTTGGCGGCTTGCTGAAGTGTATATTCAATTCCATTGATGTCTACTGTCATTTTACCAACAATGGCCCCATATTGTTGTTGCATGACACTAAGTTCTGCCTGTATGGGAATATTGGCCTCCCGAAAAAGATCAATACTTTTTTTCACACTTCTTAGATAGGTAAAATATTGGGATTGATCCAGTTCTTTGGTGAAAGGACAATCCATTAATTTCCTATTCAACAAATCGGCGTAGGGCTGTAATTTGGGTTGAATTTCCATGCAGAAAAAAGCAAAAGCCTCTTCCAAGGATTTATCGGTGGTATCGCAGGTCATTTTGATTTGTCGCCAACAAGCATCTTCACTAACAATCGCTTCCAGTTCGCTCATGTCTTGTAACCATTGTTCAAGATCTGCGGGAGAATTCAATACCCTTTCTGACAGGTTTTTGAAAAAAGGCGCTAAGGATGCCCAATCCGTTACTGAAAATGTTTCGGGAACAAAATGTCGCTCTAATTTTTTAATATCCGCAGTTTCTATCATGAATCTTTGTTTTGAAGGGCAAATATACCGCCAACCCACCAACCATTAACCCCCCAACCCCCTGAAGGGGGAGTTAATATTATTTTCTTATCAAAGAATAGAATTATATAAAAATGATCCCATTTCTTTTGAGGATTGCTCATAACTCCCCCTTCAGGGGGTTGGAGGGTATGCTTTATATGTTATTTTTGCAGACTTTATCAAAGTAGACATGTAGTGGCAGATATCATACAATTATTACCAGACAATATAGCCAACCAAATAGCCGCCGGAGAAGTGATTCAGCGGCCGGCCAGTGCTGTGAAAGAATTATTAGAGAACGCAGCTGATGCGGGTGCCACTGAAATAAAATTAATCATTACAGATGCCGGTAAAGCACTCATTCAAGTGGTTGACAATGGCAAAGGCATGAGTGAAACAGATGCCCGAATGGCATTTGAGCGCCATGCAACGAGTAAAATCAGGAGTATAGAGGACTTGTTTCGTATAAAAACAATGGGGTTTCGTGGTGAGGCACTTGCCTCTATAGCAGCAGTTGCACAGGTAGAACTTAAAACCCGTCGTGCCGAGGATGAATTGGGGGTTTATATTGAAATAGAGAATAGTGAGGTTTTAAAACAGGAAGTTTGTGCATGTGCTGCAGGTACCAGCATCAGTATGAAGAATCTTTTTTTTAATGTGCCTGCCCGGAGGAATTTTTTAAAAAGCAATGCGGCAGAAATGCGGCATATCATGGACGAATTTATTAGGGTAGCCATGGCTTTTCCGGCGGTATTTTTTTCTTTAACCAGTAATGGACAAGAAGTTTTTCATTTAGAAGCAGGAAGTTTAAAACAACGAATTGTACAAATATTAGGAACGCCTTACAATGCCCGACTGGTAAGTGTGCATGAAGAGACTGACTATATGAATATCTATGGTTTTGTCGGAAAACCGGAAACAGCCCGTAAAACAAGGGGGGATCAATATTTTTTTGTCAATAACCGTTTTATCAAAAGCGCCTATCTGAATCATGCAGTTAACCATGCATTTGATGAAATGATAGCCAAAGATAGTTTTCCGAGTTATGTATTGTATATTGATCTAGATCCATCACAAATAGATATCAATGTACATCCTACTAAACAAGAAATTAAGTTTGAAGATGAGCGCATTATTTATGCATTTGTACAAGCAGCTGTAAAACATGCTTTGGCACAATTCAGCATTGCTCCATCATTGGATTTCACTTTAAATGCCGAGATACAGGGATTGGATGCCATTAGCAAACCCTTTACAACAGATAAAAAAGACGCAGCAACTTCTTCTAATCTTTTTAAAACATTTACCCAAAAAAATCAAGCACATTTTATTGAAGGAGACAATAAAAGTGAATTGAAAAGTTGGAAAGAGTTTTATACCCCTTCTTCAAAGGAAGAACGAGTAACGATACAACAACTCCAAACCCCAAACGCCAAACCCCAAACCCTTCACGTTCTTCCCGATACACCATTATTGCAATTGCATAAAACCTATATCATTGCTTCTACGAACAGTGGTTTTTTATTGGTACACCAACAACTGGCGCACGAAAGAATTTTATATGAACGTTATAGTGTTGCGTCACATGGGCAAAAAATGGCAACCCAGAAAAGCCTTTTTCCGGTAACCTTAGAAATGTCAACTTCAGATGCCGTATTGCTATCAGATCTATTACCCGATCTACAAACCATCGGTTACCAAGTAGAACCTTTTGGGAATAATAGTTTTGTAATACAAGGCATCCCTGCCGATATATTACCCGGTAATGAAAAACATTCTATCGAACTTTTATTGGAGCAGTTCAAACACTTCAACAGCGACATAAAATTCAGTAAACGCGAAAAGTTGATACGCTGTATGTCTAGGCAACAGGCAATCAAATCCGGACAAGCACTTGGACAAAAAGAAATGTTGGTGTTGGTTGAGGATTTGTTTACCTGTAGCAGTCCAAATGTAACACCTACCGGGAGCCCAACTTATTTGGAGTTTAAGGAGGATTATTTGGATAGGATGTTTGGAAGATGACCCCACCGCCCTTTGGGCACCTCCCCTTGAAAAGGGGAGGAAACACTTCTGGTTTGTTTTTACAACTTATTCGTATTAATCCCATTACTAAAGTTTCTCCCCTTTTCAAAGGGGGAGATGCCGAAGGCAGAGGGGGTTAATTGTTATCCATCACCGCAGTTAAAAATTTCTCCACTCCTTTCCGAATATTCGCCGCAGAAGTTTGGTGTGCATTTACCAGCACAGAAAAAATTAATTGCTTCCCTTTCTTTGTGGTGACATATCCGCTTAAGGCTACGTGGTTGCTTAATGTTCCGGTTTTAGCATAGATACGACCGGCATAATTTTTATAATAGCTGCTAATGGTTCCCGTTCCACCAGTTTCAAGGATCGTGGTGATGCGATTCCAACTGAATTCATTTTTCATTTTCGCAAGGATGCTGACAAAATCCTGTGGGCTAAATAAGTTGTACCTACTAAGGCCAGATCCATCAACCCATTTTGGTTTTTGAGGTAGGTCATTGAGGTCTGTTTTTAGCAAAGTATCAATTATTTTAGCGGTATTCATCAAACCCAATCGATTGTTGCTTACCATCAACAGACTTTGCTCTGCAAAAAAGTTATCGCTTCTGTGCATCATAATTTTTAATAATCTATCCGTAGGTTGAGAATACAATTTTACTACATCCGGCCAACGGTCTATTTTAAAATGAACAAGTTCTACTTTTATTTGTAAAGTGTCATTTAGTAATTGTATGAGCGCCTTATTTCCGGAAGTGTAAAACGGAATATCGGCCGCTGTAAATTTATTGGTAGTAGGTCTGAGGGTAAACAGGTTAGAACCATAATCTCTTCTAATGCTGAATTCACCTTTTGCATTGGCCACTAGTTCATCCAGGGGCTTTTGAAAATAGGAAGGTGTTGCTTTGAAATTTATTTTCTGAGAAAAGTTTACCACATTACCATATATAGGCATCATACTTCTTTCTGCCATATAATCACTGTTATAATCATCCCATGCCCATCCGGCGCCAAGTGCATTGTCTTTCCAGTTATCGTCTGTGAGCAATATCTTTTTTTGCTTTTTCAAAAAATCATGTATGGGCTGGTTGGGGAAATCGGGGTGTAGGAAAGAAGGGTCTCCATTGGCTTCCACTTCAATAATGCCATTTCCTTTGTCAACATAACGAATCGACAGCAAACTATCTCCCAAATACTTCATGGCTGCATAACAGGTGAAAAGTTTGGTGTTACTGGCGGGAACAAACATTTTATCAGCCTGGTAATTATAAAGGTATTGTTGTGTGGAGGGTTCGTACAAGCTGATGCCAATATGTGCAGGTGCAAAATCAATATTGGTAAATATATCCCGGCTAGCTTCTTTGGCTATTTTTTTTTGGATACTACAAGAAGTCAATAAAACCAAGTAAATGGAGAAAAGTAGAAATGAAAATAATTTTTTCATGCGCATGTTGTTGGATCAGTTGTAATGTAATCCATTCGTGAATTCGAGAGAAATGAATTGTCAATCATATTTTTGAAAAGCCAAAAACCACCCCGAACCCCAAACTCCAAACCCCAAACTCCAAACCCCAAACTCCTAACTCCTCTCAACTGCTCTTAACCATCTTTCGGGAATTTCATTTTTGCAAGCAGTCAAATAATCGTGGTAACTACAAGCAACATATTTTTGATCGTGCAATTGCATCCACCATCTGCCTGTGCGTTTGCTGCGAAGAAAAACAGTTTCTACTTCTGCAAAAGCCATGGTAAACTCATCGAACTCTGTTCTGTTAACAAGCATCGCTTCTTGTTTTCCTTTATTGATGCCATCCATCACATACCATAACATATGTGAAATTTGTTTTGCCGTAAGGTTATGATGATCTTGTTCAGGTATGTATCCGTAAATACCAATGCTGCTGCATAGATGGCTCATGCCGGCATATTGCATTAATGTACAGGCTTCTTCCCCATTAAAACCATTGGGTGTAATGTGATTGGAAGGGGCATACGCATGTTGGATGGCTGCTATATCAAAACTAAACATTTCGCTGTTGCGGATGGGTGGTTCCATCTCTTCGATGGCTTCTTTCACTTTTCCAACCCTAAAACAGTCGAAACCCAATTTATCAATTGTTTCTAACATATGCGGATGCATAAAATAACTTTGAAAACCAATGTGTGTGTAATGTTTCAAGTAATTGGGCATTCCTGTAAACATATCTACTAAAAAATGATCGGATGGCAATAGGCTCTCCATATCAAGATCAATTCGTGAATCAACACAAACTGCATCGATTATTTTATGTAAAGAACCATAGGCCTGGTATTGAGCGGATGTATTATCATGTGATCCCCCGATAATGATTACTTTTTTATTTAATTCAATCAATTCTTTCACAACTGTACGAAGGGCAGCATAACTATCCTGTAACGTTTCGCCACATTTTACATTACCCAAATCGGCAACTTTCACTTCGCTATGCCAATGATATAATTTATAGAATTCTGCTCGAATGTTATTAGGTGATTGAGCATTAGCAAATTGTATTCCCTCGCCACGCATTTCACTACATCCAATCAAAACCATATCGGCATCAGTGATATCAGGGAAAGATTCATCGTATAAGGCAATGTGTTTGCCCAATTGAATATCTTTAAACCCTTCATCGTTTGAAAGACGGGCCTTGTTAACAGGTTCCAGAAAATCGAGTAAAGTTTGTAGCGACATGTCTATATTATTAGCCCTTCTTAAACGCAAATACAGTGGGTTTATTGTAGAATTGGCGGATTTTTGGATGGGAGGATTAGCGGATTACGGATTATCGGATTGGCGAATTACGGATTATCAGATTGAGGATTGTGGATTGGCAGATTTTTATATCAATCAATTCGCTAATTCGCAATTCGCTCAATCCGTATACTTATACCCCACCCCACGAATAGAATGAAAATACGTTGGATGTCGGCTATCTTCTTCAAAATACTTTCGAAAGCTAAGAATAAAGTTGTCGATTGTTCTGGTGGTAGGATATACATTGTACCCCCAAACTATTTGCAATATTTTTTCACGTGTTACCACTTCACCTTTGTTTTCGATAAGCATTTTCAATAGCATGGTTTCTTTTTTACTAAGCTCTATCCTTTGTCCTTTTGCAGTCATCGCAACCTGTGCTTTGAAATCAATTTTATTTTGTCCAATATGATAGGTTTCTCCCACATTTTCTTTCAGCAGCATTTTTTTACTCTTATTAATTAGCTTGTCAACGCGTAGTAAAAGTTCTTCCAACATAAAAGGTTTGGTAAGATAATCGTCGGCCCCTTTTTTTAGTCCGAGTACCCTCTCTGCTCCGGAATTTTTTGCACTCAGCATTAATATAGGAACTTCATTATTTGTAACTCGAACTTTTTCTGTTACACTAATGCCATCAATTTCCGGCAGCATAATATCCATGATGATCAGGTCAAAATATTCATTGCTAATTTTAAGAAGTGCCTCGCGTCCATCGAAGGCAGAAGTGATCTCATACCCTTCTAGTTCGAGGTTCATTTTTAAGGTCTCATGAAGATTTTCTTCATCTTCTACGAGTAATATATTTGCTCTTGCTTCTTTCATGTAGCGGTAAATAAAACAGTAAACACAGTACCAATGGGCTGATTATCTGTTACAGCAATAGATCCTTGGTGGCCTTCCGCAATTTTTTTACACAAATATAGTCCTAATCCGGTACCCTTCGATTTGCGCGTATTCTCATTCCCTATGCGATAAAATTTATCGAATATTTTTTTCTTTTCATGATCCGGAATTGCATTGCCTTCGTCACCTACAGATAGTGATATTTTATTATTCTTCTCTACTAAAGAGATGGTGACTGTTGATTCTTTTGGGGAGTATTTAAAAGCATTCTCTATCAGGTTGTTGATTAACATTTGCAATAACCAGGTTTCTCCATTCAGATAAATGCCTTCACCAATGTTTTCAACTATTTTTCTTTGTGGAAAACGGTTTTTACAATTATCTATGCTTCCTTCAATTAAGTCAGAAAAATTAATTTCTTCTTTGATTGTCGTATATGCTCCTACATCCATTTGTGAAGCTAGGAGAATATTGTTACATAAATTATTTAACCGATTTGCTTCTTCTAAGGTATTGGAAATAATTTTTTGCTGCATTTCATCTTCCAATTTTCTTTTTTGTAGTGTTTCCAAATTCAATTGGGTAATGGCTATTGGCGTTTTTAGCTCGTGCGTTACTGCCATCATAAAATTCTGTTGTTGCAATGAAAATTTCAATTGCCTGCTAGTGGCTCTAAATACAAACACAGCTCCCAATAATATCAAGGCCAAAAAAGTAAACCCTTCACTGAAGTATTGAGTTGTTTTGCGTTTCGCCATTTCATGAATAGAAATCACTTTAGCATAGTAGCCCGGATCATCTTTTGAAAGTTCATTTAATTTGAGGTTGGTCATCTCCCGGTTCTGTTTTTCCAAGGCAATAAACCACCAACACAACGCTGCTACCATGTACAATAGTAGAAACCAATAGACAATGGTTACCGTAGCTAGTTTTTTGGGCTTAAAAAAACTCATGGTTTCACTTTTTCAACCCTGATACCTGCATTTAATAAATACTGCAACGGTTCTTCTCGCATGGTTTGCTGTAACGAGAATGTATAATTCCCCTTTTTAAGCTTACCGGGAAAACGGGTTATGCGTATACGATGGTCAATAATATCATCCATTGCTATTCCTAACCAGCCTTTTGTATTATCAGCCAACTTTACGTTTACAGGCTGTGTTCTTACCGAATCGCCCGGTGCTTGTGTACTGATATTCATCCAGAGATTATTAAAATGATAAGCATCTGTGTGTCGAACAATCACATAAATTTGATAGGTAGACACTGTGTCTTCAATGGTAAATGTGAAAGAAGGTATATTAGCACTTTCCCATTCATGATCCGGGAAAAAGGCTGCTTTTTCAAATACATCCATAGTGCCACAACCGGTAATAGAAAAAGCAAAAAGAATATAGCCAATCAATTTTTTCACAAACTCAATTTTAAGCAAAGATAGCGAAAGCGGGAGAGAAAGCGGGAGAGAAAGCAACGAGCTTTTAGCTGTAAGCTGCTAGCTTGATTGAGGCATAACATGGCATTTTTTGGTCATAATGATCCAGATTAGATTGCAGCGCTTGAAGCACATGTAACTTAGCTCGAAGCTCTTTTACAAAACATTTAAAATCTGTTCCTTTGCTTTCTCCAGTTCATCTTTCATAAGTATCACACATTTTTGAATAGACACATCATTTGCTTTAGATCCTAACGTATTAATTTCACGTCCAAATTCCTGCAGGATAAAAGATAGTTTTTTTCCTTTGCTATTTTCCTTTTCAGCTAAAATAGAACGAAAATATTCACAATGATTTTTTAACCTAACCTGCTCTTCACTGATGTCGATTTTTTCAATATAATAGATCAATTCCTGCTCTAACCGATTGGTATCATAGCTATCCTTTCCTACATTGTCTTCCAGTAGTTTTACCAAGCCTTCTTTTATTTTTGTTCTTCTCAGCGGTTCCAATTCTTTTATGGTTTGTTGTTGTACTTCAATATTGGTAACCCGCAGCAATAAATCGGTTTCAATCGATTTACCCTCATCCATTCTGTGGCCATTGAGTTCTCCAATGGCTTCTTTTAATACGATTTCGAACCCTTTCCACTCCTCATCGTTAAGCATTTCAGTAGAAGGAGTGATTACATCTGGTAATTTTAAAATAGTACTTAGAATATCGCCGGTTTGTAAATGCAATTCGGCAGCTAGTTGCGCAACGGGTTCAAAATAGGCTTTGGCCAAATCGGTATTGATAGAAACCGGTTTGCTGTTGCCATTTTGTTTAATGTTAATATTACATTCTACACTTCCTCTTTGTAGTCCTTCATTCAAAATATTTCGGATCTCAAATTCAAAAGGCTTTAGTAAAGCCGGGATGTTTAGCCTAACATCAAATTGTTTTCCGTTTAATGAACGTACTTCTACCAAATAAGTTTTATCTGCCAGTGTTTGTTCGGCTCTTCCGTAACCGGTCATGGAATGTAGCATAGTAATATTATGTAATAAATGGATAATTGGATGCTGTGATGATTACTGTAATGGATTCTGTACGCTTTCGAATGTTTGTAAATGTACAGAATACGTGTTAACTTGAAAATGTATATCATTTATACTGAAAATTTCTGCGCAGTACACAATAATCACTTTAAAAATCAATACCTACCCATTTTCGCTTGTTATTCTTATATTTTTCAAAGTTAAATTTATATAGCTTACCCGGCCTATGGGGCACATCTTGTTCCATTTCATTAATATCAATTAACAGGTCCATGGATGCAAATTTTTTACGGAAATTGCGTCTGTCAAGTGTTATACCCAATATGGCCTCATATAAGTTTTGTAATTCCCGTAATGAGAATTTTGCCGGTAATAAATTAAAACCCAATGGATGCTCCTGAATCCTTTTCTGCAACCAGGCATAGCATGTATCCACAATGTCTTTATGATCAAAGGCCATTTCCCGTAATGAAGATACTGTGTGCCAGTTCAAATCATTATCATGAATGATCAATTCATGGTGATTGATATTCAACAATGAACAATAGGCAATGGTGATTACTCTACCACCTGGATGTCGGTTAGGATGACTAAAACTGCGAACTTGGTCTAAAAAAACATCATTCATACCGGTCCGTTCTTTTAAAACCCTGTAGGCTGCTTCATCTAGTTCTTCATTATCCTTTACAATATCACCTAATAAAGAAAGCTTTCCTTTAAATAAGGCAAGGTCACTTTTAATCAAGAGCACTTTCAACTTATTTTCCTCAAAACCAAAGATTACACAGTCTACTGTTAAGGGAACTTTAGGGTACGATTCAACCAAATGAATGGCTTCATTTTTTAATTTCGATTCTTCTGCAATTGGAATCCCGTTTTTTACCATAATGCATTCAATTAAATAGCTTGTTTGAGTTTATCGGAAAAGGACAAGATACAAAGTTTAGGAATTGTGACAGTAATTTTTGATTCAATTTCTCTTTACTACCGTAAGGACTTAACTTTATCCACCAATTGAAATTATGTACAACAAGCAAGAAATTCAGCAATTGCAGGAAAAAACATTGCAATTTTTATCAAATACTGCTGACGATAAAATAGTTGCTGCTTTAAAAGAAATATTGCTTTTAAAAGAAATACTACGTTTTCATGAATACAGATATTATGTACTAAGTGAACCATTGATATCAGATTATGAATATGACCAACTTTACCGTTTATTACAAGATACAGAGAAGAATTACCCAGAATTATTAAGCCCCGATTCGCCTACACAAAGGGTAGGCAGCAGCCTTAATAAATCGTTTGTTACTACACAGCATTTGGTACCCATGTTGAGTTTAGACAATAGTTACAATGCTGCCGATTTAATTGATTTTGACAGAAAAGCAAGAGAACTGAGTGGGATAGAAAACATTACCTATTGTATTGAACCAAAATTTGATGGAGCCAGTATTTCCTTAATTTATGAAAATGATACACTAGTAAGAGCGGTTACCAGAGGAGATGGGGTGGAAGGAGAAGATATTACGAATAATATCCGGCAAATAAAATCAATTCCATTAACGGCTGCTTTTTCAAAATATGGTATTCGACAGATTGAAATCAGGGGCGAAATTATTTTAAGTAAACATTCTTTCGAAAAATACAATAGACATTTAATATCGCAAAACCTAGCTCCATTGGCAAACCCAAGAAATGCAGCTTCAGGCAGTTTACGGATGAAAGACCCAAAGGATGTGGCACAAAGAAATTTAGACGCGTTTTTATACCATGTCAGTTATTATGTGGCAGACAACCACAAACCACAATCCACCAACCACAAACTTCTCAATACCCATAGTGGCACACTCGAACTTTTATGGACATTGGGATTTCGCTCACCTCAAAAAGAAAAAAAAGTAGTACAGGGTATTCAACCCGTTATTGACTATTGTTTAACTTTCGAAGAAAGCAGAGATAATCTCCCTTATGAGATTGATGGAATGGTTGTAAAAGTGGATGATATTGTTTTACAAGATCAATTGGGTATGACCTCTCACCATCCTCGCTGGGCTATCGCATTTAAATTTAAAGCCCGACAAGCCACCACCGTTTTAAGAAGTGTAGAATTTCAAGTAGGTAGAACGGGTGCAGTAACGCCGGTGGCTAAATTAGATCCAGTATACCTGGGCGGTGTAACTGTATCAAGTATATCAGTGCATAATGAGGAATACATAAAAGAAAAAGATCTCAAGATTGGAGATAGTGTATTAATAGAACGAGCAGGTGATGTGATTCCTCAAATTGTAAAATCTTTACCTGAATTAAGAAAAGGGACTGAACAGGATATTGATTTTCCAAAAGAATGTCCGGTTTGCAAAAGTGAATTGTTTAAAGAAGAAACCGAAGCCGTTTGGCGATGTATTAACATTGAATGTGAAGCACAGGTTGTAGAAAAAATAATTCATTTTGTTAGCAAAGATGCCATGGACATTAAAAGCTTTGGAGAAGCCAATGTTCGAAAATTCTACGACATGAAACTGTTAGCGGATATTCCGGGAATCTATACATTGCCCTTCGATCAAATTGGGAAACTGGAGGGGATTGGTGAAAAAAGTTTAGACAATCTTCGAACTGCCATTAAAGCATCCAAACAGCAACCATTACACAGATTAATATTTGGATTGGGTATCCGATTTGTAGGAGAAACCACCGCCAAAACATTGGC
>JANOVY010000186.1:0-5636 GCA_031417635.1 Bacteroidota bacterium | reverse complement strand
CCTTTACCACCGAATAAGGCATAGAAATCATCTCCATCACAATCTGGACATTTCCTTGTACCTTCTTTAGACATTTTGTTACTTTAGTTTATCGGTTGTAATAATTAATTGAAAAAAATTGAAGAAGCCTTTGCTAGTTTTTTCAATTTGAAATTTAGGGTATGTCGCATGACGCACAACACTTAAAAGTACGAGTATTTCAATTATCAACCAATTGATTCTCATATTAAACATTCCACGTATTTTTAAGTTGATGAAGTCATCTACTTAAAAATACGCGAACGCTGCTACCTAAAAATACGCGGAAATTACCAGGTCAGTTTATCCAACGGACTTACTATTCGTCCCAGCTCCTTTTTACTTACATGTGTATATCGCATGGTTGTTTTAATACTGTTATGTCCCAATAGCTCCTGTATAATCCTGATATCAGTACCGGCCTCCATTAAATGGGTGGCATAACTATGCCTTAGCATATGTACACTACCCGTTTTTGTTACATTCACCCTCTCTTTTGCCTTTTGTAAAACCTCCTGAACACTTCTTGCATTATAGGCAACACCCTTTTTGCCCTCAAATAAATACACCGCCGGTTTATATTGGATATAGTAAGATCGCATAGTTTCTAAAAACCTTACCGATAAGGGAACCATCCTGTCTTTCTTACCCTTTGCCCCATGTATATGAATCATCATCCTTTTACTGTCTATATCGGTTAGTTTTAATCCTACAATCTCACTTACCCGCAACCCACCGGCATATCCTGCCATAATCATTGTTCGGTGCTTTATATTTTCTATCGATTTAATAATAGACAACACCTCTTCTTCTGCCAAAACTGCCGGTAACTTCCATGGCTTCTTGGGCCTTGGCAAATCATAAAACTCCTTTTCCCTACCCTCCACTTTCTCAAAATAAAATTTAATGGCATTCACCGTAGTATGCACTTTGGTTTCACTACATCCCCGCTTTTCTAATAACCAAAGTAAATAAGAAAGTAGCTGCTCTTTTTTTAAATCATTCACAAACCTGTCTCCCAACAGTCGCAATAATTGATGAAATTCATTACAATAATTTCTAATGGTATTTACACTATATCCCCTTAATACCATCATGTCCCTAAACTTTTTGATAGCCATCAAATTAGCCTCATTTAATGGAAATTCTAATAGCATACCAAATGTAGCCGAGGCAATGGTTTTCTGTGCTACCGGTACCAATGCTTTTCTTTGTAGTAGATACGTTCTCAATAATGAGGTATCTAGGTTTACTTTTTCTGCTAAACCCTGTTTCAATACATCATACGACTCCCTATTGCAGGCCATATACCAGCAACGATGAGTTTGGCTCCACTTAATTTTAATAACTTTTTTTATCAGCGCCTCAATCATTGGGTGGCGCGTAAAATAAATGCCTACGCATTCCTCTCCCCGGTGGTGAAAAGGTTTTAATACAAGGGTCTCCATACCAACAGTAATGATGGCCAACGCCCACTTTGTTGGCCAATGAATAATGGAGGAGGTTACTGTGGTGGTATGATAAATTTACTAATTATTTATATCACCTGCTATATAATTTCTATGGCTTTTTTTAGGCCGCCGCTTTTACACAAATTTGCACTTATTTAGTTTCAGGGTGTCTCCTTCATTATACAATCCATTTTTTTGAAATGTACCCATCACCCTACCGCAGAATAGGCGGTGTGAGAGGGCGTAGGGCAATAGAGATTTTTGACTTTTAAGGGTGACACACTGCGGAAAAAAAATATCACATCACTACCACATTTGGCTGTAAATAAGTTTTATTAATAAATGGTTTCTCAACCAAAAAATAAAAAAGAAAAACAAGTGCCTGATTGATTGCTGCGAATAAAAACCCATACGTAGAACCATAATAGATTGCAATAGCATAAACTTGAATTTGCCCGATACCATACATGGGATTTTTGAAATATTTATATGGCCCAGTTTCAACAAATTCACAAACCTTATTTCCCAAAAACATATCTTTCCAATAGTAAATCGGAATACCAACCACGTAGGCGGACCAAATTTTTACAATCATACCCACGAAAAATAATATTCCAGCGGTTGTTATGATAATAGGCTCTGGAAAAGTAGTCCAAAAACTGTCAAAAGAAGTTGTTTGGCTAATAAAAGTCAAGGCAACAGCATTATGAAAAAACAAGAATCCAAGTATGGCTTCGTAGAGTAAATACGCTTTCTTTTCGCCAAATTTTTCTATTAACTTCAATCGAAGTCCGTTTTCACCAAGAATACTGAAAACGAAAATAATGTAGGCACTTGTACTACAAAGAAAATAAATTATCGCATAGTCTACTCTTTTAAAATTTGGCAATACAAGAGTAGTCAATAGAAAAGAGCCAAACATAAAAAAGAATCTAATCAAAGTCATGTTTTCTGGTACAAAACCAGATATAGAAAGTACTGTGTGTAGTATTTTTTTTAATATTTTCATATTCTTTTGAATATACGGCAAAATAAATGTCTTTACATTATAAAAGGAATAATTTAGAATAATGAAATGTTAATTATTGTATATGCAGAAGATATTAGTTTTGAAATAATGACGTCTTAGTACTTAACCTAAAAAAAATGCCTTGAACTTCAAAAACTGTAGACAAGCAACAAAAATTATTTTACAAATACTGTCCAAAATTTTTATCCAAATGTCCACGGGCAGCTTATTTAATATTGCAGCCAAGTAAGCACCCCAGCAATACCATTATAACATTTTACAATAATATTCTGGGATAGCTTGCCTCGATTTCTTGGGGCTAACTCGAGGAGGCCTTTTCAATTGTAACGCCTCTATACCACCACCCACCCTTTCTTTTATTCGCCTAATGGTACGGATAAAATAAAAGTTTACTCTCTTGCCTACGTTACCCATAAATTTTATTTGCTCACCATAGGGTACCGCGATCCGTTTTACAATGGGCAAACCCGATCCTGGTCTTGGTTCCTTGTTGGCGGGAATGTTTTAGGTTACCACAAATGGCCTGAAAAATTCCGCATGCTGCTTTGCACCCATTCCCGTACCCTAGACCATCTCTTCGGTTAATTAAAAATGGGGCCCTCGTTCCAATAGCCAACACATACGGTACTGTCTGTATCCAAATCAGCATACTTTATTGCTTTTGTAACCAAATTATTGATTACCTGTAAAAGCCGACTTCCGTTTATCAAGATCTGTATTCATTCTCAATTCCCCTTTTTTGATAGCAAATTGGTAAAATATTATATGATAACCCATAGATAACCCGTATCTACATATATGGATTATCTATGGCTTATCTATGAGTTATATATATTTTATTATATTTACATCAACGAATGAAACATGGCATTCCAAACCGATAATATTGGCATTGCGGGCAGTTTTGGCAATTTGTCGACTTATAAAATGAGAGGGGTTGATAAAATGGTGGTCCGCACAAAAGGGGGGGCTACAAAAGCAAAAATTAAAACTGACCCCGGTTTTGCAAAAATCCGGCAAAACAATAGCGAATTCAGTGGTTGTGCTAAAATGGTCAAAGCCATTCGATTGGCCATTGAACCTATTAATCACTTGGCAGATTATAATTTTACCTCAGTGCTTGTTTCCATGGCCAAAAAAACACAGCTGCAAGATACCCTTCATGAAAGGGGTGAAAGAAGTATTCAGCTTTCGCAGTTTGGATATTTACTGGAAGGATTTAGTTTGAATAAACGCAATGCTTTTGATTCGATCATGAAACATTCTTTGCGACCCCTTTTAAATCGTTCATTGAGTACTGCCATCATACTGGTGCCCGAATTGGTTCCCAATATGAATGTATCTCTATTCTGGCCACATCCTTATTATCGGCTTGTTCTTTCTTTAGGGCTCGTGAATGATTTGGCTTTTGGCAAAATGGGCTACGAAAATCAATCCGGTGCTGAAACTGTATTTGCAGAATCTTTTCGTTCTCCTTGGCTATCTGTACAACAAACAAAAAAAGCAGAAGAAGTTCTGTTACAATTAAAAAATCTGCCTCCCATCACAAATAAACAAACCCTGGTAGTTGCGGCGGGTATTGAAATGGGATCGCCAAGGCTTTCGGCTGAAATTGAGCATGTAAAATATGCCGGTGCTGCTAAAATACTTTTAGTAGGTTAAAACATCAAGCGTCATGTGATGTTGTGTAAAAGTCGAGTTTTCAATACTAAGTGCTTACTATTTATTTTATCTACTGTTTGAAAGATTAGGGTAGATTTGAAAATGAACGCTTTTTTAGGTGCTATATCAACCGTTTTGAAGCCTTCATTGATAGCAATAAAGAAAAAAATAAACTGTGTGACAGTGAAATAAAAAGAACTATACGCTATTCCATTTATTATTCAAATAACTTCTAGCTGTATGAAAAAAACACAACTCATTCTTTTTATCCTATTTCCCATTATTTTATTATCACAGAATACTAGCAAAGAATCCGTAAGGCCCGAAGATCAAGTAAGGCAATATTTTTTTGTGATGTTGATAGCAGGAAAAAATAGAAGTCAAGATTCTGTAACTGCAGCAAAAATTCAGGAAGGACATATGGCCAATATCAATCGATTGTATTATGAAGGGAAGTTGAAGGTAGCAGGTCCCTTTGGAGACAATGGAAATTGGAAAGGGATTTTTATTTTCGATTGCCCAACAAAAGAAGAAGTTGAAAAAATATTGGTGACTGATCCCGCTATTAAAAGCGGAAGGTTGGATTATGAGATTCATCCCTGGTGGACAAGTCCGATAGGGAGTTTTGTGGTGGGGGTTCCGAAAAAGAATTAGGGTCAGCCGGAGGCTGGAAGATATTAGTCACTCGGCGGAGCCGAGCGACTAGTATCATTTTTAATTTTCTTCGGGGCCTCTTCTGCCGGTGGTTGTGCTAGTTGCTTTTACACCGGATTGTTCAATATTATTGTTGATTTCAGTAATGTCTACACTTCTTTGTGTTTTATCCCCCATCAGATATTCTGTAAAATAATCTGCCATCCGCCAGTAAAAATATTCAACCATATCACCATAGCCATGTCTTTGTCCGGGTAATATAACCAGCTCAAAACGCTTATTCGCCTTTATTAAAGCATTGGCAACCCGAATGGTTCCGGCAGGATGCACATTGTTATCAATGTCGCCGGTACTTAACATGAGATGTCCTTTCAGGTTTTTTACCAAATCTTGGTTTTTCTCAATGTTATAAATAAAACTAGTATCGCCTTTGTCTCCCATTATTTCTTTAACCCCATGGTGCTGTTCACTCCACCATCGATTGTATACGGAATTGTCGTGGTTACCGGATGATGAAACGGCTGCTTTAAAAAAATCAGGATACACCAACATGGCTGCTGTACTCATAAACCCTCCACCGGAATGGCCATGAATGCCCACTCTATTAATATCAACATAAGGGAAACGATCAGCCAACTGTTCAGCAGTTGCTTTTTTATCGGCCAACCCATAGTCTCTTAAATTGCCATACCCATAATTATGGTACCATTTACTTCGAGAAGGATGGCCTCCCCGATTACCCATCGTAATTACTACAAAACCCAATTGAGCAAGTCGTTCTGTTCTATCCATACCCCTACTAAATACTTTGTTTACAGCCT
>JANOVY010000185.1:0-51835 GCA_031417635.1 Bacteroidota bacterium | reverse complement strand
CGGCGCTTCAACCGATGGGTCTGTAGAAATTATTAAAAAATATGAAAAGGACATTGATTACTGGGTAAGTGAAAAAGATAAAGGGATAAGTGATGCCTTTAATAAAGGGGTAAAACTTGCAAAAGGAGATTACATTAATTTCCAGGGCGCGGGCGACCTATTGGAATCAAACACTGCTATTAGTGCTTTATTTGATAAGGATCAGGAGGAGTGGCCAATTTTGGTTGCCGGTCGTGTTCGAAGAGTAGATGAAAAGAATGAAAATACTTTATGGATATCTCCCATGCCTTCTGATTTACAATTCAATCATCGCTCTCTTCTCTGGAGGATGTCTTTATATCATCAGGGACTTTTTACACACCAAACTTTTTTCAAAAAATATGGGCTTTTTGGAACAGATTATAAATTCAGTATGGATTATGAACATCTACTTAGAGCGTATCATAATTTCCCTAAAGTACAGTTAGTAGATATTATCGTTTCTAAATGGCGGGCAGGAGGTGTAGGAAGTAATAAAGACAGGGCCGTCTTTAAAGAGTATGACCTGATTAAAAAACAAAACAAAATCGAACCACCGGTTATTCTGGATCTAATTAATAGCTGGATACTTCTAAAGTATACAATAAAAAAGTTTATTAAGAGATGAAAGCAAAGATGGAAACGGATATAGTTATCGTAACACACTTGCCTTCTTTTTATAAGATCCATTTGTACAATCGTCTTGCGAAGTCCAAAAAAATCTTCGTCATTTTTATTGGATTATCATCAGCAGACAGAGAAAAAGATTTCACGAAAAGTGAGATGAATTTTCCTTTCGCAGTGGTCAATAAGACTGATTTTCAAACTCGAAATATATTTTTCTCCAGTAAACATACACTTAGCCTTCTCAGAACCATCCATTATAAAAATATCATAGTTAATGGATGGGACCTTCCTGAATTCTGGGTCTCAGTAATCGCTAGTTTCCGGGCTTCTAAAGGAGTAGCAGTAGAGTCATCAGTTTATGAGAGTAATGCAAAAGGATTAAAAGGCTTGAGTAAGCGTCTGTTTCTTTCTTTTTTGAATTTTGCACTTCCTTCGGGACAACCACAGTTGGCATTATTAGAAGCATTGGGTTTTAAGGGCCTTGTGAGAAAAGTAGGTGGTGTTGGTATTCCTTCGCTAGTTACGAGAAACTATAAAACGGAAAAAAATAAAATTAATCGATTCATTTTCATTGGCAGACTGGTTCAGGAAAAAAACTTAGTTTTTCTGATTAATTTTTTTAATCAACATCCCGAGTATCAATTAACCATTGTGGGTACTGGGGTTCTCGAAAATGAACTCGGGCAGCTTTCCGGTAAGAATATTACTTTTTCAGGATACGTTGCCAATAAAGACCTGCTTACACTGTTTGCTGTGCATGATATATTGATCCTTCCCTCAACCTCAGAGCCATGGGGATTGGTTGTGGAAGAAGCATTGCAAAATGGGCTACCCGTTATTGTTTCAGACAGAGTAGGGTGCCATATGGATCTTGTAGATAAATACCATGCCGGTATCACATTCAAATCAAAATCGGAAGATTCACTTTTACAGGCCGTAACGTTTATGTGTAATCCCGAGAACTATAATTCGTTTTGTTCCGCTATCAGGAAAATGAATTTTGATGAGTTTTATGAATCACAAGTGAATACCTATCAACTAAACTGGCTCAAAGCGTAAATAAATCGGTAAATGAATCAATTACTAACGGTTTCTGATGGGGGAGGGATGAGGATATCGAAATTCAGGGTAGCAAAGTATTTCTTCTTTTTCTCTTTTTTTCTGTATGTATTATCAATATCCAGGTTCATGGTAACCCAAGAAACCAATATTTTTTATTTTATAAAACATATTGTGATTCTGCTGCCATCTTCTATTGCATTTTTCATCTTTTTAATAAGAGGCGATATTGTTATTAAACGCGATCTGGTGGCAGTACCCCTTTTTCTCTCACTCGTGATCATCATATATTTACTTCGAGGAGCCGGAAGGAGTCTTTCAGACATTCTGGTTTTCTTTCAATTTTCTTTGTTTTTTTGTTCCTGTTATTTTTATGCAGATCAGCTTTTCTCACGTGAGGATGCTTTTTCAAAAAAGGATTTTTTTATTTTTGGAATTATCCTTTCGATCCCTTCAGCTATGGATATATTGCTACAAGGCGGCTCTTTCATCTTTAATTCTTATTATGGTCGGGACAGATTATTATTAGGCTTCTTTCACCCTAAAGAAGCTGCTATCAGCTTACTTACGGTAATTTTACTTTTCAGATGTTATATCAGTCATACTTTAAAGCCAAAAATCAACCAGTTCTTTATATTGACAGGCCTTATTCTTCTTTATTTTGTTCAATCACGGAATTCGTTCTTGTTTTTTTTGAATTTCACACTGATCAACATTTTATTAATCAGAGCAAGGGTGTCTGCTATCATTGGAATTTATTTTGTTTTCCCTTTCCTACTGATAGGTATGTCTTTAATCATGTTCTATGAGCAGATCAATCAACTTAGCAGCAGTCGATTAGAATTCTGGATCAAGCAATTTAATTTTAGCCTGTTCGGAGGTGGTACAAGAATTGGTGATTATGGTGTGGTTAAGAATTTATCAACTTCGCAAAGCGATAACTTTTACCTGCAATACCTACTTGAAAACGGTATTGTATTTTTTGTCATATTGATTATCTTTCTTTCAATTGTAGTACATAAAATCGGGAAGTTAAAGTTTAATGGCATTTATGTAAACGCAATCTTTATTTCCTTTCTGGCGTATTGTTTTTTTGATGCCGGAATGTTTTCTTCCGGCAATTTTTTTAACCTGGTTATTTGGTCATTTGTATTTGCCACATTACGAAAGAGCATTGCTCTCACAAAGAAGCCGGATATTTTATGAAACCATTTAATAAAAAAAAGGTATTCGTTGCCAGACTCCTAAAACCGGTATGGCAATTAATCGGGCTCTTCAGTAAGAGATCCTCTGTTTTGCAGCTATCACCTGAGAACATTCTGATCATGGATGTTCACCTGATTGGTGATATGATAATGCTTACCCCGCTCGTATCTGCCATTCATGAAAAATTTCCCGATGCACGAATTTCTCTAGTTGCAGGCCCATGGGCGAAAACTGTATTCGCTAATTTTCCGGAGATAAATACATTCTATACTATCGAAGTTCCTTGGGTTAAATATGACAGGATTTTTTACAGGTATTGGAATGTATGGAAGATGATCATATCACTCAGGAAAAGTACATGGGACATTGCAATTGATGTTCGGGGGGATATTCGTCACACTCTTTTCCTGCGTTTATCCGGCGTGAAAAACCTGGTATCATATTCTTTTTTTGAGGCGGACAAGTTGATTGATCATGTTGTTCCGTATGATGAAACATTGGTCCATTTAACGGATTATAACCGCCGGATATGTGAGTACCTAAATGTCTGGCCTTCAGGCAAAAGCTACCAGCCCTTACTTAAGGTAAGTGCCGAAGAGATGAGAGCTGTGGATTCTTTTCCGCCATATATTGGTTTACATTTTGGTGCATCACTTCCAATGAAACGCCCACCTGTGGAACGATTACAAAAATGGCTCGATGAAATTATACATAGGTATCCGGGTAAAGTAATGGTTGTTTTTTGTCTTTCTGAAGCACCTGAAACTTCTGATTTTATCTATCAATATCTTTTAGAAAAAACTACTGAAAGTAAGGTTATGTTTTGGGAAGGGAACCTGCGCGATTTTATTACTGTTTTAACTAGATGCAGGCATTTGTTTTGCCTGGATAGCGGCCCGGGTCATATTGCCTCTGCTTTAAGTATTCAAACTACTGCTATATTTGGGCCAACTGTTCCCGGCAAGTCATACCCTATCGGTGTTAAAACAAATATCATAGAAGGAAGAAAACTGGATTGCCAACAAACATGTGATCAGCGGAAATGTACCAACCTTACAGACAGGGCCTGCATGCCTGAAACGATCATTGCTGAGTACGGAAGCGAGTAGCAGATTATTATTTATTCAGGGAATTCAAATATGAAAGTATCCATCATCACTGTTTGTTATAATTCAGGAAGAACAATAGAGAAGACCATACAATCTGTTTTATCACAAACACATCCCGATATAGAATACATTATCATTGACGGCCTTTCTAAAGACAATACACTACAGATTATTGAGCAATATAGGAAAGGGGTAAGTATCCTTCTTTCAGAAAAGGATAAGGGCATGTATAATGCGATGAATAAGGGAATAGAACTGGCAACCGGGGATATTATTGGTACGCTAAATTCGGATGATTTCTTTTCTTCGGATACTTCAGTTGCAGAAATTGTAAAAACATTTGAAGAAAATAAGTGTGATGCAGTATTTGGCGATATCGCTTTTGTTAGTAAGTCTGACCTGCAGAAACGTACACGTTTATATTCTTCCAAAAATTTTACAGTAACAAAATTTAAGTATGGGTATATGCCACCGCACCCTACTTTTTATGTGAAGCGTGAATGTTACAAACTGTATGGTGTATACCAGGAGGATTATGTGATCGCGTCAGATTATGAGCTGATCATGCGCTTCTTATACCGGAATAAGATCAGTTACAGTTATATCCCCGCTGTGTTAGTGTTGATGCGCCCCGGAGGAGTTAGTAATGCAAGTATATTCAGCAGATACCTTTTAAACAAAGAGATTATCCGGGCTTGTAAGGAAAACGGTGTTACCACAAATTTTGGATTACTCGCATTTAAATATTTCAATAAATCTACTGAGTATATTAAGCCGCTATTAAAAAATATTTTTTCAAAAAATCGGTAAAAGAATCATGACTTCTTCCTTAAAGCGAAATTTATATGTATCGGGTTTTTCGGGATTTGTAGGAAAAAATATTTTTAAATATTTTTCTAACGATCCACTCGTAAAATGCGTAGAACTGGATCTTCGTGAACATTTTGAAGACATTGAATTTGACAAACAATCAACGGTGCTGCATTTGGCTGGCAAGGCGCATGATCTGAGAAATACACAGGATGAGAAAGAATATTATAAAGTAAACTATGAACTCACAAAACAGTTGTTTGATGCTTTTTTGCGATCGGATGCATCTGTTTTCATTTTTATGAGTTCGGTAAAAGCTGCTGCTGATTCTGTT
The DNA here is from genome assembly GCA_031417635.1 of Bacteroidota bacterium. Lineage (GTDB taxonomy): Bacteria > Bacteroidota > Bacteroidia > Chitinophagales > Chitinophagaceae > Sediminibacterium. The sequence goes on along the minus strand of JANOVY010000185.1, from coordinate 46,672 downwards.
GAAGATTTATTACAAGAAGATGTAATTGCTGAGCCCAAAACTCATTACGGGAAGTCAAAATTAATGGCAGAAGAATATATCCGCTCTCAAAAGCTCCCGAAGGGTAAAAAATTCTATATTCTCCGGCCCTGCATGATACATGGCCCGGGTAACAAAGGAAACCTGAATCTGTTATATAAGTTTGTATCCTGTCAGCTGCCCTGGCCATTAGCTGCATTCGAAAACAGGCGTTCCTTTTTGAGTATTCAGAACCTGTGTTTTGTAATCAGTGAATTGATTACAAGGAATGATATAGAACAGGGAATTTATCAGGTGGCAGATGACCAGGCTTTGTCTACAAACGAATTGGTTCTTTTGATAGCAGACACCATGGGGCTAAAACCTCGTATGTTGAAGCTTCCAAAAAAACTGGTTTTTGCAATGGCAAAGGCCGGTGATAGATTACATTTGCCTTTTAACAGTAATAAAGTCAATAAACTTACTGAGAATTTTGTTGTGAGTAATCAAAAATTAGTGGACGCCCTGGGAAAACCACTACCGATTGAAACTGCACAAGGCATACAGACTACCATTCGCTCATTTCTTATCGACAAATAGAAAGTTAATATGGATACAAATCGTTTTATACTTGATTTTTTGAATAGGAAGGAAAGCCTTTTTTCTACTGACTTATCACAGAATGCTGAATCTTTATCAGCGAATATTTCCGGCAAGAACTTAATGGTAATTGGTGGTGCGGGAACGATCGGATCGTCTTTTATAAAAGCAGCTTTGAAATTTCATCCCAAGAAACTGGTAGTAGTTGATATCAATGAAAATGGGCTTACAGAATTGGTTAGAGACCTGAGAAGTACCCAAGGGCAGTTTGTACCGGATGAATTTTATACCTATCCCTTATCTTTTGATAACCCCGCTTTTGGTAAACTGTTTAAAGCCCATGGACCTTTTCATATTGTGGCCAACTTTGCCGCGCATAAGCATGTGCGAAGTGAGAAAGATATTTATTCTATTGAAGCCCTGTTAGAGAATAACCTAATCAAGGCAAGGGGATTATTAGATTTATTGGTACAATATCCACCCGAACATTTTTTCTGCGTATCAACCGATAAAGCCGCTAACCCGGTAAACATCATGGGTGCCAGTAAAAAGATGATGGAAGAATTGATATTATCATACGCAGACCGTTTTAAAATATCAACAGCCCGTTTTGCCAATGTTGCTTTTTCGAATGGCAGTTTGCTGGAAGGATTTCTGAAGCGTATTGAAAAAGAACAACCCCTTTCTTGCCCGGAAGATGTAACCCGTTTTTTTGTATCACCACAAGAGTCAGGAGAGATTTGTTTAATGGCATGTATTTTGGGTAATACAGCTGAAATCTTCTTTCCAAAACTGGATATGGAGAAAGACCTTGTTAACTTTGCTGATATATTTCCACCATTTCTCGAAAAGCTAGGTTATCAACCTTTTATCTGCCATTCCGAAAATGAGGCAAGGGAAAACATGCATCTGTTGCAAGAAAAAAAATATCCAGTCCACCTTTTTAAAACAGATACTTCCGGTGAAAAATTGTATGAGGAATTTTATACCGAAACGGAACAGTATTCACTTGATCGCTATCAAGCATTAGGGGTTATTTCCAAAAGCGCGGTGTACAGTACTTCTGAATCAGGTGAAATCATTGATGAGCTTAAAGTATTATTGGCAAAATCGGATACTTCTAAGGCAGAGATTGTAAGCTGGTTTAAAAAATACATTCCAGAATTTGATCATATCGAAACAGGGCTTAGTTTAGATAAAAAAATGTAACCCATGTATTCAATTGTGAAGCGATTTTTCGATATTGTATTTTCTTTATTGGTGATCTGTATCTTTCTTCCTTTTTTTATTATCCTGTTTCCCCTTTTAAGGTTTACAGGGGAAGGATATATCTTTTACTACCAGAAAAGGATCGGGTTCAAAAACTGCTATTTTAATATTATCAAGTTTGCTACCATGCTAAAGGATAGCCCTAATTTGGGTACAGGCCTTATTACACTTCGAAATGACACAAGGGTTACCCCAATGGGCAATTTTCTACGTGTAACAAAATTGAATGAATTGCCACAGATATTTAATGTGTTGAATGGAGATATGAGCTTTGTGGGTCCACGTCCATTGGTTGATAAAACCTTTGAACCTTATTCTGATGATGTGAAAAAGAATATCTATACAGTAAAACCGGGCATAACAGGTATTGGCTCAATTGTTTTTCGTGATGAGGAAAAAATGTTGTCGGAATATAAAGGAGACCCTAAAGTCTTATACAACACTGTGATCTCCCCGTATAAAGGAAAATTAGAAATGTGGTACTTGAAAAAACAATCCTTTCAAACAGATTTTCTAATTTTATTACTTACTGCTATACAAGTTCTTTTCAAAAAATCTACACTTGTCAATAGTGTATTCAAAGATTTACCGAAAATGGCGGATTAGAAATAGATAGAATTGAAATAAATCGTTTATTTATTTTCTCCGATGTTAATATTAATGGTCTTTTCATGCAAGGGTAATACCTCCGCTTGACTCTTCTCTTTTCTTGACAGGTTCCAAAAAAAGAAGTTAATCATAATCGCAGAAAAGACAAGGAAACTGATCAATTGACCATCACCAATATTCTGTAATAAAAATGCAGCGGAAATAAATGCAAGATTTGCAGCAACTAAAATTAATGCTGTTTGCATATGCGTAAAACCCATATTGATAAATCGATGGTGTAAATGATTGTTGTCTGCAATAAAAGGGGATCTCCCTCTTAATATTCTAAGCATAAACACCCGAACGGTATCTATCACAGGAATAATAATAGTGGCAAATGCAATAGATGGAGCTGCTTTAAAAAGGCTATTGGGTAAAGTATTTAACTCAACAAAGCGAATACAAAAAACCGATAACATAAACCCTGTAAAAAGTGACCCCGTATCACCCATAAATGTTTTGGCGGGTGAAATATTATAATAAAGAAAGCCGATAAGTGTTCCCGTAAAAGCAACAGCTATTAAGAAATCACCAAAACTACCCATCAAGTAAAAGCAAACAGCATAAGTGATACTAACAATTAAACCCAATCCGCCGGCAAGACCATCAATGCCATCGATTAGGTTTAATGCATTATAAATAAAAATATTAATTAAGATAGTTATCAAAATACTCAATGGGTAACTAATTTCATTAATCCCTAATAATCCATGGAAATTGGTAATTCTGATATTGCCTAAGAATGCCAAAATTCCGGCAGCCGCAATTTGTGCCAAAAACTTTTTTGTTGGACTCAATCCCACAAGATCATCTTTCAATCCAATGGCAAATATGATTAAACTGGCAGACACAAAACTATTAAAATAGGGCAAAATATTGGTGGGTATTACCAAAGCAACAGCAAAAAGAAAAGCACAATAAATGCCAACTCCTCCTAAATTAGGGGTTCTGTAGATATGAATTTTACGCTCTTCTGAGGGTTCGTCAAATAAATGTTTTTCTCTAGCAATGGATATAACGGAACGTATACAAATCATCGTCCCTAATAATGCAGTTATAAATAAAACTAGCGTTGTTACTATCATATATGTTTATTTATCACTTTTGAGAAAAGTGATTAAGTTTACAAATATATTACAAAATTGGCATTTTAAAACTATTTGATTTTTTGAAAAGCAATCAAATTTAATAATAGTACTATTTTTATTTAATTGATTAACAAATAGTTAGATAAATTAATTCAATATATCTCTGAAAACTACATTTTGTAATGTAATTTATAAACGATTTTTTTATTTTTTGGATGTAGTATGTTTTAAAAATCATTTCTAGGATTTTCATCGGATCATACATATAATATATCTACTTTCATTAAAATCATTTTTTTTAACAAATATTAAAATTAGTGGGTTGTATTATCGTGCATTTCTTTTTTTTCAGCTTTTTTTAATGTTGAATAGCAAAGGATTATTTGCTCAAAATATCCCTGTTGGATCAATGTTCGACAAAGAAATTCGAAACTTGCAGTTGTCCGGAAAATTCGATTCATTGGTCTCGTTTACAATAAGACCCATGGTGAACAATGAAAATTTTTCGCCTTCCCATTTGTTTCAATTAGTTGATGGCAAAGACTCATTGACTTTTTTGAAACCCGTTCATTTTGCTAAAGGATATGGAAAACTACAGCTCCTTCCCATAACTATCACTCAACAATACAATTCTCACCACCCTTATGGTTGGAATGATGCAGCCATGATAGCATCAAAAGGGTATCAAACACTTATCAGCGCAGGGATGTATACTAAAATCGGGCCATTAGAAATTAAGTTACAACCTGAATTTGTTTATGCAGGCAATCAAGCATATGAATCTAATGTTGCATATGGAAGCAATCCTTCGGGGGCATATCATAAAATATTTCTCGGTCAATCAAGCATACGAGTATCTGCAGGCCCTATTTCAATGGGAATATCAAGCGAAAACCTATGGTGGGGGCCCGGAATAAATAGTTCTTTATTAATGAGTAATAACGCACCAGGATTTTTTCATGCTTTTATGGGTTCGCGAAAATCCATTAAAACGCCAATTGGCAATTTTGAATGGCAATTAATTGGAGCTAAGCTAACATCAGACAATAATCTGGCATATGAAAATTTCCACTTACAGTCCGCCAATTTAATTAATGATGCTAGGTATTTAAATGCAATAGTAGTTAACTACCAACCAAAATGGATTCCGGGCCTTTTCCTTGGTATCACAAGAGGAATTCAAACATATAAAAATGACCTCGATAAACAGGAATTAGGCATGTTAGAAAAGTATTTACCCGTATTGGCCTTAGGTATACAGAAAAAAAATGTTACTAACGATGACACTTTGCGTAGAGATCAATTGGCCTCTTTTTTTGTGCGATGGGTTTTTGCAAAATCAAAAGCGGAATTTTATATTGAATATGGGTTTAATGATTATGGAGTTAGTATTAGAGATTATGTCATGTCTCCAACACATTCTGCTGCTTATATTGTTGGATTCAGGAAGATTTTGCCTACACATGCTACAGCTTCACGAATGGATATTGGAATGGAAATTACTCAAATGAGTCAGAGCCCTGATTACTTAGTTCGACCTGCAGGAAATTGGTATGAGCATTCTACGGTACTTCAAGGTTACACAAATAATAACCAAATTTTAGGTGCCGGAGCCGGAATGGGTTGTAACGTGCAAACTATTTCTGCAACTTGGGTTAGAGGATGGCATCAATTAGGATTATTACTTGAAAGGGTAGAACGCGACCCGGTTTATAAAACATACAATTGGGTTGATTATGGAATTGGGATATTGCCACAATGGAGTTTTAATAAAATGATTCTCTCGGCGAAATTCCAATTTATTAATAGTACCAATTACGCATGGGAAAGCAATGTTAATCGGTTTAATTTGCATAGTAGATTAAGCGTTCAATATTTATTTTAACTCACCCCCGGCCCCTCTCTGCTGTGCAAAGAGGGGAGATCTCTGCTGGCGCAGAGAGAAGACAGCGTGGGTATTGATTAGTTTTGGAAAAGATTTTTTGTTGTATACATAAACCATGGTTTATGCAATATTAATTACAGTAAAAGGAAAATGAATAATACTAAAAAATCGGTTGGGTTATTTGTAATGCTTGTTATAGCAACACTGTGTTCTTTTCAAAAAAGCTACGCCCAAACCGCCTCATTTATGGCAGGTGGTACAGATGAATATTTTAGAAGAAGCCAACTATTGGGTCAGGTCAATTCTCAAATAAGTTTTACCATTCGCTCATTTTCTAAAAGCTTAGAAGGGGTAGATTCCTTACTAAAATGGCCTTCGGCATCAACCATTAAAACGAGTTCTTCCTTGCAATTATCTTTCTTGCCAATAAACATAGAAACACAATATAACACACACCATCCCTATGGTTGGAACGATGGATCGATGATTCCTGCAAGAGGTGTTTCTGTAAAAACGTCTGGCGGAATAAAAGCGAGCTTTGGAAAAATATCCATTCAGATTCTTCCTGAATTGGTTGTTTCTCAAAACAGCCCTTTCGAAACTTTTCTACCGCAACATTTTGATACTACTTGGTCCAGATATTATCAGTGGCTCAACAATTCTGATATCCCTGAAAAATTTGGGGACAATACTTACAAAAAAATATTCCCCGGACAATCCAGTATCCGATTTAATACAAAAGATTTTTCTGTAGGCATCTCTACTGAAAATATTTGGTGGGGACCCGGCACACGAAATGCATTAGTGATGAGTAATCATGCCCCCGGTTTTTTGCATGTCACTTTCAATTCTGTAAAACCATTCCAAACAAAAATTGGCAGTTTTGAATGGCAAATCATTGGAGGGAAATTAAGCAATTCAGGTATTTTACCGCCGGAAACAAACCGAGTGTTTACGAATGGGAGTGGAATTATTTATGCCCCCAAAAAAGGCGAAGGAAGATATCTAGCCGGTCTGGTTCTTAGTTGGCAACCTAAATGGGTGAAAGGGCTATTTCTTGGATTTACAAAAGCATCTTATGTTTACCGTTCTGATCTAGGCATTGCAGATATTCTTCCATTGGAAGGACTCATTACTTCCACGAGTGAAAAAGAAGGTAAAAAAGCTTCTTTGGGCTCTTTGTTTGCCCGTTATGTAATGACCGAGGAGAAAGCAGAATTTTACATGGAATATGGCCGTAATGATAAATCTCCCAATATCATCAACATCTTCTCTGAAACCCAATATCCTCGTGCATATGTTGCAGGTATGCGTAAATTATTTCACGCAAAAAACAAAAGCTTTTTAGAGTTCTCTGCTGAATTTACACAATTGCAATTACCCCAAGCCGAACTGATCAGATCGGCCAAAAGTTGGTATACAAATGATTATGTTCGAGAAGGCTATACAAATATGGGACAAGTTATTGGAGCGGGTATTGGCCCTGGTAGCAATAGCCAAATGCTGGGCTTTGCTTGGGTAAAAGACATTAAAAGGGTAGGGATACTGTTTGAACGAATTGTGCGGAACAATGATTTTTATTATAACGCATTTGAACAATCCAAAGATTTTAGAAGACACTGGACAGATTTATCAACAACAGTTTCAACTGATTGGTCCTATAAAAAATGCTTGTTTTCTGCGAATATATCGCTTATCCGCTCTTTAAATTACCAGTGGTGGTATTTTGATTATCTGCCACTAACTTCTCCCACAAACTATTTTCAAAATGGATATGATGTGCTAAATTTTCATGCGCATCTCTCATTCTCATATCGATTATAACACCAGTCGCTTGGCTCCGCCGAGTGACTACTATTCCCAGCCTCCGGCTGTTTTATTTTATTTCATTTTATTCACAAATTCACCCTTCATCTTTTTTTCTCTATTGATTTTTTTCAAAAAAATATTCTCCCTCTTTGCGAAGCAGAAAGGGCCGGGGTGAGTTAATCTTTTTGAGCAGCAAAAAATATGGTTGATAAACTTAGCCCAATCAAACCCCCTACCAAACCCGCAACAAGCCACCCAATTTTGTTGTCTTTTAAAGGAAACTCAGGATAATCTACAATCTGAACAGTGGGTGTTTCTTGAAGCAATGCCGTTTTGCTCACTTCTAAATTCTTTACAATTTCAGCATATACAGTACTTTGAATAAACTTATTCCGAGTACTGATTTCTGCATCAATCATGGGTGAGGAATAGGCAGGATTCCCGTCTAATAATAGTTGGTTGGCTGCTGCATTAGACACAGTCTTTTGGTCTAAAATAATGGCTAAACTATCTGCCCTTCTCTGCAAACGGAATACATTATTACTTTGTCTCCTTGTTTTGGTACTAATATAAAAGTCTGTTGTGATTTTCAATAAACGCTCACAAAAAAGCTGGCTCAGTCTTTCATCCCTTGTTGTTGCGTTCAATTCAAAAAATCCAAGTTTCTTATCTGGTTTGGCAATAGATAATTCTTCTTCCACAATTCTTTTCATTATCCGTTGTAATAAACTGTCTTCTAATCTGGTCAATTTTTGTTGATTTGCAGGAAAACCAATCTGTCTCCCCACTTTGCTGCTTCTCCTCCACTTTTCTTTCCATTTATAAACTTCCGCATATTGATCGGCCAATGAATAGGAACCTGAGTCATTGTAGGGTGTTAACAATGTTTTTTTAATTAAGGAGTAGCTCTTTAATAACTCCAACACATTATCCCCGGCCAAAACACCACTTGTCCCGGAAAGACTGCCTATGTCAATCCCTATCTGCCCGGCTAATGCAGAAGCTACCGATCCGCCCGAGGCTTTAGACTCTTCTACAACAAACGTTACCCTGGCGGTATAAGTAACCGGTCTCCACCATGTATAAACCATGCCTACAATACTTCCCAGAATCGTAATTACAAGAATAATTTTCCAATAACCTAAAGCGAAAACAAAACTTTCCCACCAGTCCATCAATAGTTGTTTGAAAGAAAAGTTTTCCTCAACAGATTCATTCAATGTATTATCTGTATCCCGATTCAATTGCATAATTCTATTTTCTTTTTGTTCCTATTAATAGATGGATGACTGATTACGATTACTTCAAAACAACTACCAAGCTAATGATGGTAGCCAATGACGTTAACAAAGTTGATATTTCAAAAACAGAAAGCCCTTTTCTGACCGTCTCCACTTTTTCAGGAACAATAATCTTACTGCCGGGTAATACTTTAGGATAGATCCTGAAAAATAAAAAATGATTTATTTTTTTACTGATCCCATTACTATACTGAATATAAGATTTTTTCAAATTTCCTTTGTCTGTCACACCACCCACATTAGAAATATATGATTTGAAATTGTCTGATTCATAACTCAATATTTGTGGGTTAAAAACAGCTCCCTTTACTTCTACAAAAGGCTCATTTTTGGGTATATAGATACTATCGTCTGGTTGTAATAAAAACTTTTCTTTTTGATTTGAATCATCGGCTAATAAATTAGTTCCCACGCGCAAACCTTTTCTATATACTTGCACATCACCCATTGAAGCAAATGGCGAAATTCCACCTGATCTTTTTATGACCTCTTGTATTGTTTCGTTTCTTTTCTCCAAAGAATAATCTCCTGCATACAATACCTCACCCCTAATTTTTACAGTTCCCAGATTACGATAATTTAACAATCGTGGAACAAAAATATAATCTAAGGGCTGAATCATTATTTTACTACTGCTGTTTTGCAAGTTGGAATCTACATTCAGTGTAATTACATCAATTAATTTATTGGCCAATGTATCTGAACTGTTTTTTTCTAATCTGGATATTTCTACTTTGTGGTAAGCTGCATCATTAGTAAACCCACCTGCCAATGCAATTACATCTTCTAAAGACATGCCTTCTCTGAACTGAAATGTGTTTGGAGCACGTACATTTCCTCCTACACTTATGCTGGGTATATCCTGTAAATTATCTTTTGAAAGTATGAATACTGAATCGTCTTTCGATAAAATAATATCCGGCTGTTTACCGGTTAATATATCTCCGGTACTAAAAGACACAAAAATCCTTTCTGAATCCGGCTTCCTCCTTTTGATATACCCTTTATTTAAAAAAGCATCTTCTGTTATACCATCTGCTTTTTTAATCAAATTGGATAATGTAAGTTGATCTGTTAATTCATAATTACCCGGACGAAATACGGCTCCCGTTAGAATCACTCTGTTTGTATACCTGGGTAACACTTTTTCAAAAAATACAGAGTCGCCGTTTCTTGGGATGAAATAGTTAAAATCGGCCATTGCCACATCGCGCATATTCAATTCCTTATTTCCTTTCTGCACAATTTTTGCCACATCTTTTACAGCGGCATTGTCAAAGCCTCCTCCAAACTGTATGAGCTCGGCTAAAGTTTCTTTTTCCTGTAATTCATATATTGCCGGTCTTTTAATTTCTCCGGCAAGTGTAACTCTTTTTAGAAAAAGTGGAATATGAATAATATCCTGGTCTTCTAAACGGACTTCCTTTCCTAATAAGCCTTTTTGTAAAAAAGAATAAAAGTCAATGGTTTCTATCACCTTATTATTCCTAATCAATTCTATCTTTCTCAAGGATCCATTTTCTGATGGACCATTTGCCTGATAAAGTACATTAAAGAAACTGGCTAAAGAGGACACATAATAGGTTCCTGGCCTTTCGGCCTCACCCGTAACAATAATGCCAATTGTTTTGTAATTATTGATGGTAATAAACACTTGTGTTTGTCCGGATGCCAAGGCCGGATAAGCAAGTTTCATTTTATTTTTTATTTTTTGGGTTGCTTGTTCTATTGTTAGTCCATTTACATTGATATTACCTGCATAAGGGATTTGAAGACTGCCATCTAAAGCCACTTTTGCTTCAATGCTGGTTTCATTAATGCCGGTATAGTTAATGGTTAATTCATCATCCGGACCCAAAACATAGTTTTTTGGGTTTGTAATTCGTAGGTTAGGTTCGAAACTAGGGTTGGGGTTACTAAAAAGGTCAAAACCATAGTAGTTACTTTTTCTACGTATGGCAGGTATTTCTGATATCCAACTTGAATCTCTTAAAAATTTTGTAGAATCCTTTATGAGATCTTGTGATACGCCTGACTTTGATTTCCCTTTTAGTTGTAAAAGCCTTTTTTTGAAGTCGTTAACTTCAGAAGGAGGTAGTCCTCTCTTGACCAATAAACTCATGGCATCGTTTTCAGACATACCTGAACGTTGAGCTTGTTGCCATAATTGCATAATCTGTTGGTCAGACATCTGTGAGGCTTTTGCAGATGGTAAACCCGAAGTATTTGTATTACCGGTTTGCGCATACATTTCAAGGGTAATTAGCAAAAAGGCAATACCAATAAGTGAAGTAATTATCTTTTTTATTGAATAGAAGTTCATTATATGCATTTGGTTATCGCAAATATCGAAAATATTTGCCATCTATAATGATATATAATACATATTGGCTTTTTATAAGTGGGATAACCTTTTTTTACAACCTATTTGACTGATATACTGATGGTTATGTTTAAATTGGCTGAATTAGCTACTATACTTTACAATCCAAAGTTAAATCCGACGCTAAAAGTATTATTTGTTCTTTTGCGTAAGGTTATCCGATTTTCTTCATTTACCAAATGATAGGAGGCATTGAGGGTTAAATTGTTGATTATTTCGTATGAAAACTGGCTAAATAAATCATCTTGATTTTTCCAATGTTCAAATAAGAAGGTTGGTTGTGGTTGTTGAAAATATTGTTCTTCAAGGGTACCCTGACCACCCTTTCTAATTGATTGATATCGAAGTAAATATTTCAAACGCGGAAAGGGAGTGTATTTGATTGAATAAATTAATCTGTCAAAATTATTTCCCATCCAGTCTCCTAGTGAATAGGTATGGCTTGTAAAGTTTTGTGCGGGTATTAAATTCCTGTAAACAAATGGGTTCACTCTCGTATATTCTAAACCTAAGGTAAGGTAGGGAATGACCACGTCGGTAACCGATGCACCGAGCGTGAAGCCTAACTGATTTCTACTTTTTGCTTTGTCGAAAATGCCGTTCATTCTAATCTCATCAATAAAAAAAGTAGAATAGAGATGTGTTTTAGGTATATGATTTCTGGAACTTACCTGTAAAAATAATTGGCCATTCGAACCGGTTCTTATATTGCTGTTATTGGCAATATTGTCATATACTTTAAAAAACATTAAAGGAAATAAATACCCTACATCTTCTCTGTCGCTATAAATAATGGATTCTCCTATGCTTAGGTCCAAACCCTTTACCACTTGTAAATGAATGCTATGGGTTGAAAAGAATTTAGCAATAAAAAATTGCCTTTCACCTCCAAATACCGGATTTCCGATTGGGTATGTTTTTGCTGAATCAATCAGTGCAGAGTTAAGCCATGCATGCGAATAATTGAACTTCAACCAAGGGAAAAGCTTTATATCAAATCGAATAACTGGGAAGGTAGGCGGTTTGTCAGATAAAACAATTCTTCCATTTTCACCGTATCCCCATAACAAATGGTCCTGTCCAAAACTGAATGAACCCGATTTCCAACTATATGAAATACTACCCCTTAGTTGTGAATAATTCTGACTTGTTTGCAAACTTGTATCTTTTCTAACAAATCCGGTTTCGGAGTTGTTTTGTCTTGTATAATCGAGTCCTGTACCCGCCTCTGTTATGTCGTTATAAAAAAAATGAAACCCCAAATGTTTGCCTACATAACCATAAAAACTGAGGCCGGAGCTAGTTTGATTGACATTTTTGCCTGTACCTTGAAATGTAGCAGCTGCAATAACGGGATCAACTTGTAATTGTACTGTACTGTTAACTGAAGAAAAGCTTCGCCATCTTTTATAAGGGTCAGTTGTAAACAAATGCGTATCTTTTTCTTTTAACCTAGGCACTGAATCCATTTCAAAGCCATATTCCTTGGCATAAAACGATAACTCTTTTTTCTCAATGGGCGATAATTCGTTTGTTTTAATGGACAGAGAATCTAAACAGTCGGCAATGTATTTTCTACTGAGCGGCCTGATATTATCATCATACTGTATGATTCCTTTTTGGGCCATTCTGGAAAGATAGTTATACACTTCTTTTTTATGATTTTCCCAAACGACTTGCGCATCCATTTTACCCCAACTTAACAACAACAGACTAATATAAATGGTCAATTGAAGTTTCGGGAAAAATGAGGTTATATTTTTTTGAGAAAAACTGTATTGCATACACGAATTATGCGGCAAAAATAATGAAATAAAATGGGAGGGGAAATACTTAAAGGTTGTGAACCGGTTTGTGTGGTGAAGCTTTGTATAATTGTTAACGAAAATTAGTAAGCATTTTGATCCCCTCTAATCACATTAATGGCAGTTTGCAAAATAATCTGGCTATCCAACCAAAAAGTCCAACGATGGATATAATAAAGGTCAAAATTTACTCTTTGTTGCATAGAACCGGGGATACGTGTTTCTCCTCTACTTCCATTTACCTGTGCCCATCCGGTAATACCCGGTTTCACCACATGCCGTAACATATAATTATCAACTTTGTGCATCGATTCAAGGTTAAGTGGCGTTGGATGAGGTCTAGGCCCTACCACAGACATATTACCCAATAGTACATTCCAAAACTGAGGAAGTTCATCCATATTGGTTCTTCTTAAAAAAGTACCTAACCTCGTAACCCTGGGATCTTCTTTACTGGCTTGGTGATAGAATCCATTTTCGTCGATATCAGAAGTATTGGCTTCCATGGTTCTGAATTTATAACAGACTATTTTCTCATTATTCAACCCCCAACGTTCCTGTTTAAATATGATGGGGCCTCTAGATGTTAATTTAATAGCAATTGCAATGAGTGGTAAAAGCCAAAATCCCAATAATACAAAAAAAAGAATAGAGAAAAGAATGTCAAATATTTTTTTTAATATTTTGTTTTCCTGTTTATCAAGAGGTAAAGAACGTACACTGATCACCGGCATTAAACCGATATTGTTAACTTGAATGGTTGAAGAGGTATATTGATACAAATCGGGAATGATTCTCGCTTTGGTGGTATAATAGTCGCACATTTCTATGCATTGTTGAATTTGCTCATTTTGTGAATTTGGCAAAGCTATTACCACTTCATCTATCATCTTTTCTTTCAAAATGGAGCCTAGGTTATTAATTTTTCCCTGATAGGCACAACCATTCATTTTTGAATTTTCGTTATCCAAAAAACCAACACATTTATATCCGTAGTAATAATATTTATTGATGGTTTCATAAAAATCAAGGGCCGAAGGTGTTGAACCGATAATTAAAATATTATCAAACAATTTTCCCTGATAAATGGCAGAATGAAGGTATTTTCTAATGATGTATTTAGTTAGTGTAAGCAGCAGAAATAAAATGCTAAGAAAAAAAGTAAAAAAATTGGCATTGAATTGAAGAAAACTTCGTAAAAAAAAGGAAGCAGAACTCAATAAAATGGTAAAGAGGATAAGTGTATAAATAATAAAAACAATCTCTTCTGAATATTTATTCGAACGCCTATCTGCATACAATCTTGAAAAAGAAGCTGCTATATACCATACGGCCAGGGCAATCAGTGTAAAGAGATAATGATAGGTAATGACGGTGCCGGTTTCTTTCTCCACAGTAAAAAAGTACCCAAGAAAGTAGGAAATGCCCACAATAGGGGCATCAATGATATATCGGAGTGTTATATAGCGATTATAGGCTTTGGCCATAATGTCTGAAGTTCTTACTTACCGGCTATCATTTCATTTAGCAGCACAATATAAGCATCTGTAATATGATCCCAGTTGTATTTAGCAGTCAGGCCATTTCTGGAATTAGACCGCAAATTTACTAAAAGACCTTCTTGTTGCTCAATATTTTGCAAACTTAATGCTACAGAAGGAATATTTTTCTCGAATAAAAGCCCAAAACGGTCATTCGATAACATTTCTCTGTTGAATCTTGTATCCAAAGCCAGTATGGCGCACCCATAAGCCATTGCTTTTAGCATGGTTGGGTTGGTACCCCCAAATTCGTGCCCATGCAAGTAAACAAAGCAATTGTGATACAATTCGGCTAATATATCACTATTTTTTACATATCCTAAAAAAATAATATTTGAAGAGGCTTTTGCCTTAAGAGATGCTGCATATTTATCTTTATAAGGAACATCCCCAACAATCACTAGTTTTTTTGAAGATTTTGACGCTATAAATCCTTCTACAATAATGGCTGCGTTGTTATCAGGTATTAATCTTCCCACAACCAAATAATATTCGTTGGGTTTAAGATCGAATTGTGTGAGTAATTCGGGATTATTTGAAAATCTTGGATCTGCGCCATAAGCGATCACTGTTGATTCTTTAGAAAATTCGTCCAAATAAACTTTTCTCATTTCTTCAGCATCTGTAATAATTCTATCATAAAGCTTTGTGGCAAGCCAGGCTGAAAAGTAAAAATATTTTGCACCCAATCCTTTCCATTTTGGCCTTAACCATTCCATGCCATCTACATTGATACAAGTTGGTTTTCTGAAAATTCTGGATATAAGTCCCCAAGGACCATTGGCAGCATTTACTGCCAAAATCACATCTGTTTTACTTAAACAGGCGTGTGACATGGAAAGAAATGAATGGATAAGTTGGCTCAGAATTTTACTTTCAATAGTTGGCATATAAACCAATTCTATGCCTTTTATCTCTTTTGGATAGGATGTAAAAAGGTTTTTATGGCAATACACTCTAACATGGATTCCTTGAAGTACCAGCCTTTCGGATAATTCTTTTACAAAGGTTTCATAACCGCTATATACATATGGGTATCCCCTAGAGCCTATAATCGAAACTGTCATTCCAATACTTTTATCATCTTGTTTTCAAATGCTTCAAATGAGTATTCTGATAATGCTTTTAATCTTCCTGCTGTACCCATCTCTTCCCTTTTCTTACTGTCTTCAATAAGTTCTCCTATTATCAAAGAAGCTTGTTGAGGATCATTTAGGGGTATCAAAAGACCGGTAATATTTTCATCAACCATTTCAAGGGCTCCCCCCTGAGAGGTAGCTGCTACCGGCTTACCCGCTGCCATGGCCTCTAAAATTACAGTTGGAAATGGGTCCGGCAATTGGGAAGGTAAAACTAAGATATCAAATCCTTGAATTAATTCGGCTATATCTGTTCTGTAACCCAAGTCGGATACAATTTTTTCTAATTTTTCGGCCTTTTTGAAAACAGCCAATTCACTATATATGTATTCATAACCCGGAAAAGCATCCCCAATCATTACAAAACGAAGTTTGGAAAATTGATGGGATAATTTTGCAGCAATTTGAAGAAAGTAATCTTGTCCTTTCCAATAATGCACTCTTCCAATCATTCCAATAACCATTGTTTCCGGGGATATGGCTAACTCAGTTCTTAATTTATCAGACTGTTTCAAATAGGGGGTGTAATCTATCCCATTGAAAATCAGATGTAATTTTTTGGGCGAAATAAATCTAAGCCAACTTTCTTTTACGGATGATGATACTACAATTACTTTATCGCTATAATGGTTGACCAATCTACCCATGCATTGATAAAGCCAAAAAGGTTTTTCAATAATTTCATGAACATGCCAGATATGTTGAATGCCCATTTTTTTTGCTACAAACCCACCTACCAAAACTGCAGTTGTATTAGAATAAATTAATTGTATTTTCCTTTCCTTAACCAGCCCTTTGATGTTATGGTAAGCTTTGCGTAACCTGAATAATCTGTTAAAAATGCCATTGATTGATTTATATTTTCTCCTGAGAATACCAAGCCGTATATATATGACCTCGATTCCCAATTCGGCTAAAGCCTCTGATAAAAGTCCTTTTTCAGATAAAACAACAATGGGTGTGTGCCCCTGTTTTTTATACACTTCAACTGTCAAGAGAAGAATCTTACTTGCGCCATATAAATCGGAGGAACCATGCAGAATGAGTATGTTCATGATGGCTTATATGCGCTTTTTAATGATTTCGGCCGGAATACCGGCAACAATACTATATGGAGGCACATCTTTTGTAACCACACTACCTGCTGCCACAACTGAGCCTTTTCCAATAGTTACACCGGCAAGGATAATACTATTTGCAGCAATCCAACAATCATCCTCAATTTTTACAAACTTTTTTTCAACCCCTTGTGATTGCATAACAATATCAACTTTGTCAAAAACATGGTTCTCAGCATAAATGCTTACTCGAGGAGACATCATTACATTATTGCCAATTTCAATATATCCAGAACAACCTATATAACTATAAGGGCCGATATTTGAGTTGTTACCAATTTTTAATCCTTCGCCAATCTCACCGCCATAACCATTGCTTGGGCGAATAATGGCAAATTTGCCAATGCTTACCCTATCGCCAATGATTATCTTTTGTTTGGATAAACAATTGATTTCGGCATAATCTTCAACAATGAAATCTTTGCCAGTCTCTAGATATTTTGCATATTTGATGCAGACTCCCTTTCCCACTAAAACGATACTGCTCGACTTAGCGAAAAATAGGCGTTGAAAAACTCCCCTTATAAAACTAATTCCCAATCGGCTCAATGTAATAGAGATATCGGCATTTGACCAATTTCCTTTAAAACGAGTGGTAATATAGTTTAGCGCTTTGATTCTTTTCTTTTTAAAAGGGTGTGAAATAGTTTTATCATGGCATTTACAGTGAGTTTCAATAATAAGTGCAAATATTCTATTTTGAGGCAAATAATCAAGATAAATCTGTTGAAATTCATTCACAATTTGTTCTTTATTACTGAAATCAATCCTTATTTTTTGAAATTTTATAAAATGCAAGCCATTAAACGGCTTGGTCCTTGATTTTTTACTTGGAAAGTATTGTTTTATATACAGTTTATAAATTGGCTTTTGGGCAACTTATATTGCGAATAATAGAAAGAGGTCTTATTATTGATAAGTGTACCCAATTCTTTGTAATATTTGCACATATTCTTCTTTTGAAACCACAATTAATGAGAAATTCAATTAAAAAGCCAATTTTCAGAATAGTTGATTTGTTGACTGTGCCCTTTACTTTTCTCTTTCTACCGGTATTAAGAGAAATCCGAAGGCATGGGGTTCAAAATTTTCCATTAAACCGGAAGGCATTCTTGAAAACTGGCGTTTTTCCAATCAGGGACCATTATTATGAACCACAAATCAGCTACTCAAAAGAATTTGATGCTAAAAAGATTCGAAATTTGCGGATTGATTTCAATTTAGATCGACAACTTTCATCGCTCTCAAACTTAAAATACAGCGAAGAATTAGCTCAATTGCCCATTAATGGGATGGCCGGTACTGGCACTTTTTATCTACAAAATCCATCTTTTGGTCCCGGTGATGCAGATCTTTATTATTTATTGTTGCGAAATTATAAACCCAAAAAAATTGTTGAAATTGGTTCTGGATACAGCACATTGATTTGTATAGAAGCCTTAGAAAAAAACAGGAATGAAGGGTTTCAAACTAAGCTTACTTGTATTGAACCATTTGAAATGGATTGGTTGGAATCAATCAATGGAATACAACTCATCCGTGAAAGTGTGGAGAAAGTTGCGATGGATGTATTTACCTCATTGCAGGAAAATGATATTTTATTTATTGACTCTTCACATATTATCCGCCCAGAGAATGATGTGTTGTTTGAATACCTTGAATTACTCCCACAATTAAATAAAGGGGTGATTATTCATATTCATGATATTTTCTCACCAAGGCATTATCGAACAGAATGGTTACAGGATGAATTTAGATTTTGGAATGAACAATATTTATTAGAAGCTTTTTTATATTATAATGATTCTTTTGAAATAATATATTCTGCCAATTACCTTAAGAATGACGCCTTTGATGAGACTAAAAAAACGTTAACAACTATTTCTGCAGTTGATGAGCCGGCATCATTTTGGTTGCGTAAAATCAAATAACCTGCAAGCTGTGAATGAATGCTACATTTTAATGGCTGTATAGGACTTTGGTATCCCGAACAATCTTTCAACTTCTATTTCTGCTTCCGGAAATAGTTTTTGGAACCTTTTTTTTGTGAACATGATGGTACTCTTGGAAACATTCACTGCATCCTTGTAGTTCTTTGTTTTTGGGAAATAATTAATATGAAAAGTCATAATTAAAAAAGCCCTAAGCATGTGCGGTATAAACTGAAAAAAAGGGATGAGACTATGTGGCTCTAAAGGAAACCATAATGATGGTGTTTGAATGATATAGTGATTGCTTAGTCTGTTTACTTCATCAGCAAACTTTTTTTGATTTTGGATACTGCCCACATGTTCAATAACTGAATTGGAAAAAATCAATTCGAAATCATCTTGTTTAAATGGAATATCAAGCGCATTTCCAATAACGGAATGAAACTTATTGCAATCTGCTTCTGGAATGGTATTCTCATAAAGGTTAAGTAGATAAATGTCCGATTTCGGATTTTGCCAGCCCACATGTTTCCAATAGGAGATATCTCCCCCAATGTCCAGTATCTTGAAAGTTTCTTTTTGTGAAGCCAATGATTCAATTCTTTTTTCAAGAATTTCGAATCGTTTCTTTCTTAGCCTGTTTACAAATGAATCTTGCCTTGAATGATCTACAAAAATTTTCGAGAAACGCATATTGCTTGAAACATTACTGGTTTGGTAACTTACACTATAATTGAAAGAAAATAGGATCATTACTTAAAACAATCAAAAATGAGTGTTTAATGCTGCCTATTTCATTGCAAATTGCAAAGTTCTACTTTTTTTGGGAGAAATACAAGTTAATATGTGCAAATATGCTTCACAATGGATTGATAGACAATACAATTGCTTTATTTTACGGCTTTTTCGAAAACAGCAAGAATAGCAGCAGCCGTTTTTTCCCAGGAAAACGCCTCGTTTCTGATGAGACCTTTTGTTATCAATTCCTTTCTTTGATCTGCATTTGTAATGAGCAATTTCATTTTGTTGGCCATTTCAACTTCATCCAAAGGGTTAAAAGATAAGGCTGCATTACCCGAAACTTCTAATAGACAGGAATTATTGGCTACCAACACCGGCGTTTGTTGTTGAAATGCTTCTAAAACCGGGATGCCAAATCCTTCATTTAGTGAAGGGAAAACATACATTAATGCATGTTGGTAACAAAGTTGTAAATCTATATCTGAAAGATAACCGGACATAATTACTTTTTTTTGCAAATTGTTTTCACTAATTAATTTTTCAATTAGCAAACTGTCATCTAGTGTTTTCTTTTTACTGAACTGCCCTACCAGTAATAGCCGAATGTCTTCATATCCCTCATCCTGTAAAAGCTTAAAGGCCTTGATTAAGCGGGGAATGTTTTTACGTTTTTCAAATGTGCCCACATGTAATATATAGGGCATTTTAAATATTTCTTTTAAAATAGGATTTTCAGGGGGGGTATGTATATTTTCTGTTAAAGGAAATGATTTTGCTGCTTCATAAACCGGAATAATTTTTGACTTATCTATTTTACTGTAAAAAGCAATTTTTTCACGTGTATATTGGGTTGGGGTAATAATTGAATGAGATTTTTTAGCCGCTGCAACGCCTAATTTCTTAAAGATCCATAACCAATATTTATTATAATGTTCGGGATACTCCCAAAAAAACGCATCATGAAAAGTGGGTATTGTTGAAAAACCAAAGTGTAGGTATGGGACAAAAAAGTCGCTACAAAAGACTATATCACATTTTTTTATTCTTGCCTTTACAGGTAAGCTTACTTGTTTCCATATAAAATAGCGGAGATGTTCAATTATTTTCAAAAACGAATTCTTTCCTGTATAAGCAGGCATTTGTGAAGTAAAAAAATAAAATTGAAAACCGGCATGTTCTTTTTTAAATTCAGTGCACAACGATTCTAGAAAAGTTTTTGTACCCGTGGCTGCAATCTGCAGGTCCCTGGTATCAATGCCTATGACCAATGTTTTCTTCTTTTCACTCATCTTTTATAACAACGACTTTTTTCTGACCTATTATTCAATATTTTTCATGTGCAATAATATCTTTTAAACACTTAATGCGAACCGCTTTGCCTTGTTCCCGAATTGATTGGGCATCAAACTTTTCACTTTTTATGCATTTGATTTTAAAGTAAATGAATATTATGTTGCTGTTGAAAAGTTATTTGGTAGACTTGGAGCCGGTGAAAGGCTTTTATTTGTAGACATGATCATATTAACCATATAGCCCGATAAAAACCATGATAGATAACTTAGGTAAATATAGGAATCTATATAGGCTGTGAAAGTAGGAATAATTAAACTGATTTTGATGAGTACAACCGCTAGGATTAATTTCCATTTTTTGCCCTTGGCTTTTTTCAATTCTTGAAGCCCTGTTCTGATAAAGTCAATATAAATGGCCAAGTAAAGGAGCATTGCTAATACGCCGGCTTGTACTCCAATAATAATTAATTGATTTTCGCCACCTGTATTTTGTTGAAGTGTCATAGATACCCTACCCGATTCGCCCAATCCCAAACCCAATGGGTGGGCAATCATGGCATTAATGCCATCCAGCCATTCAAGAACATGGCCAATACTAGATGCATTTTGAAATTTTATGGTATTTACGATAAAATCAAATAAATCTCCTTCTAAAAAGAAAATGATATATATGGTTACACTAATAATGAATGTGTGAAATGTTCGTATGATGTTTCTGTTCTTAGTAATCCATCCATACACATAAATTAGCATAAAATATCCCGCAAAAGAGGCTCTGGAAGCAGCAAAAAGAATACACAAAAATGAAGCCACAAGGCTGATGATTTCAAAATTAGATGTCCGAATAACTACTTTTTTTCTTTTGTAAGTAATCAACGAAAGAATAACGGAAAGGCTTAGCACGGTTGCTGATGCTAAATCCAGCGGATTGGAAAAAATACTCCCAAATCTTTTGGCCCCAGATTCTGTCTCAAAAGTCCAAAGCAATCCATAATTGCCGGATACTTCTGCATCAAAAAAATAGTAATTAAATTCAGAGAATCCGGTAAAACTATGAAGATGTTGATTTGTCAGCTTTTCAATAAAAGCGACGAAAGCGGCAATAATGATGATAATAGAAACGTATGAAAAAAGTTTTTTAATATTAATGGAATCTACTATACAAAACCTCCCAATAAAATAGAGTAGTGGGAAAAAGGAAAGTGTTTTAAGTGCTAAAAAACGAGAAATGATTGAGTAGGAGCCAATAGGCAAAATTGCATACAAAACTGTATAAGCAAAGAAGATAAGCATTAAAATATCTATCCTATGTAGACGGGGCTTAGATTTTATGCGACTGGCCACTAAATAACAAGAAGCCAAAACAATCACCTCTTTGAAAGACTGCATAACAGGAATCAGTCCTGAAAAACCATACATAAAAGCAACCGACAGTGCGTTGATATATATTGGCAGCCCAATAATAGTGAAAATTAATAACCCTTCCACCTGCTTTCTAATGAGTTGCAATAGACCATACAAGAAAGCGGCAATATAAGTTACTGGAAATAAGAACATAATTAGGGGTGTCTCTTAATCAGTTTTATATGTAACCGAAAATGAATGTTGCAGCGTTATTTCCAAAAACCGTATAAGCCTTTTTCTAACTCGTATTTGTCCCATTCCATTCTGGATCTAGTTGGTTGTTTTTTTGCCCATTCCCACATGATGGTTAACCCTTCTTGCAAAGAAGTCTGATCGCTGTAGTTAAGCAATTCAATGGATTTTTCATGTCCCGGCAAAGCATCTTTTACTTCATGTCTTTGCTCAAGATAAGAAATTTCACTGCCACCTACAATCTCACTTAAAATATTTGCGGCCGTTGAAATGCTGGTATGCGTAGTACTTCCAAGGTTGATTATTTGGTTAGTGCAGTTTTCCTGTGTGGCAGCCTTCCAAAAAGGTAGCAAACAATCGTCAACACAAGTAAATGCCCTTTTTTGAGAGCCATCCCCAAAAATTGTAAAAGGTTCATTATTCAATTTTTGATACATCCAAATCCCTAAAACATTTCTGTACTTGTCCCAAATATTTTGGTTATATCCATATACATTGTGTGGTCTAATAATACACCAATCAAGTTTGTGCTGCTCTCCTGCTATACGAATGTCCATTTCACAAGCAAACTTGGCTACTCCGTATGGATCTATCGGATTAGGTGTATGTGTTTCATCAAATGGTGGAGTACCTACTCCATATACAGCCATACTTGAGGTAAATACCAATCTTTGGATATTGTATTGAATACATTTATTAACAATACCTGCCGTAGCCACTAGGTTATTTGTGTAATTAAATTTTCTAATAAAAGGACTCAATCCTTCAGCAGCATATGCAGCAAAATGAAATACATACTTTATATCAGCATTGGCAAAAATAGAATCTAGCTCGTCTGTAGCAATATCTAACTGATGAAAAATGACTTCTTTTGGAATATGTTCTTTGTATCCCCCGCTAAGGTTATCAATGCCAATTACTTGAAATTCAGGATGGTTTTGAATTACCCATTCAGCCATTCTCGAACCAATCAGACCCGCTACTCCTGTAATTAATACGCTTTGCATAAGTTACTTATAATTAATCTTACCAATCAAGCCTGTTTTTACGGCTTTTATTACTGTTTTAAGCTTTGTAAAGCGAAAACGAGCCACAAAATAAGCCATAAGCGCAATGATGTAAAAAAAATTATATAATATAACGCTTGGTAGATGTAAAAAAGACGAATATTGTTTTAAAAGCCAAATACGGTTTCTTACGTTCAAAAAATGAACAATTGGGTTTACAAATCCTTCTTTCCCTTTTATTTTATTTTTATTAGACATACCGGCAATGTGATAAATAACCGAGTCCGGGTGATAAAGTAATTGATAGCCTGCTTGTTTAATTCTGAACGAAAGGTCCACGTCCTCATAATATATGAAAAGGTTTTCGGCTAATAGCCCTACTTCTTTTAATATAGATGATCGGGTAAAAAAAGCACATCCGGTTACCCAATCTACTTCTTTGATGCGATTACTTCCGGGTTTGAGCGGCTTGTTATAGTTATTTGTAAATGTATAGCCTAGCCAATGATTAAAGTAGGAGCCCCCATTCCATACTAATTTTCTATCATGATTAAAATAGATAAGGGGTTGAATAACCCCTAGTGTAGGATGATTGTCCATGTATTGGACTAAAATAGCTAGAAAATCAACTGCAACAAAAGTGTCATTATTTAATAAAAGCTGATAAGGATAATCTTGTGCTAAAGCATATTTCATTCCCAAATTGTTTCCACCTGTAAAGCCAAGGTTTGCATCAGCTTGTATTAAAATAATATTTGTGTACTTTTCTTTTAGTTTTTGTCCCGATTGATCCATTGACCCATTGTCAACAACAATCACATCAAAGTCTTCATACGTGGTTTGAGAGAGAGATTCTATACAATTTGCCGTCAATTGAAAACTATTCCAGTTAACCAATATTACCGCTACTTTTTTGCTCATGAATACAAAAATAACCGAAAGATTGTGTTTTAGTGTGGAAGAAGGGTTTTGACAGACTTTCTATGTAAATATGTCAAATAAAAGAGAAGACAGGTAGATTCTATAAAAAGCCCATAAAATGCGTAATAATTAATTAGGTTAGTCCATAAAATAAGCAGGGTAGACATTGCAGAAATGAGTAGAAGCCAAATAGAAATTTTAAAAATAGCGTTGTATTCGTTTTTTATGAGCAACTCTAACAAGTTTAAAGAATTAAGCGAAATAACAAGGGGTACAAATGCAACTGCCCTTAGATAAACAATACTTAGATTATTTTTTTCGCCGGTAAATAATGTCATGATAAAAGAAGGGAATATAAGGCAAAAGATGCCGGAAAGAAGAAAAATGATGGTCAACATTATATTCATATTTTTTTTGTAGGTAAACCATTTTTCCTTGTTGTCTAAATACAGAATGGTAGATTTTGGATAAATGGCACTTGAAAAAGCGATGATTAGTAATCTGAATGCCCAAATGATTTTATCACAAATGGCATATGCGCCAAGCACAATCGCATTTCCTGTGGAAGCAAGGCCAAAAAGAAAAATGGATTGCTGTAAATGCACCGAAACATTGTTGCCTACCAAGAAAAAGTTTTCTTTCATAAAATTCCATATAGCAGCCGGCTTAGGAAAATGAAAGACCAATTTATAATGTTTTATGGCATAGATAAACAAAATAAAAAAAATAATAACATTTGAAAGACCCAGATAAAAGTTTACTAAGAATGAATCTGAGGGCCCATTTATTAAAAAAAGAATCATGAAAATGGAAAGAATCTTAGATATCAAATTGGCGATGTTGAATATCAATAACTTTTCAATTCCAATAAAGAAAAATATCGGATTCAATATTTCTGCAAACACTAAAAGGGAGGCAAATAAAAAATATTGAAAATTTGGTACACCCAACCAATATAAGAGGGGCAATGTTATCAATGCCACTAAAAATAGTAGTAGTCGAATATAAAATACCGGAAAAAATTTTTCAGATAATAATTTTGAATCATTATGACATAATGCAATATCTTTTATACCGGATTGATTGGTGCCGTAATTGATAACAATGCTAATTAATCCGGCATAGGAATTGGCTACCATCACATTGCCAAAATTGGATAAACCTACAATTCTAATAATAATGGGGAATAATAAAATTTGTAATAATGCGTTTGAAACTTGAATTGTGCTTAAATGAAAAAAATTAATCACAGTGCTAATTGGTAAGCGGTTTTGTTTAAAAGTCAGTACCAATTGTTTCAATGTCATAGCAGGCACAATAAATTGTTTAAAAATCTTCTGGATATTAATATTTTATTGCGGCAATGGTCAGATTATCTATCGACCAGCTTTTGGCACAGGAATCGTTAAAAGGTTGCAGGGCATCGCTACAATCAATTTTAAATTTACTGCCATCATGTGGTACCGTCTTATTGATCCGATATGAGGATGTACCTCCGAAAACACCCTTTAAAGAACAAAGGCCGGGTAAGCCAATATCAGCAGCATTCCCTTTAGCAGGATATGGATTTGGTGATGGATAAAAATTCGGATACGACTGTTTAAAAGAAGTATTTGAGAAAGTGGTAATTAAAACCGGGTTTCCTTCAAATTTCATTACCCATAAATCGGGTGTATTATTTGTTACTACATGATCGCCTTCCCATTTATCATGAATATTCAAAATAAACTCAACACTTATGGTATTGTGCTCCGGTAGGCTATCCAATTTAATTGTGAATCGTGTATTGTTAAATGTACCTAATACATTGGAACCATTATAATTGATGATTTTATTGTATTTTATGATACCAAAAAAGTTTTCAAAAAGAATGCCGGTAGTATCCCCTTTTTCAAAATCGTTTGCATAAACGATATTTTTTTGTGTTAAATCTTTAATACAGCCTCCTAACGCCATTAACGAAACGACTAAAAAAGTATATCCTATTAATTTATCCGGTAAATAGTTTTTCATAAAAACAACTTCGTCAATATATTATTAACCTGTTTACATAACACTTATCTCAAAAATAGTACATCTTGCTCTCTAAATCGAATAAACCGTTCCTTTTGATAAATAGGTGTTTTCATAAACTTGGATAAATAGCAGCATATCAGGTGGTAAATCTTTAACATTTGCTACATTTGTCGGAATGTTTCAAAAGGGTTTACATATAAACATCATCAACCATTCGGGTAATCCAATGCCACAATATGCCACAGAAGGTTCTTCGGGTATGGATATTAGGGCGAATCTAACTGAGCCTTTAGAATTGAAGCCATTACAGCGAATTTTGGTTCCAACAGGTCTTTTTCTTGAACTTCCCATTGGTTATGAAGTACAGATCAGGCCACGTAGTGGGTTGGCCATTAAACAAGGGATTACCTGCTTAAATAGCCCGGGAACGATTGATGCAGATTATAGAGGAGAAATTAAAGTGATTTTGATTAATCTTTCAAGTGAAAACCAAGTCATTGCATCCGGTGATCGAATAGCCCAAATGGTTTGTCAAAAAATTGAAAAAATCGACTTACAAGAAGTATCCGTTATCAACAAAACAGAAAGAGGGACGGGTGGATTCGGACATACCGGCATTCAATAAATGTATTATGAGATATACTTTATCATTTTTTACAGTTTTTTTGATGTTTTGTATTTCCTGTAAAACAGCCAAACAAACACAGCAAATACAAGAAGCAATTACTAAAAAAGATACCGCAACAACTATCGTCATAAAAGAATCCCCTCCCATTGATTCTGCTGCAATTGTAAAAGATATCCTTAGCAAAGTGGTCATCAGTAAAATTAATTTCATCACATTTAATTCAAAAATCAAAGTTTCCTATGAGGGACCTGAAAAAAGTGATAATTATACTGTTTATTTAAGTATGAAAAAGGACAGTATCATCCTTTTTAAAGTTACCGGAACCGTGTTGGGTATTCGAGGATTGGGATTACAGGTAAAAATTAATAAGGATAGCGTGTTTGTAGTTCAATATGCAGGCGAACAATCGGTCATGAATAGGTCGATTACCTACTTACAGGAAGTTACTAAAATACCATTCGATTTTTATACGTTACAGGATATTATCATTGGAAATCCGGTATTTCTTGATAAGAATGTGGTCTCGTATAAATCCAGTTCCTCTCAGTTACTGGTATTAATAGTTGGAGATATCTTCAAACACTTGATTACACTTGATAAAAATGACTTTTCAGTTTTACATAGCAAATTGGATGATGTTGATTTGCAAAAAAATCGTACTTGTGATATTACATTAAGCAACTACCAACCCATGGGAGGTGTTCGATTTGCCACTTATCGAAATATTTCAGTATCTGAAAAGTCTAAATTAGAAATATACCTGGATTTCAAAGAGTTTACCCTAAACGAACCGTTAAAATATACCTTTGATATACCTAAAAAATTTAAGCGTAAGTAATTTTACTGCAACTTAGCATATGGATGGTTTTTAGGACAATTATTAAAAAATTAAGTAGCATGATTAGATACCTTTTTTCAACAATTTTTCTTTGTTTGTTCATAATATTTTCTCCTTATGCACAGAATACCAGGGAAGAACTGCAGAAAAAAGAACAGGAACTTCAAAAAGAATTAGTGGAGCTTAATAAGCTATATTCTGAAACCCAGAATAATAAAAAAGCTTCACTTAAGCAGTTGGCTATCATCAAAAATAAAATAAATAAAAGAGAAGAATTGGTGAATAGCATTTATAAACAAGTAAGGCAATTGGACGAGACGATTTATTTAAATGAACGCGACATATACAGATTAAGGAAAGAATTGGATACATTGAAAATGAAATATGCCAAGAGCATTGTTTTTGCTTATAGAAACAGAGGCAGTTATGAATATTTAAATTTCTTATTTTCTGCCAGTAATTTTAATGATGCCATTAAACGGATTACTTACCTGAAAAGTTATCGTCAAAACAGGGAAGCTCAAGCCAACGCCATTGTTAAATCAAATCAACTTCTACAAGATAAAATTGGCGTATTAAATATTAATAAAAAAGAAAGGTTGGTCACTTTACAGTCCCAAAGCAATCAACTTAAAGTTTTGCAGGTTGATAAAAAAGAACAGGACCATGTGGTTGCACAACTAAAAGGAAAAGAAAATGAACTAAATAAGCAAATTCGAGACAAAGAAAGACAAAGACAAAAAGTACAAACTGCTTTTAATGCCATTATCAGACGCGAAATTGAGGAAGCAAAAAAAAGGGAAACTGCCAGATTAAAAGCATTAGAAGACCAAAAGAAATTGCAAGGCGCCGATAATAGTACTAAAAATCCTTCACCCTCTGCAAAGTCTTCAAAATCTAAATTAAATAATGAGCCCATTACCGGAATGACGGCTCCGGTAAGAGACAGAACATATACACCTCTTGAATCTACACCAGAAGGAAGAGAGATGTCGATTAATTTTGAAAATAGCAGGGGAAAACTACCTTGGCCTGTCTCTACTGGGTTATTAACAGCTCATTTTGGTATTGAAGTAATTCCTGGAACAAAACTGAAAAGAAAAACTGATGGGATAGAGATATCTCTTCCTGTTGGAACAGGTGTTAGATGTGTGGCTGATGGTAAAATTTCGTATATCAGTGAAGCGGAAGGCGAACAAATGATTATTGTTCAACATGGAAAATATTTTACCGGGTATACCAATTTGTCTTCAGTAGCAGTTTCAAAAAATCAGGAAGTAAAAGCGGGAACGGCATTGGGAAAATCCGGGGCCTCTATTGATGGGGAAGGGTCATTGATATTCATGATCATGAATGATAAAGCCACACCTATTGACCCTGAAATCTGGCTTAAGACGAGGAAATAGTTTAAAGAAGTTAAAGTAGTCAAAAGGGTTAAATGGGGTTAAAAAGGGTAGACGTGTTGAGCATATTGTATCTTTTTACTTCTTTAACTTTTTTAACCCCATTTAACCACTTTAACCATTCCAATCAGCCCCAAAATCCACTAACTTCATTTAAACGCTTGCCAATGAATCAATTTATCCTATCATTCGACCAGGGCACAACCAGTAGCCGGGCAATTGTGTTTGATAAAAAAGGCACGATCATTGCCGTTGCACAAAAAGAATTCACGCAGATATTTCCTAGTCCAGGCTGGGTTGAACATGATGCAAATGAAATATGGAGCACTCAATTAGGCGTTGCAGCAGAAGCCATAACTAAAGCAGGATTAACTGTTAAAAACATTGCAGCCATTGGAATCACCAATCAAAGAGAAACAACTGTTATTTGGGATAAAAAAACCGGTAAACCCATTCACAATGCAATCGTATGGCAGGATAGGAGAACAGCTGATTTTTGTGATGTGTTGAAATCGAATGGGACTGACAAGCTGATACAAGAAAAGACCGGTTTGGTAGTAGATGCATATTTTTCTGCTACAAAAGTAAAATGGTTATTGGATAAAGTTCCGGGTGCAAGAGAAAGAGCTGAAAAAGGAGAACTATGTTTTGGCACAATTGATAGTTGGCTTTTATGGAATCTGACCAGTGGAAAAGTACATGCCACGGATGTGTCCAATGCTTCGAGAACAATGTTATTCAATATTCATACCCTACAATGGGATCAAGCGCTTTTGAAAATTTTTGATGTGCCAATATCTATTTTACCTGAAGTGAAAAGCAGTAGTGAAGTGTATGGACATACCCAAAATGTGTTAACTGCTCACAATATTCCAATAGCAGGTATCGCAGGAGACCAACAGGCAGCTCTTTTCGGACAGATGTGTACTCATCCCGGCATGGTAAAAAATACATATGGCACAGGTTGTTTTATGTTAATGAATACTGGCGAAAAAGCAGTGCCTTCCAACAATAACTTACTTACTACTGTAGCCTGGAAAATTAACGGCGTTACCAACTATGCATTAGAGGGTAGTGTTTTTATTGCAGGTGCTGTTGTACAATGGTTGAGAGATGGTTTAAAAATCATTAGAACAGCTGCTGAAGTTGAAATACTGGCTGCAGAAGTAGAAAATACAGATGGCGTGTATGTGGTACCCGCATTTGCAGGACTTGGCGCTCCCTATTGGAACCAACATGCACGTGGAACAATAGTAGGCATTACCAGAGGCACTACCGGTTCACATTTTGCGCGTGCTGCACTCGACAGTATTGCCTATCAAACAATGGATGTGCTAAAAGCCATGGAGGCCGATTCGGGTATAGCCATTAAGGAACTTAGGGTAGATGGAGGAGCTACAGCGAATAATTTATTGATGCAGTTTCAAAGTGATCTTTTAAATACAAATGTGGTAAGACCTAAAGTTGTTGAAACAACCGCATTAGGTGCTGCTTATCTAGCCGGCCTTGCAGTTGGATATTGGAGCAGTACTGATGATATTCAACAACAATGGCAAATGGAACGAACTTTTTCCCCTTCTATGCCTGATGCAAAAAGGGAAGAGCTGGCTAATGGCTGGAAGCGGGCTGTAAATGCCGCAGTTAGTTGGAGCATCAGCTGATTAAGTTAACCATATTATTAATTTTATTTCAGAAGGAAGGTATGAATAGAGGGGAAATGCTACATCATTTGAATGAAACTTCTGAATGGGATATTGTAATTATAGGGGGAGGTGCAACCGGATTAGGTGCAGCATTGGATGCAGCTTCTCGTGGTTATAAAACATTATTGGTTGAACAGTATGATTTTTCAAAAGGTACTTCCAGTCGCTCTACTAAACTGGTTCATGGTGGTGTTCGATATTTGGAACAAGGGAATATAAAACTGGTGAGAGAAGCATTGCGAGAAAGAGGTTACTTGTTGCATAATGCACCACATCTTACTTCTATTCAGACTTTTATCGTTCCGGTCTTTAGTTGGTGGCAAAAATTTTATTATGCCATCGGCTTAAAAATGTATGATGTATTGGCAGGAAAATTATCACTTGGTAAAACGCAAGTCTTATCAAAAAAACAAACTGTAGAACATCTGCCTGCCATCAATTCTTTAAAATTAAAGGGGGGCATATTATATTTTGATGGACAGTTCGATGATAGTCGTCTTTGTATTGAACTGGCCGTAACAGCTTCCAAACATGGCGCTACAGTTATTAATTATTGCAAAGCATTGGGTTTTATTAAGGCCGATGGAAAAATTACCGGCGTTGAATTAATAGATAGCCTTGCCCAAAAAAAGTATACGGTTTCAGCAAAAGCCGTCATCAATGCAACAGGCGTATTTACAGATGCAGTTTTGCAAATGGATGATTTAGAGCGGCATCACCTGGTTTCACCCTCGCAAGGTATTCACTTGGTAGTAGATGCCAATTTTTTTCCGGGTTCAGATGCGATGATGATTCCAAAAACAGATGATGGAAGGGTTTTATTTGCGGTTCCCTGGCATCAGAAAATAGTGTTGGGTACTACTGATACACCTGTTGATAGTGTTGTTATTGAACCCAAACCTTTGGAAGAAGAAATTGTTTTTATTCTCAAACACATTAACCGCTATTGTACTACTAATATTCAACGAAGTGATGTTAAAAGTGTTTATGTTGGGTTACGTCCGCTTGTAAAAACAAACGCTGCCAAACAAACGGCACTTTTATCCAGAGACCATACATTGGTGGTATCTCCATCAGGGTTGATCACCATTACCGGTGGCAAATGGACAACCTATCGCAAAATGGCTGAAGATGCAGTCGAGAATGCAATATTCAATTCTAAACAGGGAAAAAGAAATTGTATTACTAAATCTCTGCCAATTGGAGATCCCGATGGCCGATCAAAAGCAATGGCAGCATTCATCGTTGAGAATCCTTTATTAGGCAATAAAATTCATCCTCGTTTTCCAAATACAAAGGCAGAAATAGTGTATGCAATCAGGCATGAAATGGCTGTTACGTTAGAGGATATATTGGCTAGGCGTTGTAGGATTTTGTTTTTAGATACGCATGCTGCAATAGAAGCTGCCCCCTTGGTGTCAACAATATTGGCACACGAATTGGGAAAAGATGCTAATTGGATAGAACAAGAAATGATTTCTTTTCAACTTCTTGCAAACCAGTATTTACTTTCATAACTTCAAATTTCACTAATTAAAATAAATTGCGATGACTCCTTTTATCTCAGAACTTGTTGGTACTGCTTTATTGGTTTTATTGGGTGATGGCGTTGTGGCAAATGTGATATTGCTTAAAACCAAAGGCAATAATGGAGGGTTAATGGCCATTACTTTTGGATGGGCTATTGCAGTTTTTGTGGCTGTGTATGTAGCTGCTCCTTCAGGTGCACATTTGAATCCGGCTATTACCATTGCTTTTGCTGCCATCGGAAAATTTGAGTGGGCTATGGTCCCATTGTACCTTTTTGCACAATTATTGGGTAGTATGATTGGGGCAAGTATTGTGTGGATTTCTTATCGGCAACATTTTAATCATACTGATGATCAAGCCACAAAATTGGCTGTGTTTTGTACTTCTCCTTCTATCAGAAATCCATATGATAACATTGTATCTGAACTAATTGGAACATTTGTTTTAATAATTGGCGTGTTATTTATTACTAAAGCAGAAAGCTCATTGGGCTCTTTGAATGCATTACCGGTAGCTTTATTAGTTTTGGGTATAGGATTAAGTTTAGGCGGACCTACAGGGTACGCCATCAATCCCGCAAGAGATCTTGGCCCAAGAATCATGCATGCAATCTTACCAATAAAAGATAAGGGAGGAAGTGATTGGAATTATAGCTGGATACCGGTAGCGGCGCCAATTGTAGGAGCGGTATTGGCTGCATTTTTTTATCAATGGATTGCATAAACAATCATCCATTTCAAAACTATTTTTTATCACTCATCTTATTGCTCAAAAAAGGGATATGTAAAAAAGAAGGCAATCTGTTTGCTTTTCTTTTGTTTATTCGGGAAGGTATTTGGTATTCTTCGTAATATATTCGTAACAATAAAATAAAATATGAAATAATCAAGGGCCCGAATACTAGACCGGTTATCCCAAAATAATTCAACCCAACTATTACACCCAATACTGTTACCATTGGATGTACATCAGCCATTTTTCTTGCTAACATAAACCTTACTACATTATCAGTGGCACTTAAAATGGTTAATCCCCAAGCCAAAAGAAATATCCCCTGCCAGATGGAATTATTTGCCAATAAAAAAAGGGAAATAGGAATCCAGACCAATCCTGTTCCAATAATGGGTAGAATAGATGCAAATCCGGTAATCACTGCCCAAAATCCGGCTTCAGGTACGCCGGCGATAAGAAAGGATATATAAGCTACCAGGCCTTGAATAACGGCAATTAAAGGAACACCCACAGCATTGCTAAAAGTTTGCGCTTTTAGTTCTTCACCAAATAAATTAATTTTTGTACGTGAGAATGGAAGGTATAAGATTGTAGCGGCTTCCATCTTGTTAACATTTACAATCATGAAATACAAAAAGAAATACATCATGGTTATGGAACCCAATAAATTCAAACCTTGGTTAAGAATTGATGAAATAAAGTCTGTTATGAAAGTTTGTGCTTGTGCAATATTCTTTTCTGAGAGCAATACAAAATGATAATTGGTTCGCAATGTAGCATCCAGATTTCTTAAGGGTTGAATAATACCGGCTTCTAAATCGTTTCCTAGCTTTTGTACTTTTGAAAAAAGCATGGAAGCCAATAAAGAAATGGGAAGTAAGATGATAAAAAATGATATGAATATGACAACAATAGCAGCCCAGGATTTTCTCCATTTTCTCTTTTTTATTAACCATTCAACAAATGGTTTGCTTAATACATAAAACATCAAGGCGGCTAAAAATGCCGTAAAAAAAGTAATTAAACTAAAAAGAAGAAATAATGCGAAAATAATGATCACACTTAATAAAAAATAACGGTTTATCTTTTGATTTTGTTGAATTTCCATGTAACTTAGTAGGGTTAGTAAAATTGAGATATTGAAGGTAAATAAGTTTGCTGAGCCCGCATTAATTTTTTAAGCCTAGTACTATGAGTGAAAATAAAAAGTTCGTGGCCGGCTTGCTTTTAGGGGTAGTAGCCGGCGCTACAATTATCTATTTCCTAAACTCCGAAAAAGGAAAACAAATCGTCTCTGAAGTTAAAGAGGGGTCTGAAAGCATACAGGACGAATTGAAAACCAAAATACACGACTTTGATACAGCATTTAATGATCTTTTAGAAAAAGGGAAAAAGTTTATAGATGATTTTGAACAGAAAGCGGAACAATCCGCTTAAAAATAACACATGATTGAAGAATCTAAGCGTGGTTTTTTTTCGCAGTATCGGAAAGAGTTGGAACAATATATCCAAGATAGATTTTTATTGATACAATTACAAGCCTCAGAAAAGCTGGCTAAATTGATAGCCTTGTTTTTTATATTGATTCTTTTTGGGTTTTTATTTTTCTTTGTTTTATTATTCCTAAGTATTATGGCCGGTTATTATTTTGCAGCTATTACAGGCAGCCTATATACCGGATTTGGAATCGTTACCGGAAGTTATTTATGCTTATTGGGAATTCTTTTTCTTTCCAGAAAATGGTTCAACAAAAAAATCATCAATTCTGTTATTGGTATTTTCTTTGAAAAAAACAATGAAGAAGATGAAAAACGTAAATAATATTTCACTGCGAACAATTGAAGACCTACTTGAAGAAATAAAGCGTGTAAAGCAAAGAATAGTAGATGCAGAGGAAAGTTTATTGGAAAAGTTGACCCAAGTGCCGGTCGAAGCGGCAAAAACCATAGTGCAAGCAGTTTTACCCCTTTTTCTAGGCAAAGAACTTGCTTCAGGAGCTTGGAAACTAATGCAAGGAGCGCTTGACTTACTATCCGGGAAAAATGCCGGCAGTGATTCAAAAGACGGCTGGAAAGACAATATGGTTGGTGGCGCAAAAAAACTAGGTATTTTTACTGCTTTTAGACTCCTTTATAATTTGTGGAAATCTAAATAATTGCCTAATAATCAGTTTGATAAATATAGTCTGATTTTGCACTTTCCATATTACATCTCAAAATATTCCACTTGTTAAAACGTTCTCTAATTGAAACAATGGGTTTATCATCATTGTACTGTCAATCATTCAGTTGGCTACATTCCCAATAACATTCGGACAAACACATATTTTCCAATTTAATTCCTCGATTTTCATATTTTTTCGAGGCATCCCCTTACCTTTGCCGCCAAGTCGAAAAACTATCTTTTCGACCACTTTAAACAAGTATTTTTAAACCTTAATATATCTCCTGATATGGCTTCGAAAGGTAAGATTAAACAGATCATTGGTGCTGTAGTTGACGTTTATTTCCCGGAAGGAAATGCGCTCCCCGAAATTTATAACGCACTTGAAATTACGCGCGAAAACGGCGAAAAGTTAGTGTTGGAAGTTCAGCAACATTTGGGTGAAGACAGTGTTCGTACCATTGCCATGGATGGTACAGAAGGGCTGGTTCGCGGAACAGCAGTTATTGATACCGGCATTCCTATTGCTATGCCAATTGGCGATGGAATCAATGGCCGGCTCTTTAATGTGATTGGTGATGCCATTGATGGCTTACCCCAGGTAAGTAAAGTAAATGGTCGTCCCATTCACAATAAGCCCCCGTTATTTGAAAATTTATCTACCGCATCTGAAATATTATTTACCGGAATTAAAGTAATTGACCTGATTGAACCCTATGCAAAAGGGGGTAAAATTGGTCTTTTTGGTGGTGCAGGTGTTGGTAAAACCGTATTAATTCAGGAATTGATTAACAATATTGCCAAGGGGCATGGCGGTTTATCCGTTTTTGCCGGTGTAGGTGAACGTACCCGTGAAGGAAATGACCTCTTACGTGAAATGATTGAAGCAGGTATCATGAATTATGGGGATGCTTTTAAACATAGCATGGAAGAGGGTGGATGGGATTTGAGTAAAGTGGATATGGAGGGTTTGAAAGAATCAAAAGCCACAT
Source organism: Bacteroidota bacterium (assembly GCA_031417635.1). Classification (GTDB taxonomy): domain Bacteria; phylum Bacteroidota; class Bacteroidia; order Chitinophagales; family Chitinophagaceae; genus Sediminibacterium. Next base: position 10,596 of record JANOVY010000185.1, on the reverse strand, counting down.
TCGTTTTCGGACAAATGAACGAACCTCCCGGAGCCCGTGCTCGTGTGGCGCTTAGTGGATTAACAATTGCTGAATATTTCCGTGATGGCGATGGTACCGGGAAAGGAAAAGATATCTTGTTTTTTGTAGATAATATCTTCCGTTTTACCCAAGCCGGTTCTGAAGTATCTGCCCTTTTGGGTCGTATGCCATCAGCCGTAGGTTACCAGCCTACTTTGGCCACCGAAATGGGATTGATGCAAGAACGGATTACTTCTACAAAAAATGGATCCATTACTTCTGTACAAGCAGTATATGTACCGGCAGATGACTTAACTGATCCGGCACCAGCAACCACTTTTGCACACCTTGATGCAACCACTGTATTGAGTCGTAAAATTGCGGATTTAGGAATTTATCCTGCGGTAGATCCTTTGGACTCCACTTCTCGTATCTTAACACCAGCTATTGTAGGTGAAGCCCATTATGAATGTGCCAACCGTGTTAAACTGATTTTACAACGATATAAAGAATTACAAGACATCATTGCTATATTGGGTATGGACGAATTGAGTGATGAAGATAAAATGACCGTTCAACGTGCCCGAAAAGTACAGCGATTCCTCTCACAACCTTTCCACGTAGCAGAACAGTTTACCGGATTGAAAGGAGTATTCGTAGACATCAATGATACCATCCGTGCCTTTAATTCTATTATGGATGGTGAAGTAGATGAATATCCTGAAGCAGCATTTAACTTGGTAGGTAACTTAGAAGAAGCGATTGAAAAAGGTAAGAAAATGATGGAAGCAGCTAAAGCATAAAAGGTCTTTGGATTGTGGTTTGTAGTCTGTTGGTAGAACAGCACCACAAACGACAAACGACAAACCACAAACCACAAACCACAAACTATCTTAAGTATGACATTAGAAATATTAACTCCCGAAAAGAAACTCTATACTGGCGAAGTATATGGAGTACTCTTACCCGGAATAACAGGTTTGTTTGAAGTATTAGACAAACACGCCCCTTTGGTTAGTGCACTGGGAAAGGGCAATCTAAAAATTTTAAAAGATAAAAAAGAATCTTTACATTATTCAATAAAAAGTGGTTTTGTAGAAGTCTTGAATAACAAAGTAACTGTTTTAGTAGAAGGGGTGGTGGCCGTATGATTTTCGAATTAGCGGATTGACGAATTGATTGATTAGATATTTATAATGGCCCTGATAAAATTGGGGCCATTTTTTTGTATAAAGAAATAGCTGAATCACTTCCAATAAATACATTCGCAAATCCATCAATCCGTAATCCGCCAATTATTTCAATTCAACTGCGGATCAATGGGGTAATTAATCATCTGGCTATATTCTCCACCCAAATCTTTTAATGCAGCTTTCCATATTTGGTGGGTATTCAAATTAAAGACAAGGGGCTTATTGGCCTCACGTGTAATCCAGCTTTTTCCTTTTAATTCACCTGATAATTGACCCTCAGACCAACCACTATAACCAAGAAAAAAACGGATATCATTCTTCCCAAGCTTGTTTTCTTTTAATAGTACCAATACATCTTCAAAATCACCACCCCAATAAATGCCATCTACAACTTCAATTCCACCGGGTATGAGCGCCGGACATTGATGAAGAAAGTGTAAAGTGTCTTTTTGTACAGGCCCACCATCATAAACGGGAAAACGGATGCCTTCGGCATTTTTTACCAAATCCCCCAATTCTTGATCAAAGGTTTTATTTAAAACAAAGCCAAAACTTCCCTCATCTTGGTGTTCGCATAAGAGTACAACTGTTCGTACAAAATTGGGGTCCTTTAAAAAAGGATCTGAGATAAGTAATATGCCGGGTGCCAAATCAGCCATATTGAAAAGATATGAAATATAATTTATGTATAAAAATGATGTATCCCGTTAAAATCATGATAAAGCTATTGGTTAGTGTACAAGAATTTCAAGTTCCAGTTATATTTGTGTGAATGAAGAGAACTTTCCCCTCAATAATCATACTGATCTCACTTTCTTTACTAGGACTGATTTTATTGCAGACGTCTTGGTTAAAGAACTTATTAGAGGTAACGGAAAGCCAATTAAGAAGAAAAGTAGATGAAGCTAGTCTGACTGTCGTAAAAGAATTGAGTAAAAATATAAGCAATGGGCAGATTCTTCGTTTACCTAGACGAGGCGGTGGGGGATTGACTTTTAGTTCTGATTTCCATTTACATCTTTTAAAGACACCCACTATTGAGGAGAAATTTTCTCCGAAGGAAGTGCAAGAGAAATTAAAATTATCGTACGAAAATGCAGATTTAAAAAACTTGAAATTCGAATTCGCCGTAACAAATACAAACGACGATTATGAAATGGCTTCAAAGAATTTTGAAAAAGAGTTTTGGGACACCATTAATAACAAGAGAAATTATTACCCCATCATTCCTGATAATACGGATGTAGAGGGACTGGCCACATTAGAGAAATTGATCATTGTGGTTCCTAATTTTAAAGATCAGGTATGGCAGTCTTTGCGTTGGATTATTATTGTGGCCATCATTTTTATGATCATCATCATCACTGCTTTTTATGTTACTGTAAAATCATTGTTGAAACAGAAGAAATTGAGTGAGATAAAGAGTGATTTTATTAATAACATGACGCATGAGTTTAAAACACCATTGGCTACCATATCATTGGCTGTAGATGCTTTGCGCAATGAAAAAGTAATGGGCGATAAAGAGAAGTCGAAATATTTCAGCAGTATTATTAAAGAAGAAAACATCCGCATGAATAAACATGTGGAAACCATTTTACAAGCCGCTGTGATGGAAAGACAGGAACTGCAATTGCAGCTTGTTTCATTGCATGTACATGAAATAATTCAGTCTGTCCTCGACAATTATGTTTTACAACTTGAAGATAAGCAAGGTAATATTCAACTATTGTTGAATGCGAACAATGATGAGATTAAAGCGGATGAAGTTCATTTTTCCAACCTAATTTCAAATTTGATTGACAATGCCATTAAATATTCCAATGAAAAGCCGGCCATTGTAATATCCACACATAGTACTAAAAAACATTTGGTAATAAGAGTAACAGATAATGGTATTGGCATGAGTAAAGAAACGGTTAAACGAATCTTTGAAAAATTTTATCGTGCGCATACCGGCAACTTGCATGATGTAAAAGGGTTTGGACTAGGCATGAGTTATGTAAAAACGGTAATAGACGCCCACAAAGGAAAAATAAAAGTTGAAAGCAATTTGGGAAAGGGTAGTGTGTTTACAATTGAAATGCCGTTGCATCATTCTTGAGTTTGGAGTTAGAAGTGTAGGGTATTCACTATTTTCTAACTCCAGACTCCAGTCTTCTAACTCCTAACTTAACCAAAGTAAGCTCCCATCTCCATAACTTAGAAAGCGAAATTGATTTTCTAAAGCATATTCATACACTTTCTTCCATTTATCGCCAATCATGGCAGCTACTAATAATAATAAAGTTGATTGTGGTTGATGAAAATTCGTGATCAAAGCCTTAGCTATCCTGAAATGATAGCCGGGTGCTATAATAATTTGTGTTTTGGTAACCAGTCGTTGGTTTGGTTGTTTATCTAGCCAAGTTAGCAAAGACTGTAATGATTCCTGTACTGTTATATCATTATTTACAAATTCATAAGGTTCCCATTGCGTGATGTATACATCAGTAGCAGCCAGCTGTGGATTCAATGTTAATTTAACCCCTATCCAATACATACTCTCAATCGTACGTAATGAGGTAGTACCTACTGCGATTACATTTTTTTGTAAATGTTGCAATAAGTTTTCAATAAAAGATTTACTTACGTCAATAAACTCTGCATGCATTTCATGCGATTGCATTGTTTCGGATTTTACAGGTTTAAAAGTACCCGCACCCACATGCAACGAAACAAAATCATGTTGAATATTTTTGATTTTTAATTTTTCAAAAAGCTGATCAGTGAAATGCAATCCTGCAGTTGGAGCCGCAACAGAGCCATCGTATTTGGCATAAATAGTTTGGTATCGTTCTTTGTCAGACTCTTCTGCCAATCTATTCAAGTAGGGAGGTAAAGGAATAAGGCCTGTTCTATGTAATATTTCTGCAAAACTGATATCAGCATTGTCCCAACACAATTCTATTACATAGCTATCAGATAACTGTTCAATCTTTTGGGCGGTAAGGGTTAGATCAATCAAATCATTCTTAATGGTTAGCGTGAGTAATTCATCCTTCCATTTTTTTGCGCCACCTACTAGGCATTTCCACCAAACTTTTCCTTTTTGTTGCATGGCGGTAGTAATGTCCGGATATTGTGCATGTGGTTCGAGACAAAATATTTCAATATTGCCCCCGCTTGCTTTTTTAAATAATATTCTCGCTTCAACAACTTTGGTATTGTTGAATACTAATAATGTGTTGTTGGGTAAATGATTGGCTAGATTGGCGTAAATATCCTCTTCAATTTGTTCATCCTTACTAATCAATAATTTACTTTGGTCCCTTTCTGCCAAAGGATATTTGGCAATGGCTTCATCGGGTAAAACGTAAGTAAAATCTTTGATAGAAAGATACTGGGGGTGAATACCTCCCCGACCCTTGAAGGGTTGGGTATGAGGATCGTTATATAATTGTGCACACATAATGTTATTTTCTCATTCCTTTTCTATTGATATTATGTCTCTCTTAAAGCGGCTGGGGTGTGTTTTTTTCATTTTACAATTTTCTACCCACCCCATCACTCACTTAATGAACATACTTTAATTCCCACCCCACCCCTCGGCAATACGTTTTCGTGTATGGTATCTTCCGTAATATCTATAGGTATTTTGGTTAATTTTTTCTAATACCAGGATATCCATAAGATGGTTGATGTTGGAACCATTTGAATTAGTTGATGAAACTGCTTTTCTAATTGTTTTATTGAACTAACAAAAAACTCCACAAAATCAACTTGTTTGTATTTTACTACTTGTTTACTGATATCCGCTTCCGGCAAAGCAAAATAATTATGCTGGAAAAACCTTCATTTCAGCTTTGACACCCAATTTTTTAAGCAAGGATGTGGTTGAGTAACCTGTATTTGCCATGGAAAATGTGTTTTGGGCTTAAATCTCTTCAAAATTCTGCAAATTCACACCAAAAGTTCAACAATTCACCTGTTATCCACAGCTATTCACATTTTTTTTGTTGCTTTTTCAGTAAAATCATTGTAAAGCCTTACCTGTATTGCATTACAAGTCAATTCTTTGTGTGGATAAATTCAGATGAGCAAAAATGGGGTTAAAAGTGGGAAAAAGTGTTATTTTGTGTCAACAAGTGGTAATCTTGTATTTATTTATACCCAATGAACGGATTTCACGGAGAATATGAAGCTACAGTTGATGCGAAAGGTCGCTTTCTGCTTCCCGGCGGACTAAAAAAGCAGTTGCCGGAAGGGGAAGGTCGTTTCATACTCAGCCGTGGTTTTGAAAAATGTCTCACTTTATATCCGATTAAGAGTTGGGAATTGATAATTGCAAAAATCAGCCAATTAAATGATTTCGACCCAAAGGTACGCCAATTTCGCCGCCAGTTTTTGGGAGGTGCAACAGAAGTAGAGCTCGATTCTGCCAATCGAATGCTATTGCCCCAAACACTGAAAGAATTTGCCGGATTGGGCAAGGACATCGTTCTCGCTGCAGCACTTGACCGATTCGAAATCTGGGATGCTATTAAGTACAAACAGCTCTTTGAGGATTTTTCACCTGAGGCGTTTAGTAATCTGGCACAGGAAGTGATGAGTGACAAAATTTGAAAATGAAACAATTTGAAAATTTGAAAATGAAACAAAACCGAAAATTGATTTTCAGCCGTCTCATCTTCTTGCATTTTCAAATTTTCAAATTTTCAAATGAATGAATTACCACACTCCTGTCCTCTACAATGAAACCTTAATTGGTCTGGCTATCAAGCCCAATGGCGTATATGTGGATTGCACATTTGGAGGGGGTGGACATAGCAAAGGAATACTTGCGCAATTAAATGCAAAAGGTAAAATCATAGCTTTTGACCAGGATGCAGATACGCAAAAAAATATACCGGCGGATGAACGTGTGATTTTTGTACCGCAGAATTTTCGTCACCTGCAAAGGATGCTTCGATTACATAAAATAACCGAAGTAGATGGTGTACTTGCTGATCTTGGTGTTAGCAGTCATCAATTTGATGAAGGGGATCGTGGTTTTTCAATTCGTTTTTCAGGTCCGTTAGATATGCGAATGGATAGAAGGCAAGGTGTTACTGCTGCCGAAATTATTCGCACTTATACCGAACCGAAATTGCATAAACTGTTTGAGCAATATGGAGAAGTAACCAATTCAAAAACATTGGCAAAACACATTGTACAAGAACGAAAACATTTGCAATCGGCAACCATCGAACAGTTTAAGGCAATGATTAGTCCTTTGGTGAAAGGAAATCCTAATAAATATTTTGCTCAGGTATTTCAGGCTTTACGAATTGAAGTGAATGACGAAATGGGGGCATTAAAAGAAATGTTACAACAAATTCCTGTTGTTTTAAAACCGGGTGGCCGGATAGCCATCATCACCTTCCATTCCATAGAAGATAGGGTAGTGAAGAATTTCTTCCGCCAAGGCAGTTTCGACGAAATGCCGGAGAACCCCTTTTTGTCTATTGCGAAAGAAGAAATATTAAAAGTTGTCACCAAAAAACCAATAACAGCCGGTGATGACGAACTGAAAAAGAATAACAGAAGCAGGAGTGCAAAGTTGAGAGTAGCAGAGAGAGTGTAGTTGGTTTATTGGTTTACTAGTTTATTAGTAAAGAAGCCCCAATAAACCAATAAACCAATAAACCAATAAACCAGTAAATCAATAAATGCCCGAACAAACAAACGATAAAGTAAATAAAAACCCATTGAAAGGTTTATTTAATTACCAGTGGATAGTTAAAAACATTCCTTTCTTTTTGTTTTTATCTGTATTAACGATTGTTTATATCGCAAATGGTCATAACGCCGATAAAACCATTCGGAAAATAAACAGTACAACAAATGAATTGAAAGAATTGCAATTTGAATACAAGACATTAAAAAGTGAAGTCATGTTTAAAAGTGAAGAGAGGCAAATTGTAATAGCAGCTGAACCATTGGGATTAAAAATTAGCAATGAAACACCAAGGCGATTAAAGGCAGAGTAAAAAAAATTACAATTAGTAATTAGTAATTATTAATTATAACATATTGAGTTAAAAAAATGATTTGTTACCAATTATCAACTATTATTTAAAAAAGTGGATGTAAAGAAAGACATATTATGGAGGGTTTATCTAAGTTATATATTGATGGTAATCGTATGTCTATTCATCTTCGTAAAAGCAATTTATATACAACAAGTTGAAGGATCGCATTGGCGGAGTATGAGTGATAGTCTACACCAAAAGCTGGCAGAGATTGAAGCAGAAAGAGGAACCATTTATAGTGAGGACGGACAAATGTTGAGTACCAGTATTCCGCAGTTTGATATATATATGGATTTCAGGGTAGCATCCTTACATGAAAAAAATGGATACCTCTTTCGTTCCAATATAGACTCTTTGAGTGAATGTTTGGCCAATCTTTTTAAAGACCATACTGGCGGGGAATATAAAATGATTTTGCAACAAGGATATGACAATGGCGATGGTTATTTTTCATTATGTAAAAAAATATCCTTTAGGGAGTATGAACAATTGAGAAAGTTTCCGCTTTTTAAATTGGGTAGGTATAAAAGTGGAATGATTGCCAATGAAAGAACCATTCGATTAAACCCATTTCAAATGCTGGCTTTTAGAACCATAGGTCTTGCCAGAGACGCTAATAAAGTTGGGTTAGAGATGACATATGATAGTGTGTTAAAAGGCAGAAATGGAAAACATACTGTTAGAACTATTGCGGGAGGAGTAAGTGTACCGGTTGATGATACTTATGAAATAGAACCTGAAACCGGTAAAGATATTGTGAGTACGATAGACGTATTTATTCAAGATGTAGCGGAAAATGCATTGATGAATATGATGGTAAAAAATGAAGCAGAACATGGATGTGCGATTGTAATGGAAGTTAAAACAGGAAAAATAAAGGCGATTGCAAATTTAGGAAGGAGAAGTAATGGAACTTATTGGGAAGATCTCAACTATGCGATGACAAAATCAGAGCCCGGTTCCACCTTTAAGCTGGCAACTTTAATGGCTTTGTTAGATGATAAAAAAGTAAAACTAAATGATTTGGTTAATCTTGAAGGAGGGACCTGGCATATCAATGGACAAACGGTGTATGATGCAGAACAACATGGTTTATACAATGCTTCTATTCAACAGGCTTTTGAACATAGTTCAAATGTAGGTATGGCAAAATTAGTTTGGAATAATTATGGAAATAATCCAAATCAATTTTTACGCCGGCTTGCAAAAATGAGAATGGATTCATTAACCGGTATTGATCTTATTGGAGAAGGAAGATCTGTTATTTTTCGACCCGGCAATAAATTATGGGGCCCCACTACATTGCCTTGGATGGCTTTTGGATATAATTTATTAGTTACCCCATTACAAACAATCACCTTATATAACGCTGTTGCCAATAATGGTAAAATGATGCGACCGTATTTGGTAAGTGCTATAAAAGATGAAGGTGTATTAATAAAAGATTTTCAACCAAACATCATTGACGAAAAAATTTGTTCCGATCAAACAATTAGAGACTTGCGAATTTGTCTGGAAGGAGTTTGCACTTCCGGAACAGCTGCAAAACTATTTAGAAATTCATCATATCATGTTGCCGGAAAAACAGGAACTGCATTAGTGGCTAACGGAAAGAATGGATATGCCGACAAAATCTATCAATCCTCTTTTGCCGGATTTTTTCCGGCAGAAAACCCTCAATATACTTGTATTGTTGTCATCAAAAATAAGCCGCACGCTTTACTTCATTTCGGTGCAGATGTTGCAGGGCCTGTGTTTAGAGAAATAGCTGACAGGCTAATTAATAACTATGTGAAACATGCTAATACAGTAAAATTATTATTGAATAAAAAAGACAGTTCACTATTTAGTTATGCTGGAAATAAGAAAGACGTTTCACTCATAAGCTCTAAGCTTCATATGAGCTATGCTGATTCTTCCGGAAGAGTCAGTGATTGGATTAGTTTCAATGGAAAAGATGCCATAAATACAATGTATAGTAAAGAAATGGATACGAAGACTATGCCATTACTAAAAGGAATGGGATTAAAAGATGTGGTGTATGTATGTGAAAACATGGGTTTAAAGCTAAGTGTAAAGGGCAAGGGAAGAGTAGCTCAGCAATCCATATTGCCAGGTCAGGCTTTTGCCAAAGGTCAATTAATAAGTATTGAATTGAATTAAAATATTAAATAAAAAATGTCAAGTGCTTATCAAGACTTGGCTGTACAGATGGTGAAACTGCAAGACATATTATACAAAGTGCATTTGAAAATGGTACAGGGTTCTACTGCTATCATGGTTTCAAATATTCAAATAGATTCAAGGAATGTTGGAGCTGGTTCTGTTTTTGTAGCCATCAATGGGGTACAATCCAATGGGCATCTATTTATTGATAAAGCAATAAATGCCGGTGCCCAGGTAATTGTTTGTGAACAAATGCCTACTGTTTTGGTTGATGTGGTTACCTATTTACAAGTGTACAATTCGCAAGAAGCGGTTGCTTTAATGGCGAACAATTTTTATGGTGAACCTTCCAAAAAATTAAAGCTGGTAGGGGTTACTGGTACGAATGGTAAAACGACGATTGCTACATTGCTGTTTAAATTATTTTCTCAATTAGGATATACTTGTGGTTTACTTAGCACCGTACAGAATCAAATTGCAGATAAGATCATTCCCGCTTCACATACTACTCCAGATGCTGTTAGTTTGAATGCCTTATTAAAACAAATGTATGAGGAAGGTTGTACACATGTGTTCATGGAATGCAGTAGCCATGCCATTCACCAACATAGGATAACCGGTTTGTTTTTTACCGGTGGGCTGTTTAGTAACATCACACATGATCACTTGGATTATCATAAAACATTTGATGAGTATATACGAGTTAAGAAACATTTTTTTGATGATCTGCCTACTTCTGCTTTTGCAATCTCTAATGCAGATGATAAGCGAGGTGAGGTAATGTTACAAAACACAAAAGCTAAAAAATATACGTATAGCCTAAAAACAGCAGCTTCATTCAAAGGGAAAATTTTAGAGAATGCACTCACCGGACTAATCATGCTAGTGAATGATAAAGAGGTCCATTTCAGATTAATAGGAGAATTTAATGCTTATAATCTTCTTGCTGTTTATGGAGCAGCCATTTGTTTAGAAGAGAATAACGAGGCAGTACTAACGGCATTAAGTTTGATAACCGGTGCTGAAGGAAGGTTTGATTATAGTATCAGCAGTGGATTAATTATTGGAATTGTAGATTATGCACATACGCCGGATGCATTAGAAAATGTTTTGATTACGATCAAAAAATTGCGCAAAGGGTATGAACAGATTATAACCGTTGTTGGATGTGGTGGTGATAGAGA
>JANOVY010000184.1:0-3114 GCA_031417635.1 Bacteroidota bacterium | reverse complement strand
GATTGGTGGCAACGGGCATTTCATCCATGATTGGGGCTTCTATTTATATAGTACCCTTTATGTTGCAAAAAAATGTACCCGGAATAGGCCCCTATATATTACCTGCATTTTTTATAGCAGCTATTCCGGCACTTTTGGCAGCGTTAACGTATGCCATATTAGCAAGTGCTATGCCAAGGGCCGGAGGAAGTTATGTATATGCAAGCAGGTCGATACATCCCTATTGGGGTTTTGTAGCAAGTTTTTCTCAGTGGTTTGGATTGTCAATTGTAATTGGGGTAGTGGCATATATGGTGGTTCCTTTTTTTAAAGACGTATGTGTTATTTTACAATGGGATCAAATTGCCATTTTTTTTGAATATAGTAACACAAGGCTTTTTTTATCATTGGCTTTTTTATGGTTTTTTATTGCCGTTAATATTGTTGGTATCAAAACGTATCAAGTAACCATCATTACTTTGGTGATCGTTACTTTTGTATTGGCTAGCATAGTAATATTAGTAGGGATTATTTATACCGAGCAGGATTTTATCAATGCCATTCAAAGTAAAGAAGGTAGGTCGATTATACACATGAATGGAGTTTTTGAATGGAAAAGTATTATTTCTGCAAGTGCCATTTTATTTGCCAGCTTTATTGGTTTTGATTCTATCGCACAAGCCGGTGGAGAGGCAAAGAATCCAAGTAAAACCATACCCAGGGCAATTATTATCACCATTGTTTTGGTAAGTTCATTTTATTTATTATTCACTTTCAGTGTTTATAAAATTGTACCCTGGAATTTTATTGCTGAACAAGCAAACCTAAAAGACATTTCAGCGCCTAGCTTATTAAGTTATATACTATCTCCATTTTGGTCTATTTTAATCATGTTGGGGGCTTGTATTGCTTTGTTAAAAGATCTCCCTTCTATGATATTGTCAGTATCCAGATTGGTATTTGCATGGTCAAAAGACGGATTGTTTCCCGGCTGGTTAATCAATATTCATCCAAGATTTAAAACACCTTATTGGGCCATTTTATTTAGCGGTATGGTGTCAAGTTTGGGTATATTGGGAAGTCATTTTGCGAGTGATATTTTTTTAGGAATTGATATCATGGTTATTTCTATGCTGATTAATTTTGTGCTAATTTGTATAGCCGTGTTAATAATCAAGAAAAACAATCCATCATTGGCTATTACGATCACTACTTTTAAAAATAGATCGGTACAGATACTCATTGCCCTTTTGGGTTTCATCAGTCTATCCTTTTTATTGTGGATCAATGTAAAAAACGATCTTCAAACGGAAAGAACAGCTTGGTATTTTCATGCTACCTATATTTGGTTAGTTGTGATGATTTTTGGCTCCTTCATTTTTGGCTTTTATTGGGTAAGGCTCAAAAAAACAGGCATGAATACGAAGGCATATTTTAAACAACTTCCCACAGAATAGTATTGTTATGAAATCTCTTGCAACTTCATCATTGGGTAATCATTTACACATTTCAAAAGCGATCATAGGATTGTGGCAGATAGCCGATTTAGAACGAGGCGGCAAACAAGTAGATCCGGTGCATACTGCCAAAGCCATGTTGGCCTATTATGAGAAAGGGTTTACAAGTTTTGATATGGCAGATCATTATGGTTCAGCCGAAATAGTGGCAGGTGTTTTTAAGAAAACATATAATTTAAAGGATGTTCAATTATTAACCAAATGGGTTCCAAGTCCGGGCACGGTAACTCCACAGAAAATAGCGGAGGCTGTGCATACTGCATTAACCAGGTTACAATCCACACAAATAGATCTTTTACAATTTCATGCATGGAACTATGCAGATCCCAATTGGTTAGATTGTTTATATGGGTTGAGTAAATTAAAAGACCAAGGATTGATTGCCAATATTGGGTTAACCAATTTTGACGAAGCCCATTTAAATATGGTCATTCAATCGGGCATCCCTGTTGTAAGCAATCAAATTTGTTATTCTTTATTAGATCAGAGAGCTGCTCAGAAAATGACAGCTACTTGTTTAGCACATGGTATTAAAATTCTAGCTTTCGGAACCGTTGCCGGCGGTTTTTTCTCTAGTAAATGGATAGACCAGCCTGAGCCAATGATCAATGAATCGCTTACCTGGTCGCAAATGAAATACAAAAGATACATCGATGCTGCGGGAGGATGGAATTGGTATCAGCAACTTTTGAAAGTTTTACATACCATTGCCATTAAAAATGAGATAAGCATTGCAACGGTAGCTAGTAGTTATATCATGCATCAACCTGCAGTTGGTGGGGTTATCATTGGTGCTAGAATGGGCGTGTCTGAGCACATTGATGAAAATGCCAAACTTTTTAATTTTTCCTTAACCGAGCATGAAAAAAATATTATTCAAGAAGTATTATTACAAGGAAACATCATTCCAGGAGATTGCGGGGATGAATATCGTAGGCCACCTTATTTAACGGCAAGTGGGGATTTAAGTCATCATATTCAAAACATACATTCCCCTTATCCGGTTCATATAGATGCCACAGGTAAATCAAAGGCATTATCCGGTACTAGTTGGGAGTCTTTGGCCGGATATAGCCGTGCCATCAGAAAAGGAAACACGATCATGGTATCAGGAACAACTGCTACACATGGCACTAAATTAATTGGCGGAAATGATCCTGCAGCCCAAGCACATTTCATTTTTGATAAAATTGAAGGTGCCATACAATCGCTGGGGGGAAAATTAGCGGACGTAGTTCGCACAAGAATATTTATCAAAAATATCGATCAATGGGAGCCCATCGCAATAGCGCATGGCAATCGATTTGCAACTATTCAGCCGGTGAATACAATGGTCCAGGCCAATTTAATTGGAGATGAGTATTTGGTTGAGATAGAAGCAGAAGCTATTCTTACTGATTGATAAATATCGATCGTAAACTGTTAACCATACATCAAAATTGTTCCAATTAAGTAGTGCTTATTTATCGCAAGTAAAGACAGTTGTCAATTTCAAGAAATTTTCAAGAATATAGTAATCTAATGAATGTAAAATAAGGTAGTAAATGAAATTTCGCACATCGTTATTGAATTCGATATTGTAAGCATAAGGTGGACAAAATAGAGTCTAAATAAGTAA
>JANOVY010000183.1:0-4132 GCA_031417635.1 Bacteroidota bacterium | reverse complement strand
ACCTGCATTCCTGCCTTCATAGGTTGCGCCGATACTTTCTGCAGCATCTTCGATTAACCTGATATTTCTGCGTTTACAAACTTCGAGTATTGCGTTCCATTCCGGCATATTTCCGAGAAGGTCTACCACAACCACAGCTTTAGTGCGGGTTGTAATGTTTTTCTCTAGGGATTCAGCGGTAAGGCAAAAGCTTACCGGATCAACATCAGCAAATACAGGCGTGGCTCCAACATACAGAATAGGAGAAGCAGATGCAACCCAAGTAAGATCAGGCACAATTACTTCATCGCCTGGCCCAATTTCCAATGCAAGCATTGCCAGGTGTATAGCATCGGTACAATGTGCAACAGGAAGAGTGTGTTCTATTCCAATGTACGTTGAGAATTCTTTTGTGAATTCATCAATATACCAACTCATTTTCGCACCCCAACCATCTGTTATTGCATCGGTTACCAGTTTAATCTCAGCTTCCGTAATGGATGGCCCGGCGGATGTAATTCTTTTACTCATGGTTGTTAATTAACTAAACTAATTACTTTCTTTTCAATACACCTTCCCAACAGTTGGTGATCATGGCTTTTTTATGCCATTGATCGTCTATAGTGAAATCTGTATTGCTCTTAAGGAATTCCTGGATGGCAGAATGTGGATTAGATCCAAGCCCCCATGGTTTAAATATGTATTGAGGAGCAAGAACATCTACAATCTCTTTATCAAATATTTCTACCGTCGTATCAAAAACAACCAGATAACTTCCGGATGTTACAAATGAATGGTATGCATTTAACTCTTCGAGTACGTGGTCATGTGTATGCTTTGAATCAAGACAAACCAAAATCGTTTTTGCATTGGCTGTATGTGCAGCAACCTGCTCTACAACAGAAGGCAGTGTTGAAGAACCTTCAATCAGCTCAATACGTTTAGACATAGGATGTTGCTCAATTGCCTCCCGGTTATGTTTTCTGATCTCGATATCAACACCAATTACTTTACCTTTTCCCAACAATTCAAGAATAGAAGCATAAAAAACCAATGATCCACCACGTGCTACTCCGGTTTCTATAATCAGATCCGGCTTAAGATTGAATATGATCTCCTGCATCATCACAATATCCTGTGGAAATTGTATGATAGGCAGCCCCATCCAGGAAAAATTATAAGTATATCCATTAAAACAGGAATCCATCGTAAACTGGCGTCCGCTTTCCATTCCCCTCGTTGATTGGTTATACGATGCAATCCTTTCCGCTTTTTCATTTTCAAACTGTTGTGTTGGGCTCATTTTTTTTGTTTTATAGATTTGTAATTACAGAAATCATATGTTGAGTTTGGCTATTCTGACTGAGTCAACATAATTATTTTCACCAATATTAAAATGATCATTAAATACACCTTCTTCTACAAAACCCACTTTCTTAAACATCTTTGAAGAGGCTATATTATTTGCATAATGATCTGCAGTGATTCTATGCAGCTTTAAAACATCAAATGCATAAGTTACCACTGCTTCAACGGCTTCAGTAGCAAAACCTTTTCCCCATTCTGATTTGTCATAAAAAAGAAGGGATAATTCTGCACGATGATGCACAGGATGAATGTCAAATAACCGTACATTTCCAATGGGCCTGCCCGTTTCTTTTATAAAAACTCCAAAAAGGGTTGAGGTATTAGTATTCACAGATTGAACAAATGCTTCAGCACTTTCTTTATTCCATTTTTTATGCCTGGCTTCTGTCATGCCTATGATGGACGAATCATTTAAAGCTGAAAGATAAATTTCTGTGATATCAGTAACCCTGAATGGCCTTAACAATAAACGTTTGGTCATTAATTCCATTGAAGTAATTCATTTAAACGTCCTCCATTAAATAAATACTCGATCTGTTGTAAACGGTAGAATTCCCTTTGCTTGAATTTTGGTTTATCCAAACCACAATCGTGTAAGTCTTTTAATAATTGTTCAATACCTGCAGCAGCAGACCAGCGTGCTTCAAAACCAGGCAACACTTTAGTAATCTTATCAAATGAAACCTGGTAATTACGTTTATCAACTCCATCATTGATCTTCCGGTCTTTAACAAGATCATCAACATTAGAATCATCTCCCTGACCAAGAAAACTTAAGGAACATCCGGGTTCAAGTTTCTGTATTAACCGGGCAACATCAAGTATACGAAGGTTATTATCATTTCTTCCAACATTCAGGATCATTAACTTTCCTTCATTATAATCCCATTCAATACAGCATCTGAAAGCTTCACAAACATCATCAATATATAAATGGGGTCTCCAGGCTTCTCCATTTGAATTCAGTATCACACGTTTTTCAGATACTGCCATACCGCAAAGCATATTGATCACAACATCAAATCGAATGCGTGGCGAAAAACCAAATACGGTGGCTAAACGTAAAGCTATCGGCGAAAAATTTTTATCTGAAATACCCGCTAGATCTTCTTCTATTTGTATTTTGTTTAATGAGTATCCAGTTTGCGGTGAAATAGGGCCTGTTTCATCAAGAAGGCCATTACCACCCAGACCGTATACTGAACAGCTCGACGGAAAAACATAACGCACCCCAAGTTTTTTGCAAATCTTTGCAATTCTTAAAGCATATTCTCTTGTTGGATCATAGATCAATTCAGGGCGCAGATTTCCAAACGGATCATTTGAGATTCCAGCTAGTTGAATAACAACATCATAGCCTTCAATATCTGTTTCTGTAATGGTACGTGCCTCTTTTGCAAGCATGGCAACAGGCTTGGGATGTGTAAGAAAGCCCTCCGCAAAAAAACCCATATCTGCTCCCGTACATTGGTAGCCGTATTCCTGAAGATAATCGGTCATTCTTGATCCTAAGTATCCCTGATTACCCAGTATTAAAATCTTTTTCATCCGTACTACTTTAAAAATAAATATCTATAAATCAGTCTGGTCGTAATAAGTGATTCTCGACCCTCCCGTATCAAACTTGGGGTGTATGTGATATAAACCTGATAATGCATTGATCACAGCCGCCTGCTTATCCTGTTCTGCATAAAACAATAAAAAACCACCACCACCTGCACCCAGTAATTTACCGCCTATTGCACCGGCCTTTCTTGCCGTTTCATAATACACTTCAATCTCGGGATTTGAGATTTCCTGTGTCAGACTTTTTTTCAGGTTCCAGCCCTCATGCAGTATCTCACCAAATTCAGACAGGTTATTTCCTTTTGATAATACTTCACGCATTGGTGTAACAAGGTCCCGCATTTTCTGTAATACATCACGTTTATTGGATGATTGTTTATTCTGGCTTTCCAATACTTCACTTGCGTCGCGTTTTAGTTTTGTATAGAACAATAAAAGGTTGTTTTGAAGTTTATCTCTTACTTCATTCCTATAAAATGCGGGTTCAACGGTTACTGATTCGTTAGGATTAAAAGTGAACACATTTATATTACCATATGCCGCGGCAAAATGGTCCTGTTTCCCCATTGTCCTTTTAAGGATTTCCACTTCAATTTCTGCTGCTTCTGAAGCGAGTGTATACTTGGTAACCATCTGTCCTTTCAATGCATACAAAGCATGTAATAACCCTACTGCAAAAGCACTAGATGAGCCTAACCCTGTATTGGCAGGGATATCCGCAAAAGTGGTTATCTCAACAGGGAAATCAATATTCAGTTTAATAAGTGTCTCTCTTACAATCGGATGTTCAATATCTTCTACCCGGTTTTTAAATTCAACCTTACTCCAGTTTACCCTGTATTTGAATTCTACAATTCCAATTTGTCTTTTTACAACTACAAATAAATATTTATCGATTGTTGTACTGATAACCTGACCCGGCTCTTCAGAATAAAAAGAACGCAGATCTGTACCGCCTCCTACAAAACTTAAGCGATAAGGAGTTCTCGAAATAATCATAGTGTATTAATTAAAGATGCAATTGTGTCTTTTATACCCTGTTCAATTGAAATGGATGGAGACCAATTCAGATTTTTTTTTGTTGCTTCAATACCTGCCCAGAAATCGACATTTTTTTCCGACTTCCTGCTATTCACCAGCAGTTGATCTGTTAAAGTGGATGTACCGGAAATGGCGTTTTCAACTATCTCGCAAATTTCCAGGACTGAAACAGACTGTC
>JANOVY010000182.1:0-7858 GCA_031417635.1 Bacteroidota bacterium | reverse complement strand
GTTGGACATAAAGAGAAATTAAAAACATTAAAAACGAATGTGGATTGTTTAACCTTAACGGCAACACCCATTCCACGAACCTTGCAGTTTAGTTTAATGGGAGCTCGAGATCTTAGCATTATTAATACGCCACCTCCTAATCGTCAACCCATACAAACGGAGATTCGCATTTTTAATGATGATTTTATTAGAGATGCTATTTATTATGAAACGGAAAGGGGCGGTCAGGTTTTCTTTATTCATAACCGTGTACAAGGTTTGCCAGAGATGTGTGCCATGATTCAAGGATTTTGTCCTGATTTGAGCATTGGTTTTGCCCATGGTCAATTAGAGGGAAATGAATTGGAAGAAAGGATAATGGATTTTATTGATAAAAAATATGATGTATTGGTTTGTACCAATATAGTAGAGAGTGGGGTAGACATTCCCAATGTAAATACTATCATCGTTAACAATGCACATCATTTTGGTTTGAGCGATCTTCACCAACTAAGGGGAAGAGTAGGAAGAAGTAACCGAAAAGCATTCTGTTATTTATTAGGCCCCCCTATCAGTACACTCCCTACAGATTCCAGAAAACGTTTACAAACATTAGAACAGTTTAGTGATTTAGGAAGTGGTTTTCAAATAGCCATGCGTGATTTAGATATCAGGGGGGCAGGTAATTTACTGGGAGGTGAGCAAAGTGGTTTTATGGCTGAAATAGGATTTGAAATGTATCAAAAGATTTTAGAAGAAGCCATTCGAGAATTAAAAAGAACCTCATTCAAAGATTTATTCAAAGAAGAAATCAGTACCCAGGATGATTTTGTAAGTGATTGCACCATTGATTCTGATCTTGAAATTTTAATTCCCGATAGTTATGTGGAAAGTATCACAGAACGATTGTCGTTGTATACTCGTTTAGATAACTGCGAAAAAGAAGAAGCACTATTGGATTTTCACAAAGAGATGATGGATAGATTTGGTCCCATACCCAAACAAGTAGAAGATTTGTTTACAACCGTTAGATGCAGATGGTTAGCCGTTCAATTGGGATTTGAAAAAATGACTTTGAAAGAAGATACCTTGCGTTGTTATTTTATTAATCGTCCCGACTCGCCTTATTTTGAATCTGATTTGTTTAGAAAAGTATTGGCATTTATGCAAACCGGTACAAACAAAGCTCGGTTAAAGCAAACCGGTAGAATGTTTTTGTTAATCGTAGATGATGTGAAGGAAATGGAAGCAATGCATAGGTTTCTGAAACAGATGTATAGGGAGGTTTTAGGAAGTTAAATGGGGTTAAATGGGTTAAAAGGGGTTAAATGGGTTAAAAGGGGTTAAAGAGGTTAAAAGGGGTTAAAAAGGTTAAATGGAGTTAAAAACATTTTAACTTTTTTAACTCCATTTAACCCTTTTAACTTTTACCTAATCGCTATTCTCAAATTAAATTAATCAATATCAATTTAGCCACCCTTGGATCTACAATTACAGTGTCATGTTCAAAATCTAATTTCAATCGCCATTTTTGCATAGTGTTGGCACCAATGATCACTTCTTCACTTAATCCGGGTACCACTAAAAATTCATCACTCAATCTAACATCTTCATGATAAAAATCTAAAGTAACACGATTTGTAATTTCTATATAAGTACTATCACTAGCTGTGGCTAATTTCATGGGTGTATGCAAGGGTGTGAGAATTTCTAAATCTTCCACAATTTCATTGTTGATGCAGGAATAGGTGGCACCACTATCAAACAAAGCATAGAGATTTTTTTCTCCTTTGCTACCCTCGAAACGTAAAGGCAGTCGGATTATCATAAAACATCACTTTTTACAAAGCTACTGAATAATATTGCCGTTGATTAAGTATCATTCACACGTATTCTTACCTTTTTTCAGATGTTAATTCAATGCATTTGAGTATTGGAAATAAAAAAATCCGGCCCTTTTGAGGCCGGATCAATTTCTTGTATCAGTATAGGCTAGAAATCTTGTTTAGCAACGCCATCTTTTATAGCTTGTAAAGCTTTGGCTTCACCTAAAATGGCTGCCATTTTATTTCCTTTTCCATCATGACCGGTAGCCATGTAACCACCTTTGGCGGTTTTTTTAACAACAGCATCTTGCAGAGGAACATTTTTTTCCTTTGTTTTCAGGCAATAGGCTTTAATCATTTTTGAGGTGTCCATTTGTTAAGAATTTAAGGGTTAGTGGATATTCAATGGGTTTCAGTGCACAATCTACCAATTTTTTTCAGGATACTGAAATTTTGGGTAGAAAGGGCTGGATAGTCCATAGTCCATGGTCGATAGTAGTTGGTTTTTGGTCTTTGGTTTGTGGTTTGTGGTTTATTGGGAGTTTGAGAAAACTAAGCACTTTGCACAAATTCTTCCTACCATTGACCATGGACTATAGACCATCGACTAAACGTCTATTTTGGCGTATTTAGCATGGGTTTCAATGAATTCCCTTCTGGGGGCAACATCATCACCCATTAACATACTGAAAATACGATCGGCTTCTGCGGCACTTTCTATGGTAACTTGTTTCAACGTTCTGCGTGCCGGGTCCATGGTGGTTTCCCATAATTGATCGGCATTCATTTCGCCCAATCCTTTGTAGCGTTGTGTATTTACACTATCATCTTTTCCGCCCCCAATTTTGGCAATCAGAAACTTTCTTTGCTCTTCAGAATAGGCATATTCCTGGTCTTTGCCTTTTTTTACCAAGTACAAAGGCGGTTGGGCTATATACACATACCCTTGTTCCACCAATTCTTTCATATAGCGGAAAATAAAGGTCAATATTAAAGTAGCGATGTGAGAGCCATCCACATCAGCATCCGTCATAATAATTAATTTATGATAGCGTAATTTAATAATATTCAATGCTTTAGGATCATCAGGAGTACCCACAGTCACACCCAAGGCAGTGTACATATTGCGAATTTCCTCATTTTCGTAAATTTTATGTTCCATCGCTTTCTCAACGTTCAATATCTTACCACGCAATGGTAGGATAGCTTGATAGCTTCTATCGCGACCCTGCTTAGCAGTACCACCGGCTGAATCTCCTTCCACCAGGTATAATTCACATTTTTCGGGATCCCTTTCGCTACAATCAGATAATTTACCAGGTAAACCGCCACCGCTTAACACGGTTTTGCGTTGTACCATATCGCGCGCTTTTTTGGCAGCAACCCTTGCTTGTGCGGCTAAAATGATTTTTGAAATAACATTTTTGGCTTCTCTTGGATTTTCTTCCAAATAGGCTTCCAAAGCTCTGGCAACCGTTGTTTGAACAATTCCACTTACTTCACTGTTTCCTAATTTTGTTTTGGTTTGACCTTCAAATTGAGGCTCGGGCACTTTTACAGAAATGATGGCACTAAGACCTTCTCTAAAATCATCTCCCTCAATTACTACTTTGGCTCTTTCAAACAAACCTTGTTTATCACCATATGTTTTAAAAACGCGGGTTAATGCTTGTCTAAAGCCGGTAACGTGGGTGCCCCCTTCAATGGTGTTGATATTGTTGACATAGGAGAAAATGTGTTCCTTAAAATCGTCATTATAAGTTAAGGCAACTTCAACAGCGATATTAGAAGCTTCATCAAAGCCGTCCACATACAAAGGAGCAGGGATTAATGGATTACGATTGCCATTTTTATCCAACATTTCAACAAATTCAACGATTCCACCTTCGCTGTAAAAACTTTTGGAATATACTTTGCCTTCTTCATCAAGCTCTCTCAAATCGGTCAATACGATATTGATTCGTTTGTTTAAATACGACAATTCACGCAAACGACTTTCAATGATTTCTTTTCGATAAACGGATTCTTGAAAAATGGTAAGATCAGGCCAGAAATGAACGTAAGTGCCTGTTTTTTCGCTTTCGCCGGCTTCTCTAACCGGATATTGTGGAACGCCAATATGGTATTCCTGTTCAAATATCTTTCCTTCACGATGAACGTTTACCAACAATTTGGCACTTAACGCATTTACACAACTCACACCTACACCATGCAATCCACCCGATACTTTATAAGTATTTTTATCAAACTTTCCACCTGCATGTAAAACGGTCATCACAACTTCCAATGCACTTCTTTTTTCTTTGGTATGCATGGCCGTAGGAATACCTCTTCCATCATCCTGAACACTAATAGAATTGTCTTCATGAATGGATACGATGATATTCTTACAATAACCTGCAAGCGCTTCATCGATTGAGTTATCAACTACTTCATATACCAGGTGATGAAGGCCTTTTACACCAATGTCTCCAATGTACATAGCGGGCCTTTTTCTTACCGCTTCCAATCCTTCTAATACCTGTATGCTATCGGCTCCATAATTCTTATTCTGGGCCTCGTTACTATCTATTTGTTCCTGACTCATAAATGCTTACTATTCCTGTGTTTTAAGTGAATTTCACAAGGTGGCGAAGGTAATGAAAATATGGGGTTTTTAGCGCATAAAAAATGCCTATTTATCCACTTTTAACAAGGTTATTAAGGCAGTAAAGTGTAGTATCTAAAAGTTTGCTTTAGATTACCGCTTATTGACGTAAAACAACAGTTAGTGTCCAATTACCGGAGTTATTAAAATCAACCGCTACATCATCCCCCCCAATTCTAAATACGGCACTAAATGGGAAAATGACATTTGTTAACGTGTACATATTTGTTTTCTCTAATGTAGTCACTTCTTGTTTGTTAATATAGCTGCCGTTCTTAATATCAATACTTGTTAATATGGGCTTTGGAATGGAACCATGAAGATCAACTGATCCGCCGGTAACACTCGATAACAAAATAACAATTTGAGGAATGTCATTTTTATCTCCAATGCTTACTGATGCAGATTTTACCATATAACTCGTGCTCAGCACTTTATAAGGATATTCATATTTTCCCAAGTACTTATCTTTTGCCCAATAACCCGAAAGACTACTATCGGGTTTATCAACCCTTGAATAATGCAAAGTGCCTATGCCACTTCGTAAACCTGCCTTGAAATTTCCTTCATACCAGTTACCATCTTTCCAAGCGTATTTTCCTTCTCCTTCCGGGTAGCCATTTTTAAAATTGCCTTCATAAGTATCTACACCAATCGATTTCCCCTTTCCATTTGCTTTGTCACTTTTACATTCACCTTCATAAGTGCCTGATATTGAGGGAATTGATACTTTACAGTTTTGAGAATAGGTAAAAGCAGAAAAAAGAAATGAAGTAAATGCAAAAAACAGCCTTGTTTTCATGGAATCGATTTAACAAACCTAAGTTACACAATTAGTTCAGTTTTAACAAAGGTTGGTCACTTTAACAGGCTGCGCTTGTAAATTAGATGTTTATACATTAAATTTGCAGACGGATGATTCAAGTAATGGACATATTAAAAGTGGCACACCGTGGGGGTATCGAACCCAGCATGGACTTATTATTTGAAAAAGGGCAACAGATTCCCGGCTCCATTCAATATAATATCCGCCGATATTATGCCCAACACCCTTGGGTAGCGGAAGACACAGGCATGTTGGTTTACCATTATAATGCCAAAAAGCCGACTGAAAACTTTTTAGAACTCAGATACTGTATTACCGGTAACCGTTATTGCGAAGAGAGAAGCTGCGCACAGTGCACAGAATTACCCACCAATCAATGTAGTGGCAAACACCAAACGGTAGATGTATTTACTTTCCATTTTACGGCAACTTTTCTTCACCAATTTGTACATAACATTAAGCTAAATACGCGCAAAGATGAAGTCTTGGCCTTTAAACATCCACATGCTTTTACCAAAGTTTTTCCACTTTGCAATCGCAAAAGAAATACACTGGATGCACTATTGAATCACAGTTATTCGGGTTCGATGGAAAATATTTTTGTGAATGCCAAAATGCACGAAATATTATTATATAGTTTAGAATGTTTATTGGATGAAAAAGAAGAAGGGTTCTCCTGTAAATTTCTCGCTGATGAAAGTGGGCGTGAAAGAATATATCAATCAAGAGATATTTTATTGCAACATATCGGTGACCCTATCACCATTAAAGAGTTGAGCCGCAAAGTGGCGATGAATGAGTGCTATTTGAAAAAAGGATTCAAAGAAGTTTTCGGTACTACCATATTTGATTTTTATCAACAACAGAGAATGGAACATGCCAAATACCTTTTGTATGAAAAAGGTTTGAGTGTAACCGATGTTTCTGCTTTGCTTGGCTATTCTTCAATCTCGCATTTCTCTGCTGCATTTAAGAAACATACAGGGTTGAAGCCCTGTGAATTGTTGAAGTAGGGTGCTCACCCCCCAGCCCCCTGAAGGGGGAGTTAGGAATTTTGAATATTGAACAAGGAATTTTCAATTTTGAAGTGAAAAACTATTCATCATTCAAAATTCCTTGTTCAATATTCAATATTATTATTCCTTCCAACACTATAACTTTAGCAGTTCAAACTTTCTTATGAGAAAACTATTCCCTATTGCATTCCTGCTTGCCCTTGCTTCCTGCTCCACCAATAAAGTAGATACCATTATTCATCATGCAGTCATCTATACAGTTGATTCTGCCTATTCTGTTGCTGAAGCGATGGCGGTAAAAGACGGTAAAATAGTAGCCGTTGGTACGAATGATGAAATACAAAAAAAATATACCGCTTCAGAAAGTATTGATGCAAAAGGAGAGGCAGTATATCCCGGTTTTATTGATGCCCATGCACATTTTGTAGGCTATGGACGGTCCTTATTTCAAGCTGATTTGGTGGGTATAAAAACTTGGGAAGAAACCGTTGCAAAATTGAAAGCTTTTGCAGATTTGCATCCGGATCTGCCTTGGATACAAGGAAGAGGTTGGGATCAAAATCTTTGGCCGGGCAAAGCATACCCATCAAACGAACAATTAAATAAATTATTTCCAAACAAACCTGTTATCATCACCAGAGTGGATGGGCACGCATCGATTGCTAACCAAAAGGCATTGGATCTTGCGGGTATCAAAGCCGGCCAAACCATTGTGGGCGGATCTATTGAAACGAAAGCGGGAATATTAACCGGTGTACTTATTGATAATGCCGATAATAAAGTGTATGATCAAATCCCTGATGCCTCAAAAGAATTGTATGTGCAATGGTTACAGGCTGCGCAAAAAAATTGTTTTGAACAAGGGTTAACGACTGTTACAGATTGTGGGTTGAATTACGATGATGTTGAAGGAATTGATGCATTACAAAAAGAAGGCAAATTAGATATGCGTTTATTTGTGATGTTGAGTGACAATGATAAAAATTTGAATAAATATTTAAAAACAGGTCCCTATAAAACCGATAAATTATTTGTAAAAGGATTTAAAGTATATGCCGATGGGGCTTTGGGTAGTAGGGGCGCTTGTTTGCTAGAAGCCTATAATGACAAAGCAGGTTGGCAGGGGTTTTTATTACGCAATAAATCGCATTATGATTCTTTGGCGAAAGTGTTATCTGCCACCGATTTTCAAATGTGTACACATGCCATCGGCGATAGTGCTAACCGTGAAATATTAAATATCTACAATAAATATTTACAAGGAAAAAATGATAAGCGTTGGCGCATAGAACATGCACAAATTATTAATCCATCTGATTTTCATTTATTTGGTACCGCTAATATTATACCTTCTGTACAACCCACACATGCCACCAGCGATATGTATTGGGCCGAAGAAAGATTGGGTAAAGAAAGATTAAAGGGCGGCTATGCTTTTAAACAATTACTACAACAAAACGGTTGGATACCATTGGGTACCGATTTCCCTGTAGAAGATATTTCTCCCTTCAAAACATTTTTAGCAGCAGTTGTTCGTAAAGACGCCAAGGGCTTTCCTGCCAAT
>JANOVY010000181.1:0-2365 GCA_031417635.1 Bacteroidota bacterium | reverse complement strand
ACCTTTGGCAGAAAGGGTTTTACTGGCATTGGAAGCTGCCCAAAATGCAGGTGGAGACATACGAGGTATGCAGGCTGCTGCCATCATAGTGGTACCCGGAAAAATAACCGAAAGCTGGAATAATAGAACCATAGATCTTCGTGTGGATGATGCTAAACAACCTTTACAAGAATTAAGAAGACTGTATCATGTACACATTGCTTACGAACACATGAACAATGGCGATCTTGCTGTTGAAAAAAACGACATGGCATTGGCCATGAAAGAATACAATGCAGCGATGAAGTTATTTCCTACAAACCTGGAAATGCAATATTGGACAGCCATTACTTTAGTCAATAACAAACAGATAGCAAAAGCACTCCCTATGCTTAAAAAAATTTTTACGGCAGATAAGAACTGGAAAGAACTTACCAAAAGACTTCCCCCGGTGGGGTTACTCACTGCAGCACCGGAAGATCTCAATAAAATTCTCTCCTTGTAAAGATCCATATCTGATTTGCAATCATTCTTTATTGGCACAATACATATCGGCAAAATCAACGATTAAAGCTATTTTTGCGAGAGTATGGACTTGAATGAAAAATATGAAGTCGTTATTGGTCTGGAAGTACATGCCCAATTAGCTACAAACAGCAAATTATTTTGTGGCGATAGTGTAGCATTTGGGGCTGCTCCCAATACACATATCAGTCCCATAACGATGGGGCATCCGGGAACTTTGCCAAAAACAAATAAAAAAGCGGTGGAATTTGCCATCAGATTAGGATTGGCATGTAATTGCGAAATTGAAAAAGACAATTATTTTGCCCGTAAAAATTATTTTTATCCCGATCTTCCCAAAGGTTACCAAATTTCACAACATACTACCCCCATTTGTAAAGGTGGCTTTATCACCATTAAAACTGATACCGGAGAACGTAAAATTCAATTGAATCGAATTCATATGGAAGAAGATGCCGGTAAAAGTATTCACGATTTAGCGGATGACTTTACCTGTATTGATTTAAACAGAGCCGGTACCCCCTTGGTAGAAATGGTAACCGAACCCGATTTATTTTCGGCAGAAGAAGCCTGGCAATATGTAACAGAAGTTCGAAAATTAGTAAGGTGGATAGGCATTTGTGATGGGAATATGGAAGAAGGCAGTCTACGTTGCGATGCCAATGTTTCTATTCGATTGAGGGGTGAAAAAGAATTGGGCACCAAAGTAGAAGTCAAAAACTTGAACTCTATCCGAAATGTAAAAAAAGCGATTGAATACGAAATTGAAAGAATGATTCAATTGGTAGAATCCGGAGGGAAAGTGCAACAACAAACACGAAGTTTTGATGCAAGCAATGATACTACTTTTTCTATTAGAGATAAAGAGGAAGCCAATGATTATCGGTATTTCCCTGATCCGGATCTTGCCCCTTTTCATTTAACTGATGAATACATCCAAAAAATACAATCGTCATTGCCTGCCTTACCAAACGAACTGATTCACAAATTCCAAACGCAATTTGGCCTAAGCGAGTATGATGCACATCAACTGTGTGATGAAAAAGCAACGGCACTTTATTTCGAATCGGTTAGTCAACATACGCAACATTATAAATCCGTTGCCAATTGGATATTGGGACCCATTCGTCAATTTTTGAATGAAGAAGGATTGAGTATAGCGTCTTTTGCAGTAAAGCCGGCCGCATTAGCCGAACTCATTTTATTAGTGGAAGATGGTAAGGTTAGCTTCTCAACTGCGTCTTCTAAGATATTACCTATTTTAATGGTTGAAAATGCTACTCCATTATCGATTGCTGAAAAATTGAACCTTTTACATGTAAGTGATACAAATGAATTAGCCATTTGGGTTACAGAAACGTTAGCGGCAATGCCAGACAAAGTGCTTGAATATAAAAAAGGTAAGAAAGGACTGATTGGTTTATTTGTGGGTGAAGTAAAAAAACGGAGCAAGGGAAAGGCCGATGCTAAATTGGTAACCCAATTATTAGAAGAAACATTAAATGCGTAAAAGATAATTGACTTTTAAAATAAAGCCCCCGGGCACTCATTCATTATGAAAAAAATAATCCTCTTTTTAACCACTGTCATTCTCTTATCAGCTTGCCAAGAAAAGAGATTTGGCGCTTTTACTGTGTCAGGTAGAATTACGAATGCTCCTTCGAAAAAAATATTTTTGCAAGAACTACCTTACGGAGGAGATCAACCCGAAATTCTTGATTCAGCTACATTACAATCAAATGGCAATTTTGAATTAAGGGCCATGGGTAAAGAAGAAGGATTGTATCGTTTGGTAATAGAAAATGGTCCGGATGTACTTTTAGTGAACGATGGAAAGGATATTAAAGTGGTCTTGGATGTT
>JANOVY010000180.1:0-41382 GCA_031417635.1 Bacteroidota bacterium | reverse complement strand
ATCGTGAGAGATAAATCGTGAGTAAGAAGAAAAAAACTCACGATTCACGTCTCACGACTCACGAACGATAACACATCTCATTCCATCTCAATTCATTTTTGAATGATGGTATTTTCGTCTCTTTGTCAATCAATACCATTTCTATATTGGCGATTTCTGCAAAGTCGGTTAAATGTTCGCTGGATAAACTTTGGCTATAACAGGTATGGTGTGCTCCTCCCGCCAGTATCCAAGCGGCACAACCTGTGTGCATATTTGGATAAGGTTTCCATAATACCCTTGCTACCGGTAGCTTTGGCATGGTATGCATGGGAGCTACGGCAATCACTTCATTCACCAATAAACGGAAACGAGTACCCATATCAACCATCGATGCATTCAAAGCAGTACCGGGTGGAGAGTTGAATACCAAACGTACCGGATCTGCTTTTCCTCCAATACCCAAGGGATGTATTTCGCAGGTAGGTTTGCCATCAGCAATGCTTTCACAAATCTCCAGCATATGGCTGCCTAATACCATTCTGTTATCGGGATTAAAATGATAAGTATAATCTTCCATGAAACTATTCCCACCTTTCAATCCGCTACCCATCACTTTCATGGCACGAACCAAGGCGGCTGTTTTCCAGTCGCCTTCTGCGGCAAATCCATACCCTTTGGTCATTAGTCTTTGTGATGCAATGCCGGGTAACTGTGCCATTCCATGCAAGTCTTCAAACGTATTGGTGAACCCACTAAAATTTCCTGCGGTTAAAAATGTTTGCAACCCTATTTCTATTTTAGCGGCTTCGCGTAAAGAAGCATGTTGTTCTCCCCCTTTCAGTAATGAAGGAACCAATGTATAGCTTGAAGCATATTCTTCTACCAGCGTATCAATTTGTTTATCGGAGGTTTCATTGATTACTTTTACGAGGTCTCCTACCCCATAGGTATTCACACTATAACCAAACTTAATTTCAGCTTCTACTTTATCGCCTTCGGTAACCGCCACGTTACGCATATTGTCACCAAAGCGTGCAAACTTAGCAGTTTGCCAATCATGCCATGCGGCAGCTGCACGAGACCAGGTATCTATCTTACCCAACGATTCAAGATCTTGCCAATGACCCACCACCACTTTCCTATTCAAACGCATTCTACTCATGATAAATCCAAACTCTCGATCACCATGGGCCGATTGATTCAAGTTCATAAAATCCATATCGATGGTAGCCCAAGGAATATCGCGGTTGAATTGCGTATGAAAATGCAGCAGTGGTTTATGCAATACTTTCAGCCCCCCTATCCACATTTTAGCCGGCGAAAAAGTATGCATCCAAGCAATCACACCAATACAATCTTTAGCAGCATTGGCATCTAGGCAAACGGCATAAATTTCTTCGGCGGTTTTTACTGTGGGTTTGTACAGCACACTTACACTAATTTCGGATGAACCATGTAGCGAGGCGGCAATGGTTTTGGCATGTTCTGCAACAAGCGCTAAAGTCTCTTGTCCATATAAATCTTGGCTGCCGGTAACAAACCAAAGTACTTTTTTCGTTAGTTCAATCATATCTTTTATTTAATTGCTTTCTGCGAAATAACGCTTGCTTTTAGCCTACTAATATACTTATTTTACCATTCATTAATCCTGTAAACGGCTAATTAATATTTTGAGGCCCTAGAATCTTTTCATACAAATTTGTAAGATTTTTTCAAAAGCTGTATGAACAACTCCAATCAAACTTAGACTTAACGATGATGCACTTGAAAAAGCCTGCATTTCAATGGGTATTCGGATGATTATTTTTGATATTTCTTTACAACAAAATCTTCCTGTAACTTTTGCTATATTTTTATCGCAGCTATACTGCATTCCTTTTTTTATTTCCCCGCCACTTTAGGGCAAAAATGATAGGTACAAAAGATTTTTTTTGGCTTTCGTTAAAGCGTACTATTTTTTTAAAATTGAATAATGATATGCAGCATTAACAATCGTGAGGCTAAAGCCTCAAATCATCATCATCATCATCATTTATAATCCCCGCCCTAAAGGACGGGGCAAATGCATGCAATCTAACAGCCACTCACTATAGTGAATGACAAGTTTGAAAAAATTAAAAGAAATATTTTTATTTTGCCCCGTCCTTTAGGGCGGGGGATACCAGATATTCATAGATGTATTAACGGGACTTTAGTCCCGCGAATGCTTATTTTGAAAACAAGTTTATTTTTCAGCTCTTAAAATTGTGACAAAACTTAGTCGCTCATATACATCACGCACATTGTAATCCATTCAAGCACCTCAAAAAATTAATTAGCCCTGTAAACCCATTATCGGCATTCTAAATGACGCTTCAATAAAATCTATTTTACTGAAAACTTGTACTGCGTAATTTGCTGATACGTTTTTCCCGGCTCTAAAATAGTATTTGGAAAAGCGGGTTGATTGGGACTATCCGGAAAATGTTGTGTTTCTAAACAGAGTCCGGCATGCTTTGCATACACCCAATTATTTTTCCCTTGCAATGTGCCATCTAAAAAATTACCGGTATAAAATTGTAAGCCTGGTTCTGTCGTATACACTTCCATGAATCTGCCACTTACTTCATTGTAAACTGTGGCAATTTGTTGCATGCCTGTTCCTGTACTATTTAATACCCAGTTATGATCGTAGCCACCTTTTACAGCAGCAATTTCTTTACCGATTGATTTACCTGTTGTAAAATCCATGGGTGTTCCTTTCACATCAGGCAATTTACCGGTTGGAATTAAAAGGCTATCCACCTCCGTATATTTATCTGCATGAATGGTTACCACATGATTTAGTATGTTGGATTCTTTTCCGGCAGATAAATTAAAATAGCAATGATTGGTGAGGTTAACCGGTGTGGCTTGATCGGTGGTGGCTTTATATGAAATTTGTAAAGCATTATCAGCGGTTAATGTGTAAACAACATCCATCGTTAAATTACCGGGAAAGCCTTGATCACCATCTTTACTGGTATAGCTTAATTGCAAACTACTATCCCCGGGTAATTTGGTGGCTTTCCAAACAACTTTATCAAACCCCTTGAGACCGCCATGTAACGTATTTCCATTGTTATTCAAGGGAAGTTGGTATGTAATATTATTTAAAACAAATTTCCCTTTATTGATTCGATTACAATATCTACCAATCAAACAACCGAAATAAGGATTTCCTTTCTGTAAATAACCGGACAGTGAATCGAAACCCAATATTACGTCACCCATTACTTTGTCTTTGTCGGGTGTTAGAATTGAAGTAACGGTTCCCCCATAATTAAGAACACTTACCTGCATTCCATTGGGATTGGAAAGGGTATACTGTGTGATGGGTTCATTTTCGAAAACCCCAAAAGGTTTCTCGGTAATTTGAAAATTCATGGTCGTTTTTTCTTGTTGGTTATTACATCCCAAAAAAATGAATGCGAATAAAAATAGAATACCATACTGTTTTTTCATATTGATGATTTAATTGATGATTGTCCATAATAACTATCCGGACCATGCTTTCTTTCAAAATGTTTTTTGATCAATGAATCTTTTAAACGGGGGGTATCTTTTCTTATTTGTTCTGTGAGATATGCCATTTCTGCAATATTTTCTAACACTGCACTATTGTACAAAGCTTTCTCCGGTGTTTTTGCCCAAGTAAAGGGCGCATGATTGCCAATTAATATCATCTCTACTACTTCATAACTAAGTCCACGTTCTTGCAAACAATGCATGATTTGGAAACCGGTTTCATATTCATAATTCCCTTTTATCATTTCATCATTCATGGGTGGTGCGCAAGGCACATCAAAGGTAATATGATCGGCATGGGTGGTTCCCAAAATGGGAATGTCTCTTTGTGCTTGTGCCCAGGCAGTAGCGTAAGTAGAGTGTGTGTGAACAATACTGCCAATTGCTTCCCAGTGTTTATACAGTACAGCATGCGTTAAGGTATCAGAAGAAGGGCGAAGCGTACCTTCTACAATTTTCCCTTCAAAATCTACAATCACTATTTTATCAGGCACTAAATCCTCATAGGCTATTCCACTAGGTTTAATGGCAAATACGCCTAACTGTCTATCAACCACACTTACATTACCAAACGTAAATTTTACCAATCGAAGAACGGGTAGTTGTTGATTGGCTTTACAAGCGGCTTCTTTTATTTCTTGATATTTCATTGATGGATGCTGAGATGTCACAAGTTAGTTTGTTGTTCAATAAATGCCCCCAATGCTGTATATTTTTGATACCTTTTTTTGTAAATGGATGCCTTTTCTTTATTGGGCAAGTAAGTTACATCAAACCCTTGTCCCATTGCCATCATAGCTTCTTCTACTTTTGAATACAAACCGGCAGCAGTTGCCGCGAACATGGCAGCCCCGATGGCACAGGTTTGTTCGCTTTTATGAATGCGGATGGGCATATCCATCACATCCGCCATCGTTTGCATTATATAGGGTGATTTTTTGGCAACACCTCCCAAACCAATGAGCCCTTTTACAGGTATGCCTTCTGATTCAAATCTGTCAACTATTTTTTTGGCTCCGAAACAAGTGGCCTCAACAAGTGCTTTAAAAAGAACCTGCGCATCACTTGCTAAATCGATTTGTGTAAATGCTCCTTTTAATAGTTGATTGGCATCGGGCGTTCTTCGGCCATTTAACCAATCAATTGCCAACTCATCTGTTTCCTGCAAGGGCAATGAAGCGGCTTGTTTACTGAGTTCTTCAATCATTTTATCGGCTATTTCAATTTGCAACTTTTCGCGGGTTGTTGTATCTACCAAATTTGTTTTCGACAAAATGTTTTGCAATGGCCAAGCTAATAAATTTTTATACCAAGCAAACGCATCTCCAAATGCAGACTGTCCGGCTTCCATGCCCATCATACCCGGAATAATGGACCCCGGCACTTGACCACAAATACCCTTTACCAATTTCCCTTTCATTTCATGCAATGGTGCCACCAACATATCACAAGTGGAGGTGCCCATCACTTTGCTGAGATGATAGGGTTCTATTTGTCCGCCTACGGCACCCATGTGACAATCGAATGCTCCTATACCAATCACCACATGGGTTGATAAGCCAAGACGAGCGGCCCAATCTGCAGATAAATTTCCGGCGGGTTGATCAGCAGTATAGGTTTCTGTAAATAAATGTTCGGTGAACCCATTCAACAAGGGATCCCAATCACTGAAAAATGCATTGGGTGGTAATCCGTTAAATTCTTCAGCCCATAAACTTTTGTGTCCGGCACTGCAGACCCCTCTTTTCAGTTGATGAATATCGTTTCCACCCGTTAACAAAAAAGGAATCCAATCGCAATGTTCTACCCATGAATAACAGCTATTTCTAACTGCTTCATCTTCTCTTAATACATGCAATAGTTTTGCCCAAAACCATTCTGAAGAATAAATACCCCCAACAAATTGCAAATAATTGATATCGTATTTTGAAGCGTGTACATTTAGTTCTGTTGCTTCTTTAATGGAAGTATGGTCTTTCCACAAAACGAACATGGCATTGGGATTTTCGCTGAAAGCCGGCAATAATGAAAGTGGGGTTCCCTTGCTGTCTACAGCTATGGGCGTAGAGCCCGTAGTATCAATAGATATTCCTTTGATACCTGCTGCAACATTTGCATCAACTTTGCGCAAACAATCCATAATGGTAAATTCAAGACCTTCTATGTAATCCAAAGGATGTTGTCTGAATTGATTCTTTGCAACATCACAATACAATCCTGCTTTCCATCTTGGATAATAAAATACAGATGTAGAAAGTTCATTTCCGTTACAGGCATTCACAAGAATAGTACGGACTGAATCCGTTCCAAAGTCAACACCTATCACGTAACTATTATCTTCCATACTAACTGATTAATTAAATACACTTGCTAACTGAGGGTCTGTATAATCACTAATAAAACAAACGATGTTATCATAGGCACTAAACGCTTCTTTTGTATGCATGGTAGTTAACACAACACAAGCCATTCCTGCATTTCGAGCCGATTCAACACCCTTTGGCGCATCTTCAAATACGATACAGTTTTTGTAAAGAACGTGTAATTGATCTGCACAATTCAAGTAAGTTTCAGGATCGGGTTTGCTTTTTTGAACATCATCGGCACTAACAATACTATTAAAATAATGACGCAACTGCAATCCATCCAGCACAAAATCAATGTTAAACATAATGGCCGCTGACCCAATAGCCATTTTAATATTGTTATCGGCAGCTTTTTTTAAAAAATCAGCTAACCCATTGATTAATTGAAGAGACGGTTTGAATGCTTGTTGGTATGCTTTTTCTTTTGCAAAACTCATTTCCATTTTCTCTTTTTCTGAAAACCGGCCAGGGAAAATTCGTTCCAGTAATTCATCATTCTTTCCATAACATTCTTCTTTCATTTGAGCCAAACTAATATTGGCACCTAATGAATTTAATATTCCATGCCAAGCCTTGATATGATAAGCCATATCGTCTATCATGGTTCCATTCAAATCAAACAAAAAAGCTTTTTGGGTAGACATAGCTTGTATTTGCAATTAAATTTTAGCCGGATGCTTACATGAAATAAAAAAATCAAGTAACTTGAAAACCGGTAACAATTATATAAACCTGTTAATAATATTTTCAAGATATTCTTGTCTACCACTGATCACAGAAGGTTCGCCGTTTGTTATGGCAAAGTCTCTAAGCCCTTCCAGACTTACTTTGCCTTCTTCGAATGCTTTGCCTGTGCCTGAGTCGAATGAAGAATATCGATGTGAACGAATTTGTTGATAGTCTGATTTTTGCAATACATTATCCGCAATCAATAATGCCCTCGCAAATACATCCATACCGCCCACATGCGCATAAAAAAGGTCAAGGGGGTCTGTAGAATTTCTTCTTCGCTTTGCATCAAAATTGATTCCGCCACCTTTAAACCCACCCCCTTCGAGTACCACTAACATGGTTTCAACCAGTTCAGTAATATTATTTGGAAACTGATCGGTATCCCACCCATTTTGATAGTCGCCACGATTGGCATCCATACTTCCTAACATGCCTGCATCAACAGCCACTTGTAATTCATGCTGAAAGGTATGACCGGCAAGGGTTGCATGGTTTACTTCGATATTGAGTTTGAAATCATTTAATAAATCATACTGCCGTAAAAAACCAATCACGGTTTCACTATCATAATCATATTGGTGTTTACTAGGCTCACAGGGTTTGGGTTCGATGAAGAATGTTCCCTTAAAACCATTTTTCCTTGCATAATCTTTGGCAGTATGTAAAAACCTGGCCAAATGTTCCTTCTCTCTTTGCATATTGGTGTTTAGCAAACTCATGTAGCCTTCTCTCCCACCCCAGAAAACATAATTCTCGCCACCCAATGCAATGGTGGCATCCAATGCGGCTTTTACCTGTGCACCGGCATGTGATAAAACATGAAAATCAGGATTGGTAGCGGCCCCATTCATGTAACGACGGTTACTGAATAAATTGGCAGTACCCCACAATAATTTTACACCGCTATCGGCTTGTTTTTGTTTGGCATAATCAACCAATGCTTGCAATCTTTTTTCATTGTCATGTACATCATTCGTATAATCCACAACATCCACATCATGAAAACAGTAGTAAGGCAGGTTCATTTTGGTGATGAATTCAAATGCGGCATCCATTTTATCTTTTGCTCTATCCACTGCATTGGCTTTATCATTCCATGGAAAATGATGGGTGGGTTCTCCAAAAGGATCACCTCCATTGCCAACAAAAGAATGCCAATAAGCGCAGGCAAATCGAAGCCATTCTTTCATGGGCTTACCCGCTACAACTCTGGATTCGTCGTACCAGCGAAAGGCCAAAGGGTTATCGCTACCTACACCTTCGAATACAACTTGATTCACTTCTTTAAAAAATGTTTTGTCTCCTGTAACTACTTTCATTTTTCAGATTTTTATGATGATGAATGATTTGTTTTTATTTTTCCAAGCAAACCGGTTTTCCAATGGAGATAGGATTCATTGTAAATACCCGCCTTTGTAGGTTCAATGTATTCTAAGGGCTTCATATTTACAAATGCTTCTTTCTCCGTTTGATAAATGCCGGCACCCAAACCTGCCCCAATAGCGGCACCCACACTCCCATCGCAATCATACAATTCAACGGGTACATTCGTAGCATTTACAAATGCATTCAAAAACACATTGCTTAAAAACATGTTTGCTTTTCCGGCGCGAATAACGGTGGGTTGTAATCCGTTCTCTCTCATTATATCCAAACCATATCTGAAAGCAAAAGCAATTCCTTCTTGAACCGCATGAAAGATATGGCCGATTGTATGTTGATTAAGTTCAATATTTTGAAGATGCGCTTGAATGGTTTGGTTGTTAAATATTCGTTCGGCACCATTACCAAAAGGATAAATACATAATCCATCACTTCCCGGTTGTATACCGGTAGCCGCTTCATTCATTTGAGAATAACTCATTTGATTGCCCGCAATTTTTCTAATCCAACTATTCATAATGCCTGTACCATTGATGCACAATAAAACGCCTATTCTTTGTTGTAAAGAAGTATGGTTAACATGTGCAAAGCTATTTACCCTCGATTGTTTGTCATAAGCAAGTGTATCACTCACACTATAGATAACACCT
Source organism: Bacteroidota bacterium (assembly GCA_031417635.1). Lineage (GTDB taxonomy): Bacteria > Bacteroidota > Bacteroidia > Chitinophagales > Chitinophagaceae > Sediminibacterium. The sequence goes on along the minus strand of JANOVY010000180.1, from coordinate 32,723 downwards.
GAAGTGCCGGCCGTGGCAGCTATTTCACCGGATTGCAATACGTTTAATGACAATGCATTGTTTGGCTGATCACCGGCTTTATACGTTATGGGGATATGGGGTGTAAGTGATAAAACATGGGCAATGTCTTCTTTCAAAGTTCCATGTGGTTCAAAAACATTTTTGATGGGTGGTATTAGAGCCGTATCAAATCCGAAATATTGAAACACATCTTTAGAAAGTTCTTGCTTGGCAAAATCCCAAAAGATACCTTCTGATAATGCAGAAACAGTGGTGGTGGTTTCTCCGGTAAACTTCATTGCGATGAAATCGCCGGGTAATAACACCTGATGAATATTTGAATAAATATGGGGTTCATTTTCTTTTACCCATGCCAATTTTGAAGCCGTGAAGTTTCCTGGAGAATTTAAAAGTGCTGACAGGCATTTTGTTTCGCCTATTGCCTGAAATGCTTTGTTACCAATAGATACCGCTCTACTGTCACACCAAATGATACTATCTCGTAACACTTTTTGCTGTTTGTCAATTAAAACCAATCCATGCATTTGATAGGCAATGCCAATGGCAGCAATGTCTTTTGGATTGTATTTTTTTGAAGCGTTTACTTGTAAGATTGCTTTTTGCACATGCTGCCACCACATATCAGGCGACTGTTCGGCCCATCCTTGTTGTAAAGAGGTAATACCCGATTCTGTTTCGGGGTATTGTGCAGAGACAATGCATTGCTGCGTATTTGCATCCACCACAGAAACTTTGATGGAAGAAGTGCCAATATCAATTCCTAATAATAACATTGTATTGGTAGTATTCATTTATTGATTAAAATATTTTGCCGCATAGGTTAAAAAAGTAGGCCAGTTAGGTCCGGGTGTGTGTCCTGCTTTGTGTTGACGAAAAGAAATTTCTCCATCCATTAACCCTGTTTCAAGAGGAGGAAACTCAGTGGTACCCAAATCTTTTTTTCCTAATAATGTATAAACCGGACCCGCATGAACACCTGCCATAAACATACCTTTGGCATCTACCCAACCATCTCCTTTATCGCCTGCACTGATAAAAACAGGACGTGGAGCGCACATGGCAATTAACTCATGAGAATCTACCGGTAAATCGCCCCAGGTTAAAGGACCTGCATATTTAATAAAGTTACCTGCCATCCAATGGTATTCTCCTGAACCGGCTACATTTTCAACGATTTCGCCTGCATTCCTACGATGTAATTTTACACCACCCTCACCGGATGAACTGATAAATGCAATGGCAAATCTGGCATCATATGCCATGGCTACCACAGTTGCTTTGCCATAACGAGAATGACCTTCTATACCCACTTTTTTGGCATCAACCATTTTATCGGTTTCAAAATAATCCAAAGCCCTGCTTGCACCCCAAGCCCATGCACGGAGAGCACCCCAATCATCTGGTTTGCGGGATTGGCCTTTGTTTACCAAACCGATGATCCCTTGTGTGAGACCGGCACCGTTATCGGCTTGTATGCTACCGGGAACAATGATTGCATACCCCCAGCCTTTTGACAAAACCTGTTGTTGCCAAGTTGGAGGTGGTGGTGGTGCATTGGGATCTACCGGTGGTGAAGGAGGCCTTACGCCTGCCGGAAAAATAAAACCAAATTCCATGATCACAGGAACCGGCCAAGTAACATCGGCAGGTGTTGTTAACGTTAATTGTATGTCGACTGTAATTTGAGGGTAGGAAGAGTTGTCTACATGACCTACTATTTTTTTTGTAATGACAGCCATATCGAAAAGGGTTTCATTCTTTGTACTCACTACTTCCCATTTTACTTTGGGCAAAACTTTGGGAACCCTTCCATAAATCTCTCGGTCGAAATCTTCTACAATTTCAGGCCTTCGCTGGTTCCACCATATTTTTTCGGTAGTTACTTTCTTGCCATTTGATAATAGCAATGGATTGGGCAAATCAGGAAAGGGGTTTGCCTTGGATTCATCGTAGTTAGCTGCATTCGGTGCGGCCGGATTGTTACCATTTGCACCGGGACGAAGGGAGGTAATATTCAAGAGCGCCAACATATTTTTATGATCTTGTTCTGTAAGTTGCCGTAGACTATCCGCAGATTTTCTTCTGGCAATGCTGTCGGCCGGAGAGAGACGAGGGAATTGGGCAAAAGATGAAACAATAAAAAATAAAGAAATTAAAAACAAAGTAAGTTGTAGCGGTTTCATGATATATGCATTTTTTAAAATTACAAAACACAATTTCGAGCAATCAAACAATCTATGAAAAGCAATGTAAGATGAATTATTGAATCTGCAACCGATTGCATAAAATATTTCAAAAAATGGGGAAATAGCCATCAAACCCCTTGGAATGGGTACAACAGGGAAGAGTATCTACTCATACAAAAAGAGATTATTTTGATAAAATAGATTGCCAGGAGGCAAGCAGGCTATGATATATTGTAATTCTTGCATATTTTGCTATCGAAAACAAAAGAATAAAAAAGGGAATCCAATACTCAAAATAATGAATATATTACATTGCAATCGATTGTATTAATATGAGCAAAATAAAAGAACTCACCATTTATGACATTGCTCATCAACTGAAAATATCAGCTGCTACCGTTAGCCGCGCATTAAACGATCATCCCGGGGTAAATAAACATACAAAAAAAAAGGTGCTTGATCTCACCAATAAATTGGGATACCGATCAAACAATTTTGCCAGTAATTTAAGAAATCAAAAAACGAATACCATTGGCTTGATCATGCATGAATTGAAAAGTCAGTTTATGATTTCAGTGTTAGCCGGAATTGAAAGAGTAACCACAGAAGCCAATTACGATTTAATCATTGGCCACTCTTCAGAATCATTTAAAAGAGAAGCAGCCAATGCATTAAATTTTTTTCACAAAAGAGTGGATGGTATTATTGCTTCTTTGGCATTTGATACTGAAAACCTTACTCATTTTGACCCATTTATCAAAAAAGGAATTCCTGTTATTTATTTCGATAGAGTATTTGAAGATACAAATGGAACCAAAGTCATCATTAATAATAGAAAAGCCGGCTATGACGCTACTAAGCATTTGATTAAGCAAGGCTGTAAAAGAATTTTTCACATTACTTCCAATCTCAAACGGAATGTATACAGCGAAAGAATGGCGGGATACAAGCTTGCATTAAAAGAACATGGCTTATCATTTCATCAAAAAAATGTTTTTATCAATGACCATAGCGAAGAGGCCAGTATTGACACTGCCAAAAAGATCTTAGCCTTACCCACACTTCCCGATGGTATTTTTATTACCAACGATTTTTGCGCAGCTGTTTGTATGCAAACTTTAAAAGAAGCCGGCATAAGAATACCGGAAGACATTGCCATTGTTGGTTTTAATAATGACGCCATTTGCAACATCATTGATCCACCGCTTACCACCATCAATTATCCGGGAACAGAAATAGGTGAGATCGTGGCGAGAAATTTAATTAACCACCTACAAGGAAAATCAAATATCAATTTAACCAGTACCATTATCATCCAATCTGATTTAATCATCAGAGCTTCATCCCTTAAAAAAAAGGGAAGAACGAATTAAATAAATCCGCATCATGAAAATACAAGTATATGGCTTCTTCATTTTCGCATTCTTCAGCATAGGCTTTTTGCAGGCCGAAGATGGATATAGACTTTGGCTTAGATATGATAAAATAACTGATAACCATACATTACTCAGCTACCGTAAACAAGTAAGCGGTTATTGGGCAGAAGGCTCATCACCTATTCTCCTTTCGGCAAAAGAAGAATTGAAAAATGGATTATCGGGATTACTTGATAATAAAATTTTCGCTATTTCCGGTCTACAAAATAATTGCGTGGTAATGGGTACGCCAACAAATTCTGCATTCATTGCATCTATTTCATTACCAGATCTACAAAAAGTTTCTACCGATGGTTTTATTATCACCACGCAAAAAATAAAAGACAAACAATGTATTATCATTGCGGCAAAAACTGATGCCGGTGTATTGTATGGTACATTTCATTTTTTACAATTGATACAAACGCAGCAACCCATCAATTCCTTACACATTGTTAGCTCACCTAAGATCCAATATAGATTGTTGAATCATTGGGACAATATGAATAGAACAGTAGAACGTGGCTATGCAGGTTTCTCCATTTGGAAATGGCATTTGCTCCCCGGCTATATAGATCAACGGTATAGAGACTATGCAAGAGCCAATGCCTCCATTGGAATTAATGGCACAGTCGTAAACAATGTGAACGCTAACGTACAAATGTTTTCTAAAGAATACCTGATAAAAGCGGCCGCTCTGGCAGATGTTTTTAGACCTTATGGAATTAAAATTTACCTCTCTGCCAAATTCAGTGCCCCCATCGATTTGGGTAAATTGAAAACAGCCGATCCTTTGGATGAATCGGTTAAAGGCTGGTGGGCAAAAAAAGTGGATGAAATATATAGTTACATCCCCGACTTTGGCGGATTGATCGTAAAAGCCAATTCAGAAGGGCAACCCGGCCCGCAAAATTATCAACGAACCCATGCAGATGGTGCCAATATGCTTGCCGATGCATTGGCACCCCATAAAGGAATCGTGATGTGGCGAGCATTTGTATATAGTAATGAAACGCCAACTGACAGAACCAAACAAGCCTATGATGAATTTAAACCATTTGATGGGCAATTTAAAAGCAATGTAATTGTACAAGTGAAGAATGGCCCTTTGGATTTTCAACCCAGAGAACCTTTTCATCCTTTATTCGGCGCATTACCTAAAACGCCGGTTATGATGGAGTTTCAACTAACTCAGGAATATTTGGGTCAAGCAACAAACCTTGTTTACGAGGCTCCATTAATGAAAGAAGTATTAGATGCAGATACCTATAGTAATGGGAAAGGTAGTACGGTTGCTAAGATCATTGATGGATCTTTGAATCAACATTCCATTTCAGGAATTGCGGGTGTGAGCAATATTGGAGACGACAGGAACTGGTGTGGACATCCTTTTGCACAATCCAATTGGTATGGTTTCGGAAAACTTGCCTGGGATCATACGTTATCCGCTGATAAAATTGCTGATGAATGGATACGAATGACATTCAGTAATGATGCGTCTTTTGTAAAAACCACCAAAAAAATGATGTTGGCGTCCAGAGAAGTGATGGTGAATTATATGACGCCACTAGGCCTGCATCATATTATGGGTGATGGACATCATTACGGACCCTCACCTTGGTCAAACAGATTGGGTCGCGCCGATTGGAATCCGGTGTATTATCACAAAGCGGATTCATTGGGCGTAGGATTTGAGAGAACGATAAAAGGTAGTAATGCGTTGGAACAATATTTTCCACAAGTAAGAAAAATATATGAAGATCCGGCAACTTGCCCCGATGAATATTTACTTTGGTTTCATCATGTTAGTTGGCAATACAAAATGAAATCGGGTAAAACATTGTGGGAAGAAATATGTAGTAAATATTATGCCGGGGTAAACAATGTTAGAACCATGCAACTAACATGGAATACGCTAAAACCAAATATGGATGAAGAAAGATTTCAACAAGTAAAAATGCTGTTAAGCGTTCAAGAAAAAGAAGCTGTGTGGTGGAGAAATGCCTGCCTGTTGTATTTCAAAACATTTTCCGGAATGCCTATCCCTGCGGGTTATGAACAACCGGAACAAACATTGGATTATTATAAAAGTTTGCGATTTCAATTTGCGCCCGGTAATGGTGGAAATAATTAATATTTAAATAATCATAAGATGAAAAAAAAGTTACTGGTAAGCGGGATTGTTTTTTCGGCTGGTTTTTTCATAACGATGAACAGCTATGGCCAGAAAAAGAAGCCCATTTCTCAACCGCTGGTTTCTCATATTTTTACTGCTGATCCATCGGCGCATGTATTCAATGGAAAAATTTACATTTATCCATCACACGATTTTGAAGCGGGTATCAAAGAAGATGACTTAGGCAGTCATTTTGGTATGCGAGATTATCATATACTTTCGATGGATTCGATTGGTGGTAAAGTAACCGATAACGGTATCGCAATTGATATAAAAGATGTTCCATGGGCAGGCCGTCAAATGTGGGCCCCCGATGCGGCATTTAAAAATGGAACCTACTATCTATACTTTCCTGTAAAAGATAAAACAGATGTGTTCCGCATAGGTGTGGCTACTAGTAAAAGTCCGGTTGGCCCTTTTAAAGCCGAGAAAGAACCCATTGAAGGAAGTTATAGTATTGACCCCGCTGTATTTAAAGACGCAGACGGAAGTTATTATATGTATTTCGGCGGCATCTGGGGTGGGCAATTACAAAAATGGAACAACAATCAATACGATGCCAATGCAAAACTTCGCAAACCCAATGAGGAAGCCATTGTACCAAGAGTAGCCAAACTGAGTGCTGATATGAAAAGTTTTGTTGAAGCACCAAAAAATATAAAAATTGTTGATGCCACCGGAAAATTATTTTTAGAATCCAATACCGACAAACGTTTTTTCGAAGCTGCTTGGATGCATACATACAAAGGGAACTATTATTTTTCTTACTCAACCGGCGATTCGCATTTTATCAATTATGCAATTGGAAAAAGTCCCTACGGACCATTTACTTACATAGGAATTGTACTAAACCCTGTAGAAGGATGGACAAATCATCACTCCATTGTTGAAATAAAAGGGAAATGGTATTTGTTTTATCATGATACACAGATTTCCGGAAAAACACACTTGCGCAATGTGAAAGTGACAGAATTAAAATACAATGCAGATGGAAGTATACAAATGATTGATGCGTATGGGGAAAAGAGAAGTGAAAATTGAAAAGTGAAAAGTGAAAAGTGAAAAGTGAAAAGTGAAAACTTATATTAATTTTTGTTTTATAAAATTTGTTTTACTATGAAAAAAATAACTCTTTTATTATGCTTAGGTATTTCAGTGGCTGCAAAATCACAGAATACGATTGTGTTGCAGGCTGACAAGGGAAAAGATATCATTAACAAAAATATTTATGGCCATTTTGCGGAGCATTTGGGGCACTGTATTTATGGAGGTTTGTATGTGGGTGATAACAATACCAAAATCCCTAATAAAGAAGGCATCCGCACAGATGTAATGGATGCATTAAAAAAATTAAAAGTGCCGGTATTGCGATGGCCCGGCGGTTGTTTTGCTGATACCTATCATTGGAAGGATGGTGTGGGTCCTAAAGATAAAAGACCTTCCATGTTAAATGTTTGGTGGGGTAATGTAAAAGAAGACAATAGTTTTGGCACCAATGAATTTCTAAACATGTGCGAGCAATTGGGTGCCGAACCTTACTTAAGTGGAAATGTAGGCAGTGGCACACCGCAAGAATTATCGGATTGGGTAGCGTATACCATCCATCCCAATAATAGCAGCTCCATGCCTGAACTAAGACAAAAAAATGGACGAGCAAATCCATGGCATGTAAAATATTGGGGCTTGGGCAATGAAGCTTGGGGATGTGGTGGCAATATGAAACCGGAATATTATGCAAATGTCTATCGACAATATGCAACTTTTATGACCAATGGGGATCCCAAAGAAAGAATTTACAAGATTGCCTCAGGAGCAAGTGATGCTGATTACAATTGGACTGAAGTTTTGATGCGGGATATTCCACATAATATGTTGGATGCTGTTGGGGTTCACCATTATTCTGTAATTGAATGGGGCAAAAAAGGGCCTGCTATCAATTTTAGTGAAGCAGAATATTATACTACCATGCAAAGGGCTTTACAAATGGAGGAACTGGTAGTAAAACATAGTGCAGTGATGGATAAATATGATCCTAAAAAAAGAGTGGCGATGGTAGTAGATGAATGGGGTGGTTGGTACGATGTAGAACCCGGCACCAATGGGGCATTTTTATATCAGCAAAATACCATGCGGGATGCGATGATAGCCGGCACCACACTGAATACGTTTAATAATCATTGCGACCGAGTAAAAATGGCCAACCTTGCACAAATCATTAATGTACTTCAAGCAGTTATTTTAACCAATGATGAAAAAATAATTCTCACCCCCACTTACCATGTTATGGAAATGTACAATGTTCACCAGGATGCAACTATGCTGCCAATTTCTGTGAATAGTAAAGAATATATGATGGGCAAAGAAAAACTGAAAGCCATTTCAGGCTCTGCTTCCAAAGATAAAAATGGAGTAACTCATATCTCACTTGTCAATATTGATGCAAATAAATCGCAAGACGTTTCTATATCCATCAACGGTGCAAATTATAAGAACATTTCGGGTAGAATATTAACTTCCGACAAATTACAAAACCACAATAGTTTTGAAAATGAAAATTCTGTGAAACCAACAACATTCAACGGTGCGAAATTAGTGTCAAATAAATTAACGCTAACCCTACCCCCGTTCTCAGTAGTTGTGTTGGCATTGAATGAATAATACTTAACAAATAAAAATGCCGTTCATGAAATTATATAAATTAAAAGATGGAATACTATTAGAAAAGAAAGACTCTTATTATTTACTAAAAGAGGAAGACTGGGATGCTGTAATCAATGATGATTTTCTTTTTCAAAAAATGGATCGAAATAGCCAATCAGAAATAAATGTTGAGCGAGCCAATCAATTAATAGAGAAAGACATCATGCCGCCTGTTGGTAGCCAAGAACTGTGGGCTTGTGGAGTTACTTATTTAAGAAGCAAAGTAGGTAGGCAAGAAGAATCAAAAGCATCCGGTGGCAGTGATTTTTATGCCAAAGTATATGAAGCAGAAAGGCCGGAAGTATTTTTTAAATCTACCCCACATAGAATTGTTGGTCATGGTGCAAAAGTGAACATTAGAAAAGACTCTACATGGGATGTACCTGAACCGGAATTAACATTGGTGGTTACTTCATCAGGTAAAATTGTGGGGTATACCATTGGCAATGATATGAGTAGTAGAAGCATAGAAGGCGAAAACCCATTATACTTACCACAAGCAAAAACCTATGATGGATGCGCAGCCATTGGTCCCTGTATATATATAACCGATCAACCTATCGATAGTAACACCCAAATACAATTAAATATCAATAGAAATAATGCCACTGTTTTTGAAGGAAATGTTGGCATCAACCAATTAAAACGTTCATTGGAAGAATTGGTTTCATTTGTGTATCGTGAATGCTCATTTCCCAATGGCTGTTTAATCATGACAGGAACAGGGATTGTACCCGGGAATGATTTTACGTTACAATCAGAAGACGAGATTACGATCACAATTGATCATATTGGAACGCTGATTAATACGGTTCGGTGAAAAAGTGAAAAGTGAAAGGTGAAAGGTGAAACGTGAAAGGTGAAAAGTGAAAGGTGAAAGGTGAAAGGTGAAAGGTGAAAGGTGAATCGGGGAAGGTTCGTTATTAATTTTTCACATTTTACGAATTATTAGACTAAATAATTATTTCTAATACCCACATTGTGAAAAAAATATTTTACGTAACCCTATTTATCTTTTCTGCAACAACATTGTTGTACGCAGCTCCCGGAAAGAGTAAGTATCCAACATCAAATATCCCTTTAGAAGATAGTAGTAAGGGGCTAAAGGATTATTTTAAAAACTATTTTACGATGGGTGTGGCCGTTTCACCACGATCTCTAAAAACAGACGAGGCAGGTTTGATATTGCAACAGTTTGGAAGCATTACGGCAGAAAATGCCATGAAGATGGGGCCCATTCATCCAAAGGAGAATGAATATTTTTGGAGAGATGCAGATTCGATAGCTGCTTTTGCAAAAAACAATCATCTAAAAATACGCGGACATACTTTATGCTGGCATAACCAGGCACCCCGTTGGATATTTACCAATGCAGCGGGTGATACGGTTTCTAAAGAGATTTTATTAGAAAGATTAAAAGAACATATTACCACGGTTGTAAATAGATACAAGGGTATCATTTATGCCTGGGATGTAGTGAATGAAGCCATTTCAGATAAACCGGAAGAGTATTTACGTAACTCGCCTTGGTATAGAATTTGTGGCGAAGAATTTATTGCCAAAGCATTTGAATATGCCCACAAAGCAGACCCGGATGCACTTCTTTTCTATAATGATTACAATGAAATTAACCCGGTAAAAAGAGAAAAAATATACAAACTCGTTAAAAGTTTGAAGGATGCAGGCGTTTCCATTCATGGCATTGGTTTACAAGGTCATTGGGCCATTAATGAGCCGTCAGAAGAAGAACTGACAAATACCCTCAAAAAATTTACCGGAATGGGATTAACAATACAGATTACAGAATTGGATATTTCTGTTTATAACAAAGAACACAATAATCGAGAAAGAAAACCGGAAGATTACAATACTGAGTTTACAACGGAAAAAGAAACTGCCCAAATAGAGATGTATAAAAGATGTTTTAAGGTATTCGAAAAATATAAAAAATCCATCACTGGTATTACATTTTGGAATATTTCTGATAGAAGCAGTTGGCTGGATAATTTTCCGGTAAGGGGTAGAAAAGATTATCCGTTATTATTTGATAAAAATCTACAGCCTAAAAAAGCATACTGGGAAGTGGTGAAAACAGTTTGGTAATTGATAGAGATATGCAAACTTATCATGTCGGATATAAAACATTGATTCATGGTAATTAAACAGTTATCGCCTCACTCAATAATGAAAAAAAAATAGTACTTTGGTATTTAACAAAAATTCTCAAAAGATGAAAAAAGTATTTTTTGTAATGGCGATACTGTTATGTGTAAATGCAATTTCATTTGCACAAGATAAAAAAGCCAAAGTAGCAGCACCTGCCGCAAAGTCGGCAGTTGTATCCGGAAAAACAAAAGCAGATGGCACACCGGATATGCGTTTTAAGGAAAATAAAGAGAAAGCGGCCCCTGTAACAGGACCTACTAAAAAAGATGGCACACCGGATATGCGTTACAACGCAAATAAGCCAAAAGAAGCACCGAAAAAGAAAGGATAAGAATGCGAATTTTGAACAGATGAACAAGGAACAGATGAACAGAGGAGTATTTTATTCTTCATGTTGTTGGATATAAGGCAAGTGTTCGTCTGTTCCATATTCATCGGTTCATCTGTTCATCTGTTCCTTGTTCATCTGTTCTTTTATTCTCCGCTGCTGCTTCACTTATCGCTTTCGCCGCAATCCAACCGCTTGTCCAAGCATTTTGAAAATTAAAGCCTCCGGTAATTCCGTCAATATCCATTACCTCGCCGGCAAAGAATAAACCCGGCTGTATTTTACTCTGCATAGTATTTGGGTCAATTTCAGTAAGCTTTATTCCACCACAGGTAACAAATTCTTCTTTGAAAGTGGTTTTCCCTTTCACAGAAAATTCTTGAGCAGTTAGATTTTTAATGAGTTTGTTTTGTTCTTTCGAAGGCAAATCTCCCCAACGCATATCTTCTAGAATATCACTACTGAGCAATAGAAATAACCACAATCTACCCGGTAACCCAAATGGATTTTTATTGCCCATTTTTTGAGAAGCATATTGGTCTCTGAATGAGGGCCAATCCTGTCTTAGATCCACTTCACGATAATTCGGAATCCAATTCACAAGAATGGTAAAATGATAATTCATATCGGCTAATTGCCTAGCCCCCCAAGCCGACAATCTTAGTATCGCCGGACCACTCAAACCCCAATGGGTTATGAGTAATGGACCTGTTTCCTGTAGCTTACTTCCCAATACTTTAACACTTGCACTCTCTACACTAACACCCATGAGTTCAGTAATTTTATTTTCGGGAATGTTAAAGGTAAATAAAGAAGGGACAGGGTTTTCAATCGTATGTCCCAAATGTAACAACCAATTGAACATTGTTGACTTTGAGTAACCGCCGCAAGCAATGCAAACATAGTCTGGAGTTAGGAGTCTGGAGTTAGAAGTAGTTAGTATGAATTTTCCATCTACTCCTAACTCCAGACTCCTAACTTCAGACTGCATGATTATTTCAATACCATATTTATCTGCTTCTTTTAATAAACAATTAATAATCGTTTGTGAATCATTAGTTACCGGAAACATTCTTCCATCGGGCTCTGTTTTCAATTCAACCCCTCTTTCTAAAAACCATTGAATGGTATCATTCGTATTGAACCAGTGAAATGATTTCTTGATAAAGTTTTGACCGCGAGGATATTTCTTAGTGAGTTCAGGAATTTCAAAACAGGCATGTGTTGTATTACATCGACCACCTCCACTCACTTTTACTTTTGACAATAGCTTATTCGATTTTTCAATAATGGAAACCTTTAAAGAGGGATTCATTCGTGCAGCATTCACTGCACAAAAGAATCCGGCGGCACCTCCACCTATAACAATTAACCCCCCAGCCCCCTGAAGGGGGAGTTTAGATGCAGCAGTATGTTTAATATCTTTTCCCATTTAAAATTTTGTTCCGTTTCATAACTCCCCCTTTAGGGGGCTGGGGGGTATCAACATTAATGCTGCCATGGTTTCAATCCCATTCCAAAAGTTTTGCAAACGTAAATTTTCATTTTCTGCATGCTGGTTATTATCATGGTTTGCAATTGGGACAGTGATTGTTTTTGCCGATAAATACTTTTCGAATAAAAATAATGGGAGACTACCACCCATAGAAGGTAATAAAACCACTTGTTCTAAGGTTGATGATCTAACTGCTTTTATCACTTGTTGTGCTATTGGCAAATCAATGGGCGTTCTTTGTGCATTATAGCCTTTACCGGAAGTAACTTTTGCGATTTTTTCATATTGATTTCTTTCTTCGTCGGAAGGCTCTGTATGTGTTAGAAAAAATCCTTGATTACGAATATGCGCTTCAACCAATTGAACTTGTTCTTGGGCATCTGTTCCCGGCACCAATCGCAAATCGAGATTTGCGGTTGCGATGATTGGGATAACATTGCTGGCATATTTACCAACCCCGGCACTTTGCATTCCATTGATATTGAGTGAAGGAAGCATGATAGATTCAACCAAGGATAACCCATTCGATTCGGGTTTTGTAAAACCCAATTCCTTCTTCATTTGCAAGTCAACAGGAGGAACGGAAGCGAGTGCTTCTTTTTCAGCTTTGCTAAGTGGAATGACTTTGTCATAAAAACCTTTAATCAAAACTTTTCCATTGTCATCCTTCATCGATGCCAACAGCTTACTTAACTGAAGAGCAGGATTGGGTGCCCAGTTACCGTAATGACCGCTATGCAATGGTCGTTTACTCCCATACAAGGATATTTCCATTCCTGCATCACCTCTAACACCAAAGGAAATAGATTTTTTTCCTGATTGATGAACCGGTCCATCGCAAATAATCCAAAGATCAGATTGCAAAAGAGACGCATGTTGTTGTAAAATTTCATCTAGATGAGTTGAACCCGCTTCTTCTTCTCCTTCAAAAAAAAATTTCATATTAAAAGTAGGTGAATACCCTTGTGCTTGTATTGCCTCATATGCAAATAACATGGCCATTACGCCGGCTTTATCATCAGAAGCACCTCTTGCAACAATTCGATAATCCGGTTGTAATTTGGTGGTTGCAGAAAAGTTTATGAACTCATTTTGATCTTTAAGTGGACCATTAATGATAACCGGTTTAAAAGGATGAAACCCTTTTGCCCACTTATTACTGTCAACAGGTTGTCCATCATAATGCGCATAAAAAATAATGGTTTGCTTAGCGCCGGGAACAAATACTTCTCCATAAACAGCCGGTGGCGCATTTTTGGTTGTAGGATACAATAACTGCACATTCTGAATAGAACGCTCTTTCATCATTTCCATGATTCTAACAGCATTTAATTGCATATCCGCATTGACAGCTGCTATGTTGGGAAGTGAAAGAAAAGACATGAACTGTTTTATCCATGTGTTTTCATGTTGCTCTCTATAATTCCGAATTTTGAGTAATTCATTTGTCTGCGCTGACGATGATTTTATTAAAAAAATCAAGCTGCAGAATAAAAACACTTTTTTCATCTTACAATAATTATTACTGTAAGATACAAAGCCTAATAATAAGAAGTGTTCAGATTGGCATTTGCTTTTTCGGCTGTTTCAATAATACTGTAATCAGATAAGATGAGTGCCTGGTTTCTTTTTACACAAACATCATGTTCAAAATGTACAGAAACCTTTCCATCCCTGGTTTTTACAGTCCAACCATCATCCTCAGTATATACTTCCTTAGAACCCAGATTAATCATGGGTTCGATGGCCAATACCAAATTTTCTTTCATTTTTGGACCACTTCCTCTTTTACCATAATTAGGAACTTGTGGATCCTCATGTAAACTTCTGCCTAATCCATGACCTACTAATTCACGAACCACTCCATAGCCATATTTTCTTTCCGTATGATCTTGAATAGCAAACGAGATATCACCCACTCGGTTATTGATGGTTGCTTTTTCTATCCCTTTATACAATGATTCTTTGGTTACTCGAACCAGTTGCAAAATTTCAGGAGAAACATCACCCAAAATAAAGGTGTAAGCATGATCTCCATGCCAGCCATTTAAAATAACGCCAATATCAATAGACACTATATCCCCCGCCTGTAAAGCATCGTGGTTAGGAAAGCCGTGTACAACTACATCATTCACTGAAGCACAAACATTGTGCGGATAACCTCGATAATTGAAAAAAGAAGGTATCGCCTTGTGATCTTTAATAAATTCTGCGCATAGCTTATCAACCTCCAAAGTAGACATACCGGGCTTTAACACTTTTGCTACTTCAGTCAGCGTTTTACTAACCAAAAGAGCGGACTCTTTCATCAAAGCAATTTCAGCTTCTGTTTTATGGATCATCATATTATTTCTTCGGGTCATGGTAAAAAAGAAACCTGCCTTCCCGAGATTCTCGGGATGACAGGTTCGCAAAGGTCATACATATTTTTATTAAATGGTTGTAGAAGATACTGTTTGTCTTCCTTGCACACGTCCGCTTTTCATTAATCCATCATATTGACGCATTAACAAATACGTTTCTATTTGTTGAAGTGTGTCTAATACTACACCCACCATAATTAATAAAGAGGTTCCTCCAAAGAATGAACTAAAACCTTGGGTAACGCCTAATCTTTGGGCAAACCCCGGTAATATACCTACGAAGGCAAGGAAAATGGCACCCGGCAAAGTGATCTTATCCATAATAGATCCGATATAATCTGCCGTTGGTTGGCCGGGCTTGATACCCGGAATAAATCCATTATTGCGCTTTAAGTCTTCAGATATCTGTTTTGGATTGAAGATCAACGCCGTATATAGGAAGGTAAAACCAATCACCATTACAGAATAAATCAGCATATACCAAACATTGCTGTGATCATTAAATATTTTAACGATACCCTGTGCTGAATCAATATTTGTGAAAGAAACCAATGTAGGTAAGAACATAATTGCCTGGGCAAAAATGATGGGCATTACACCCGCACTATTCACTTTTACAGGTAGAAACTGACGAGCACCACCAAACTGCCGATTTCCGATAATCTGCTTGGCATAGTTTACAGGTATTTTTCTAACACCCTGAACCAAAATAATTAATCCCATGATAATCGTAACGAGAATAGCTATTTCAATTAAGAAGATTAATAATCCACCACCGCCTCTTTGACCTTTGGCAGTAAATTCCTGAATAATAGAAATGGGTAATCTTGAAAGAATACCAACCATAATAATAATGGAGGTTCCATTACCCAAGCCTTTGTCCTGAATTTTCTCACCTAACCACATTACAAACAAAGTACCTGCTGTTAAAGTGATGACAGTAGAAAAACCGAAGAATGCTTTAAATGCAGGAAGAATGGCTTCCGCATATCCCGGACTGTTTAAATAAGCAACATAGGCACCCGCTTGAAAAACAGTAACAATCACTGTTAGATAACGAGTCCATTGGTTAATTTTCTTACGTCCACTATCACCTTCTTTTTGAACTTTCTGCAATTGAGGAACCAAGATGGTCATTAACTGCATAAAAATGGAAGCAGAGATATAAGGCATAATACCTAATGCAAGAATAGAGGCCTGAGAAAATCCGCCCCCTGCAAACATGTCGAAAATACCTAATAGTCCATTGCTCTTTGCAGCGCTTTGAGCTAGTTCAATTTTGTTTGGATCCAAACCGGGTAATACAATGTGATTACCTAATCTGTATGTAAAAACCAAAGCTAACGTAACAACAATTTTGTTACGTAGTTCTTCGATGGTCCAAATATTCTTTAAAGTCTGAAGTAAATTTTTCACTTAATTGCAATTGAAAGAGTTAATTCTCAAGAAAACCAAAAGGACGCAAATTATGCGTCCGGCAAATTACGTTAAAATTAATTAATTATTTCAACTGTACCGCCTGCTGCTTCAATAGCACTTTTCGCTTTTTCACTGGCTGCGTTTACTTTGAAAGAAAGTTTGGCTTTCAATTCACCTGTTGCCAATAACTTCACTTTGTCTGTACGGCTAATCAACCCATTGATATACAAATTTTCTAGACTGAATTCAGTGAATGCATATTTTTCTACTAACTGATCAATCTGACCTAAATTGAATACCACATATTCAACTCGGTTAATATTTTTAAACCCACGCTTAGGAATACGACGTTGAATAGGCATTTGTCCACCTTCATGGGCCATTTTGCTTTTATAACCGGCGCGGCTCTGTCCACCTTTATTACCTTTGGTTGATGTTCCACCTTTACCGGATGCTTCTCCACGACCGATACGAATTGCTTTGTGTGTTGAACCTTCTGCAGGTTTGAGTGTGTGTAATTTCATTTTGTGTTGATTTTAAACTTACGGGGAATCACCCCTCGCGTATTAATTAATAATTAGTAATTGCTAATTGGTAATTAAAAACTAAAAAGTAATTAGCAATCTTTCAATTACTAATTACTAATTATTAATTACTAATTGGTTTTAAGCAACTTCTTCCACTTTCACTAAATGGCTAACTTTATTAACCATTCCAAGTATTTGAGGTGTTGCTTCTACTTCTTTACTAGCGTTCATTTTTTTTAGACCCAATGCAATCAAAGTTTGCTTTTGACGCTCAGATCTGTCAATTCCGCTTTTAACTTGTGTTATTTTAATCTTTTTCATAAAAATCTATTATAAAGTCCGATCTGCACTATTTGCTTTGGACCATAGACCATGGACCATAGACCATAGACTGGTTAATTACCCGTTAAATACTTTACTCAATTTCACACTGCGGTGTTTAGCAACCTGAATAGGTTCTCTTAAAAGACCCAATGCTTTGATGGTTGCTTTTACCACATTGTGTGGATTGGCAGAGCCTAAGCTTTTCGCCAATACGTCGGTTACACCGGCGCTTTCCAAAACAGCGCGCATACTACCTCCGGCAATAACACCCGCTCCATGGGCAGCCGGTTTAATCAATACTTTAGCAGCACCCTCTTTGGCCCACTGTTCGTGTGGAATGGTTCCGTGCATGATAGGTACTTTTACCAAGTTCTTTTTAGCATCTTCAATACCTTTGGCAATTGCCTCTTGTACTTCTTTTGCCTTTCCTAAACCCTGGCCTACAATACCACTTTCATTACCGACTACAACCAATGCTGAGAAACTAAATGTTCTACCACCTTTAGTAGTTTTTACTACGCGATTGATAGATACAACTTTATCTTTCAGTTCCAGTTCACCGGCAGATTTAACTTTATTTACGTTTACTTTAGACATTTATCTAACGATTAAGTTTTGTTAGCAAATTAGAATTGAAGACCACCTTCTCTTGCACCATCAGCAACAGATTTAACTCTGCCATGGTACAAATTACCACCCCTGTCGAATACACAGGTTGATAAACCTAACTCTATGGCTTTGCGTGCAACCGCAGCACCAACAAGTTTTGATTTTTCTATTTTTGTTACTTTTTGTGCAGCAATATCTTTATCTCTAGATGAAGCAGCCACCAAGGTTACTGCATTATCATCATCAATTAATTGAGCATAGATTTCAGCGTTACTTCTGAATACAGACAAACGTGGTTTTACTGCAGTACCGGCAATTTTCTTGCGGATACGATACCTGATTTTCTGCCTTTGAATTAATTTACTCATTGTTGTTTATTTACCCCCAACCCCTAAAGGGGAGTTGAAGTGCTTATAAAATTATTCTTATTTCATTCCCAATTCCCCCTTTAGGGGGCTAGGGGGTTTACTTACCGGCTGCTTTACCTGCTTTTCTTCTCAATACTTCACCGGCGTATTTAACACCCTTTCCTTTGTATGGTTCCGGTTTACGTAAGCTGCGTAATTTTGCAGCTACCTGTCCGATCAATTGCTTGTCGATTCCCTCCAAAAATATTTTTGGATTCTGTCCTTTTTCAGTTAGCGTGGTAACCTTTAATTCTTTGGGGATTTCAAAAATGATATTGTGAGAATATCCTAAAGCAAGGTCTAACACATTACCTGTATTCACTGCCTTAAAACCCACACCTACTAATTCAAGATCTTTCTTATATCCATCAGTTACCCCTTTTACCATATTCCCAACAAGGGCACGATACAAACCATGCATGGCACGGTGGCGAATTTGATCGGTTGGACGAGTAAATAAAACCTCGCCATCATTTACAGTAACAGTAATATCTCTGTCAATGTTTTCTTTCAATTCACCTTTAGGACCTTTTACAGTTACCAGGTTTACACTATTTACGGTTATTGTTACTCCTGCCGGAATAACAACCGGTTGTTTACCAATACGAGACATAGTCGATTAACTTTTAAATGTTTGAATCAAAATTCTGTTCTGTGTTCAGCTCCGACTAAAAAGCTTAATTGTCAGTTCAGAAATGTATACGATACGAATAATACAATTAATAGATATAACACAATACTTCACCACCCACATTTTGCGCTTTTGCTTGCTTATCTGTTAATACACCTTTAGAAGTACTCAGAATTGCAACACCCAATCCATTAATCACTCTTTTAATTTCGGCTGGTTTTGCATATTGACGCAATCCCGGGCGGCTTACTCTTTCTAAAGAGCGAATAGCAGCCTGCTTGGTTTGTGGATCGTATTTTAATGCGATCTTAATCAAACCTTGTTTGGTGTCATCTTCGAATTTGTACTTCAAGATGTATCCTTGTTCGTACAAAATTTCTGTCATTCTCTTCTTCAAGTTTGAAGCAGGAATTTCAACCAGTCTGTGGCCGGCCATCTGAGCATTACGAATTCTGGTTAAGAAGTCTGCTATAGGATCAGTTACCATGTTTATTATTATTAAGTCTTGTTCAAAAATATTTGTTACCTATTTCAGGTTACCTGTTACCGGTAACCGGGAACCGGAAACTTTTTTTACCAGCTTGCTTTTTTAACGCCGGGTATCAGTCCGTTTAAAGCCATGTCACGGAACATAATCCTTGAGAGACCAAAGTATCTCATATATCCTCTTGGACGTCCTGTTAACTGACAACGGTTTTTCAACCTTACGGGTGAAGCATTTTTAGGAAGTAAGTCTAATCCTGCACGATCTCCGGCTGCCAAAAGGGCTGCACGCTTACCTGCATATTTAGCGACCATCTTCTCACGCTTTTTCTGTCTGGCTTTAATGGATTCTTTTGCCATGTGATTTAGTTATTTTCTTTTTTAGCATTTTTGAAAGGCATTCCCAATTCTTTCAAAAGCTCGTAAGCTTCTTCATTGGTATCTGCGGTTGTTACAAAAGTGATATCCAATCCGGTAATTTTGTTTACCTTATCAATATCTATTTCAGGAAAAATGATTTGCTCGGTAATACCTAATGTATAATTACCACGACCATCAAACGCTTTGTCGCTGATACCTTTAAAATCACGCACACGTGGTAAAGAAACAGATACCAATCTGTCTAAAAATTCAAACATCTTCTCCCCTCTTAAAGTTACGCGGGCACCGATTGGCATACCTTTACGTAATTTGAAGTTGGAAATATCTTTTTTAGACATGGTAGGAACTGCTTTCTGACCGGTGATCGTGTTCAGTTCTTCTACAGCAATATCAACCAATTTCTTATCCGTTACCGCGCCATTTACGCCTCGGTTGATACAAATTTTTTCCAATTTAGGCGCTTGCATTACAGATTTGTAAGCAAACTTCTTCATTAAAGCAGGCACTACCTCTTTGGTATATTTGTCTGCTAATCTTGCAGTGTATTTTACAGTACTCATTATTTGATTACCTCCCCTGATTTTTTAGAGATACGAACTAATTTACCATTTTCGCGGGTGCGTTTAGCCTTGGTAGGCTCACCTTTCTTTGCATCCCATAACATCACATTACTGATATTAATAGAAGCTTCAATTTTTACGATGCCACCTTTTGTATTGTTAGCTGATGGTTTTGTATGCTTTGTAGCGATGTTAACACCTTCTACAACCACACGACCTTTGTCAACAATAACCTCCAACACTTTACGGGGCTTTTTCAAGTCTTTATCATCGCCGGCAATCACAACAACCGTGTCGCCTTTTTTGATGCTAAATTTGGGTTTAAATCTTGTACTCATTTTATTTACGCTTAAAGCTGAACGCTAAACGCTTAACGCTTAGCTAAAATTTTATCTATACTTGCTTTGGCCTTCAGCGTTATGCATTCAGCGTTCAGCGTTTTTTTACAATACTTCAGGAGCCAATGAAATTATTTTCATGTATCCTTTATCACGCAATTCTCTCGCTACCGGTCCGAAAATACGCGTACCTCTTGGTTCATCTGAATTGTTTAATAATACAACGGCATTATCATCAAAACGAATGTATGAACCATCTTTGCGACGTAACTTATTTTTGGTACGTACAATGACTGCTTTAGAAACGGTTCCTTTTTTAACACCTCCCGCAGGAATCGCATCTTTAATGGTAACAACTATTTTATCACCGATACGTGCATAATCTTGACCACTATTTCCCAGTACTCTGATACAAAGGACTTCTTTAGCACCACTGTTATCAGCTACATTTAGTCTACTTTCTTGCTGAATCATTTTTTTAGCTTTTAGCTGTTAGCTCCAGGTGTTATCCTGAAGAAATATTTTTTCAGAGGCTGAAACTGTGCACAAGGCTTGCAGTTTGCAGCATGGGGCTTTCGCCTATTTTGCTTTTTCAACTACTTCAACCAGTCTCCAACGCTTAGTTTTACTAAGAGGGCGGGTTTCCATAATTTTTACAACATCTCCAATAGCACACTCACTTTTTTCATCATGAGCATGGAACTTGGTTGTTTTCTTTACGAACTTACCGTAGATAGGGTGTTTCACTTTTCTTTCAACAGCCACAGTAATGGTTTTATCCATTTTGTCACTGGTTACAACACCTGTTCTTGTTTTGCGCAAATTTCTCTCTTCCATTGTCTTTATTTTATGGTTTATACACCCATTTCTTTTTTCTTCAATTCCGTTTGTAAACGGGCAATATCTCTACGAAGTCCGCGGATATTCATCGGATTCTCAAGTGGTGAAATGGCATGAGCAAACTCAAGCTTTTTCAGTCGCAATTGATCTTCCTGGATTTTTGATTTAAGATCAACTACGTTCAAATCTTTGATCGTTTTGTTGAACTCGTATGTTTGTTTGTTTGCCATTTCTTACAATTTGAAAATTTGAAAATTTGAAAATTTGAAAATTTTTGTTCTTGTGGGCCATTTGAAATCATTTTCAAATTTTCAAATAGCCACATTTTCAAATTTCTGTATGCTTACAAGTCTCTTCTAACAATGAACTTTGTTGCGATAGGCAATTTTTGTGCTGCTAAGCCCATTGCTTCTTTTGCGACTGCTTCTGTAACACCATCACACTCAAAAATGATGCGACCCGGCTCTACCACTGCTGCCCAGAATTCAGGGTTACCTTTACCTTTACCCATCCTCACTTCAGCGGGCTTACGGGTAATGATTTTATCAGGGAAAATACGAATCCATACATTTCCTTCACGTTTCATCGCACGGGTCATGGCCTGACGGGCAGACTCGATTTGACGATTGGTTAACCAGATTGGTTCTAAAGCTTTTAAGGCAAAAGATCCAAATGATATGGAAGTACCACGCTTAGCTACTTCGCGAATGCGTCCTTTTTGCTGCTTCCTATGCTTACTTCTTTTAGGTTGTAACATCTAACTCGATTTGAAAATTTGAAAATTTGAAAATTTGAAAATTGTTTGAGTGACATTTTTTGAAAATTCATTTTCAATTTGCCACACCTGCCAGTTGGCAGACAAGTTTTCAAATTATTACCTTCTTCCGCCGCCGCCACGATTATCTCCACCGCCGCCACGACCACCTCTGTCTCCACCACCTCTGCGGTCATCTCTTCTATCACCACCTTGTCTTCTGTCATCACCACCCGGTCTGCTATCTCTTCTATCACTTAGATCATTCTTACCGCCAACAAAGTTTGGATTCAGTTCACGCTTACCCAATACTTCTCCTTTACAGATCCATACTTTGATACCGATCTTACCATAAACTGTTTGTGCAAATACGTTTGCATAATCGATGTCCATACGGAAAGTATGCAAAGGTGTACGACCTTGCTTAAACTCTTCACTACGTGCAATCTCGGAGCCATTTAAACGACCACTCAATTTTACTTTGATACCTTCTGCACCCATACGTAGTGTAGAAGCGATCGCCATCTTGGTAGCTCTTTTAAAGTTGATACGGTTCTCAATCTGCTTGGCGATGGTGTCGCCAACAAGGGCAGCATCCAACTCAGGGCGACGGATTTCAAGGATGTTGATTTGCACATCATCCTTACCGGTCAATTTCTTTAACTCTTCCTTAATACGGTCTACCTCATTACCACCTTTACCGATAATGATACCCGGCTTGGAAGTATGAATGGTGATAATCAACTTACCCAGTGTACGCTCAATAACAATTTTGGCAATACCACCTTTGTTAATACGGGCAATCAGATAAGTACGGATCTTTTGATCTTCGATCAGCTTTACGGCATAGTCTTTCTTACTACCATACCAGTTGCTGTCCCATCCGCGGATGATACCTAACCTGTTACCAATTGGATTTGCTTTCTGACCCATATAGAGGTTTTACAATTAGTTTTTAGAATCTACGATTAATGTTACGTGGTTGCTGCGTTTACGAACTCTGTATCCGCGACCCTGAGGTGCCGGACGCATCCTTTTTAAAACACGACCTCCATCTACAAATACTGTTTTAACTACCAGACCGCTATCAGCTGCACTGGCACCGCTGTTTTTTTGTTCCCAGTTATTGATGGCACTCTTTAGCAATTTTGCTAAAGGCATGGCATTGTGTTGCGGATGGTGTTCAAGAATAGCCAAGGCCTTCTCTACTGCCATTCCACGAATCACATCAGCCAACAAACGCATTTTGCGTGGGCCTGTGGGGTAATTGTTCAGTTTAGCTACTGCTTCCATTTCTTATTGGTTTGTGGTCTGTGGTCTGTGGTTTGTTGTTGTTAATGGTTTTAATAACCAAAGACTACAAACTACAGACTACAAACTGTTGTTTTATTTCTTAGTTCCAGAGTGTCCTCTAAAATTACGGGTAGGAGAAAACTCACCTAATTTGTGACCTACCATAAATTCTGTTACATAAACAGGAATAAACTTGTTTCCATTATGTACGGCAAATGTGTGCCCTACAAAATCTGGCGTAATTGTGCTACGACGGCTCCAGGTTTTAATAACACCTTTTTTGGCTTTACCATCGGTCATCGCAACAACTTTACCTTCTAAGTTTGCGTCTACGTAAGGACCTTTTTTAATCGAACGTGCCATATGAATTAATTAATTTGAAAACTGCTTATTTTGCTAATTTTTTTCCGTCTCTTCTTTGAATAATCAACTTATCACTTCCTTTTCCTCTAGTACGTGTTTTCTCTCCTTTTGCGTATTTACCGGTTCTGCTTCTTGGATGTCCCCCTGAAGCTTTACCTTCTCCACCACCCATCGGGTGATCTACCGGGTTCATCGCAACACCTCTTACACGTGGGCGAATACCTTTCCAACGATTCTTACCTGCTTTACCGGCTGTTTCCAAGTTATGATCACTATTAGAAACAACACCAATGGTAGCATAACAGTTACTCAATACTTTTCTTAATTCACCTGAAGGCATTTTTAATACTGCGTATTTTTCTTCTTTGTTGGCTAGCTGTGCAGATGAACCGGCACTTCTTACCATTTTACCACCTTGTCCGGGTTGTAATTCAATGTTGTGAATCATGGTACCCAAAGGCATATTCTTCATCAACAATGCATTACCAATTTCGGGGGCAACTTCATCACCGGCGATTACAGATGTACCTACTTGCAAACCATTGGGTGCAATGATGTATCTTTTTTCGCCATCTGTATATTGCAAAAGGGCGATAAAAGCGGTACGGTTTGGATCGTATTCAATAGATACCACTGTTCCCGCAATATCTCTTTTGTTTCTTTTAAAATCGATTACACGATAATGATGCTTATGTCCACCTCCCATATAACGAGAAACCCTACGGCCTTGGAAATTTCTTCCGGCTGTGTTTTTCTGTGGCTCCAGCAAACTCTTTTCAGGTTTGTTGGTAGTGATTTCAGCATAAGCATTGCCAATTCTCCAACGGGTTCCTGCTGTAATTGGTTTGTACTTTTTTAGTGCCATTGTTTACTTTTTTACCCCCTCACCCCCCTGAAGGGGGAATTGGAATTGTTTTTTAATCAACTTTTGCGGTAGTTGATACTACCATTCGTTATTATTATGTTTTCCTCCTAACTCCCCCTCAGGGGGTTGGGGGGTTAAATATTTGAATACAGGTCTATTGTTTCACCAACAGCCACTGTTACCAGTGCTTTTTTATAAGCACTTTTCATACCTTGTATGAAACCGGCTTTGGTGTAACGAGCTTTGTTCTTACCGGGTACCACTGCTGTATTTACATCTACAACACTAACACCGTAGAACTCTTCTACTGCTTTCTTAATTTCCAATTTGTTTGCCCTGCGGTCTACTTTAAAAGCGTACCTTCTTAATTTTTCCTGTTGAGCGTTTGCTTTTTCAGTTAAAATGGGTTTTATCAATACTTCAGTCAGTTTCATTTGTATGTGTTTGAAACGTTTACTTAAATTATGCTACCACGCCGGCTTCTTCTTCTACAAAGATTTTAGCGGTATTTTCAGTGATTACCAGTACATCAGCATTCATGATTTCATAAGTGTTGATGTCAGCCAATAATGAACTGGTTATGTTTGGAATATTGCGTGTACTTAAATACAAATTGTCATTGTATTCAGGTAACACAATCAATGTTTTTTTGTCGGCTAGGTTAAGACTGTTCATGATCTCAACCACTTGCTTTGTTTTGGGGGTATCCATGTTGATGTCTTCAATCACATAAATAGCACCATCTTTTGCTTTATAACTCAAAGCTGATATTTTAGCCAAGTCTTTTACTTTACGATTTAATTTAAAATCGTAAGAGTGAGGCTTTGGTCCAAAAATAGTACCACCACCCTTGTACAATGGGTTACGAATATTTCCTTTACGGGCACCACCGGTTCCTTTTTGCTTATGCAATTTGCGACTGGCACCTTGCACTTCGGCACGGGTTTTCACTTTGTGAGTACCCTGACGGCCCTGAGCCAAATATTGCTTAACGGCTAGGTAAATCACATGGTCATTCGGCTCGATACCGAAAATATCAGCAGGTAATTCAACCGTTCTACCGGTTTTTTGTCCTTTTATGTTTAATACGTCTACTTGCATGTCTTTGAGTTAAAATGGTAATTACTTCTGGATTAAAACGATGGAACCGTTATGGCCAGGTACCGAACCACTGATCAGTATATAATTCTTTTCAGGGAATATCTTAATTACTTTCAATCCCTTCATCATTACTCTGTCACCACCCATACGTCCGGCCATTCTCATTCCTTTGAATACACGGGCAGGATAAGAAGATCCACCAATCGATCCCGGTGCTCTTGAACGGTCATGCTGTCCATGGGAAGCTTCACCCACACCGGAAAATCCGTGGCGCTTTACAACACCTTGGAAACCTTTTCCTTTGGTGGTACCAATTACTTCCACATCATCACCTTCAGCGAATATGTCTAGTGTAATGGTTTCACCCAATGCTTTTTCTATAGAGTAGTTACGAAATTCTTTAACAAATTTCTTAGCAGGCGTTTGTGCCTTTGCGAAGTGATTCAGTTCTGCTTTTGTGGAGTGTTTTTCTTTCTTGTCACCGAATGCAAGCTGCAATGCGGTGTAGCCGTCAGTTTCTTCAGTCTTAACCTGAGTAACTATACATGGACCGGCTTCAATAATGGTACAAGCTGTTTGCTTACCATCTTCGGAAAAGACGCTGGTCATTCCGATTTTTTTACCAATAATACCTTTCATCGTTTGCGGTTTAATAGCCCCGCGTTGGTTATTGAGGACATTCCGATGATGAAATCGGAATTCAATCCTTGTTTCCTGCCGACCTTTTCCCTTTGATCACCGTAGCTTTAGCGAAGGTGATTTTGCTTTCTCCACCTTCGCTAAAGCTATGGTGGACGATGGAAGTACCGGAAGTAAACAAACCTCGAAGGGCTTGTTAATATGTCTCACCCCCTAGCCCCTTGAAAGGGTAATTAAGAGGTGAATTTCTGTTTTATCAGAGCTGCTTTATTTCCTTGCGGAAGTTGGCAGATGAAAATGATTTATTTATAAGAACTATCCCTAACTCCCCATCTAGGGAGCCTGGGGGTGTTATGCTTTGATCTCAACTTCCACACCTGATGGAAGGTCTAACTTACTTAGGGCATCTACCGTTCTTGAAGAAGACGTATAGATGTCTAGTAAGCGTTTGTGCGTGCACAATTGAAATTGCTCACGACTTTTCTTATTAACGTGTGGTGAACGCAATACAGTAAAAATTCGCTTATGCGTAGGCAAAGGAATAGGTCCTGTAACGACTGCACCTGTACTGCGAACAGTTTTAACGATTTTTTCGGCAGATTTATCTACCAGATTGTGATCGTAAGATTGTAATTTGATTCTGATTCGTTGAGACATAGTCAAAACCCAATTTTCTGATTGGGGTTGCAAAGGTAAGAGCCTGAAGTGTAATAGACAAGTATTTTAAAAGATTTTTTGTGAATTTCTTTGATAAAAGTTGAAAAATATGCCCAAATCACATTTTTCGTATGGGTTATCCACATAATAACCTGAGGCTTCCCTACATTTATCCTAAATAGTTGAACTTTAAGATGATAAAGTCTGGAAAATAATAAAAAGAAGCAGAAATGCAGTAATTTTCTGTCGATATATACAAATTCATAGGTACATACCTATTTCAACATTTTTTAATACAATCAATTTGATAATTTTACGGTAAGACATTTATATGGCAAAAAAACAATTCTCAAAAGAGTCGGTTCAAGAAAATCAATATCATGCACTTCAAACGGGCAAGCCAGATGGATTTGGTTTTTTTAACCTATTGCCACTTTTCGTTTCCATACTTTATTGTGCAGTTTTCTTTGTACCCCACTTTGATGGCTTTGATGCATTTGGATCTCAATGGTTTTATATTGTCATTATTGACTTGCTTGTTATTGTATATATACTTGCTAAAAAGAATGAATATGACTTTAATGCCCAGCTCGTATTCAGCAATTCATTTTCTAAAATTTACCTTGTATTTTTTGCCATTGCCGGTTTGTCCATTTTTACATCCATTAATGCAACTGAAGCTGTGGTATGTTTTGTAAGAATCGTAGCTACGATTATTGCTTTTTTTAATATGGCAATCCTATTTCGTGGCCAGTTACACCTATTTAAATGGCTGGCGCAAATATTGGCAATTATTTTAGGAATCCTTTCAATTCAGTCAATTGCACAATTTCTATCGGGCTTTGAGGCTACTTCGCTTAACCAACTTATTAAAGAAATACAAGGAAATGCAGGCAACAAAAATATTTTTTCTGCAGCCCTTGTTATTTTGATTCCATTTACAATTTATTGCATTCAAACATCCGACATTAAAGGGAAAATATTGAACTGCATTATTCTTTTATCGGGAACATTAACCTTATTTCTACTTAACACAAGAGCCGCTTTTCTTAGTCTAATCTTTATACTGCTAGTTTATATTCTATACTGTTTTCTTGAATACAAAAAAGAAAAAAAAGGCGAAAAAATAATTTATAGAATCAGTTTCATAGCTATCCCAATCATTGCTGCTTTATTAATTTCACAGCTATTATTATCTACTGCCTTAAATTTACAAGACAGCAACGAAAAGCAACTATTTGGAACAGTAGCTGACAGATTGGGGACAATCTCAAACACTTCAGATGAAGCCAACAATGTTCGGTTTCGGCTTTGGGCACATGCCATTGACTATACAATACATCATCCAATAATTGGTTGTGGTATTGGTAACTGGAAAATAGCCTCAATCCCTTATCAAAAAAAAACAATTGATGATCTTTTTGTTCCGGTACATGCACACAATGATTTTTTTGAAATGTTTGCTGAATTAGGAATGATTGGAGGTATTCTATATTTAGCATTATTCATCTCAATACTCATTTTTACCCTAAAAGTATATTTCTCCAACAGTGAGGAACAATTAAAACTGATATCAGTATTCTCTTTTTTAGCATTTATTGGGTATTCGATAGATGCTTTTTTTAATTTTCCGATTGAAAGACCGATATCGCAAATTTTGTTTGCGCTCATTGCTGCCATCAACATAAATGTTTACTTGACTGCCAAAAAAGACAAAAGAACACCTCTATTAGATTCCTCTGCTGTAAGAAAAACGCTCTTTGGCATTGCAGCAGTCATACTCTTACTCCCTTCTGCCTATGTAACTTATCAAACGTATAAGTCATTAGTGGCGCAGAAGAATATTATTCCTGATATGGGCAATGAACCATTAAAATTAAAATGGAATGAAATCATACCCTTATTACCTTCTATCCCAAACCTTTCGGCATCTGCCCAACCGTTAGATGCCATTAAAGGCAGGTATTTAATGGAGGCTGAAAAATACAAAGAGGCACTGGTTTTATTGAATAGAGCCATTCCTGCAAATCCATATATTGCCTATAGTGAATTTATCAAAGCTGGCGTGTTTTTTAAATTAGGCAATTTTGATAGTGCCTATATCAATGCCAGTAAAGCATTTTATACAAAGCCGAGAGCAAAAACCTATTACCAAACCTTAATTGCCATTTTAGCCAAAAGAAAAGATACCATTCAAATTGAAAAAGCCTATCATGAAGTTGTTCAATATAGACAAGAACCATACGTATGGAACTTATATATTTTAGGCATGTTAAATGCAAAAGAAAAAGGTAGTCAACAGCTTTTGCAATTAACAGATAGTGTGTTAAAATTATTTCCCGAGAACCCGGATTTATTATTGAGAAGAAAAGAAATTTTGATGTTTATGTCAGCACCTGCTGCAACAAGAATTACGGCTTCCGACGGAGAAAAAGCTCAAGCTTACTATAACCAAGCAATTAAAGATTTTGGAGAAGGACAAGCTGCTGCGAATAAGAATGATGAAGCATTAAAAAGAAAAGCCTATACTTCAGCTATTAAGAATTTTTTAAAGGCGGCAGAAATGAATCCAAACAATTTTATCATTTTTGAAAATACCGCGATCGCATATTTCAATATGGGCGAGTTCAACAAATCACTAATTTATTTCAATAAAGTATTTGCCTTACAAACCGCTACTGATGGAAAGTCTGAATATTTTGCCGGTGTAGCACTTTACAATACAGGCAAAAAAGAAGAAGGCTGTAATTATTTAAAGGTTGCCTTATCAAAAGGTTGGAAAGATGCAGAACCGATTATTAAGAATAATTGCAAATAAAAATACCTTAAGAAATACATCCCAAAGATTACATGCCATTTTTTAAAAAAAATATTGTAAGTACCCAGAGATGTCTACCAAAAAAAATATTCGAAAAATAGGTGCTAAAATAGCACAAAGTACAACCATCGTTAATAACGAGAGTGCTTCTATAAGTTTTTCAAATTTTATCCCCTTATTTTTTGGGCTTCTATATTTAGTGGTTCATTTCTTGCCAAGTTTTGGAAGTTTAGATGCTTTTGGCTCACAATGGCTTTATGTTGTTTGCATAGATTTTATTACGCTCCTTTATATTATACTTAATAAAAAAGAATACCATACAGTATCTAATTCAGTTATCACTAATATTTTCTCGGAAATTTACTTTTGTTTTTTTATATTGGCCGGGCTTTCTATTTTTATTGCAATTAATCCCACAGAAGCTTTGGTTTGTTTTGTGAGAATTATTGCTACTATTGTTGCATTCGTTAACCTTTCAATTTTATTTCAGGGAAGAGTGCACTTATTTAAATGGCTAGCACAGTTACTTGGATTGATCTTATTAGTCGAATCTTTTCAAACCATCTCCCAATTCTTTTCGGGTGCCGATGACATTTCTTTTGATGCATTAATTCTTAGCTTAAAAGGAACCACCGGCAATAAAAATATTTTTGCCGCCGATCTGGCTATCAAGATCCCTTTTGTCATCTATTGTATTCATACTTTTAAAATTTGGGGTAGACTTTTCAATATCAGTATATTGTTTTTATCCCTATTCACACTTTTTATTATTAATGCCCGAGCCTCTTATGTAAGTTTATTCTTAATATTAATATCCTACTTTTCTTTCTTACTATTTACTTTCCAAAAAGAAAAAAAAATACTTGAGACTATTTTTCGAATGGCTTATATATTTACCCCATTATTGATAGCTTTATTATTTTCACAATTTGAGATTGCAACAAAAAAAAATCTTCAGCCTCAAACTGAAACGATTACCAAATATGGCACTGTTACTGAAAGAGTGGCTACTATTTACTCAATAGAAAACAATAAAGGTCGAATTCAATTTTGGAATGATGCTATCGACTATACAATGAAACATCCCATAATTGGTTGTGGCATCGGGAATTGGAAAATCGCTTCTATCCCCTACGAGAAAAGTTTGTATAACGACGGAACTGTTTCCATGCATGTACACAATGATTTTCTAGAAAACTTTGCTGAATTAGGCATTTTTGGTGGGTTATTA
The DNA here is from genome assembly GCA_031417635.1 of Bacteroidota bacterium. Taxonomy (GTDB): domain Bacteria; phylum Bacteroidota; class Bacteroidia; order Chitinophagales; family Chitinophagaceae; genus Sediminibacterium. The sequence continues at coordinate 1,633 of JANOVY010000180.1, read as the reverse complement.
TATTTGGGATTGTTTGTATGTATTTTCTTTTTCACTTTTCATGTCTTACGCTCGGACACTTCTGAAGAAACTAAGCAAATTTCTTTCTTTACTTTTTTATCCTTTATTGGATATACCATTGACGCATTTTTCAACTTCCCTTTTGAAAGACCTATCACCCAGGTATTATTTGCTTTGATTGTTGCATTAAACGTGAATTCATTCATAGATGCAAAAAAAATATCAAAGACAGAATTTGATCCATCTAAAAAAAATTTCCTTGCTAAAAACATCTTTGGCTTGGTTGTGTTTCTTCTTTTGGTGCCGGCCATATACGTCACCTATCAAACCTACAAATCCTTGGTTGCCCAAAATACCATTATCGCTGATCATGAAAATCAGCCCTTGCGTTTAACCTGGAATGAAGTAGTTCCTGTTTTACCATCCATCCCCAACCTTTCTGTAATGGCACAACCCCTGGATGCAATTAAAGCCAGGTATTTAATAGAGGCCGATAAAAACGAAGAAGCACTGGTATATCTTAAAAAAGCATCTAAAGCAAACCCTTATTTTGGTTATGCTGAATTTTTAAAAGCCGGTATTTATGCGAAGATGGATAAAATGGATAGTGCTTACACCAATGCCAGAGATGCATTTTACAAACGACCCAGAGCTATTCCTCGTTATCAAACATTAATTGCAGTATTAGCAAAAATGAAGGACACTTTACATATTCACCAAGCTTTTACGGAAGTACGTAAATATCGAAATGAACCTTATGCATGGAACCTTTATCTAATGGGCATGCTTCAGGTAAAAATAAAAGGGGATGAAAAATTATTGCGCCTATCTGATAGTGCCTTGCAGCTATTTCCGGGAAATGGAGATTTGATTGCGCGTAAAAATGAAATTGCTTACACAATGGGAATGCAAAATGGTATTCAACAAAATAGGTTGGCTGATAAGAACAAAGAACAATCGTATTTTACGGAAGGTGTTGCAAATTTTAATCTTGCATCTTCACTTTCTAATCAAAACAATTTTGAAGCTAGTAACGAAAAAAACAGATTGGCAATAAAATATTTTTTACTCGCTGCAGAAACCAATCCCAATAATTTTGCTTACTATGAAAATGCAGGACTCGCATATTTAAATATGAAAAATTTTGCAAATGCTTTGGTTTATCTAAAAAAAGCTCTCTCTTTAAAATCCGCAACTGACGGAAAAACAGAATATTTTTCAGGGATTGCATTACTAAATCTTGGCAAGAAAGAAGAAGGCTGTACTTATTTACAAACCTCATTATCCTTAGGCTGGAAAGAGGCGGCTGTTACGATTAATAGTAATTGTAAATAATAGAATCGGGAATGAACAGATGAACAGACGAACAGACGAACCGACGAACCGATGAAAAGACGAACAGATGAACAGATGAACAGATGAACAGACGAACAGACGAACAGACGAACAGACGAACAGACGAACAGACGAACAGACGAACAAGCCTGCCTGTCGGCAGCTACTGTTTGGACACAAATATATTACTTTGCCACATGGAGCTATTAAGTCATAAAACGAATTACAAAGGTATCTTTCCTGATAAGCGGCTTGAGAAACGAGCTTCTATGATCGCCCAATCCTTGTTGCACACCAG
>JANOVY010000179.1:0-14139 GCA_031417635.1 Bacteroidota bacterium | reverse complement strand
AGCCCGACTAAAATATTGTTCTGCGCCATCAATTCTTCGAGCAGCTAATAATTCCTGGGTTCGTATTAAACCCAATTCAATTCCTTGTTCACTGCCAATTAAATTTTGGCCGCCATCGCCTCTGGTTAAGCTTAAATAGGCTGTTCTATACAATTTCTCTTTAGCGAGATAAGGTAAAAAACTATTGTTCTCATCATCAGGATGTGCAGCTATATACAATACACTACCCAATACGTTGAGCTTTTTTAATTGCAGGTAAATATCGGAACTATGGTAAGTAACCGGATCTTGTGCTTTTGAATAGGAAACCAATGAAATGATTGAAATAAACCAAATAAATAACCCTTTTTTCAATATGTGCATTATTATTGATTATTAAGTACTGCCGAAGATAAACTTAGTTGACTAATTGAAATAACCATTTATAAAAAAAATCCTCTATTTGTTTGCTATTGAAAGTCTGAAAATCATATTAGTTATTAATCATACATATGTGAATTCAAATACATTAATACATTTTTCACTTTTTCATAATGAGACCATGGTATAAAATGATTCGCACCAACAATGGTGAGTGTATCCAAATGCTTTGCATGTGTAAACATTTTTTTGCCATACAAAAGGTTTTCATATGGCACCAATTGATCTTTATTGCCATGCAGTAAAATAACCCTAGCATTTATTTCAGAAAATCTGGGAGCCAATAATTTCAAATCCTTCTTTAAAAACCACAATTCTACATTTGAAGGACGTAATGCACCGGGAACCAAATATTGTAAGGGATTGTTCATCAACAATGTTCTCCATCGTTCGGGTTTTTCCTGTGCCGGGTCTATGGAACCTGCCAAAATAACAATGGCATTAATGATTCCCGGATTGTCTGCTGCTAATTGAACAACCAATGGACCACCCAATGAATGGCCTACTAAATAGACCGGCTTTGCATTGGAAAGAACTTGAAACAAAGGACTGATAATAGTAGATTGATTGGCTAAATTCATAGCATTTCCAAAAGTACTATATCCAAATCCCGGTCTATCGATAGACACCATTCGGTATTTTTTCAGCAGGTCTGTATCTTGTAAATATGCTGAAAAAGCGTCCCAACTTCCCGGTGACCCATGCAAAAAAATGATAGTGGGTAATGTATCTGCCCCTGTCTGAACATAATGTAATTGGGTTTTATTGATGATGATTGAATTTGTTTTTAAGGAAATTCCATTCTCTGCAAACATTGTGGCCGCTTTTTCATCTGTGATTCTGAATTTCATACAACTCTGCGACACAACAAGCCAGAAAGAAAATATCAAAAGAAGCCATTTACCGATTTTCATTCTGTTAATTTTAATTTTCGGAAATCTAATTAGCAAAAAATAACAAGTTAGGCTGCATAAAAAGCTTCACAATTCAACAAAAAAATAAAGCCGGAACATCGACCGGCTTTATTTTTTGTTAGGAAGAACTACTGCCCTACTAAGAAGACCGCATTACAAAAAAGCAATTTTCCATTTTCCCAAAAATTTCTAAACAAAGGATTTTCAGCTAAATAAACCACACTTCCATTTCCCATATCCTGAACACCAAATATCATTCCATCCTTTAATTTTCCTTTTACCTTAATACCCGAAAATCCGGTTACATAACTACTTTTCTTGATTACACCCACATTCCAACCATCTTTCATGAATTCAAACAAATCACTATCCTGTTTTAATGTAAAATAATAATCGGGATAACCAAAGGCCAATGGATGGGTATTGTCTAATTCCAACTTATATATTGCACCGGGAATTGAACTATTTAAGCTTTCAGCATCTCTATCGGCATATTTTTTTACATTGGCATATTCTGATTTATCTTCTGTTTTATCCTCTTTAAATTTAATTCCCCAATCAGATCCGGACATAGCCGAAACGGCAGAATTAATAGCAATGATTTTCCCCCCCCCCCTTACAAATTCTTTAAATTTGTCGGTAGTTGCTTTATCAGTAAGTGTTCTGTAACGGCCATCCGGAATAACCAGCACTTGAAATTCTTTTAAATTGGCTCTCCCAATATCTGCCGCATTGATTAAAGTAATTGGATAATCCAATTGTTTTTCAAAGAAATGCCAAACTTCACCAGCACCCAATGAAGAAGTTTGCTCACCTGATAACATGGCTACTTTAAAATTACTTGTAATGGTCTTTACATCGGGTGACCCAAAGTCAGATCCAGAATCCATAAACCCTGTTTCCACTGCGATCGGTTGAATACCCATTTTTTTGCAGGCTTCATTTACCAAAGCATTCCAATTTGATGGATTTCCTGTTTTGATAATAATAAGTGTACCCCTTTCGTATTTTTTTCCTTGTAAAGTAAAGGGCTTTTCTGTAAATCGAACTTTAATACCATTTTTCAATAATTGAGCCACTATTCTTGCCCCATCAAACGATTGATAAGGAATCAATACCCCATAAGAAGAATTTACTTCGGATATGGAAGAAGGTTTTTTCCATTCATTGATTGTCAAACGTTCTTTAACTGCATAACCGCTTACTCCATAAGCATATGGCACAGACCAAGCAGTGATATCATAGGTATTTGAATCGGTTACAACAGTTTTGGGTTCTAATAAAACTTTGGCCATGTTTGATCTTGATTGGAATGCACTGATGGCAACATGAAATCCTTCATCAACAAAGACGCTATCTTTTCCTATCTGATAATTATAGCCTACAAATGATTTATTAGCAATGGTTCCGAATTCAATTCCGTTTTGAGACAATAATTTAGTAACGGCCATAATTTTGTTCTGGTCTTTCGAAGTAAGTACATAGGATTTGTATTCACCCGTTTTACCACTTCGTCCATTTTCAAAATACTTTTTAAATTCATCGAGCATTTTTTGTTTATTTCTGGAAGCTGTTTCAATGGTTGATAATCCGGTAGTGAAATGATGGTTTGCGCGATCTACCAGGGTTAACGTATCTCCGTCGCCTTTAATAATACCTAAACCAGCACCTCCGCCACCTGCTTGTTCATAAGTCATCCCTATGGCGCCATTGTATATAGGATACGTATCACCATAAGAGGGATATAGTAAATCATATCTTTCTTTTGTATAAAATAACCACCCATTTTTATCGAAATATCCTGCATTGTTTTTACCAATCAGTAGTTGAAAATCTTTTTGCCACTGTGTAATCACTTCATGGTATGGGTCGGCTGCAGGTGCAAAATAATAGGGTCCGTTAATTCCTTGTTCGTGAAAATCTACATGTACTTGTGGCATCCACTGATTATACTTTTTTATACGCTGCTGGCTTTCAATTTGTGTTTGCCAAGCCCAGTCTCTATTCAAGTCAAAATTATAATGGTTACTTCTTCCACCTGGCCAAGGCTCACTATGTTCTCGAGCTATTGGATCGGAATTGTATTTTGTGCCTACCACACTATTAAACCAATTTACATATCTATCTCTGCCATCCGGATTGATACAAGGATCCATAATGACTACAGTATTTTTCAACCACTCTTTCGTTTGGTTATTTGTAGGGTCTACCAAAGCAAAAAGTGTTAGCAATGCTGCTTCCGAAGAGGATGTTTCATTTCCATGCACATTATAACTCAGCCAAACAATACCTGGAGCGTTTTCAGTGGAGACATTATTTTTATCGTTAGTTAATCCGCCTAGTTGTAGATTTTGTAAGCGAATGTTTTCCAACTTTTGAAGATTTTCCGGCGAAGCAATGTAAGCAAGCATCAATTCCCTTCCTTCATTGGTCTCGCCATATTTCTCAATTTTTACCATGTCCGGCTTAGCCTGCGCCACAGATTTAAAATACTCAACCAATTTATGATGTCGGGTATATCGGGTTCCAATTTTGTAACCGAGAAATTGTTCCGGACTTTGAAGTCCTTGGGCCATTAATTGGGAAATAGTTATGAAACACAAGGAAACAAATAGTATTTTTTTCATATAGTTCAAAAATGAGTTGTGAAAGTAGGCAAGAATCAAAGTTTGTCAGCATAAAAAGGCCACAATTTTTACACAAGCATTGAAAATAGATAGTCCAGTGTTATAAAAATCTGTAATTTTCTATTATGAGAAAAATAGCCATATTTCTAATAGCCATCATTGGTCAACATTTACTAAGTGCACAAAAGGTAATTTCTATAGTAGGTGCAGGAAAAGAAATAGACCCCTATAAATATTCGATAGTTAAAAAAGCAGATTTTAATACCGCAGCTGTAAGTAGTGCACATCCCCTGGCGAGTATGGTGGGTGCCGCCATGATGAAAAATGGGGGCAATGCTTTTGATGCTGCCATTGCAACTCAATTGGCATTAGCAGTTGTATATCCCGGTGCCGGTAATATTGGTGGGGGTGGATTTTTGTTGGGTCGTAAATCAAATGGAGAATTGATTGGAATAGATTATCGAGAAGCTGCTCCAGAAAAAGCCGGCAGGGATATGTACCTTGATAAAAATGGCAATGTTCAAATGTCATTGTCCCAAAGTGGACATCTCGCTTCAGGAATTCCGGGTACAGTGGCCGGCTTATTTGCCACACTACCCTATGCTAAGCTTAATATAAAACAATTGATTCAGCCTGCCATTGATTTGGCAGAAAAGGGATTTGCCATCACAGAAAAAGAAGCCGGCAGTTTAAATGGTGTAAAAGAGTCTTTTATAAAATACAGTACCCGCCCTACAGCTTTTGTTAAAGAAAATAAATGGAAAGCCGGGGATACCTTAATTCAAAAAGAACTGGCTGCCACGTTAAAACGTATTCAACAAAATGGAGCACCGGGTTTTTATGATGGAGAAACTGCTAAACTGATAGTAGAAGAAATGCAACGGGGAAATGGCATCATTACTTTAGACGATCTATTGAATTATACTGCAAAATTAAGAAACCCCCTTGAATTTGATTATAGAGGCCATCGTATCATCAGTTTTGCACCACCCAGCAGTGGCGGTATCATTATCGCACAGATGCTGAAAATGATTGAAAAATATCCGGTAGGTTCTTATGGTTTTCAAACTGCCAAAAGTGTCCAATTAATGATCGAAGCAGAAAGACGTGCATATGCCGACAGAGCTGAACACATGGGCGATCCGGATTTTTATCATGTTCCTGTAAAAACATTATTGAGCGATACATACCTTACGCAAAGAATGAGTGATTACAATCCTGATAAAGCGGGGGTTAGCAGTACTTTGAAAGCAGGCCTTATTAAAGAAAGTGAAGAAACCACTCACTTAAGTGTAATGGATGCTGCCGGTAATATGGTATCGGTTACAACAACTTTGAATGGTGGGTATGGCAGTAGAACCGTAGTGGGTGGAGCCGGTTTTTTAATGAATAATGAGATGGACGATTTTAGTGTAAAACCCGGTGTCCCTAATATGTATGGGGCCATTGGAGGTGAGGCCAATGCCATTGTTCCCGGTAAACGGATGCTCAGTTCTATGACACCTACACTGGTGATTAAAAATAATAAACCTTTGTTAGTGGTGGGAACACCCGGTGGTACAACCATTCCTACATCAGTATTTCAGGCCATCATTAATATAATCGACTTTAACATGAATGCAGATGATGCAATCAACAAACCCAAATTCCATCACCAGTGGTTGCCGGATGAAGTAATGGTTGAAAAAGATTTTGATCCAACTGTAAAAAAACAATTACAAGCCATGGGTTATAAAATTACTGATCGTGGCAGTATTGGTAGAACAGAAGCCATTCGATTATTAGGTAATGGGAAAAAAGAAACCGTTGCAGATAAAAGAGGTGATGATTCTGTAGCAGGGTATACCCCCTAACCCCCTGAAGGGGGAATTAAATATGGGGTATTAAATTTTCTCATATTCTCTGTGTAACTCTTTTACTCAGTGAGCTCTGTGTTTACATGATCTTTATAAGGGGACATACGTTTGCAAATACAGCATTCACAGTATCATGGAAGCTCACTAAGGACAAATATGAACAGATGACAATGGAACAAGGATTTTTGAAAGATGCCATTAAACGATTTACCTATTACAAAGAATTGGGTGATAAAACATTTGAACAGTTAGAAGACTTTCATTTCTTTTTCCAGCCTACATCCGAGAGCAATAGCATAGCAGTGATTGTGCAACATATGCATGGGAATATGTTAAGTAGGTGGACCAATTTTTTAACCGAAGATGGTGAAAAAGAATGGCGCAAAAGAGATGCGGAATTTTTAGAAATGCCCGGCAACAAAAATGAAATTCTATCCTTGTGGGAAGAAGGTTGGGATTGTTTATTACAATCTTTGCAAAGTCTTTCCAATGATGATTTACAAAAAATAGTGACGATACGATCGGAACCCTTACTCGTATATGATGCCATTTTGAGGCAATTGGCTCATTACCCATACCATATTGGACAAATTGTTTATTTGGGCAGAATGGTAAAAAATGAAGAATGGAAATCACTTAGTATTCCAAAAGGCAATAGTGCCGCGTATTTGAAAATGGTAAAAGAATCGCAAAAAAAATAATCCAAACCACCATAAAATGGGGCCGTTAGAAAAAGAAATTAAAAAAGAGTTTCAACTGGAAAGATTGATTTTGTTTAGTGATGCCGTATTTGCCATAGCAATCACTTTATTAGTGATTGAAATAAAAGTGCCACATATTGAAGGCAGTTTAAACGATCAAATCGTTATTACGGAACTCATACATTTATTACCTAAGTTTTTTGGATTTGTATTCAGCTTTTTTATTATTGGTATTTATTGGACTGTTCATCATCGAATGTTTAGTTATTTAATCAGTTATGACAATAAACTCATCTGGTTAAATATTTTATTCCTTTTTTCAATTGCATTAATGCCTTTTACAACAGCACTCTATAGTGAGTTTTATCAACCTTTTTTACATATCCCCTACTTAATATACACCATCAATATTTGTTTAACCGGATTTTGCAGTTATATTTTGGTAAAACATTTGGCTTACTCAAAAAACCATATAACCAGTGGTTTTCATGAACCAACACTTATCAAAGCTTCTATTGCCAAATGTTGGATGATGCCTATTATTTTTTGTTTTGGCTTAATCATTTCATATATTTTTCCCGCCTGGGTAGGAAGAATGGCTCCCATGCTTACCCCTTTTTACTTGTGGGTTGTAAACATTGTGTATCTCAAGAAAAAAAGAAAAATAAAAAAGTAGAAAAGAAGAAAATATCCTTTTTTTAACAAGAAAAATAGGTAACCAATCAGAATGAATGAAATGAATTAGAAAAATAAAGAAACTTATTTCTTATAATTCGTTAAAAACACACCCCCCATAATTAAAACAGCCGCACCTATCTTTGGAAGGCTAAGTGTTTCATGAAGAATGATCATGGAAGCAATGGCAGCAAAAAAAGGTTGCGTATACATAAATGAGCCTGCCACACTTGCCCCTAATTTTTTAATGCCAAAATTCATAAATCGATAGGCGAAAAAAGTAGCACCTAAAACGGTATACGCCAAACAGAACCAACTCAACAAATCGAAACCCAACCAATTTGCTTTCGATAAATCGCTCCAACCCACAGGTAAGCTAATGAATGTTCCAAATAAAAAAACCCATTGTAAAATATGATTTGCTTTATGGCTGGCCATCAATGGTTTTATAGAGATTACATACGTTGAATAACACAAAGCCCCCATAATCACAAACAGGTCTCCTAACGATTGTTGTTCCCCTGCTACTGATGAAAGATCCCTGGAAAAAACAAGCAATACTCCTCCTGAAATACCCAGAAATAGACCTGCCAGTTTAATGGCATTTAAAGATTCTTTTAAAAACCAGGCAGCTAATAAAGTTATCGCGATGGGTGTGGTTAAAATTAACAAGGAAGCATGAATTGGGCTTGTTAATGACATACCCCGCATTGAAAAAGTTTGATTCAGGGTAATGCCTATTATGGCGCAAAAAGCCAATAACAGAAAATCTTTTTTGGTAAAGAACATTTTCTCAGGCTTCATCGCAAAAAGACCCCAAAAAAGCAAAGTAGACACAGTTACTCTTATGGAAGTTAATGCCAAAGGTGTCAATAGCAATGGTGAAATATGTTTAACCGCAATAATGGTGGTACCGAAAAAAAAGTTGGCAAGCAATACTGCTACTCGGGCCTTTTGTTTTTCATTCATGCCATTTTGTATTTCTGTGAATAATAAAAAAGGAACTTCTTTTTTCGGAAGTTCCCTTTGATACCAAATTGTAAAGTTGAATAATTTATATTATTAATAGGATTGGCTATTTTAAACGCAAACTTGCTCACTGTTTACATTCTCGCTGTTTACTTTTTTGTCTTGACACAAAAAAGTAACAAAAAAGTCAAGGCTGCTGAAAAAAAGCTAAAATTTACTCCATTACGCTAAAATGAACGAAGTCTAAAGCCAAACGTTTCGGCTGTGATTAAGCAAATATGTCTTTAAACAGTTAGTAAAAGCCGAACATCGTTCATTTCTTAACGCTCCATTACGCAAATTTCTTAACGCCTTTTTTCAGAGGCCATTAGCAAAGCCTATCTGAATAAGCATTTGAGTCTATTCTATCTAATTCTTAATATTAATTATATATTCATAATTTATTAAATAATAATCTTCTAAATATTATCAATATTTAAAAGGTTTTCCGTTCGCCATTACTTCCTGCGTTTTTTCATCAAAAGTAACTTTGGCACCCGTTCTGGCTGCTGCATTCGTCATAATAGTCGCAATAGAATGATTGTAACCTGCTTCCACCGGCGCATTGGGTTGCTTTCTGCTTCGAATACATTCCATCCAATTTCGAATATGTGCAGTGGTTAATGCATCTCCCCCGGTATTGGCACCCGATTCTACTTTAATAACCACATCACTTAAATTTAATTCAGGTAACAAATTGGCTTTCATTTTCATGGCAGCCGCTGGCCTTTCCTTTAATCCCCCTTTGGGCGATACTTTATTCGTAACTAAGTTCAATTCACCTCCATTAGAATAATATATTTCACTAGGATCATCATCTCCATTGTGCATGCGCGACGTAAACACTACTTGAAACCCGTTACTAGCATCATTGGCAGGTCCATATTCGAATACGGAGGTAATTGTATCCCAATTTCTCCGGCCATCTTTCCAAACATACACACCCCCATTGGCAGTTACACTGCGGGGATGGGCTAATCCAGAAAACCAATTCACCGTATCAATTTGGTGACTCATCCATTGACCTGGCAAACCGGAAGAATAGGGCCAAAACAAACGATATTCTAAATATTTTCTTGGGTCGAAATTTTCAAACGGACGATTCATTAAATATCTTTTCCAATCAAGGTCTGCTTCTTTACATTGCGCTACTAAATCGGGTCTTCTCCAACGACCCGGTTGGTTAACATTCCAATTCAATTCTACCATGGTAATAGGACCAAATTTTCCTTGTTGTATAAAATCGGCCGCAGCCGTATAATTAGGTCCGCTTCTACGTTGCGATCCTATTTGAACAATACTTTTGGATTCTTTAACGGCTTTTAAAGCTGCGCGATTATCTTCCATGGTTTCTGCAAAAGGTTTTTCACAGTAAACATCACATCCTGCTTTAACAGCTTCTATGGTATGCAATGCATGTTGAAAATCTGCTGTACTGATAAAAACAGCATCAACACTTTTTGAAGAATACAATTCATCATTGTTTCTGAAAGCAGTCACATCATGTCCCATTTTGTCTTTCAAAAATGCTGCGCCATCTTCTCTTCTTTTCTTCCAGATATCAGACACACCCACAATATCAAAATTCATCTCTTTATAAAATTTCATAAAGGGGGGAATATGTGAACTACGGTGCCTGTCTGAAAATCCCACTACACCTACCCTTACACGATCATTCGCACCCATAATATTTGCATAACTTTTTGCACTAAAGCCCAAACCGGCAATATAAGTACCGGCAGCGGCCTGTGCAGATTTTTTGATAAAGTTTCGTCTTGAGTTAGACATGATATAATGTTTGTAAAGTGAAAAATTATTTTTTATTAATGTTAGACTTATTGCGATAATATAAATTAGTAACTAAAGATTGAAATACTCCTTCGCATTATAATAAGAAATATTTTTAAGAATATCTCCCATCCATTTTTCATCGTTTGGCAGCAATCCCTTTTCCATTTCATCTCCAATGAGGTTACAAAGAATTCTTCTGAAATATTCATGCCTTGGAAAAGAAAGAAAGCTTCTACTATCCGTAATCATCCCAATGAATGTACTAATCAAACCAATGGTAGACAATGCATTCAATTGTTTTTCCATGCCATCTTTCTGATCTAAAAACCACCAACCTGAACCAAACTGAATTTTACCCTTACTACTGCCATCATTAAAATTGCCGAGCATGCTGGCAAATACTTCATTATCGGAAGGATTGATATTATAAATAACGGTTTTTGCCAATTGATTGGTCTGATCCAACTTATCTAAGAACCTCGACATGGGTAATGCTTGCGGAAAATCACCAATCGAATCAAATCCACTGTTAGCCCCCAATTTTTTATTCAATCGAGAATTATTATCTCTGATGGGGCCCAAATGAAATTGTTGAACCCAATCTTTTTGATGATACATTTTACACAATTCCAATTGCACATAACCCATATAAGCTTCCGCATCAGAAAAATGACCATTTTGATTGGCAACGAATGAAGTAAATTCTATTTCTAATGCTTTAGAAAATTCAGTCTTGCCTGGCATTTGTTGAAAACCATGATCAGAAACCCGGCAACCATTTGCATGAAAATAATCGATCCTATTTTGCAAGGCTTCCAACAAAGAAGAAATATCTACTATGCGAATACCGCTTGCATTTTGTAATGCAAGTAAGTATTGAAAAAAATCTTCTTTTTTATCAATAAATATGATTTTATCCGGACGAAACGAGGGAGATACTCGAATAGAATAATTCTCAGCTGCCAATTGTTGGTGATACTGCAAACTATCCCAGGGCTCATCGGTTGTGCCAACATATTCTACTTTAAAAGAAGATAAAAGTCCTCTGGTGGTAAATTCTTTTTTTTGTAATAATTCATTACAGGTTTTATAAATAGTTGGTGCCGTTTTCTCATCCAAATATTCAGCAATACCAAATACATTTTTCAATTCCATATGCGTCCAATGGAATAAAGGATTTCTAACCGTTAAAGGAACCATCTTAGCCCAAGCCAAAAATTTTTCTTCATCAGAAGCCGGGCCGGTTATCAAATCTTCAGAGACGCCTAAAGTACGAAGCGCTCTCCACTTATAATGATCGCCTTTTAGCCAAATTTCGGTAAGATTTGAAAATTGTTTATTTGCAGCAATTTCATCCGGGGGCAAATGACAATGATAATCGATAATAGGCAAATCCTTTACATGGTCGTGATACAACCGTTGAGCAACTTTGCCTTGCAATAAAAAATGGTCTGTTAAAAAAAATGAACTCATAAAAATATTTTTATACCCCGCTAAAAACAGTAAATCCGCCATCCACGCCCAATTGCATGCCTGTAACAAATTTGGAAGCATCGCTTAATAAATAAATCAATGCCCCTACCAATTCTTCCGGTTTACCAAATCTTTTGAAAGGTGTGTTTTGAACAACTAAATTTCCGCGATGTGTGAAACTACCATCCGGTTGAGTTAAAAGCGTTCTGTTTTGCTCTGTAAGAAAAAAACCGGGCATGATCGCATTCACACGAATGGCATCGCCATACCGATTGGCCACTTCCACCGCAAACCATTGATTATAACAATCTACGGCTGCTTTACCCATGCTGTATCCCAACACTTTGGTCACCACTTGCTTAGAACTGACAGATGAAATATTAACAATACTGCCCGAACCATTTTTAGCCATCACTGCCCCAAAAATTTGTGTAGGAATAATGGTTCCCCAAACATTCAATACCATGGCTTTTTTCATGCCCTCAATATTCATTGAAAAAATATCCGCATCGGGTTGTAAAACACCTTCCGGTATATTACCACCTGCACCATTTACCAATCCATCTATCTTACCAAATTGATCAAGAATCATATCTCTCGCTTTTATCAAATCTGTTTCTTCTAATACATCCACTGCGATAAACAATGCTTGACCACCTTTTGCATTAATTTCATCTGCTCTTTTCTGACCCACTTCTTTATTACGCCCTAAAATAACCACTGCACCCCCGGCATTCGCAATGCCGTTAATAAAGGCCCCACCCAATATTCCGGTGCCTCCGGTAACAACAACAACCTTATCTTTTAATGAAAAAATATTTTCTGCCGTCATTGCTGATCAATTTATTGTGAATATATTTTTTAATGTATAAAACAACACAAGAAATAATTATTAATTTACGAAAACGATGTAGTGAGTGTTAGGGTATTTATATAGGCACATTAATAAAAAAGTGAATGGTTTATTCTTGCACCATTTCCACTTTTTTGATGCTTTTTATGGGTACTAAAAATTCTTTTTTCTTTTTGAGAAAAACAAGTGTACTATCCACCTGTTTTTGAATAATGCCTTCAATCAATACTTCATCATTCAATCCAAACACTTTCAAATTGGTTTTGTGTTCAATAAAATAAGTATATGCAGACTCATTATGATTGGAAACCGATGCAGGGGAAGCGCCACTACTTCCTTTCTTGGTAGTAATTTGAATTACGCCAAATGTTCCTTGTGATCCATAGACAGAAGCAGTAGCTGCATCTTTCAATACAGAAATTCCATCTACATCTTGCGCATTAATGGTGGAAATGTCACCTCCAAAGATAACACCGTCTAAAACGATCAAAGGAGGTTGTTGATTTTTTAAACTTGAGGTACCGCGAACAATCACGGATCCCCCGGCTTTACCATTGGTAACCTTTACATCCAGTCCGGGAACATCTCGAAGCATCTCATAAATGTTACGGTATGATCCCTGTGCTAAAGTGGTTGACTTGGTTTGTGAAAATAATTGTGTTGAACATACCATTAAAAAAGTGGAAAGAATAAAATATCTTTTGAGTTGATTTATTTTCATTTTTTATTTTTTAGCCGCTAACTTTTGTGCTTGCGTGGTTGTATAATACTTAGCCAACATATTGGGTACTTCCCAGGATGGCATGTTATGATGCAATAAATAGTTCAGATATTTTTCTGTAACCCTGGCAAAATGTGATTCATGTCCTTCTTTAAATGATTCCGGAATTATTACCTCCCAACCCGTTTCATTTTTTTTCAATGAAACCCCTTTGTATTGAAGATTAATTTTTTCAACCGCTTTCTGTACTTCTTGTTCAAAGGCAAGAGTCTTTGCAAGTGGTTCAATATACAAAGTAGGTTTGAAATTTTGTTCTGCTCCCTGGCGAATAACAAGGTTTGCTTTTGTGCCACGCATAATCGAATAATGTGTATCGCCTGCACCATCCGGCGCCTTGTAGTTCCATTGTACAGATACTTTTGCATGAACGCCTTTAAGAGTATAATTAATCTCTCCGTTACATAGAACTGAAATTTCATTCTTAATGTTAGTATACTTCTGTAAATAGTTTGGTATGTCAGCCACTTTGGTAAGCTCGGCAAATTGTTCTTTTGTTATTACAGTGGGCCAGCTTCTTGCATTCATTATTTTTATATCCTGTAAATAGTTCAATGTTTTACCAGGAAAACATTCCCATTGCACAAGGTCTACCAGGTGAGTAGTTACATCTACAATACCCTCTCCTTCCTGTTCTACATCCAGAAACCACGCAGGCCGTGTTAATACTGCTCCGGAAATATATTTATAAAAATTGTGAACACTTTCTTTTGTAACAGCCGGTTCGGCTTCGGTTCCTTTTTGCAATACTCCGAATAAGTTGGGCTGCATAGATAAAGCTCTTTGCAAAATTGTAGTTATCTCATACCGCTCAGTCATGATATCGTACAATAACAGTTTGTTTTTTTTTGCTGTTGCAAATGCCTTTTTTAATTGTACAAACCCTTTTTCATTTATTACCATTGGCTTATCTGCAAATACATTAAACCCCGATTGAACTGCTTTTAATATATAATCCGTTTTAAGTTGATTATTCCCAGCAAGTACAACAACAGTGCCCTTTTTTTCCTGTACCATTTTTAACAGGTAATCATCGCCTTCAT
>JANOVY010000178.1:0-20942 GCA_031417635.1 Bacteroidota bacterium | reverse complement strand
GCAATGACGCGCGATGGAATTATTGCTGCTATTAATGCAGGTGCAACAACGATTGAGCATGGAAGTGGAATGGATGAAGAATGTATGAAACTAATGGCAAGCAAGGGAATATATTGGTGTCCAACTTTGTTTGTGAATGCGTTTGTGGCAGAAGGGAGGGCTAAATTGGGTAGCCCTATTAATTTATATTTTCAACAAAGTATTCCTGAAACTTTTAAAAAAGCGATAAAGATGGGTGTAAAGTTGGCGTATGGTACTGATATTGGCGGATATGACTGGAACCTGCCACAAGCAAAAGATTTCAGCTATTTTGTAGAATGGGGGTTAACGCCCATGCAGGCCCTTCAAACCGCTACCATAACAGCCGCTGCATTACTTGAACAAGAAGGTAAAATTGGAGAAATTATGCCCGGTGCTTTTGCAGATATGATTGCCGTTAAAAAAGACCCGCTTAAAAACATTGAAGTTTTACAAGATATAAACTGGGTAATGAAAGATGGCAAAATTGTTAAACAATAAATTAGATAGCAAATAAGTAGATGCTGCTCTATTAAATTTGCAAAGAGATTTTTATATTCTATTCTGCAAGGCTAATAATTAATAATTTTGTATTTCATGAAGGTAAAAAATCTTATTTACTAGTAAAGTGTGTTTTGAAAATTCTGTATGAATCGATGTACTAATATTTATGTAAGGTTTCTTGTATGTATACTATTCTCTTGTCCTTTTCTTTCTCATTCTCAAAATAAAACAGGTTATACCAATTATATTGATTCTGTATTAGCTAAAAACAGTACTACCATGATGAATTGTAGTGCTGATCTATTAATCGCCAAATTGCGAGGCAATGCCGACTACGTGGCTCGAGAGAGAAAAATGAACTTGGAGATCGCCAATAAAATTCTTAGCTCAAAAAAAGACACGAAACCATTTGGCCCGGGTGATCCTGTTGATACTGTAACACTTCCGGTTGTTTTTCATATCATTCATAATAACCCCTCAACTATCACCGATGCGCAAATCAACAATGCATTAAATGATTTGAATGATGCATTTAGTAAAAGAGGAAATTATGCAGCGAGTAAGGGGCCTGATACAAGAATACGTTTTGAGCTTGCCAAAAAAGATCCCGCGGGTGGGAATACAAAAGGGATTAACCGCGTCACTTCATATTATGAAGTAAACATGAACATGGCGAATGAGGATATTCGATTAAAAAATTTGGTTCAATGGGATCCTGCAAAATATATTAATATTTGGGTGGTGAAAAACATTGTTGGTGAAATTAGTGCTGAGTTTAGTTGCAGCGTTTGGACAAGAACCAATGCAGGAGGATACGCTACACTTCCGCCGGGAGGGTCTGCAACAGATGGAATTGTGGTAACCGGCTTTGGTGCATTACTAGCACATGAAATGGGCCATTATCTTGGTCTTTACCATACTTTTGAAGGGAGTTGTACCAATAATAACTGTTTAACGGATGGTGACAGGGTTTGTGATACGCCACCGGATGGCTATACAAAAGGTTCGTTTAATTGTAACAGCCCCATTAATTCATGTAATACAGATACTTTATCCAATTATTCAAATGGGTTTTTTCTAAAAGACACCACCGATCAAATTGCCAACTTCATGGATTATGGGAATACGGCTTGTAGTAATCAATTTACGGAAGGGCAGTCTGAAAGAATGCGTGCTGCTATTAAGACCCAACGAAAAGGATTACTATCAGACTTGGGATTACTATCAGACTTGTTGATAAAACCTTGTAATGAAAACATAACTGCCTCTTTTTCTCGTGATAAAGCAGACCCAAAATCCGGCGACCTGATTACTTTTAACGCTGCACCAGGTACCACAAACTATCAGTGGTTAGTGGATGATGTGCCACAAGCAACCACACAAACATTTAGCTTCACATTTCCGGATATCAAAAAATACAAGGTTACCTTGAAGGCATTTAATACAGCCGGTTGTTATGCTTCTGCTATTGATTATATCATTACAAAGTGTGGAGTGACTGCCAGGTTCTCGAACAATAAAAAAACAGTTGCTTCTAAGTTTTTAGATGTTTTTGCAGATACTATTTTGTTTACGAATAACTCTGCCGGTGCTACTGCTTATGATTGGGTAATTACCAATAGTGCAGGTACGGGAAGGCAATTTCTAACCCCTAATGCCGTAGGTGGAAATGCCAACGACCTTAATTATGTGTTCCCGGAACCGGGAAGTTATTTGGTAAAATTGATTGCCAAAAATGGTGCGTGTATTGATAGTACAACATCGGTGAATATATTTGTCCTCGATTCTAAGCCGGATGCTTTTCTAGGTATATCCGGTGTAAATTGTTTTGAACAAACCAAAGTGCGTGTATCTTTTTATGTTTGCAATTTCGGATATGCACCTTTAGCCGCTAAAATACCCATTACTTTTTATGATGCGGATCCCGCAACGCCTGTTGCTAAGAAAATAGGGGATACATTTATTTACCCTGATGGCATCAAGGGTAGTTGTTGTGGAACTGTATACACGCAAATTTTAGATGTAAAATATGCAAGACTCGATAAAATTTATGGTGTCGTAAATGATACAGCTACCGCAATTCCCATAAAATTACCCAATACAACTTACTTAGAACGAAACTATTCTAACAATACAAGTAGTTTTTCGAATTTCCGATTTCGTGTACTACCCATACCTTCTGTGTCAACACTTGAACCCGGTGATACGCTCAAACTAAATGCGCAAACAACACCCGATCCAACAACTAGTTCAAAATTTGTTTGGGATGCACCCAATAATTTAAGTTGTACTACATGTGCAGCACCCAATTTAATTGCAGATACGAGCATCACCAAACGCGTTATTGCCACAAGTCAATATCAATGTTTGGATACTGCTTTCATAAATATCCTAGTTCCACCCGCCAATGATTATACGATCACTATCAACACCATCACTTGCTCTCCTAAAGAAGACAGTTTATGGATAGATTTTACCATTTTTAATTCTTTTAAACGAGGCGTTATTCCCAAAAATTTATTGGTTTCATTTTATAATGCCGACCCTACATTAGCGGGTGCTGTTTTAGCAGCACCTGTTTTTAAAGTATCGGACAGTGTTCTACTAAAACAAAAAACCTATCGGTATAAAATAAAAAAAATAAATCCGGGTAATCTATTCGCTTCCGTAAATGACAATGGTGTTCAAATACCTATTCAATTATCAAATGCACTTTTTATAGAAAAAGACTATGCTAATAATATTTCTAGTAAACTATACCAGCCCCCCGGTATCACAATTGATACAGCTATCTGTAATGGAGATTCATTTCTAGGCTATACCAAAACCGGCACTTATGTGGATGTTCTTTCTACACAAGCAGGCTGTGATAGTATCAGAACCATTCGACTGATTGTAAAACCCATATCCATTATTCGTAAAACCAGCAATATTTCTATTTGTAATGGGATGTCTTACGCCGGCCATACGGTTTCAGGGACTTATATAGACATTTTTAAAGGAGCCAATACTTGCGATAGTATTGTAACATTAAACTTAACCGTAAATCCCATTGTTAAAAAAATATATGATGTTCAAATTTGTAGAGGGGAGAAATATTTTGCAGCAGGTAAGCAACAAACCAACAGTGGTATTTATACGGATACTTTACAATCATTTGCAGGTTGTGATTCCATTACAACCACCAATTTAGTGGTAAAAGAATTACCCGTAAATTTTATGCCGAAGGATACGACTGTTTGTTTAGATAGGAATTTACCCATCAATCTTTCCCAATTCAATACGGTTATTTGGAGTAACGGAAACATGGGCAATTCGATAACCATTTCGCAACCGGGTATGTATGTTGCACAAGTGGTTGATAAATTTGGATGTAAGGGAATAGACTCTACAAAAGTATTGTTCGAAAAATGTATTCCCATTCAAATTCCCAATGCATTTTCGCCCAATCAAGATGGAAAGAATGATGTTTTTAAACCGTTGATTCCTGTCTTATTAACAAACTACCGAATGCAAATCCGAAATCGATGGGGGCAATTAATATTTGAAACTACAAAGTATACGGAAGGTTGGAATGGAAGGTATAATGGCGAAGTGCAAGCCAGCGGTGCCTATGTTTATTTTATCACATTTACCGATGTTGATGGATTTGTGGTAGTTAAGCAAGGAACTTTAGTCCTCATTAAATAACCTCCCAAATAACATTTAATCTTTTTTAAAATTATTCAACACAAAGCTGCTGTGATAATAAAATCATTCTAAAAAGATTCTCTGCGTAAACTCTCCGTTCCCTGCGTCGCTGCGGTGAATTGATTTTTCTTTTCACCGCAGAGCCGCTGAGAAGCTGAGTTTTCGCAGAGAAATCTAAATACAGCAACCCATAACCGAGTAAAGTTAATTACGCAAACTGCTTCTACTAATTTTCTTATTTCTTTGAAAACACGCCGAAATACATATTTGAACGATGCGTAAAACCAAGTCTTTCATACATTTCAATGGCTCGTTGATTATCGCTTTTTACATGTAAAAAAGGAATCTTTCCTTGGTTTTTAATTTCATTCATGAGAAGTGATACAAGGGATGCAGCAAAACCTTTGCCGGTATATTCCGGGTCTGTACAAACGGCACTAATTTCTGTATAGTTGTTTAGATGCAGCCTTTCTCCTGCCATGGCTACCAATTTATTTTCTTCAAATATTCCATAATAATGTCCGAATTGAATCGTCTTTTCCAGGAAAGGCCCCGGCTTGGTAATCGCCGTTAAGGCTCTCATGGCAGGCACATCATTTTCTTCTAATAATCGACACTTGATTTTTTCGTATGATGAAGAAATTTCTTTTTCACAAACCATTTGATGCAGCGTAGTGGTAAATCTTAAATCAAATTTGTTAGAAAAAATGATTGATTTTGCTATCATAGCAGACCAAGAACCCGTTAATGGTAGTTGTATGTGTAATTGTTCTTGCATAGCTTCGTCCCAAATGGGCAAACCCACAAATGGTGAAATAGAAGGCGAGAAATAGGCAACTTTTTCATTACCCATATTAAAATGGCTGTCTTCACTATTTAATGCATTCCAAACAGGATTATCTAGTAAATTCAAAATATATTTTGATATAAGGGTGTTTATGAAATGTATTTGAAAATTCAG
Source organism: Bacteroidota bacterium (assembly GCA_031417635.1). GTDB lineage: Bacteria > Bacteroidota > Bacteroidia > Chitinophagales > Chitinophagaceae > Sediminibacterium. Next base: position 15,769 of record JANOVY010000178.1, on the reverse strand, counting down.
AGTCTGTCCAAATTCTTCTTTTAGCTTTGTTGTATATTCATTAAAGATAATTAGATTGACTACTGAAAAATCACCCGAATGGAAAGATCTATTTCCCAAACCCATTCAATCAAGTAGTACATTTAACAAACATGAGTGAATCAATTACTCAATTGTAAGTAGAATTTATTGTATGTATAATAGGAAACTCTTTTTCTTTATTTTTTTTTCATTGTGTTTTTTTGTTTCCTATACTCAGAAGAAATCCGGGAAATTATCGGTATCCGGATTTATCATAGATAAATCATCCCGTCAACCCATTGAATTGGCAAGTATTCAGGTATTCTCTAAAGGAGAAACTAAGAATATTAAAACTGTCATCTCCGACAAAAAAGGAAAGTTCATCATTGATAGTGTACTCGCCGGCACCTATTTAATCAAATTTTCTTTCATTGGATTCATGGCACCCGATAAAGAACTTGTAATAGAAAGCCAGCAAATGTCTATCAATATCGGAACCATTGAAATGGAACAAGCAGGAAATGAATTAAAAGAAGTGAGTGTAACAGCTAAAAAGGCATTATTAAATACGTCTATTGATAGAAAAGTATACAATGTTTCACAAGATATCATGGCTCAAACCGGCACGGTAAGTGATATTTTAAGAAATGTGCCTTCAGTAGAAGTAGATATTGAGGGAAATATTAGTTTACGCGGTTCCGAGCAGGTATTAATCTTAATCAATGGAAGGCCATCTCCACTGATGGGTAAAAATAGAGCCGAAGTTTTACAACAAATTCCTGCAAATACCATCGAAAGAATTGAAGTCATAACTAACCCATCTGCCAGATTTAGGCCGGATGGATCTTCAGGTATTATCAATATCGTAATGAAGAAAAACAGCAAAGCCGGATTTAATGGTAACATCATTGGCAATATTGGTAACAAAGAAAGGGCCAACGGAAGCCTTTCTTTAAATTATAAGACAACAAAACTGAATACTTTTTCAACAGTAAGTATTCGACAAGATGAACGTAATCGTTTTAGTAATACAGATCGACAGTATTTTGATGCGAATGGTAAAACAAGTGGATTTTATCAAGATAATTTTCGATCAAAAGCCAGACCCTTGTCTTATTTGTTTAGAGCAGGATTGGAATACACGCTTGACGACCTAAATAGCATGGGTGTGTCAGGTAGTATTCTCCGGAATAGCCTTACCAGAAATGACAAGCTAAGTAGAACCTTTTTAAATAGTAATAACGTCATTACTAGTCAGCAAGATAGAATACGTAATGCACCTGCCGTGGAAAAAGAAAAAGATATGACCATCTTTTGGCAACACAATTTTAAAAAAGAAGGACAAGAATTGCGTTTCGAAGCAACCGCTTCTTCACAGTCGGAAGACGAAAAAAATTACTATTCCACTGTGTACAATTATCCACCCAAAAAAACGGTATATGATAATAACTGGGTAAATCAAATTGAAAAAAATCAACAAATCACACTAGACTATACAGATCCAATTGGTGACAATGCAAAATTAGAAATAGGATATGCAGGTTCTTTTATACAGCAAGACATTGATTTTTTTGTAGAAAACTTTGATACTTTATTGAACAAGTTTGTAAAAAATAAAGTAACCTCGAATCGTTTTTTGTTTAACCAAGTTGTACATGCTTTTTACGCAACCTATTTAAAAAGTTTTAAGGCTTTTAGCTTTTCTTTGGGATTACGCGCTGAGCAATCTTTTGTCACCAGCAATCTGGTTACGATTGACTCGGTCATTAAAAATCAATATTTTCAATTGTTTCCTACCCTACATCTTGCCTATCAATTAGAAAAGGGAGAATTACAGTTGAATTATAGTAGAAGGGTAAACAGGCCGGAAGGAGATGACTTAAACCCTTTCCCTGAATACATAGACCCGTTGAATTTACGAGCCGGAAATCCCTTGTTATTACCTGAATTCATCCATTCTGTAGAATTTGGCTATCAGTGGAAGAATAAGGTATTCTCTATTGTGCCTAGTATTTTTTATCGATATAAATACAATGGATTTACTTCTTTGGTAAAGCCAATCAATGATTCCGTTTTGTTAACTACCAAAGAAAACTTATCCAATGACCAATCAGCAGGTTTGGAATTGATTATATCTGCTAAGCCCGGCAAAAAGTTTACTTCCAATTTGAGTACGAATATTTTTTACAATACCATCAATACAGGAGGCTTGGGAACTGTGAATAATAATTCAATCTTTTCAATGAGTGCTAATTTTAATGGGGGTATTACGTTTAATCCCACTACCATGTTGCAATTCAGCTGTATCTATCGGTCTGCCAGACAAACTGTGCAAGGGTTATTGTACCCCACATTTGTAACCAATATAGGCGCCAGAAAAGATTTGTTGAATAATAAATTGTCTATTACAATCACTTTAAGTGATATATTTAAAACATTGCAACAAAAATCTACATTACAAACACCTTACCTCCAACAAACCGGCATTAATAGCAGAGATGCGCAAGTTTTTTATATAGGTGTTAATTTCCTCTTTGGAAAATCATCCAAAAAAACAGCAGAAGAAAAACTTCAATTTGATAACGCTTTATAAAGGAAAGTGCTAAATAAAAAAGGTTTGATCGATTAAGATCAAACCTTTTTTATTTTTATCAATTGTAATATTATTTAGGCAGAACAACTGCATCAATAACGTGTACTATTCCATTTCCGGCTTTCAAGTCTGTAGCAACAACAGTTGCTTTTCCACCTTTCTCATCGGTTAGAATAACTTTGCCATCTTTGATAGTGGCAGTAAGGGTTCCACCGCTAACGGTTTTCACTACTAATTTACCTTTTGCATCAGTAATCGCTTTTACAACTGCAGCTGCATCTAAGTTACCGGCTACTACATGGTAAGTTAAGATTTTAGCAAGTGTAGCTTTGTTCTCAGGCTTCAATAAAGACTCAACAGTACCTTTTGGTAATTTGTCGAATGCAGCATTTGTTGGAGCAAAAACGGTAAAAGGACCGACACTTTGTAAAGTAGCTACTAAATCAGCAGCTTTTACAGCAGCTACCAAAGTAGTATGATCTTTTGAACCTACAGCAATATCAACTACTGTATTTTGTGCTGAGGCAGAAAGTGTGCCGCAAATAAGCAGCATTGTTAAAAATTTCATTTTCATTTTTTTAGTTTAGACATATAATACATCTTACCAAAGCAAATTGTTTTTGAAAGGTTGTTAAATAATTCTAAATGCGAATTTTGTTTACTTTTCTTCTATTTTTTTTGGTGAATAAATAAACAATTTTATTTCTATTTCAACAATCAGGCTAATTCACAAGCAGCTTAGAAACTAGTCAGTTAATTATTTTTAATTGGGGATGTGGTTGTTATATATTGATTTCTCTGTGAAAACTCAACTTCTCTGCCGCTCTGCGGTGAAAAAAACCTCAATTAAAGGCGAAGCCGAAAAGTGTGGATATTTTTTCGGAGCCACAGGGAATTACCTTAATTAACGCAAACAGCCGCTTAGATTTTTTTGATGGAAATATATGCTAAGTAATGTATGATTATTAAAACATTAATTTAAAAACAAGCGCCTCTAGTGTTTCATTTACAATTGTTGCATCTATCTTCAAAATCAATTTTCCATCTTTGATAGTATAGACAGGTTTTTGTGAAAAGCCAACCAAATTAGCATTAGAAATCTTGTTAAAAGGAACGCCTTGTAAAACAAATTCTGTTCCCATCTTTTCCTTATCGCTTATTTGATAAATTGCATAAATACAATCTTTCTTTTTTGTAAAAACCCAGTTACCCTGTTTGGGTAAATTAGGGTCAGCCTCTGTTTCATAAATGGCTTCTCCATTTTTTTGTACCCATTTGCCAATTTCTTTCAATCTGTCATAGGCATTTGGATCCCATTCACCATCCGGGCCCGGACCTATGTTAAGCAATAGGTTACCATTTTTACTGATGATATCCGTAAGCATATGAATAATCTTTCGGGACGATTTGTATTGATCATTGGGCACATACGACCAGGAATTTCCCAGCGTGATACAACTTTCCCAAGGATAGGGCAGATAAGCATCAGGAACTTGTTGTTCCGGCGTTACATAGTTTTCATATTCTCCATGCACCGTTCTGTCAACCACTAGTAAGCCGGGTTGTGTGGTTCTCGCCATTTTGGCTATTCGCGGCATATCGATATCTTGGTTATAAGGAATGGTTTTTTGCCATTCTACGGCAGTATCGATACTGCTAAATGGACGAACCCATCCACCATCCAACCATAATATATCCATCTTCCCATAATCTTTCATGAGCTCTTCAATTTGGCGATAGGTAAATTGTATGAAACCATCCCAGCGTTCGGGATATTTCACAGGGTCGTAAGAAACATTTCGACTTTTTGGCGGGAAATATTTCCACCAATAATGATCCGTATTCCAATCAGGTTTAGAAAAATAGGCGCCTACCATAAAATCTTTCTTTCTAAATGCATCAAATACTTCTTTGGCCACATTCGATTTTGGATTGGAAGCAAATGGTGATTTTGCGCCGGTAATTTTATAATCCGTTTGTTTGGTATCGAACATGCAAAATCCATCATGGTGTTTCGTAGTAAAAACAACATATTTCATTCCGGCTTCTTTTGCAGCGACAGCCCATTTTTCAGGATTAAATTTGATAGGGTTAAAAGTGGTCTGCAAATTTTCATACGCCTTTAGATAGGTATTCCAATCTGCAGCAAAGGGGCCTTTCCTTTGTGTCCAACCTTCATCTTCCGGGCAAATGCTCCAACTCTCCACCACCCCCCATTGACTATAGGTTCCCCAATGCATCAGTAAACCAAACTTTATTTTTTTCCATTCGGCTAATTTCTGTCGCACTAGTGAATCTGAAGGGGGTTGATATTGATAACTGGCAGTATGTTCTTGTGCAAACAGTAACGAAGCGTGCAACAATAAAAGGAATGATAATAAGTTCTTCATATTTAAATGATTTGCATGATCAAAGGAAAGTTACTGAAAACAGTTGAACAAAAATAAAGCACATGTAAACTATCTCTTCCGGTTCGCTTACAAGTAGAAAACAAATCCAAATAACAATAGTGTTTGCAACTTGAAAGACGATAGTATCTAAACAACCCTATGTGCAAGATGACAAAAATCATAGATTATCCATCGAATCTGTTGTAACCTTTGTTAAGCAATAAATAGAAATCATATGAAAAAGAAATTTAGGAAAAATATCAGTTATGCTATCTGGCTAGATCATAAAAAAGCAATCATTGTAAGCAGAGACAAGAAAGGTATTGTGTCTTCAGAAACCATACTTTCAACAATAGAACCCCGTGAAAGATTTAGTGGAGAAACAACCAATAAGATTCGTTATCAGAAAACAACTTTAGATGTTAGCAAAAAAATGGAAAACAAAGATCATGAACAAATGCATCACTACTTGAAGAATGTGATGACAAATATTTCAGCAGAAGCTATTTTTTTAATGCTTATCGGACCCGCTGAAGCAAAATATGATCTTCATCGAGTGATTGCTAAGAAAAAATCATTGGCACATATCCCTCAAGAAATAAAAACGACCGGGAAATTAACGGTAGATGCGATAGCGGAGTTACTTCGAATTAGGATCAGTACTAAAATAACACATGCAGAAAAAGAATAAAATTCCGGTAGAAGATATTAAGAAAAATGAATGTTAAATCTCAATTGTCATTATTGTATTTTGCAAGTAGTAGGTTTTTGAAATGGCTTCCTGAATCTCAGGCAAGGGCCTTTCTTCAATAACGAGATGGTGAGGCGATTGTACGCATAATGCTTTCATGCTTTGGTTTAAGCTATTTTTTAGTAGCCAGTTCTTTAACAATGGCCCAAACAGGCTCATCAACCGGGATGCCTAATTTCCTATTTTCCATTCTTGTTTTTTGTGATTGCTCTCCGGGATAAAAGATTTCACCGTTTTCTTTAGCAGGTACGGAAGCTTTTATTTGAGCAATGGTTTCCTCAACTGCGTTTTCTATAAATTCCTGCGAATTAATTTTTAAAGGATCGATAGCTATGAAGATCTGGTTACTGCTCCCACTGCTGCCTTTATTTATTTTATCAATACCTACTGTTGTATTTCCACCTGCTAGTAATGCAGAAATTACATCCAACATCATAGAAAAACCGGAACCCTTCCACATACCCATGGGTAAGATGCGTCTGGTTACAGAAATGATGGCAGGGTCATCTGTAAGATTGCCCTCTGCATCAAAACCACCTTGGTAAGGTAGTTTCTGATTTCTATCCCTGGCACCCCAAACCTTACCATAGGAGAATTGCGACATGGCCATATCTAAAACCATTGGTCCCTCTTTTCTAGGTATAGCCATCACAAATGGATTATTGCCAATCCCTTCAGATTTTGCACCCCAGGCAGGCATGCAGGATTCAGTATTGGTCCAGCAGATCCCAATAAACCCTTTAGAAGCTGCAAGCCACCCATAAGCTCCACCACGCATCCAGTGTGTGGTGTTTTTTAAACTCACCAAACCAAGCCCGGATTTACTCGCTATATCCGTAACCCTATTCATAGCAAATAATGCATTTAAAATACCAGGGCCCATATTACCATTATACACTTCCATTGCCCCCAAATTCAATTCCAGTGTGGGTTCTGCATCAATATCTATTAAGCCATCATGGATATATTCTACAAATCTTTGTACCCGATTAATACCATGTGAGGCAACCCCATCACAGGTTGATTCAGTATGTATCTGTGCACAGATATCTGCTTTTTCATCTGTCATGCCGGCTATCAAAAAAGCAGATTTAATAGTGGCTTTCAACTCTTCAAAAGGAATCCTGATCATAGTGTTTGCTTCTTGTAAGTCTTGAAGTTATTTAGACTTTTTTAGATTAATTAATTACTTTCAGTTTCACCTTTCTTTCAAAATAATTTCCTTTCATCCCTTCTTTAGCATTTCCTTTTTGTGATTCTCCTTTGGTAAGCATGATCTGCCATGAAAGTTCTGCATTTTGGGCAGCATCTGCAGGTCGAATGGTCATCGGTAAAGAGGTGATTTTTGCATTGTCATAGCCTTCTAGTTTGTCACCAACAACACGACAGGACAATTGTAAATTGCATTCCCATCCGGGAGCAAATTTTGAAAACGAATTCGTTTCTATTGTTTTGGGATCAATATATGTCCATGCATTGCGGTAAGGCATTTCTGATTTTTCATCATTTTTTCTTCCGATAACGGTAAGAACGGTTTTAGAATCAAACCTTTTTACTTCTATCAAAAAACTTCCGTCTTCCTGTCGAAATGACTTTTTAGTTACATTATCAAGAATGTCAATAATGTTATTCTCTTCATCACCCCATGAACCATTGTTTACATGACACGATAAACAATTTTTAGACTTTGTTAAGATCCCCACACCGGGCGGATAGGCATACACCATTCCGTTGTTGTTAAGTTTTTCACGAAATTCGGGATGGTACTTATTTTCTGCCCCTATCCATTGAATGACGGTTACAATACCCAGGAAGATGGCTGTAAGAATAATTGTTTTTGTTTTCATTTTATGGGTGCATTTATTTTTGTTCTGTATCGGTAAATATAATTTCCTGATAAAGTTAATTATGAACTATTGTCTTGTAACAATTTTTGTTGGCTCCCGCTGTTGTCGGTCGCCGACCAACAACCAGTAATTTATTCTATTACACACTAATAACAACAAACCCCTCTTTGCGCAGCAGAGAGGGGCAGGGGTGAGTCAAGTGGTCCCGGCGGAAATTTTATTGTCCTAAATTCTCAATACCTATATACTATTTACCTCCCTTAGCAGCCCATGCATCCATTTTTATTTCCAATATAGACAACGGTAATGCGCCATCTTGTAAAATCGCTTCATGAAAGGCAGACAGTGTAAACTGGTTACCTAATTGTTGTTGGTATTTTTTGCGAAGCTCCTGAATTTTTAATTCACCAATTTTATAACTGAGTGCCTGCCCCGGTATAGCCATATATCTTTCTATTTCTGCAGTGGCAGCCTGTTCGGTAATTGCTTCATTGTTCCGCATATAATCAATGGCCTGTTCCCTCGTCCATCCTTTGGCGTGCAAACCTGCATCAACCACTAAGCGGATAGCGCGGTGAATCTCTCCACCCAATGCATTAAAATATTGATAGGGATCTGTATAACAACCCAATTGTTTGCCCAAACTTTCACAATACAATGCCCATCCTTCTGAATAAGCGCTAAATCCACCGTTCTGTCTGAACTCGGGTAAATGTTCATTCTCCCTTTGCAACATCACCTGAAAATGATGTCCAGGAATGGCTTCGTGTATAAAAAGGTTTTCTTTGGCTGTAGTGTATTTGGTTGCATCAACAATGGGTACATAAAAAATACCCGGGCGGGAACCATCGGTTAAACCAGCATTATATTGGGCTGCAGCCGTTGCTGCACGAAAGGATTCTGTTTGTCGTACTTCAAAAGCTGTTTTAGGGCGTACGGTAAACAAAGCGTTGAGGTAGGGCTCAATTTTTTGTTGAATGGCCCGGTAGTCAACCAATACTTCTTCTGCATTTTTATAGGGTAAGAACTGCGGATCTGTTTTCGTATAGGTAAAAAATGATTCTAAAGAGCCATTGTATTTTACCTGCTCTTTTACTTTTTCCATTTCGGTACGGATGCGTTTTACTTCAGCCAGGCCTGTGTTAAAAAGTTCATCGGGTGTTTTGCGGGTAGTGGTTGAACTGCGGATGGCATAGTCGTATAATTGTACAGCATTCGGCAGTGCGCTTAGGCCATGCGTAGTTCTTGCCTTGGGCAGGTATTCATCAGTTATAAATGTTTCCAACTTTTTGTAGGATGGGTTGATATACAGCGTGATCAGGTTTTTATATTCTTCTGTTAAACGTTTTTTATCAGCGTCAGAAAAATTTTTCGGAAACAGGTTAATGGGGCCATAAAACACACTGGCAGTTGGATCATCTTTTTGCAAAGCTTTTAATTGTGGGATCATTTTTACCACCAAAGCTTTGGGTAATACAATACCCTCGGCCATTCCCTTTTTAAAATAAACGATATTGCTGTCGCTCCAGGCAACATACTGTTTGGCCCTGCTTAGCCAGTTATCATAATCCTTCACTGTTTTAAAGGGTTGGCCACCTGTTCCGCTTCCCAGCTGCCCCATGCTCAGTTCAAATGAATTGAATTGGTTGGACGGTATCCGATTTAGTTTCAACGTTAATCCTTCCAACGCCATTTCCATATTGTATTGGAAGATATCGTAGCTGATCTTGTCGTTTTGGTTTAATGTGTTCCTGTCAAATTGTTTTAACCGGCTCAGGTACCGTGTATAGTGATCTTTCAGTTTTGCATTATACGAATCTGTAAATGTTACCGGCAGCAGGTCATTATACCGCAGGTCACCATTTTGGGTAGCCCTCATAGGAAATAGCGGGTAGGTATCTTCTGTATACGCTTTAAAGAGATCAGACAGGTTCTTATTGTCTTCTTTATTTTGAGAAGAGGCAGGTTGCAGGAAAAGTAAGGTTGCAAGAATATAAAGGGTATATTTCATGTGAGGGTATTTTTAATTTTTGTAAAATCAGACTTTTGAAGATAGTAAAAAACCGGATTGTAAAAGACCTGGTTAATTGAGATTACAAAACAAAACCCCTTTTATAATAATACGGTGTAAGAATTAGATCTGCTGCACAGTCTGCTACACAAATAACACAATTAAATCATATTAAGGTAACATCCCAAAACAACAAAACCCCTATTGAGTAAGGGTTTTAAGGAAAAAGTGGTCCCGGCGAGAATCGAACTCACATCTAAAGTTTAGGAAACTTCTATTCTATCCATTGAACTACGGGACCAAAAAGGTTTGGGGTTTGGAGTTTGGAGTTTGGAGTTATGAGTGAAGCTATGACGAAGCCATCTTCTTGCTTACAACTCCAAACCCCAAACTCCAAACCCCAAACCTCTTCAGGGCTGCAAAAATAACAGATTCTCCTATTCGCCCTTTATCCCTTTTGCCGGTTTTTGGCTTTCTGCCAAATAAATCAGTTCATATCCTGCATTTCTTACCTATTTTCAACCAATAAAATATGCGCTATGAAACGATGCCCCCTCTTTTTAACCCTTTTAACCACTTTAACCCTTTTAACCATTTTAACTACCACCCCCACCCAAGCCCAGTCTACTAAAATCAAAGCCGTTCTTAACCATGTAGCCATTTACGTGGTTGACCTAGAGAAAACCCGTGCATTTTATAGTGACGTTTTCCAACTGGATACTATTCCGGAACCTTTTCATGATGGAAAGCATATTTGGTATTCCATTGCGCCGGGTGTAGCCTTGCATGTAATTCAGGGTGCTGAGAAACCCAAAGAATATTATTTAAATAATCATCACTGTTATAGCGTGCCATCAACAATGGCTTTTGTTGAAAAAATAAAAGCACTCAACATCCCCTATTTTAATTCAAAAGGCATCAAAGGAGAAGTCACTACCCGGGTAGATGGCGTAAAACAAATCTGGGTAAACGATCCGGATGGATATTGGATAGAGGTGAATGATGCGAAGAACTGAGTTAGTCCATGGTCCATGGTCGATAGTAGGAAAAAATGCATGATACATAGTTGGGAGAAATGAGCCATGGTCTATAGACTATGGTCTATCGACTTTTCCCTCTATCTTTGCCCCTCTCAAAAATTGAGTATGAAGTTTTATAATGTATTGATCAAGTTTCGTTTCTGGTTAGGTTTGCTGGCTATTGCTTTAGCTGTTACTGTGAATATCATTAGTGGCTTTTGGCCATCTTTTATATTGTATTTTATTGCAGTCATTGCCATTGCCAGTCATTTCTTTATCGGCCCCATGCGCCTGATTCAAGAACCCATGGAAGCGGGCAATATTGAAGAAGTAGAAAGAATACTCAAAACGATTTGGTATCCCGGTCTTTTGTACAAACCTGTTCGTTCCACCTATTATACCATTTTGGGTAATCTGGCCATGATGAAACAGGATTTCGACAGTGCCGAAAAACATCTCAAAAAAAGTGGTGAGTTAGGTTCGCCCATGCCTGAAGCAGAAGGTGCCAATAAATTGCAATTGGGAATGATGGCTATGCAAAAGGGCGATTTAAAACAAGGCGAAGCCTATATCCGCGCAGCCATTCGTGCAGGCATTTCTGATAAAGAAAGTGAGGCAGTTGCTTATTTAAGTATGTGTCAGATTTTTATGAACAAAAGAGAATTCAAAGCCGCCAAAGATTTTTTCCGCAGAGCCAAAGCCTGCAAACCCAAAACCAAACAAGTATTGGATCAAGTGAAGGAAATTGAAAAATACATTTCTAGAATGCCGGGGTAGGGGGAAAGGTTTGTGGTCTATGGTTTGTAGTTTGTGGTTGTGATAGGTTTATAATCTTTGGTTAATCTAGCTCTAACCATGAACCCTCAACTATACACAACCACAAACCACAAACTACAAACCACAAACTATTGAATCGCCTGATACACCGCCACCTTAAACTTCTCCGCCAACTCCCCATGACTAAAAGGATATTGCTGTAATACAAATTGTGCCACTATTTTTTCTTTAGGGTCTATCCAATAACTGGATGCAAACATGCCACCCCAACTAAAAGTACCGGGTGAAACGGTAGCTCTCGAAGGATCATCGTTTGTGATCACTTGAAAACCCAGACCGAATTTTACCCCACGTCCCATATTGATATCACCAATCTGGTTCATCGTCATTAGGCGAATTGTGTTTTTACTTAGTAAATGCTTGCCATTGTATTCACCCTCATTTAATAGCATTTGCATAAAAATGGCATAATCCAAGGTAGTGGAAACGAGTCCGCCGCCACCGGAATAAAAACTACCGCCATCTAAAATCGGATAATCACGATAAAAAGTACCATTTACTTTAATTATTTCCGGTGTATTCATTACGTGTTTGGTTTCGTCTTCCTGGTGCAACATGGCCAAACGGTTTTGCTTTTCTTTGGGTAGGTAGAAATAAGTATCCTTCATGCCCAGTGGCATAAAGATGTTTTTAGAAAAGTAACTATCCAAACTCATTCCACTAATCACTTCTATTAAATAGCCCAACACATCGGTGTTCAATCCATACGTAAATCTTTCACCCGGCTGATGGGTAAGGGGTAAGGTAGCCAGTTTAAGAATATTGTCTTTTAATAAACCGCCTTTCAGACCAATACCACCCACAATACCTGCTTTACCATAAATTGCGTTAAAGGTTTCACTGCCAATTTGTGCATAGCCAATGCCTGATGTGTGCGTTAATAAATCGCGAATGGTAATTTCTCTTTTAGCAGGGATGGTTGTAAAACTAGAGTCGGCTTTATTAAATTTATCCAACACAGTTGGTTTTCGAAAAGCCGGAATGTATTTTGAGATGGGTTCATCTAATAATAATTTTCCTTCTTCAAATAACATCATTACACCCACACTGGTAATGGCTTTGGTTTGTGAAGCAATCCGCCAAATAGCATCTTTCTGTAAGGGTTTATTTTTTTCTTTGTCATCAAACCCCATGGCTTTGTGATAAACAATATTGCCATTTTTGGCAACAATGGCAGTAGCTCCTGCAATCCAACCGCTATCAATGTATTGTTGTATTAAATTGTCTATTCTTTTTAATCGTTCAGAAGAAACATTGCTTTTTTCAGGAAGACCCACCGTTAAAATAGGTTTGCTGTTCGATTGTGCTTCTATGGAAATCTCAATCGAGAAAATGAATAATATAAGGGCAACGATTTTTTTTATGTGCATAGCAAAATATTTGAACAATCAAGTTCAGCAACAAATCACTAATAAACAAATTAAAATAATATATTATCCCAATGCCCCCTTTGCATCTACCCGGAAGCTTTCGCGCAACCATCCGGGATATTGAATACCCACATTTTCAATTGTGTACCCCTATTTTGAGCCCCTATCGGATTCTTGAGCCCTAAATGATCTTATAGCACCCTTTTAGATCTGGCTTATCTATCTTTTATCTATGTTTTAACTATATTTCATCATACTACAAAAGAGGACTTGGTTTGCCGTAGAATGGGCGGATGTATCCCTGACACACTCAAATACTGTCAAAAAACGTCAACTATAGTCGCTCGGCTCCGCCGAGTGACGACTATCCACTAGCCTCCGGCTAGTCAATAAATTGATTAATCTACTAAAAGTGTGTATCTATTTTGCGTCTCTAACGTATAATTAAATCGCTACATGATTTTATAGCGTCCCCTGCGGTTCATTGCGAACCTTGCGATACAAATGATCAATCACAGAAGTATTCGAAGTTCGAAATGAACTTCGACCATAGGCAGATGATATCTTCTCTTAAGATGGGTAAGAGAGAAAATAGGTGGGTACAAAGTAGTTTTGAGGGGGCCCGGGTGGTATCAATCCCCCCAAATAGCCGGATGTTCAGCAAAATAGGGCAATGCAAAAGTGCCCAATATGCCGGTAATGATTTCTATACCCAGGGTTAGTCCACGTGCACTGGCAGGCATGGCCTCACCACTGGGTAACATATTAGGGCCAAGTGGTATAAAAGCAACCACTGTGGTTAAAACAGCAGCCAGCACCATATATACTATCACACCTTTTTTCACATAATTTAAAATGGCAGCATATACAATTCCACCTACCACCATGGTTGGAATGGTAAAGAAAATGATGGTATTGATATTGATATACTCAGCAAATTCATAACCGGTGATCTTGCGGTAAATTAAATCAAAAGCCAGGTTAATGATGGTTGCGGCAATGCCTACAAATAATCCACCAAGAATTCCCCGGGTAGATAAATCGTACCGATAAGTAGAAGAAATAGGTAGCATACAATTAAATTTAATAAGTGAATAATGTGTTGTGCTATTTACTGTTTAAGAGATAAATAAGCTGCAATGAATGCTATACTTTGAAGCTTTTATAAACACATAGTTTCATAGGAAACCCAAAGGGCATATACGTTTTACCCTATCTGCCCTAATTCTTAACCTATGATCCTCCTATGTTTACTCAGCACAACAGTTAATTAATAAAAGACTAAAAAATGAAATCGATATAAGGCCGTTCTTATGCTATTACCTGAAAAGAGCTTGTAGGTACAAAATTTACACTTTTTTTTGGAAAATGCAAGGGGGGGAGAAAAGTTTGGAGTTTGGAGTTTGAGAATGGCGTTTCTTATTTGAGTAATAATTTAACCCCAAACCCCAAACGCCAAACCCCAAACCATCCTCACTTCACAACCAAAGCCACCTGATAATAATTATTTACAGCACCAATCAATTCTGTCTGAATGTAGAAGGCATCAGTGAAAATCTTTAATGCAAAAAATTCATGCGTGGGTACATTGAACTCATCAAAAAATAGGATATCATTTTTTTTCAAATAGGGAAAGAGCATGGATAACGAAAAAAGTGTTGATGAAAATAAATCTGCATCTAAGTGTAAAACTTTGCGCTTATTATTTCGTAAATCATGGGATTGTAAAAATGGCGGAATGGTTTGCTGGAACAATCCTTTGATAAATTCGGCACGATGATCTGTTAATTGAGGAACTTCGGCATGCATATCGCCTTTATTAAAAAAAGCTCCCCAGTTTTCGGGCAGTCCTTCAAATGTATCAAAGCCATAAAATTTAGAATCAAGGTGCTTGTTCGATTTCAGCCACCATTCAAACGACTGCCCGCCGCAAACACCAAATTCTAAATAATCAATGGCTTCTGCTTGCAGTTGTTGCGTATCAACCACATGTTGGTATAAGTGGTACCGTTTATGATAATCTCTTTTTAGCGTAAAGAAATCATTGAATAAAACATTTTTTGGTTGCTTGGATATCCATTTTGAGAGACTGAGTACATTAGAAAAAAACAGGAATGGCTTTGCTAAAAAACCTAAAAAAATATGTGGCCTTAACAACAGGATCATATGCTTGGCAAAGGCATTTAAAGTAATCAGGGTCCTTTTCATAGCATCCGGAATTATTTAGCATGCGAAGAAAGCAAAGTTTTCACGCAAATCCGAAAAGAAAATAAGTAGCCAAAATTTGGCCAATTAATTGAACACTACCTATGCATTTGGGATAGAAAAAAAATAGGTACTTATTTTCTTAGGATAATAACACTAGTTTTTCAACGATTGCCGGGAAATGAGCGTGTTCTAAAACATGTATTTTATCCGCCAAAGTCTCAGGTGTTTCATTTTCCTCAATCCGGCAAGATGTCTGAAACACAGGTTCCCCCTCATCAAAATATTCATTCACATAATGTATCGTAATACCCGATTCTTTTTCGCCGGCAGCAATCACTGCCTCATGTACCCGCATCCCATACATGCCTTTGCCACCATATTTAGGCAACAAAGCTGGATGTATATTTATGATCTTTTTAGTGTAGGCAGCAATAAGCAAGTCAGGTATCTTCCATAAAAACCCTGCCAAAACAATAAAATCAATCCCTTTTTCTTTTAAGTAGGAAACATAGGCGTCCCCCTTAAAAAAAACATCTTTCTCTATTTGTAATATTGGAATATGATTTGCAGCAGCAATTTCCAAAACACCTGCCCCCGGTTTATTACAAACAACCAGCGCAACTTCGATGGTGGAATGATTTTTAAGATGGACTATGATTTTTTCAGCATTGGAACCCGCCCCAGAAGCGAAAATGGCGATTCTTTTAGTTTGTATTTCCTCTTTTTGACTTTTGACTTTTGAC
>JANOVY010000177.1:0-3433 GCA_031417635.1 Bacteroidota bacterium | reverse complement strand
ATGGAAAATGATAATTTCCCTGAAGCTCATAATGACTTTCCTTTTCCTTATCAGCATTGCTGGCTTTTATATCAGGCAGGCGCATAAGATTGGTTGGGTTGGATTGATAGGAGCAATCCTCTTGAGTCTCTCTTGGGCATTGCAATCAGGTTTTGTTTTCGCAGAACTATTGATACTTCCACCCCTAGCGGACGTCTCACCTGATTTTGTGATTAGTGCGCTTGGTTTAGGAAATGGCCATCCGGGAAATATGAACATCGGAGCGATCAGTACTGTATACATTTTTGTGGGCATTTGTTATTTAGTGGGAGGTATTCTCTTTGGCATTGCTACTTTTCGCGCCAACATATTGCCACGCTGGCCGGCAATACTACTTTCAGTGACAGCTCTTGTATCACCAACTGCAGCATTATTGCCACATCATATCCAACGCTTTGTAGCAGTTCCGATGGGTATTTCGTTTGTTTGCCTCGGATATGCCTTACTTACTGAAATGAAAACCAAAGCCTGACTTAGATAAATCACTAACGAAATCAATGAATTATTTACTTAAATACCAATACACAGATTAACAATTAATTCATCTTTTGCGCTAACAATTTTACGGTAGTACTGAAAATTATTTTTTTAGCATGAAAAGAAAAGGGGTATTGTCCCCTTTTCTTTTACATCATAGGCCTTTCTTTTTTGAATCTCGACATTTTACTGGAATCTATTAGTTGAAAGAATAAAAGGCTTTGAATTTAATGGTCCTATAAAAATTAATGTTTTGCGAGAATAATCAGTTTCATATTAATGTACAAATCCATGAAAATTAAAAAATTACGAAGCATTTTAGCCTTACTGATTTTATTAATATTTCAATCTGTTTTTGCGCAAGTGAATACCAAACAATTCATCAATTCAATTTGTGATAGTTTGTCTAGGCATTACATTTTTCCGGATAAGGCTTTACAAATAGCATCATACTTACATAAAGAGGCCCAAATTGAATTTATTAATGATGAAAATGATCAATACTCAACTATCAAAATTTATGTCTATGACGGAAGTGTATTTGAAGAAATGAATATCAATAAATAAAATGAAAAAAGAATCTATACTTTACAAAATATTGCATTTTTATATAGCAAGGATCATCCTGGGTTTGTTAGTCTGCTTTATCGCTTTTATCCTTGCGCAGCAGGTAGTTGGGAAAATATTGGAATGGACTTCACTTGAGAAGAATTATCGTAACCTGATAAAAGGTATTATTGCTTCAGCAGTGGTGATTGGCACTTATATTTTATTATTTACTCGATTAGAGAAAAGGGATATCAATGAACTCTCCATTAAGGGCGCTACTGAATATATAATCACTGGTAGTGCAATTGGAATTGCCCTGCAAAGCATCACAATAGTGGTCATGGTGATTGCCGGAGATTTCACAATCATTTCTGTTAACCCTGTGTCCAATATGATTCTTCCTTTTACGATATCTTTTTCTGTAGCTATATTTGAAGAGATACTTATAAGGGGAATTATCTTTCGTATTTTAGAGGAAAAGTTTGGCAGCTATATATCGCTTATCATTTCTGCAATAATCTTTGGTGTTTTGCATTTGGCTAACACAAACAGTACAATTTTATCTTCTCTTTGCGTGGGCATTGAAAGAGGACTATTAATAGGAGCCGCCTATATTTATGCCCGTAATTTATGGTTTCCAATTGCTATTCATTTTTCATGGAATTTCATGCAATCAGGAATCTTCGGAGCAATTACTTTGGGCAATGAAAATACAAGCAGTTTGTTTACTTCGCGAGTCACAGGAAATTATTGGGTAACCGGTGGACAGTTTGGGCCAGAAGGAACTATTCAGGCTGTTGTTATTTGTTTATTGGGTTTCTTGCTTCTTTTGCATTTGGGTAAACAGAATATGATAACTTTTAACTGATTAACAGAAATCCATAATTCTGCTATAATTTGGAAGATTAAAAACAACCATTTGCAGACACTTCCGCCCGCTTTGCATAGCTGAATTGCAGGCCCTCACTTAGTCATATACTTTTACTTTAGTAAATCAAATATGAACAACTAAAAAAAAGAATTATGAAAAAAGTAATACAAACAGGATTTATCATGAGTATGATTTTCCTTTCAGCCACCACATTTGGCCAAACTCAATCCTCTGAGTCAAACAACGTAAACGAAGGCAGGAAAACTGCAAAAACCTACTTTGATCTTATGATTAATGTAGCTAGTACAAACATCAACTACGGTGGTGCAAACAGCAGCCTGGATGATTATAAGAAATCAAATAACGGTATACAGGCCGGAGCATCATTTCAGGCAGGAATCACATCCTCCTTTTCACTAGTTTCTGAGTTATATTTTATGCGGAAGGGAGGTAAATTAAAAGCCAATAATCCATTAACCAACAGCGAATCAACGCTTCATTTAAATACCATCGAATTACCTGTACTAGCACGCTTTCATTTTGGTAATCTTTATGTAAATGCAGGACCTTCTATTGCTTATACACTTAGTGGTGATTGGAAAATAAATGACAAGTCAACCAAACTATCATTTAACAATACTAACGAAGGATATAAGCGTTTTGATGCCGGTGTTCAGGCAGGAGGAGGTATTGAGTTTCCGTTTAAACAAAGGACTATTACGTTGGACATAAGATACAATTATGGTTTAACCAATATTTCTTATAACAAGGAAATGTATAATCGGGCTGTAATGATCAGTGTACATTTTTCAAAACCATGGAAGTCAAATCCACTTGCGAAACATAAAGATTAATAAATCTTAAACTTTCGGATGTATATAATATTACGTTCCTACAATCCTATCAAAAGTAATGATGAAAAAAAACTTACAACGAATACTTATTATTCTATGCTTCATCTTCTATTACTCAGTTAATATAATATGTGTATTTAAAAATTCAGGTAAATCAAAAGTTGAAATGATTGTAACGGTAAAGTTGTCTCCGGAAATTCAAGTACCATATTTCATTGCGCAAAGGTTTTTTCATATTAAACCAACAAAAATGTTTCTAAAGATTTCAAATATTACAAATGAATGCTATTAAAAATTACTCAAACAGAAATGACCTGTCAACAAAACGGGCTCCGATGAGCTCATTGAGAAAGACCTCAATCTTAGCAGGCATACTTTACTTGTTAACCTTTGTATCGATACCCACTGTTGCTCTCTATGGTTCAATACACCTGCCGGGATATATCATTGGCTCTAATTCTGACAATCCAGTTATCATCGGTGGTATCCTCGAGATCATCGTTGCCCTTGCCGGAATCAGCACTGCCGTTGTATTGTATCCTGTACTGAAAAGTCATAACGAAATTGCTGCAATTGGCCTAGTCGCGGCACGTATTCTAGAATCAGGCACCATATTCGTTGGCGTTGCATTTCTTTTATCAAT
>JANOVY010000176.1:0-74871 GCA_031417635.1 Bacteroidota bacterium | reverse complement strand
GAGTCAACCGGCAAAAGCACCTTGTGTGAACAATTGGCGCAACATTATGGTATGCTATGGTGTCCTGAGTTTGCAAGAGAATATTTAATTACCAATGGGAAAGAATATGATTTTGACGATCTGCTAACCATTGCAAAAGGTCAATTGACTTTAGAAGATGAATACACAAGTATGTTACTCAGCGAATGGACAAAAGTTGATGAATCCAATTGGGTAAATTCACATAAATTACGTACTACTCATTCGACTCCTTTTTTGATCATTGACACTGATATGTATGTAATGAAAGTCTGGTGTGAATATGTTTTGGGTAAATGTCACACTTATATTCTTGATCAAATTGTAGAAAGAAAATATGATCTCTATTTACTTTGTAATACAGATTTGCCTTGGGTAAAAGATGAACTAAGGGAA
Source organism: Bacteroidota bacterium (assembly GCA_031417635.1). Classification (GTDB taxonomy): domain Bacteria; phylum Bacteroidota; class Bacteroidia; order Chitinophagales; family Chitinophagaceae; genus Sediminibacterium. Next base: position 74,457 of record JANOVY010000176.1, on the reverse strand, counting down.
TATCCCAATGAGGGTCCTAGAAATGAACTCTATCATATATACAAAGACATCTTAATTAATCAGCAAACGCCTTGGGTAAATATTAGTGGAAATTACGAGGAGCGATTGGCATTAGCCATAGAAGCCATTGATTCATATTTGTAATGGGAGAATAAGGAAAATTCAAGAATTCTTTTCAAGAAAATGGGTTAGCAAAATTACCATCTGTCTTCTTCCGGAATATCTAAATTTCTTTTATTCTGTTCTCTGGATTTCTTTTTCTGAATTTGTCTTTCTACGATAATGGCTGCAATAATGTTACCGGCATCCTCATTTTGCATTTGATCCAATAAGGTCCTTATTTTAGTTTCGCTAACATCTAAGCGGTATAAAATATTGAGAAGACCGGTAAAATCGCGAAGTATCATTTCATTTACCCAAATGGACAAATCCTCAATCGACAATTGTTCCCAAGGTTGTAATTCATCAGACATTTGATAAAATTAAAACAATCTAACGAAAGCTTTTATTTTGATGAATTGTTAAAATATTCACAATAAATGTAAAGTTTATTTATCAAAAAGTAAAACAAACTGTACATTTGATTGTTTAAAATTAATAACTAATTATGAAAAAGAAAATATTACTTCCTTATTATTTTAAAACACTGGGTTATATTTTGGTTTTGCCATTTTTAGCTTTGGGAATTGCCTATATAGGTTGGGGTTACACCGTTTCCTGGCTAGATTTTAGCATTACAAATTTTACTGATGAATTAGCTGCAATTGGACTAATCATCAGCTTGTTTTTTGTTGCATTTTCAAAAGAGAAGATAGAAGATGAAGCCATTCAATTCTTTCGGCTCGAAGCATTGCAATTGGCAGTGTATGCAAATTACGCGGTATTATTGCTGGCAGTTATATTCTGTTATGGAACGCTTTTCTTTACTATTATGACCATCAATTTATTTACTGTACTATTTATCTTCATTCTAAGGTTTAGGTATGTTTTGTATCAACACAATAAAATATCCCTATGAAAAATAAAATCAAAATTCAACGCGCTATTCATGGCCTTACACAGGAGGAGCTAGCCAAAAAAATAAATGTGAGTCGACAAACCATTAATACCATGGAATCTGGAAAATACATTCCTTCAACTGCACTAGCTTTAAAAATGGCGTATTTAATGGGGATTAGCGTAGAAGAACTATTTCAGTTAGAAGAGAATGATTGAAAGTAAAATTATTTTTATTCAAAACTTTTCCATCACCCCAAGGCCAAATAAAGCAAAATCGTATTTGACCGGATCTTTTGGATCAAGTAATCTTAAATATGAAGTAAGTTCAACGGCAGCTTGCCAGTCAATTTGCTTTCTGGTTAACAATCCTAATTTTTTGGCAACCCTTGCCACGTGTACATCTATTGGACAGATAAGATCGGCCGGCTTTATTTTTTTCCAGATACCAAAATCTACGCCTGTGTTATCGTTCCGAACCATCCAACGTAAATACATATTCAATCTTTTACAGGTGGAGCCTTTTATCGGTGTGGCAATGTGTTTTTGGGTTCTATGGGGGATATGATCGAGTGAAAAAAAATGATCATGAAAATTAATGAGTGCCTGTTCCACACCACCCCTGATATGATTGCCGTTGGCAATCAAATCGTCCCCTCCTTGGGAAGGAGGGGAAATTTTTGAGTGAGGCCGCTTAACATTACTTTTTTTTGTGAACGCTTCTTCGAGACTTTTGTGGGATGAATAAAAATGTTTGAAAAATTCAATAAAATATAACAGGTCTGCACTGTTAAATGTGCGATGTTTAAATGATTCCAGACATTTTAAATCTGTGGGTTGGTGATTAAGACAAAAATCATAAGGGGAATGATCCATCAATGCCATTAATTCTTTTGATTTATTAATGATGGTGGTACGGTTACCCCATGAAAAAATAGCAGCAAATAAACCGGCAATTTCTATATCTTGTTTCTTTTGAAAGCTATGGGGAATGGAAATAGGATCATCTTTGATAAATATTTTGCGATTAAATAGGTCAGCTTTTTCATCTAAAAAAGCTTGTATATTTTGATAATCCTGCATTAATTTGAAGAAAGAATTTGAGCCATTATTTTCATACCCAGACCATCTGCTATGTCATTTTTACCAAAAGCATTTATTACAATAAAAACGGCATTATTTTCCTTTTTGTTAAAAGCGCAGAATGTAGAAAACCCATAAGTGCCGCCATTATGCCAATCAATGGGAGGTTTGTTGGGTAAGTTAACTATGTGCCAGCCTTTGGCTATATCAATGGCAGCATTGATTGAAACTGTCTTAGTTGTGATATCTTTCACGATTTCATCTTGTTGATGCATTAAAAAATATTCGAGATATGTAAGCATATCCATGGGATCTGATTTTATTGCCCCGGCTCCTTTTAAAATATTCATATCCCAATACTCTGCAGTTTGAGAGTTAAAATAACCCAGGCTGATAGGCCTACTATGATCTGCCACCAAACTTGTGTGTTTCATGTTAAAGGGAATGGCAATATTTTCTCTTAATAATTGATCATAGGTTTTGCCGGAAATCCTTTCTGCTAAAACGGCGGCCAATCCGGCACCAAAATTCGAATATTCAACTTTGCCATCTTTTTTTGGGATGGCTTTTATCAAGTAACTATATAAATGATTGATGTTATAATTTACATAGGGTTGAAGAAAGTTTGCCGGAATACCCATGTTATTTGGCAGTTTGGGAAAACCGGCAGTGTGGTTTAATAATTGAATAAAACGAATTTGGCTAAGGGCATGATTCCTTTTTACACTGTCAGGTAAAAAAGTTACAATAAAAGCAGTGTCATCAATTTTTTTTTCTGCCAATACTTTTGAAACAATGAATGCGGTAAAAGTTTTAGTAATACTTCCAATCTCAATCTGTGTTGTTGAATCAAATTTTTGTTCTTTTGAAACCTCCGCAAATCCTCCTGCATAATAATGTTTGATTCCGTTTGAAAGGGTGCCTACTAAAATACCCGGTATCGCTTTTGCGCCTATAAGACTATCAATTTTATTTGTGATCCAAGCTTCTTTGGATTGACTACTTGCATGAAAAACGGTTAAACAGAAAAGTAAAGAAAAGATGATTTTCATATAAAATTTAAGCGAAAGCATTTTCCAAGTCAGCAATCAAATCTTCTGCATCTTCAATACCAATACTTAATCTGATTAAGGTATCGCTTAATCCATTTTCCAATCTTTTTTCTCTGGGAATCGATGCATGTGTCATAGAAGCGGGATGATTAATTAAGCTTTCTACGCCTCCCAAGCTTTCGGCTAGTGAGAAAAGTTTAGTGGAGGAAAGTACTTTTTTAGCGGCTTCCATACTGTCATCTTTTAATTCAAAAGAAAGCATACCACCAAAATCGCGCATTTGTTTTTTTGCGATGGCGTAATTGGGATGGTCTTCAAATCCACACCAATATACTTTGGCCACTTTGGGATGCTTGCGCAACCAATGAGCAATCACTTTTCCATTTTCACAGTGGCGCTGCATACGAATATGTAATGTTTTTATTCCTCTCAATACCAAAAAACAATCCATTGGACCCGGAACGGCACCACAACTTTTCTGAATAAAATATAGTTGTTCTCTCAAATCGGCATCATTCATCATCAAACATCCTTGAATCACATCACTATGTCCCCCCAAGTATTTAGTAGCAGAATGCATTACAATGTCTGCCCCTAAGTCTAATGGGTTTTGCAAATAAGGTGAGGCGAAAGTATTGTCAACACAAAGCAATGCTTTGGCCTCTTTGGCTATTACACTTACTGCTGCAATATCTGTTATGTTCATTAAAGGGTTGGTTGGTGTTTCAATCCAAATAAGTTTTGTATTGGGAGATATCGCTTTTCTTATATTTTCTACTTCTGTTGTATCAACATATGTAAACAGAATTCCAAATTTGGCAAATATTTTTGTAAATAATCGATAAGTACCACCATACATATCATTGGCTGCAATCACTTCATCACCCGGGGACAATAATTTAATTACTGCATCAGTAGCAGCTACACCACTGCCAAATGCCAATCCAAATTTTGCGTTTTCAATTTGCGCATAGGCCTCTTCTAAAGCTTTTCTGGTTGGGTTCTGACTTCTTGCGTATTCGTATCCTTTGTTTACACCGGGCGCCTCTTGAACATAAGTAGAGGTTTGATAGATTGGGGTCATGATAGCCCCGGTTGAAGGATCCGGTTCTGCACCGGCATGAATGTATTTGGTAGCAAGTTTCATAAATAAAGTTGAAGATTTTTAAAAATTGTGTATTTGACTTGTTTGTCAGTGAAATAAAAAAGTGATTTTATAAACGAATATTATCAAGTATCAACATGTCTTTCACTATTTAGAAATGGGTAAAATGGCTTTAAAATCATCCCATATAAAAATCAGATTCGCACTCATATTTGAATCCTCAAAATAAATAGTAAATGCATCAATCGATTCTGTATTTTTTTCTGTTGTCATTTCAACACGCAATACATCTTTTTTGATATCATACGTATAGGCTCCCCATGAAAAATTATCTTTATTAAGAATCAACGTCCACTTATTCTCTTCCGGAATACAATACAGTGAATATCTACCTTTTGCAATGGATTTGCCTGCTATTTTTACCGGACTAAAAAATTCAATTTCTGTAGTTTCATTAGCACCCAGTCGCCAGATTTCACCATACTTCAGTATACCTCCAAAAATGGATCTGCCATTTTTTAATGGCCTGCCATAGATAATTCTGGCAATTGGAAAGTCGCCGGTTTTACCACTCATTTTTAAAAGAGGATAATTAGCCGGCCAATAACTCATATCCATTGGCGACTTATCAAGATCAGTCGGTTTTTGCTGTGCTTGAACACAAGACAGCGTTAGGAAAAAGAGGAAACTCAAAAATGACTTCATGTTTAAAGTTTTGTCAAAGATAATCGCCTATTCTAACAAGCGCTCCACTAAATAAGACTTAGCAAATATTTTAACATCCGGAAAAAAGATTTTATAGTGATTTTCCAACTGGTGGTAATGTTTTAGAAATAAGTCAAATACTTCTAGATGATCTTCAAGGTAAGCTGCTCTTCTAACCAAACCGCCAAAGCTTTTTTCAATTCCTTCTGTATAACGATAATTGAAAAGCCAATTTTGGCTAGCCATAAAGGGTAGCATATGTGCAAATTTATCAGGCATGATAGTTGCACGGTTAAAAAGCTGCTGATAGGTGATTTCAGTAAACGCTTTCCAGCTTTGTTCTGATAATTCATGCTTGTCTAATGCCAGAAAATGGTCATAAACAATGTCCATAAAAGCCCCGGCATAGGCACCTACGGCGGGTTTTAATAGCTGTTTGGCTTCTTTGGTTGCGGGATGTAGATCTGTAAAACTGTCTATTGCCCTATGAAGTGTAATTCCTTTTTGAATGGATATTGGGAAGTTGAATTGTTTTTTTCCTTTTACAAAATCACTAATCATGTTGCCTACCAGAATATCGGGGTCATTAAAGGAAAGATATGCGTGGGCGAGATAGTTCATAAGAGGAGGAGACTTACTTACAAGTGAAAAATGTATACCAATTACTCATTACTTTTATAAATCCAATGAATCATTTATTAAGAATTGCTTCATTTAACCCTTTCCAGTATCCAATTACCAATGATGTCTAAAGTGCCGGTGTCAAAGGTTTCCGCTAATTCAATGTATTCATCTACGCTTCCACAGGCTTTACAATGTTGAAATAAGTGGTTTACTCCGGGTACTTCAATTACTTTAGAACCATGGTTTTTGTTTGCGATCACTATTTGATTCATTAAAGCTAAATTTCCTTTAGGATCAACTTGCTCATCAAGTGCTCCATTTAATGCCAATAACGGGATGCTTAACTTTTTCAGATCAGCTGAAATGGAGTACGAAAGAAAAAATCGCCACCAGGGTCTTTTTAAATCAGAAAATCCGGTTGTAAAAGAGCCAATGACTTCTTCATCAGTTCCATGAACGATAGCTTTCAATGTTGCTTCGGTTTGTTGCTTTTTCCAATCAAGAAAAGTATTCCGTGTATAGGAAGCCACATCCTTAGCTACTTTATCATCTAAGGCAACTTCCAACATTTTTGTATATAATTGGCCATAAGCATTTCTATCTTTTGGCGATTCATTAACGAGAGGCTTTTCTACTGCTTGAAAATACATGGTTTTTTTCCCGCCTACTGCAGGCCCTGCAAGCATTACAATAAATGCAATATCATTTCTTCTGGCTGCTACATAAGGCGCTATGAAGCCCCCCTCGCTATGTCCTAATAAACCCATTTTTGAGACATCAATATCATTTCTGGTTTTTAAATAGTCAAGACCAGCCATTACATCTGTTGCAAAATCAGCTGAAGTGGATCCTCTAAAATCACCTGTACTTTTTCCTACACCTCTGTCGTCTACTCTTAACACAGCCAAACCATGATTGGTTAAAAAGTTCGCTATTACTGCAAAAGGTTTATGCATTCCAATGGTTTCGTCGCGGTCTTGCGGTCCGCTACCGGTGATTAACAGAACAACGGGAAATTTACCTTTTCCTATTGGTTTGGTAAGTGTGGCACCAAGGGTAATTTTTTGCAAAGCGTTTTCGTATACAACTTCTTCAGTTATGTAACTAAAAGGGGGTTTTGGTGTTTGAGGCTTTTCTTTACTAGCAAGTGTTTTGGAAATTTCTGCATCATTTAGGCGCTTTAGGCTGATTGGCATGCTACCCGGGCCTTGCGAAAAAACACCTACTATTAGATCATTTGAATTTCTTTCTCCTTTGTAACCCCCTTTAATCATTTCAACACTTATGATGATGCTGTCATTGTTAACCACAGTTTTGTTGCATGTAATACCGTATGCTTTTTGATCAGGACTGTCCATGGTAGATGTGTATTCATTGCCGGTTTTAACAATGTTAAAAATAATGCGCACACTTTTCCCCCCTACCGGAATGAGCCCTTGCCAACTACCTGTGATATCTTGCGCTGTAGAAACTAGACTTATCAATGTGACACAAAAAATGCTGAATAAAGTTTTCATAAAATATTATTTATTGGTCTGGGGTTTTTTAAAATATCGGTAAGAGAATACGATAGGTATGATGGTGATGATTATCATAATAACCCCAAAGAAGATAAAACCCAGGTTTGTTGGTAATAATAAAGTACCGATGCTAATAGCCAGACCACCCGGCACCCATAATTTACTTACCAGCTGGTGTGTTTTACGCCAGTTATCTTCGTTTTCCAAAGTCCAGGGTAGTCGAAAACCAACAAAATAATTAGGCTTGATGCTATGCATATAATTACCAAGCACCAGAAACAGCAGTCCTAAAAGTGGCAATAGGATATTATTCAAATTAAATGAACCATTTACACTAGCGTAAACAATGACAATATTGAGCGCACACAAAAAAATCACTAGTGTAAGGGCTATTTTATGATACAATTCAGGGGACTGCCCTGCAGTTTTCTTTGGATCTATTTTGGGCAGATTTTTAATTAGCAGATAAATACCTGAAGAAAGGGCAGATAAAAAAATCACTAAAAACCAAAGCATATTTTTATCTCCATAACCATTTGGCTTTCCATTGATATCAAAATGAATAGGAATGGTTTGTGGGAGACCGGAATATACACTGCCGGTATATATGAGCGGGATGCTGCTGATGATTAGCACAAGCAATGTGCCGGTCAAAGTTGACTTTTTCATATTATTTTCTTTTCGTTTTTGAGAATTGAATGAACCATTTCAGCATTTCATCCATGACAGTTGTATTTAAAGAATAGTATATGTACTGCCCTTCTTTCAGAAAAGTGACTAAACCGGCCTGCTTTAACAAATCGAGGTGATGAGAAATGCTGGGTTTTGATATTTTAAATTTATCAGCAATTTCACCTGCTGTAAGGTCTCTCTCTCTTAGAAGTTCCAATATTTCTCTACGGGTTGCGTCATTCAGCGCTTTAAATAGTGCATTCACGGAGATCGTTATTTAAATATTTAGACAAATGTCTAATTATATATCAATACCATCCAAATTTATTTTATGTATCCCAGGTTTTATTATTATGATGGTTGATTAACCACTTTTAAAAATTAACCCTTTGGTAACGGCATTTATGTTTTTATTAAGAAATCGACTTAAAACCAGGCTGGTATTATATTTCAGCAAGGCTTTAACATTGATTAACGATTCTATCCTTACCGTTCATAACACAAAAATGAAATGATGATTACTTCTATCACAAATAGAAATACGCCACTATCCTATGATATATTTTCGAGTTGTCAAATAAATAATGACAAACAGCTCTTATATTATTAAAACCAAAAACCAAAAATTATGAAAAAAATTATTATCGCAGCCATGATGGTTGTATCTATTGGAAGCAGCGCTTTTGCAATGGATGTAAACAAAGTTAGTTACAAGGTAAAAAACCTATTTGCCCAAGAATTTTTGGGTGCAGAAAATGTAGTTTGGAGTGTTGAGGAAAATTTCACAAAAGCCAGTTTTACATTAGCGGACATTAAAGTTGATGCCTTCTTTAGTACAGAAGGAGAGATGATTGGCTATGGTAGAGCCGTAAACTTTAACCAATTGCCTTTAAATGCCATTCAGAAAGTTAAAAAAAATTATGGTACTTATAAAATTGCAGAAATTATTGAGTTTTCACATGATGGAGAGAAAAGTTATTATGTTTCATTACAAAATGGCGAGAAAAAGCAAATTCTGAATGTAACGCTATATGGAGATATTAGCCTCTTTCAGGAAAAAGGGAAAAAGTAAAATTGTAGCTATGCATTTAGAAAGCCTTTGGTTTCACCAAGGGCTTTCTTGTTATAGAAATCATTCATTGTGATAAAGCTGGCTTCTTTCTTCAAATCGAATAGTAGTCTTTCTAAACGTTCGAGTAATAAATTCCCATTTAATTTCTTAGTATAGCCGGGAAGACCATAGTTCTCTATATTGGTAAATTCCCATGGATGAAAATATAAGCAGAGATATCCATCTTTTTTTAATGCCTGTAATGCCAATTTTTTATATATGAGATATGGAAGATTCTTAAAGCTAAGCCAAAAAAGTGGCATCCTAATTAGTGGAGAAACAGATGCCGGAATAATGGTTAATCCATCATTCTTATAAACTGTTCTTGGCAGATGAAAATTGTTATATCGACCGGGTAGCCAGGTGGGATTTACTGATGAGTCATATAAGTAACCTGCTTTCTTAACTTCCTGCACAGATACTTTTCGCATTCGGGGCATTCGCAACCCTGTAACAGTTTGTGCACTTATTTCTTCTAATTTTAATTTTGAGGACAATAAATGTTCCTCACAAAAATCGGTATGATAAAAAGTGTGTGAAGCAATTTCATGTTTATTTGCCAGCTGTCGAATTGAATCGGGATAATGAATCGCAAAATTGGCAGTCGTAAATAATGTTGTCTTCACCAATGGATCATCTAAAATGGGTTGAATTGCATCCAAACCCCTTTTGCCAACTTGCATTTGCTCTTGCAAACCAATATCAAAATCATAGTCCAATGGCATATCAAATTCTTCCACATCAAAACTCAATAAAATAGAACGGTTCATTAAAGCAGGTTGGTTTCTTTAACTATATAATGTGGGCGCTGTTTGCTTTGCATGGATAACTTTCCTAAGTACAAACCGATAATTCCTAAGATCATTAATTGTAAGCCACCAAAAAAAGCAATGGTCGCAATCATTGAAGCCCAACCAGACACAACATGATCATAAATTAAACTGATTAATATATAAGGAATGTATAACAAAGAAAATAAGGAGAAGAATAATCCCAAATAAGCTGCGATATACAAGGGTTTTATGCTAAATGAAGTGATTCCTTGTAAAGCAAAACGGATCATTTTCTTAACTGTGTATTTAGATTCTCCAGAACCTCTTAATGAGGAGGTATATTCTATTCCAATTTGATTGAAGCCCATCCATTTAATCAAACCACGAATAAAAATATCTGATTCGGTAAATGTGCGAAATACTATTACTACTTTATGATCCATCAATCGGAAGTCTGCAGTTCCCTGTTCCAATTCAATGTCAGATATATTATTGATGATATTATAGAAAAAATTTGAAGTTTTCTGTTTAAGGTATTGTGTATCTTGATGATCATTTCTTATGGTATAGACTATATCAAATCCTTCTTCCCATTTTTTAATTAAAGTGGGTATTAATGCAATTGGATGCTGCAAATCTCCATCCATCATAATTACCGCATCGGCTTCTGTTCTGTCCAGTGCTGCTTTCAGAGCATTTTGATGTCCAAAGCTTTTAGTCAAAGAGATATAATAGATATAATTGGTATTGGCTGCCTGATCTTTAATATACTCGAGTGTTCCATCAGTACTACTGTCTTCTACAAAAATGATAGTATAAGTGTAGTTTAACGGACTTAGCACCTTTTTAATTTCATCAATTAAAATCGGCAAATTGCCCCGCTCATTCAAAACGGGAACAATAATCGAAATGGTTTTAAGTGCTTCAGGGGGCTGCATATTCAATAAACTGGTAAGGAACAAAGCTAAAACATATTTATTATGCTACCAATCTAAAGACCCAATTGCATAGACAATGCTATTTAGCAGACTCAATAACGCGGGAAAGCCCTTCCTGCATAGAAATCATGGGCTTCCAATTTAAAATGGCAGTTGCTTTTGTAATATCTGCAATAGTATCCATTATTTCACCAGTTCTGATTTCGTTACTACTGGTAATGGGGTATTTGGTTCCGCAAATCTGTTGAACCATATCAATTATTTCTTTTACAGAATAACTAATGCCCGAACCAATATTTATTATTTCAAATTGATGAACGTCGAGGCATTTAATGATGGATGCTATAAAATCTTCGATAAATAAATAGTCTCTTTTTGGTGCAATGTCTTTTACATGAACAGTATTTTTATGTAATACTTGATCAATAATTTCAGGAATTAAAAAAGAAGAATTCTGATTAGATCCGTAAATATTGAATGGTCTTAATATAACGGTATTCACTCCATAAGAATCGGCATATAACCTACAATATTCTTCTGCAGTTTTTTTTGATAAAGCATAAGGGTTGGGTGAATATACCGGGGCTTCTTCATTAATCGGTAATGTTTTGGCATTTCCATATAAATAGGAACTGATATAGATCATGTTGGCTTGATGCTGCTTACAATATTCTAAAGCCCTTAGCGTGCCAAGTGTATTGGTTTCTAAAAATATATCTGGCTTTTTCCAGCTTTCAGGTATAAAAGTTCTTGCGGCCAAATGAATTACAGTATCTGTTGGAGTTATTTGTTCCCAAGTTTTGATTAAAGAAATATCGCCTCGGTCACTTGAAATAGGCACTACTTCATGACCTTGGAGTTTGAGTTGCTTACAAAGAAATTTCCCTACAAAACCACTTGCCCCCGTAACCATTATTTTACTCATACATTATTTTACTTTTCAATTGATCAAATTGTTCAATGGCTTCTATATAATCATCAGGTCTTCCGATATCTAACCATAAACCAGTAAAAGTATTTACAGCCACGGGTTCCTTTCTTGCTAAGAGCTCCAACATTAATTGATCAAAACCATAAGGCGTATTATTTGGAATAAATTGTAGTACTCTTTTATTGAGCATATAAATTCCCATGCTTACTTCATAGGTATTCTTTGGTTTTTCTTTGAACCCTGTTAATTTACCTGGTTCTGTTTTTAGCACTCCATAATCAATCATTTCTTCCCTTAAATGAGATGAAATGGTATAGATAGCTCCACTTTGAACATGTTTATCGTAAAAGTCTGCATTAGCCAAATCAGTTAAAATATCTCCATTCATTACCAAAAAATTATCCGGTAAATCTTGAATCAATTTTAATGGCCCCATGGTACCTAATGGTTGATCCTCTAAAGAATAATTGATAGCAATTTCCCATTTAGATCCGTCTCCAAAAAATGCTATAATTAATTCAGCTTGTTGATTCACTGCTAAAGTAATATCCGTAAAACCCTGTTTCGCCAATTGCCTTATAATTACTTCCAAAATAGGATATTCACCATTTGGCATTAATGGTTTGGGAAGTACTAGGGTATAAGGTCTTAATCTTTTTCCATTTCCTCCAGCTAAAATAACGGCATGTTTACCCATGATTGAAATTAAATATTGTAAGTTTCAGTTTTATATCGTGCAAAATTGGCAGGTTGAGTAAACCAATCAATTGTCTTTTGCAATCCTTTTTTGAATCCTTCTAAACTGCCATATGCTGGCTCCCAATTCTTTAATCGTTTTGCCTTATCATTACTCGCGAACCATCTTTCTACTTCGCTTTTTTCAGGACGAAGCCTTGCTGCATCTAAAACGAATTCCTCTTTTTCGCCCATTAAAGATGCAATCAATTCGGCAGTATCTAAAATAGAAATTTCAAAACCAGATCCAATATTGGTGACTGTTCCATTAATGGCATCTGTTTGCATTGCTTTGATAAATCCATTGGCCATTTCTTCTACAAAAGAAAAATCTCTTGTAGGACTTAGAGCACCCAATTGAATGATTTTTCTTCTGGCAGCAATTTATGAAATTATTGTTGGAATAATGGCTCTTGCAGATTGACGTGGGCCATAAGTATTAAATGGCCTTAATACTGCAACGGGTTTATTGAAATAAGTATAGAAAGATAAGGCAATTAGGTCTGCTCCAATTTTACTAGCTAAGTAAGGAGATTGCCTTGTAGTGGATGATCTTCGGTAATTGGAACAAATTGGGCAGTTCCATATACTTCACCAGTGGAAGTTTGTACTACTTTTTGAATACCTAATTCCTTTGCTGCTTGTACAATATTGAGAGTGCCTTTGATATTGGTGTCAATATAAGTATCTGGAGAATGATAAGAATAAGGAATAGGAATCAAAGCTGCTAAATGCAATACAATATCGCAGCCCTTCATGGCTGTTTTTACACCATAAGGGTCTCACATATCGCCAGTAAATACTTCAAACATTCCCTTCACTACTGAATCGCAATGATCTAACCAGCCCCATGTATTGAAAGAGTTATACAACACAAATACGCGAATATCAAAGCCTTGTTTTACCAACATCTCTGTTATATCCGATCCAATAAAATCACCTGCCCCGCTTAATTATATTTTCAGGTGCTTAATTTTGTTATTGGGTTGATTTTTTTCCAAGTAAATAATTCAATCATACAAACTACCCAAACTATAATACATGGAATTGCTTTGATATGGTATGGTTTTAAAAAATTATCTTTAATGGATTTGGGGAATATTTCTGTTGGTGATAGGCAAGTAAAAATAAATAATAAAATCATCAACCCTTGATGCCATTTTAATCGATCCTTTGTTGTATACCATATTGCGGCTCCAGCAACAGCAATAATATAAGTAGGAGATTCAACACCCGGATTAAACAACACTGTAAATAATAAAATTCCTCCGAGGTATAATTGTCTAAATTGGCTATTCTGGTAAGCTTCTTTTTTTAATAGGACCAATAACATGGTAAGGGTTCCTACTAAAATAATCCAAACCTGGTCTATTTGAATAGATTTAAACATGCCCAGTACGCCCATCACACTCAAAGAAACTCTTATTGATTGTAATTGTAATCGCTGAATCCAACTCTGGTATAAAAACAATAAGTGATCAAAAGAAACAAGCATTAATGGAAGTGCAAAAAATAACAGCGCCCATCCCAATCCCTTCAGTAAAAATTCACCTCTTTTTTTATAACACAAAAAGAAAACCCCTGCAGTGAGCACATAAATTTTAAAGAAAAATCCAAAAACAAAAAATAGACTCGACCAACTTGTTTCCCTCTTTTCTTGATAAATGAATACCAGCATTATTAAGGCAGTAACTGTAGCATTGGTTTGTACACTTTCTGCAGCAGTAATGTATTCAACCAAACAAAACCAATAGATGAATATTTTCTTTTTTAGGTTAATGGGCATTAAGTGAATTGCAGAGAGTAGTGCAACTGTATGGGTTAGATTCCACAATAAAATACCTATCCAATCTGGAAAATAATAAAACAGACCCATGAAAAAAGCAAATGAAGGACTGTAATTATACTCTGTATGGTATTCCGACGGATACATCAGGTACAAATCATATTGCTTTTTCAAATGTTCAAAAGAGGCAACAAAACAATCGTAGTTATCATAGCTTTCTAAAAAAGCAATTTTCAAACTGATTAAAACACAGGCAATCAAGTAAACCCTAATGAGTACTTTCTCATTATTAAAAAATGGCTTTTGGCTTATTTGATTGAATGAAAAAAGCATAATGATACAAAGATATATTTTCTAGCTGCTCAAGCAATAGCTTATCCTGCTACTTTGCAGTGTAATGCAAGGCAAAATGGTTACTTGAAGTTCGGATTGGGTTGCCATTTCAAATACATCATCTTTAGAGAGTATGAATAATTGATGTGCTTTTCTTAATGAATTGTATTTAGACAATTTTACTCTTAACATAAATTGTATGAAAGAGAATAAATATCCTTTTTTGATACTATCTATCATAACACTTAAAGCATCTTTCCAAAGTCCATTTTCGTTTTCAATTACATCAACCAAAAGAATTTTACCTCCTGGTGCTAATAAAACTTTGCATTTGTTGAGTAATTCGATTACGTCTTCTTTCTTTTCAAAATATTGAATTACACTCAATATTATAATGGTATCAAATTGGTTGACTTCTTGTTTCAGTAATAACAAAGAACTGATCGATTTTTCTAAAGGGATTTCTCTAAATTCGAAATTTTTGGCATCCTTGCATTTGTCTTTGGCAATTGCTATGTATTTAGTGGAAATATCAACCCCATAATAACTGTTTATTTTTCCTTTTAAAGCATTGGCCAAATAACCCGGTCCACATCCAAAATCGAATAAATGGGTGGAGTGGTTTATTAATTGATGATATTCCAGCTTTTCAGCAACAAATTGAGTGCTTTTTTCCATCACTTTCATAAAAAGCTTTGGATTCTCCTTCCAATAATTGCCCCAACTCGACATATAATGATAACTTTATATTTATTATTTTTAATTGAAGATAATACTTTAATGATACTTCAGTTTTTAAGTTTACAACTTTCAGGAATATTCATGTATCTAGTTCACTTTTAAAATTTACTTTTGCCCCTCAAAATAAATACCCATGAGCAAAGGACCTGTTTCTCATTTTATAGAACATCATTACCGACATTTTAATGCTGCAGCGCTAGTAGATGCTGCAAAGGGATATGAGACCCATTTATTCGAGGGAGGAAAAATGTTGGTGAGTTTAGCAGGTGCAATGAGTACCGCAGAGTTAGGAATTAGTTTGGCTGAAATGATTCGTCAGGATAAAGTTGCCATTATTAGTTGCACCGGAGCAAATTTAGAAGAAGATATCATGAACTTGGTAGCACATAGCCATTATAAACGAGTGCCTAATTATAGAGATTTGAGTCCACAGGAAGAATGGGATTTATTAGAGAATCATTATAACCGGGTAACCGATACTTGTATTCCGGAAGAAGAAGCCTTTAGAAGATTGCAACAACATATTCATAAAATTTGGGCCGATGCAGAAGCGGCAGGCGAAAGATATTTTCCTCACGAGTATATGTACAAAATGTTACTCAGTGGCGTTTTGGAACAGTATTACGAAATAGACCCGAAAGACAGCTGGATGTTAGCTGCAGCAAAAAAGAACATACCCATTGTAGTGCCCGGTTGGGAAGACAGTACCATGGGAAACATTTTTGCTTCTTACATAATCAAAAACGAACTCAAGGCAAGCACCATGAAAAGTGGTATTGAATACATGGTTTGGCTGGCCGATTGGTACAGAGAAAATAGTGGCGGAAAAGGGATTGGATTTTTTCAGATTGGAGGTGGCATTGCCGGCGATTTCCCCATTTGTGTGGTGCCTATGATGTACCAGGATCTGGAATGGCATGATGTTCCTTTCTGGAGTTATTTTTGCCAGATAAGCGATTCTACCACTTCTTATGGATCTTACTCCGGCGCTGTTCCCAATGAAAAGATTACTTGGGGGAAATTGGATATTCATACGCCGAAATTTATTGTTGAAAGCGATGCTACTATTGTTGTGCCTTTGATTTTTGCCTATATTTTAGGATGGTAATATGGAGGGCCATGACTAAATTCATAAAAGAGAAAGCCACGTCAATTTTGACGTGGCTTTCTCTTTTATGAATCAGATTCCTATTATCTTGACGGCATGGTCAAAGGAATATCTCTTTTGAGAATATTATCTCGATTGGCGATTACCCATGCAGTATGGAACACCAATTTTGCACGTTTTGCCATGATTTCGAATTGAATTTTATCTACAGTATCAGTCGGTCTATGGTAATCGGCACCCAACATGCCATCGTAGAAAAACAAAATAGGGACACCTTTTTTCGCAAAATTATAATGGTCACTTCTATAATAAATACGGTTCCTGTCATTTGGGTCATCGTATTTGTAATCAAGGGCAATATTGGTATATTGTTTATTGACTGCTTCGTTGATGGGAGCAAGATCGGAACTTAATTTATCGTGTCCAATTACATAAATATAATTCAAAGTATCTCCTTTACGGGATGAATCTCCTCTACCAATCATATCTGTATTTAAATCAACAGATGCTTTTGCTAAATCAACCGTTGGGTGTTCAGCATAATATTCAGAACCCAATAAGCCTTTTTCTTCACCACTAACTGTCATAAAAATCAAGGTTCTTTTTGGTTTGATACCCTCTTTATAAGCTGCCCCAAATGCTTCAGCCATTTGCATAACACCCACACTTCCAGATCCATCATCATCAGCTCCATAATAAATTACATTTCCATTTTTACCAAGATGGTCATAGTGACCGGTCATAAAAACATATTCATCTTTTTTGTTGGTACCCGGAATAATTCCGATAACGTTACTACTTTCTAAGGTTACCGAAGATCTTTCAGCCATAATAGCTAATTCAGAATAATAGGTTCCTTTATTTATATCTTTCAAATTAGCCAATGCAAGGGTAGACGTTCTTCCCAATAATGCAGATGCAACCGTTTCAGTAATAGTAGCAGAAAAGAATGGCACAATAGCAGTTGATGCCACTACTCCTGGAGAGGTTGTTTTAGGCGCAACGATCGACATTCGGCCTTTTGTATTGGTAGCAGGTCTATTGGTAAAATCTGCAACTACTAACATTCCGATAGCACCTCTTGAACGAGCAAAACCGGCTTTTAATTGTGCAGTACCGCCAAAGCCACGACCACCGCCGGCAGCAGGTGCAGGCATATTGCCACCATCCAATACCATAACAATTTTTCCTTTCAGATCAAGGCCTTTATAATCATCAACGCCTTTGGCAGAATCAACAACACCATATCCTCCAAAAATGATATCATTGTATTTCCATTTTCCAGAATTGATCTGAAAAGAGAAGTCTTTATCCCATTCAAAACTTTTTCCATTTACCATTAATTTTTTCTCTGTCATCTGGTCCTGATATACTGGAAATAACTGTTGGTAGCTTTCGCCATTACCCGGTTTAAGTCCAAATTTCTTGAATTGATCTTCTATCCAAGCGGCGGCTTTCCTTTCGCCGGGAGATGCCGTTTCACGTCCTTCCATTTCAGCACCTGCCAAAATGGTGAGCTTTTGTTTTAAAGCTTCTTTGGTAATAAGAGCGGCATATTTGGCGGCATTATCTGATTTTTGAGCAATTGCAAATGTTGTAGCAAATGGCAAACAGAAAAGTAGTAGTTTTTTCATCAGGGTTTTTTGTAATTAATATTTAAAAGAAGGACTTAACATGGCATTTTATTAATTCTGGTTAGGTGTCTGCCTCCTTCAAAAGCAGTAGTCATAAACAGGTCTATCATTTGTTGCGCCATCACCAATGAAACAAATCGGGCAGGGATACAAATCATGTTAGCATTGTTATGTTGTCTTGCAACCACAGCAATATCATTTTGCCAGCAAATGGCAGCCCTTATTTGCGGGTGTTTATTGGCAGTCATAGCCACTCCATTGGCGGTACCACACAATAATATTCCGAATGCCGATTCGCCATTTTCAACGCTTTCAGCTGTTGGATGAGCAAAGTCCGGGTAATCGACTGAATCGGTCGAAAATGTTCCAAAATCATTCACTTGATACCCTTTTTCAGTCAGCCATTGTTGCAAAGCGGTTTTATATTCAAATCCGGCATGGTCGCATCCAATGGCAATGGGTTTGTTACTGTCGAAAACAAAAGACATATTATTTTAATTTGGGTGGCTAAGGTAATAGTTTGGAGTAAGAGGGGGGTAAAAAAGTTTGGTGTTTGGTGTTTGTAGTTTGGGGTTGTGATGGAGTATGTAAATAACCCCAAACACCAAACTCCAAACCTTGCCTAACTCCACTCTTCTTCTTCTTCTTTCTCACGCTCTTTTGATACCTTGGCAGAAACAAGGATACTTAGTTCGTATAATAAGAAAAGAGGGATAAATACAATCATTTGGCTCATCCAGTCAGGGCTCGGTGTGATAAATGCGGCCAATATTAGAATAACGATTGCGGCGTATTTACGGGTCCTTCTTAAATAGGATGGGGTGATTAATCCAATTTTAGTTAAAATAAATGCCAAAACGGGCAGTTCAAATGCAAGACCACATCCGAGGATGATATTGGTTAAATTATCAATATAATCAGCTAAAGTGGGTCTGGTAATTAGCGAGCCCTTGGTTCCCAATTGAAACCCACCTAAAAAATTAAAAGTAAAAGGACCTAGTAAGAAATAGCCAAAAGCAGCTCCGGTAAAGAAAAAGAAGGAAACCCAAAAAATTACGTAACGGGTGTTTTTAGCCTCTTTTTCTTTTAAAGCCGGCTTAACAAAGCGCCAAAACTCCCAAAAAATAAAAGGAAAAGCAGCAATCACGCCTCCAATTAAGGCAATGGAAATACTACTTAGAAACTGACCGCCAAATGTGTTACTCTGTAAATCAACTTTTACAGCGGGCATACAAAGGGCATTACCAATATGGGCCCAATGACTGAACTGACAAAGGGCTGTATAGCTGATAAAATCCGGACTGAGTGGTCCATAAATCACATTATCAAAAATCCAGTCTCTGTAAATGAAAATTACAGCAGCCATCACAAGAATAGCCAATACACAACGGATAATATGTGACCTCAATTCTTCCAGATGATCAATAAAGGTCATCTCAGATTTTTCTGATCCCCGGGTTCTGTTAAATAGCGCCATGTGTTTCTTTCACTGTTATAAGGCGGCAAAGTTACGGGGAAGGAAGACATAAAAAAGCAGTCAGTTTTCTAAACCGAAAAAGTGTAACAATGCGATTTGTAAAGTCCTAGGTTGTTATGCCCATAATTTTCATGTAAAATTGAAGAAATCACCATATTACGGGTTATGCAACATTCTTTTTTGTAAATAATGACCATTTAAACATTCATTTTTTGAAAAACAGCGGTTAATTGTTTTTCCAAATCAGGTAAGCTTTGATAAACAATGCTAAAATGAGAACTTCCGGCGGCAGTTGTAGAATGTTCTGTTAAGGCATGTCTAACAAAAATGACGGGCTTATGCATGGCAACAGCATATCCAATTTCAATTCCGACGCCGATTGATTTTTCGGAAACTTCAGCAATCAAAAAATCTGTTGATTCAATATCTGAAAAAGCCTGTTTCATCATTTGCTTTTCCTGCTCCGCCGAAAAATGATATGAATCTACAAATACAAATAATTCAAACTGAAAACGAAGGGCCGTTTGCCGAATTGTTTCGATTTCTCGACTCAAATGTTTCCTGTTTTGGAAGCTGATAGAGAGGTATGTTTTTTTCATGTGGATACAAAATGCAAAACCGGTAAAAGCTTATCGTAGAATTTTCATCTTCACCATTTCTATTCGGGTATCGCTTACGTTTAGAATATCAAATTTATAATCATCAATGATAATGGTTTCTTTTAATTTGGGAATGGTTTCATGTTCATTTATGATATAGCCGCTTAGCGTTTCCGATTCTGATACCGGAAATTTCATGTTATACTTTTCATTCAGGTAATCAAGTTCCATACGGCCACTGAACATAAACTCATCTTCTGCTAATTGTTTTTCTACAAACTCTTCTACATCATATTCGTCTTGAATTTCACCAAATATTTCTTCCAGTACATCTTCCATGGTTACAATACCGGCAGTGCCTCCAAATTCATCAACCACAAGGGCAATACTGGTTCTATTTTTTGTGAATTTAGCAATCAGGTCTGTTGCACTCATGCTTTCGGGTACAGCCAAAATGGGATGCATGACCGATTTAATGGTAGCGGGTTTTTTAAACAAGTCCAATTGATGTATGTAGCCTAAAATAGAATCAATATTATCATCGTATACAATTAGTTTACTCAATTGAGTTGAAATGAAAAGGTCTTTTGCTTCTTCTACTGACTTATTTATATCAAGACCTTCAATCTCTGTTCTCGGAACCAGACATTGCCTGATCTTAACAAGGGGTAGACTTAATGCATTTTCAAATAACTCTGTATTTAGTTCAGGACTGTCTTCAACTTGTTCTTTTGTTTGTTGAAAAAAATGTTCCAGATCTACTTTGGTAAAAGCATTGTCCTTGTCGTTTACTCTCACATTAAAGAGATAGGTCAATATCCATTGTGAAAAATTGACAAAAAAATTGGTAAGGGGTTGAAACAATGTATGAAAGAATTGAGCAAGGGGAGCGAAGAAGTTTAACAAAGGGTCGTTCTTAGCCCTGAAAATTGCTTTTGGTAAAAACTCGCCAATTACCAACACTACAATGGAAGATAAGAATGTGTCGAACCCTAATTTTAGGTATTCATTTTGGAAGTTTAATGGGTTCCACAAAGTTTTTTTCAAAAGATCATGAAATAATAATCCATAAATGACCAAAGAAATATTTAGTCCTACTAAACAACTACCTATAAATCTAGCAGGGTGAACCATAAAGTTGGATAAAATAATGCCACTTTTCTTACCCTGCTTCTTTTTTAACTCAATGCTTAAGCGATTTGCAGAAACAAATGCAATCTCATAACCGGCAAAAAAGCCAATTAGTATTAAAGTAATTACTATACAAATGATGGTATAGAGTTCTGTCATGGCGGAAAATTAACATAAAAAACTTGATTGGCAAAGGAGGGGGGGGGGATCGTGAGAGGTGAGAGGTGAGAGGTGAGAGGTGAGTCGTGAGGAGTGAAAAGTGAATCGTGAGAGGTGAGACGTGAGACGTGAGGGGGTGAGGAGTGAAAAGTGAAAAGTGAAAAGTGAATGGTGAGACGTGAGACGTGAGGAGGTGAGGACGTGAGGAGTGAAAAGTGAATCGTGATTGAGTTTTGTCACAAATTCTCTAAAAAAAGGGGTTTACTCATGCCAAACGTCTCACGTCTGACGTCTCACGCCTAACGTCTCACGAACCAACAAGTGCCCCGTAAAAACGGGGCACGGTTACCAAAAGTAACAACATGAGAAAAATGGTATAAAATTTGATTAATCAATGCCGGAATTATTTGAAGTCAACGGTACAATTTTGACATTTCAAAGAAATTTTTAATCCTTTTCCGTCTCCAATTATTGCAGTAAATTTTGAAGGATTTTCTGATGAGCCCGAAAATGCATTAAAGCGACTACCATAGCCTATTGCCGTCAAAGGAGCAAGTGTTCCCATTGCATTTGCTCTTTGATAGGAAAGAGCGTTTTCATTATTTGAAGAAATCACTCTACCGGAAACTTTTTTTGGTGCTGCTTTTGCAGAAGAATGCGAACTGTCTGATCCTGCTATGGCTGCTTCTGGCGATGTAGTTGCCGTTCTACTATTTGTTGTTGATAATCTAGATGGGGAACTTCTTTCAAATATGGCATTTGTTGGTTGCAAAGATATGTCTGAAATGGTTGGTTCTTCAGCACCGGTACTAACTGTTGATTTCTTTTCAAAATTTCCATATACTGAGCTATAAGCACCACTAAAATCAACCGAATAGTTTTTAGTATTTTTTAAAGGAATTCTAATGTCAGCATATTTATTGTCAATTTTAATTAAGCTAACAGTAGGGCTTAGGTTCCTGATTCTTACATCAGCATTGTTTCCTTCTATATCAATACTCAATAGAAGCTTGTTGATGCGAAGGTTGCCATAATTTTTTCTGCCATTTATTTCACCCACTTCTTCAATTTCGTATTCATCATTGGTACTTCTGATTAATAACTTTTTTGCCAATGCCATTTCAATGGTTGAATACTTACTTTCTATGTCTAAGTCGTCAATATTTTTAGCATTGAAGCGACCATTGGTAAGTTCTACTTCTGCAGTTTTTACATCACCCACAGTAATATTGGAATACTTAGATCTTAAAACTAGCTTATTAATATTTTCTGCTTCAAGATTTCCATTCGCAATATCTAGATTCAAATCTTCAGTATTTGCCCCCAGGGTAACATCAGCATATTTACTTTCAATATCTAATTTACTTCCTGCCGGTACGGTTACTGTTACAACTCTTTTAATATTATTCTTAGTGCCTATATTTTCCCCCGTACCATTAAAAACGGCAACTCCTCCATTACTATTGTTGTAACTGCCGGCAGCTTGATTAAAATAATATAAATTAGATCCGCCTACACTTCCCGATTTAATTTTTACAGAGGCTCCCACTGTTTTTAAGGATAGATTTACTTTTTCGAGCCATTCTTCATCTGACAGCTTACTGTCTCCATCAAAATATACGGTTGTGGTAATCTTTACTTTTTGCTGGTCCCAGGTTTTTACGATAATTCCTCTGGAAGAATTTTCGATAAAAATTTCTGCATTTTTGGGTGCATTCAACTCTTTGCTAATCTCTTTTGATTTGAGATCTGCCTCATTATAATTCTTATTTGCATTACCCGCAAAAGTTGAACTCCCTAAGGAATTATTACTCATAGGAGCAAGTCTAACACCCTCGACAATAGTAGCTGTCTGTTGTGCATGTAGAAATGTGGTAGTACCAATAAATACTAGGATTGCCAAATAACTTTTTAGAATATTCGTTTTCATTTAATAACTGTTTATAAGTTTAAAAAATAAGTTTTGACACTATCAATCGGCCCCCGGTTCTGTTTAAAGCGATTGTTGGTTTTGTTCATCTCAATTTGTAATTGTTTTAACACGTTTAGTTTTTGTTGGTATACATTAATTAGTTGATCTAATAACACATCATTCATGCCGCGCTTTGCAATGTCTGATTTGATTACTTTTTCATCTAACTCCATTTGTGTTATCTGGATTCTAAAATCATTAAAATAATTTGCCGATTCAGCATTCATGGGCATGCTGCTGATACGTGCCTTTTGTAAATTAATAACTTGTGTAAAACTGATTTCCAAATTTTGTAAAGTCGAGAGATCTGCAGAACCCATTACTTTATTTTGTTCGGTTTTTCGTGTATGGTTTGGTTTGGATTCATTTATTTTGGCAATGATAAGCCGTGAGGATTTCATTTCCATTTCTACATTCTTTTGAACGGATTCCGGCTTCGTCTCTGATGCATTGCTTTTAACGATGTTCTGTGACATCTCAGTTTTTGTGTCATTCAATAAATACCCAATTCCCAACCCTGCCAAACCTACCACACAGGCAGCCATCATCCATTTCGAAAGAAAGACTACCCTCACTACTTTTTTAACCCCTTTAACCTCTCTAACCCCTTTAACCTCTTTAACCAAACCGACCTCTTCACAAATCCTTAGCCAAACCAATTGATTGGGCTCGTCTTGATCTAGCGTTTCCTTATGCGTTTGAATATATTTTTTAAACTCATCCATGTAATGCCAATTGTTTGTTTATTCTTTCTTTTAATAATTGTCTGGCTCTATGATACTGACTTTTGCTGGTTGATTCTGAAATGCCCATTTGTGTAGCGATGTCTCTGTGACTATAATTTTCTACAACAAACAAATTAAAAACTTCTCTACAGCCATCCGGTAAGCCTTTGATTTCGGTATGAATGATATCGAAACTTACTGTCTTCCACCATTCCGGCTCTTCATCCACCACCTGATTTTCTCGCTCATCTTCCCAGTCTTGCCAGTATACATTTTTTTTACTAAAGCGTATGCATTCATTTACTACAATCCGTTTCATCCAACCCCCAAATTGTAAAGCGTCTTTTAATTGATATAGGTTCTTGAAAGCCTTAATAAAAGTATCCTGCAGAATATCTTCTGCATCATTGCGATTACCGGTCATACGAGTGCAGATATTAAACATAGCCTTACTATATTGATGGTATAGCCATGACTGTGCTTCTACATCACCCGTACAAGCTTTTTTCACAACTGCCGCTAGTATGTGGGTTGCTTCTTCCAAATGTTGTTACGGTAATAAGAGTAGAGAATGTATAAAAGGTTGGAAACTGACTTTAATTTTATTCGAAACACTTAATTATCGGATTGGCGAATTAACGAATTATCGAATTATCGAATTATTTCAAATAATCCGGGAATTCGATAATCCGCCAATTTCGATCCGCTATGCCAGGTCCATGACAGGTTTATTCTTCAATATTTCTTCTATTTGATCTGTAACTGCTTTAGTAATAAGGGGTAATACTTCTAGTGCCTTTAAGTTTTCCTCTAATTGTTGCTTTTTTGTGGCACCTAAAATAGCAGTAGTTACATGCGGGTTTTTGATTGTCCACGCAATTGATAAAGCTGCTAAGGATACGCCCATATCATTTGACAATACACTTAATTTTTTAACTTTTTCTAGTTTATCATCTTGTACCCATCTTTCCTTTAGCCAATCAAATCCTTCGATTGCTAAACGCGAGCCTTCGGGAATGCCATTGTTATATTTTCCTGTTAAAAACCCTGCTGCCAGAGGGCTCCAAATAGTAGTGCCCATACCCACATTATTAAAAACCGGTAAGTAATCTTGTTCCATTTTAAAGCGTTCGAACATATTGTATTGAGGCTGTTCTACGGTTGGGGCAATTAAATTATATTGATGTGCCACTCTATGTGCTTCCATGATTTCTGCAGCACTCCATTGACTGGTTCCCCAATAGAGAACTTTACCTTGTTGAATTAAATTGTGCATTGTCCATACCACTTCTTCAATTGGTACATTTGTATCGGGGCGATGACAGAAGTAAAGATCCAAATAATCAGTCTGCAATCTTTGTAATGCTTCGTGACAGGCTTCAATTAAATGTTTTCGACTTAAACCTGTTTGATTGGGTTTATTATTTTTACCCCGCCAACCAAAAAATGCTTTAGAAGAAAGCGTATAGGAAGTTCTGTCCCAGCTCTTGTTTCGCAAAACACGACCCATCATTTTTTCACTTTCACCCAATGCATAGGTTTCTGCATTATCAAAAAAATTGATACCATTATCATAAGCCATTCCCATTAGCTCATCGGCACTGGAATCATTAATTTGCTTGTGAAATGTAACCCATGATCCAAAGCTTAAAACACTCAATTGTAAACCACTGCGGCCCATTCTTCTATATTCCATAAAATTTCGTTTTTAGAGCACAATTTATAAAGAATAAGCGGATCTATTTTTTAAACCTCAGTTTTGAATACAATATTTTTAGCTATTTAAACAACATACGAGCAAGTATGAAACTGTGTGATGGAGAATTTTGAGGAAGATAGCTGTAAGAGCCGCTTTATTTTTTCTTACTGACAGAATCTGTTACAGGTAAGGTAGCAGATCCAGGAGCAGTACTATCAGGAATAATTGTATAACTGCCGGTATTACTAACATTAAAAAGGGTTAGGCCAGAAAGATCTTGTTTACAGGTCATCCCATTTAGGCCAATGAAAAGAGCTTGACGAAAATTTTTACTGATGGTTACTTTTTTGTCTGTATAATATTTCTCTTTTGTCTGGTCCCAATACAATTCTTCGCAAAAAAGAGTATCTCCTTTTATATTAAAGGCAACTACATTATCTCGTAGATATACTTTATTTTCACTTTCAAAGTAACTGCCATATTTAGCATCCAACTGACTTTCAATCTTTAAACTATCATTAAAAAAATCTACATGCAAAGTGTTTGGAAAGACAGCTTTGTTGGCGCTATCACCTTGATAACGGAGTAAAAGCGGCGCCCTTAAACGAGCTCTCATTTTACCATCCGCACTAAGAAGGATTTCAATATTTTTTCCTTCTTCAATACCCGGTTTTTTTCTTCCCAGATCACGAACAACATTCATGTCATTTTCACAGGCCCATATAAAAAAGCAGCCTATGATAACGGCTGCTCTTTTTAAATAAATATGTAAAAATCGATTAATCATATTTTCTTTTCACAAACCAAAGATCGCTTAGGCTGATACCTAAAGAAACCTGCATGTAATTTTCTGTAATAGTATTTACGCTTGAACCTCTTTTTCCTATTTGAAAGGCAAAATTCAACACGGTAAACTGATTATCGAAGCTGGTCCATTTTCTGATGGGTAACCCTGCCCCCGCTGATATTCCATATTGTTGTAAACCATTGCCATCAGCATCAACATAGTCCTTTCCAAAAAAAGCACCTGCTCGATAATTTACTTTACTCAAATAATCTCTTCCGGCAAACGGATCCGGGCTGAATTGTATTCCCAATTTCATCTGCCAGCTATTTGTGAGTTTATCTGCTACATCATAATACCGAAATGTACTCCACTGTGTAGAAGTATATTCAAGCCCAATAGACCACATTTCAAAAACGCCTCTTGTATTGGTTACCGTTTTATGTAAAGTAACACCGGCAGCATATGTTGAAGGTAAAACCACTTTTCCTTTCACATTATTCTGTTCATACACGCTGTCTATTTTAATATCTCCTTGTGCTGTAGAGAAAATCGTTTTTTTGCTAATATCTTGTGTTGCATTTATTGAATTTTTTAAAGAACCTGTCAACCCAAAACGCAATAAATAATTTTCTGAATTGGCGCTTGTAATAGCGACACCTTTTTTACGCAATGAAAGCTCATATTGTAATCCGCCGGATAAAAACATACCCCCTATTTCAGAAGTGGTTGATGATTTTGACTGAGAATAAGAAACGGTATCACTTAAAAATCTTTTTACGGTTGAGATTTCCTTTCTACCAAAAATATAGCCGGTATTAAAACCAATACTCAAATCTTTCCATTTTTTACCAACGCCTACAAACAACTGGTTTAATCCACCGGTACCTTCATAAAAGGTATGCAAACTATCAACTCCAACCTTTGATCTTTCTACAACTGAATAATTAATCGTACTAATGGGTCTTAAGCCTATTGCAAGCCCAAGATTTTTGGTTCTGTTTAATGGAACACCCAGGCTGAGATAACTGGGTAAAAAGGTATTAGAAACAAATTTATCAGGGGGTTGAAAATTGCGAAGGGTTCTTGTATCGAAAGTAAGACCGATATCAAATGAAACCATATAATGTGCTGAATAAGTAGCCGGATTGGAAAAATTGATAGATTGACCAACATTGTTATTTAAACCATCCGCATAAGCGGCAGCTAAACCCCCCAATGAACGGCTGATAATATGATTATTGGTATAATATTCGCCTATCCCATATCTGGAGAAAGGAGAGTTAATCTGGGCTTGTGAGCTAATTACTAATAACACAAGAACGAAACTGGGCCAAAGCCTGAAATTAATTGAACTCACTGATCGCATACAAGCCTTTATAAATTAAGTTAGGGTCGGCAAATATCTTGTTTTTTAGGTGAGGGACAAAAAAACCCATATCCCCCCCGGTTAATAGCACGTTAAAGTTGCTGTATTTCAATGCATAAGCTTCAATAATACCATCAATTTCCTTAGCCATTCCTAGGATTACACCACTTAAAAGGTTTGTTTTGGTGTCAAAACCCACCAAAGGGAAGTTGACTTCGGCCTTAATTAAGGGTAATAATGCGGTTTGCTCATGCATGGCCCTGAAGCGCATATTCATTCCCGGAGATATACTCCCCCCCAAAAATTCGTGTGAACGATTAATAAAATTGTAGGTAATGCAGGTCCCTAGCCCAATAGCCAAATTATGCTGATTGGGAAAAATATCCACTGCGGCAGCTACTATAGCCAGTCGGTCTGCACCAATGGTCTCAGGTTTGCCTACAGGAGTGGTCAATGGGAGCTTACTATTGTGACCAAGTTTATGAAAATGTGTCTGTTCTTTTAACAATTCCTCTATTTCAATAGGATGATCGATAACTGATGATAAAATAGACCTACTGGGTTGGTAATTATCAATTAAGCGTTGAATAGAAGCATTATCGGCATTTTCCAATACACATTCTAAGAGAAAATCTCGGTTATTAAATACAGCACATTTTAACCGAGAATTGCCAAAATCAAAGCAGAGGGTTGTTTTCATAAGAAGCGGCAAAATTATAAAGTAAATCCCTTCAGTTCTTTAAAATGACCATTCAATTGAATCTTTTCTTTTAAATTTTCGATACCCATAACCAAGGGTAATATTTTTTCTAAATGAATTTTAAGGTACTGTAATCTTTGAAATTCATGAAAAAGGCCCAAAAATTCGAATTCTTCTTCTATTGAAAGTCCGGCATGATGGGCTATGTCGTAGCTGTTTAGTTCATCTTCCCTTTTTATAAAGTCTTTTTTTACCTTTAATAATTGGTGTAAATCCCTAATCCCTTTTATGAGTTCTTTCATTAATAAAGGGTGTTTTTTATCAACGTTTAAGGGGTAATTAACGATTGCGCCGCTATACAATTTATCGGGAATGGTTGAAATCAATTCCAATATTCTAAATACTTGTGTGCCTCGGGTTCTTACATCTAATTTCCCGTCTTCATAAATAGTTGCGATTTCGATAATCTCAACTAAAGTGCCAAGTTCCCCTACTGCATTTTTAATTACAGCAGGAATGCCAAATGGCTTGGCTTCGGCAAAGCATTCTGTAATTAGTTGCTTATAACGGGGCTCAAAAATATGCAGGTTTAAC
Organism: Bacteroidota bacterium; assembly: GCA_031417635.1. Lineage (GTDB taxonomy): Bacteria > Bacteroidota > Bacteroidia > Chitinophagales > Chitinophagaceae > Sediminibacterium. Next base: position 45,401 of record JANOVY010000176.1, on the reverse strand, counting down.
TGTTCTCCCGGAAATACAACGATGGCTAAAGGGAATATGGGAATAAAATTTGTCATAATGATTAGATAGGCAAGATGCAAAAGATTTCGGTTCTTTGGACAACAATTTACGGAATCATGAAAATTTCAGGGTTTACCATCATCAGAAATGCAGTAAAAAATGATTACCCAATTGTTGAAGCCATTCGATCTATTTTGCCGGTGGTGGATGAAATGATCATTCTTGTAGGTGATTCAACTGATAACACCCTGTTATTGATGCAATCAATAGATGATCCTAAAATAAAAATTCACCATTCATTTTGGGACCCTTCTCTGCGAAAAGGGGGTGAAGTATTGGCAGTTGAAACCAATAAAGCTTTTCAATTAATTGATCGGGAAAGTGATTGGGCTTTTTATATTCAAGGTGATGAAGTAGTACATGAAAAATATCATGAAACTATTATCAATAGCTGTCAAGTATATAAAGATAACTTAGATGTGCAGGGGCTTTTATTCGCATACAAACATTTTTATGGAACCTATGATTATGTAGGAGATAGCCGCAAATGGTATGATCATGAAGTAAGAATTATTCGAAATAACAAAAAAATTACCGCTTATAAAGATGCACAAGGTTTTAGAATTGGTGAAACCAAATTAAGGGTAAAGGAAATCGATGCCTATATATATCATTATGGCTGGGTAAAAAGTCCGGAACAAATGATGAAAAAGCATAAAAATGCCAGTACACTTTGGCATCCGGATGAGGCATTGATAGAAATGATGCAATCCCCCGATTTCTGGAATTTTAATGATTTTGATTCTTTACAAAAATTTGATGTAACACATCCTGCCATCATGTTACCAAGAATTGCGGCCAAAAACTGGCATATAGACATGGATATTTCTAAAAAAAAGTTTTCATTCAAAGAAAAACTACTTTACTATTTTGAAAAATTAACCGGCATCCGCCCTTTTGACTTTAGAAATTATAAAGTGATTAAGTAATTACCTCAATTGAAAAAGAACAGATGTACATGATCTCTTTTTAACTTTTAACTTTTGACTTTTCCATCATTCCCTTCCCCCATATCAACGCCAATGGCCATGCATGTAGAAAGATGCCAAATTGAAATGTCAAATTACTTTCTACCAAGCAACTTACCCCAATAGCAGCTGTCCAATAAACCAATCCTTTTGTATTGTTTTTTAATCCCCAATACAAAGGGTAGCAAAACCAAATCGTAAATAAAATCATTCCCCACCATCCGCTGCCCATCCACCAAAATAACCATTGGTTAAATGGTCTGCCATATTGGAGACTTGTATTTGGAAAGGTTAATTTGAAAGAATGTTCTAATGTTTCCGAAATACCCGCCCAACCTACCCGTGAGTTACCGGATTGTATTGAATGAAGGGCTGCCTGATTAACTGTTCTTCGAACCCCATCTGAAAAGTTTGGTTGAAAATTATCAGGTGTAAACTGCTGCCAGTCATATATCGTGTAAGCTATTTTTTGTTGTATTGTTGGAAATATATAATACGCAGCAACTGACATACCAACTACGAAGAATAAAAGCAGTAACCTATTGTAAATTAATTTCCGATTAGCTGAACTAAAATCTATTAAAAGGCCAATCAAACACATAACAAGTAACATACCCCAGGCGGTTCGTACTGAAAGAAAAAGTATGCAAAGAACCAGCACCACAATACACCATTTAGTAAAAATATTTTCCAAAGGGTAATACAGCCATAAAAACAATAGTCCTGCGCATAAAAACATCCCAAAACGGATATGATCTGAATCCATAAAAGTAGGAAGGGACTGGCCGGAACCGTAGGCAATATTTGATTGTTGTATATGAAAAAAATACCAACCTATTGGATATAATAATCCAACAACAACTGTACATAACCAAATAAAGGTGAGTTGTTTAATCGTCTTTTCCGGCAAAACACCAATTACTAATGCAGATATTGGATAAACAGTTAAGGCGAAAAGAAAATCATAGTTGGCCAGAGCAGATGGTTGTTGATACCACCCTAAAAAAAATAATATTATTGGAGAAATACTCCAAATTACGAATGAATTCTTTGTATATCTCGGCCACCAAGATTGATATCTACCAATAGCATAAATAGCCCATGCCCCTTGTGAAAATGACAAAACAGCTCGACTCCAGAAAAGCCCTCCTAGCATGATGATGAATAAAGCAAGCGGAATAAAATATTTTTTCATATAGACAAAAACAGTACCGAAGTGTTTAATGATTTGAAAGGTTTAATTTTTAAAATTGATACATAAAATTCTCTTTTCCACACAGTATCACCTAAATTTACGCTCACCGTAACAATATGTGGCAGCAAATATTATCAGATATACAAAATGCAGATTATAAATCATTGGCCAGAGGCATTTCTCTTATCGAAAATGAAGTGGATGGGTATGAAGAGTTCCTTCAACAGTTACCTGCCGGTAATGCGCCCATCACCGGTATCACAGGACCACCCGGTGCAGGCAAGAGCACCTTGGTAGATGCTTTGTTACAAGAATGGGTTTCGGTAGGTAAAAAAGTGGGGGTATTGTGTATAGACCCTTCTTCTCCCTTTAATTTAGGGGCCCTATTGGGCGACAGAATTCGAATGAGTGAATGGTATAATCATCCGAATGTTTTTATTCGTTCACTGGCTACACGCGGCTCATTGGGAGGTTTGCATCCACATATTCTAGAAATCACCGCTTTACTTCAGGCAGCTTGTTTTGATCATATTATTATTGAAACGGTAGGTGTTGGACAAAGTGAAATAGAAATTACAGGTCTCGCTGATACAACCATCGTTGTTATTGTACCTGAGGCAGGTGATGAAGTACAAACCATGAAAGCAGGTTTAATGGAAATTGCCGACATATTTGTAGTTAATAAAAGTGATAGACCCGATGCAGATCAGTTTGTAAAAAATTTGCGACTCATGTTAGCCCCCGCTTTTCAGCAAACGAAATGGGAAGTACCGGTTTTGAAAACCATTGCTACTACTAAAACGGGATTACCGGAATTAGCCGCCATGATAGCGCAGCACCAACAGCAACAAATTTTATCCAACAGAAGAAGTTGGTTAATGACAGAAAGAGCCTACAAACTAATACAACAACATCGTATGAAAGATATTAGTAAATCTAATTTATTGGCTGCCTTAGAACTAGCTTCAAAAGAACCCGGGTTTAATTTGTTTGCTTTTATTCAGAAATACAAATAATAAAGTGAAAAGTTAGAAGTGAAAAGTGAAAAGACATACCCGTTAATTTCTGTTGTGATGGCTACTTATAATGGGGAGCGGTTTCTGGCAGAGCAATTAGACAGTATACTAGTTCAATCTTATCCAAATATTGAACTGATTATTGTTGATGATCTTTCTGTTGATGGCACAGTGGCAATCATAAAGTCGTATTGTGAAAAGCATTCCAATATTCATTTATATGTAAATGATAAAAATTTAGGGTACATTAAAAATTTCGAAAAAGGAATGTTATTAGCTAATGGCGATTTGATTGCATTGAGTGACCAAGATGATATTTGGGTGAAGGATAAATTGTCGATATTATATCAAGAAATAGTACATCATGAAATTGTTTATAGCAATTCTGAATTAATTGATGAATCAGGATATCGATTGGGAAAAAAAATGTCGGATATCCGAAACCAACTGAGTTACGATGATTGTTTAATGTATACAATTGGAGCATGGGCTCCCGCACACGCTATGTTGATTAAAAAGGAGTTGGTAAAACGATGTCTTCCTTTTCCATCATTGGTTACTCATGATTTTTGGTTGGGATTTGTAGCTACCTGCAAAGGCCCTATTAAATATCTTCCTATACCATTGGTTTATTATAGGCAACATTATAGCAATGCCATAGGTGCCAATACTCGTAAACCCAATATTAATAAGCCTTCCAGAGAAGATAAATTAAAGCAAAGCAGGGCACGCATGCAATTACTTTTTGAAAAATGCCCTACAGAAATCATAGAACAAAAAAAAGTATTGGAAACCATTAATTCTAGCTATCAAAATTTTTCCCTGAAAAATAACTGGATTCGGATGCTCACTTTTTTTTCTTATCGGGATAAAATACTCGCCTACAAAAAAAAGTCCGAACCAATGAAATGGCTGTTTTGTCTGAAGATGTTTTTTAAGATTGATTAACCATTTCCCTCTGTGTAACTCTGCGCTCTATGTGCCCTCTGTATTGTATTTTTATGTGCGGTTCTTTTTCAACACTGAGGACACAGAGAGCGCAGAGTTACACAGAGAAGGGAAGTAACTATCAAGCCGGCTTTATAGCAACCCAACATCTTTTCAAGAAATTTTTTAACTTAATTAATAATGGAATGGTTTGATTATGTAAAGGACCATCAAATACCTCACCTCTTCGGAGATAATATTTTGATAGGGTTCCCGAAGTCATGCCCCATTTGGCAATAAACGTATAATATCCTTCATTTTTTTTGATTCGTTTAACCGATACGGAACCAAAATGATACACCCTGCTTTTTTCTATTCCTTTGAATAATCTAACCCCCAACTTCCAAAGTTTATATGAAAAATCAGGATCAGAATACATACCCGGACTAAACTCTATACTATAACCGCCAACTAAGTCCCAAATATCTTTGTGTACAATATTGGGAGGCCAGGTTGCACCTTGCCAGTCTTTCATAGGCAGGCTATTATATTCTTTGAGAAGATCAGCCTCTTTAAAATCTTCCAATCCGATGCCATAGTTCTTTTCAATAGCACAATTGCTGGATGCCTTTGCTTCAATAGTTGTAGATGAAAAAAAGAAATAGGGGTGATTTATTTTTTCAATTTCTTCAGCAAGCGGTAAGTCCCAATTTGGACATGCGTACATATCATCATTTAAATAAACTAAATAGTTTGTACTTGCCAAGGTTCTACAACTATTCAGTGCATAACATACGCCGATATTTTCTTTGCTGAACGAATAACTGATATCAGATTGTGCTTTCACCCATTCTAAGGAACCATCACTGCCTTCATTGACATGAACGATGATTTCGTGGTTGAAATGTGAGTTTTTTTGAATACTGCTGATACATAGCTTTAAAAAAGGCAAATTGTTCCAGCTGGGTATCATTATCGAAAATTTTGCATCTGTAACCCCGCTGCCCTTTTGTTTTTCTATATTTACAGTCATTGAGGGGTGCTTAAAGTGAAATGATACGTAAGATAAAATTATAGGAATACCTCGTTACTATCATTAAAAATAAAAATTGTTCATGGTATTGCCAATTTCAGTTATTCTTTGTAGTTATAATGGAACTAGATTCATAGCCGAACAGGTAACCAGTATTTTGCAGCAATCCTATCCTGTAACAGAACTCATTATTTTGGATGATGCTTCAACAGATGATACGATATCCATTGTGGAAGAAATAGCCCGGTTGGATCATCGGATACTTATTATTAGTAACCAACAAAACATTGGATATACAGCCAATTTTGAGAAAGCTATGCTAATAGCAAAATATGATTTGATAGCCATATCAGACCAAGATGATATTTGGCATGAGCATAAAATTGAAATATTATTGTCCAATCTAACACCGAATACATCCTTAATTTATTGCGACTCAATTCGGTTTCAAAACCGGGTTCCTGACCATCCCGTTGCTAACAAAAAAAACAGAAAAATAGAGGGACACGACCCCAAAAAAATCGCCATGTTCAATACGATTAGTGGACATGCGATGATCATTCGTCGTTCTTTGCTTCAAGCGTCAATACCCATACCAAAAACTGTGTTTTATGATTGGTGGCTGGCAGTTGTGGCCATGTGTACCGGAGGGATTCAGTTTGTACCTGACATATTAGTGTACCAGCGGGCACATGAGAATAATGTAACCATTCAAAAAAAACTCAGTAAAAAAACACTTCGAAATCAATATAGAAAGCAGCTTGATGAACATCTTTTGAATTGTAAAGGAATAGCACAATTAACTGAAAAGGACAGGGCCTTTTTTAATACTTTATATGAATTATGGCATGCATCACTTCAAAAAAAATGGAATCCGACTTTGTTTATTTTTTTATTAAAAAATAGGCAAGTACTCTTCTATTATAAAATTCGAAAACTGGCTATTTGGTCACAGTTAAAACATAGTTTTCTATTTTCATTTAGATGGTAAATTCTATGAAGCGGGTTCTTACAAATAAATAGAGGTAATTTTAAACTTACTTAGATTTTTAAATATGGGTAATTCTATTTGCAAAATTTGTGATAATGAAAAAGGGAATACATTTTTTGAAGCTAAAGAAATGATGTTTGGATTTAGGGACCCATTTACCTATTTGAAATGTGCAGGTTGTGGCGCTGTTCAATTGATGGATGTGCCTGAGGATATGGGAAAATATTATCCTCAAAACTATTACTCCTATACGACTACTGAATCAACTACTTTTTCATTTAAAAAATGGCGACAGGGACAAGTATACAATCATCATTTTGGAAAGAAAAATGTTATGGGCGCTTTTCTATCCCTTTTCAGCAGTAGACCGGCCATATGGATGAATCGGAAATACCTCACACTAGGTTCTTCAATATTAGATGTGGGCTCCGGGGCCGGAAAGTTATTGCTGGAGTTGCAAAGAGGTGGATTTACAAATCTTACCGGCGTAGATCCTTTTTTAGAAAAAGATATTGTATATACAGGAGGATTGAATATTTATAAAAAAGAATTTACGGCTATTTCCGAAACCTTTGATTTCATTATGTTTCATCATTCTTTTGAGCACATGAATCATCCGTTGCAAATATTTAGTCACCTGTATAAAATTTTGAATAAGAATTCTTATGCTTTGATCCGTATTCCCGTAGCAGATTCATTTTCATTCAAAAAATATGAGACCGACTGGGTAAATTTAGATCCTCCTAGGCATATCTTTTTGCATACCATAAAAAGCATTCAATTATTGGCGTCAAAAGTTGGGCTAGAATTGAAAGAAACCATTTATGATGCCAATCAATTTCAATTTTATGGTTCTGAATTGTATAAGCATAATATTCCATTGGATGAGTATAACAGAGGGTTACACCCGGATATTTTTACCAAAAGCCAAATGAGGAAATATCGCGCTGAGGCAAAGCGTTTAAATAAAAGTAAAGATGGGGATTGGATTTGTTTTTATTTGTATAAGCCTAGTGGATTCAGTTAGCCAATGGTTTCAAAACAATTTTTTTTTGAATCTTTGAAAAATTATGCTGAAAGAAATTTAAAATCTAATCCATTTTTTTGATGCTTGTTTTATGCAGAAAAATAAACTTACTTTTAAATGTTATTGACAACACAAAGAAATCATGAAATACAAATTAAACTTTAGGAATAATAATGGGTCTGACCAAGAGTTATTAGAAGACTTAAAAAGAGTCGCTCTTCAACTTGGTAGAGACAACTTTATAGGTCGAGAATATGATAAATATGGGCAATTCTCGCACGATACAATTGCTAAACGATTTGAGACATGGAATAAAGCTTTAGGAAAAGCTGGACTTGAAATAACATTTAATGCAAATGTTTCGGAAAAGGACTTATTCGAAAATCTTGAAAATGTATGGGTTAAGTTAGGTCATCAGCCAGTGAAGAGAGAGATGAAAAAACCACTTTCAAAGTATACCGAAAGTCCTTACATAAATAAATTTAAGTCATGGAAAAAAGCACTTAATTCATTTGTTAAATACATTAATTCTGAAGATGATGAAATAGACTTACTAATAATAGAGGATATAGTGCAACAAGCTGATGAAGGATGTAAGCACTTAACTAAGCGAAACCCAAGCAATCGCTTAAAACTAAAAGTAATGTGGAGGGACGGAAATGAATGCAGACTCTGTGGGGCTAAGCTTTCAGTATGGGAAAATGGACATTTTGATCATATAATACCTTGGTCTAAATGTGGTGAAACAGTTTTAGAAAACCTTCAAATACTCTGTGTTAAGTGTAACTATGTAAAAGGAAATTTAGACTATTCAGAAAATCCATAGTATTTCATATTTGCATGACGAAACACGTGCTTACAATATTAGTTGTAAAGCCAAAAGCCCCAAACATTTTTAGTTTCCGCGGGGTATTACTCTTAGCAGACAATCCAATATTATACAATCTACTCCATCATCCTTCCACAGAAAAGTCGTGGTGTTCCCCGACGGATCTTCCGCCAAATTCGGATACCCGGTAGTTCCCGAATGCGGTGAGATTATGGAAACACAATAGGTATCAATAGAAGTAAAACGTTTTGTTTTTCAAAATAGTTTGCATCCTTAAATACTGTAAGAAAGAAAATAATTGAACCGAACGAAGTATTTTTTATTAGGGTTACTTGTTCCGTTTGATTATATCTGTTTAAGGTGGCCATAATACTTTCTAATAGTATTGGCATGTCTTTTAAGGGGTTTAGGATGTGGGACGAAAGTAACAGTTTTAAACAGGAATTGCTACAACTCTTTAATGAGTTGATCAAGTTCTTTCGCAGTAATATCAGCCTGTTCCGCCTTGTCGTATATAGAAAGCAGGTAAATATTTTTAGAGATATTAATCACCAAAGTAATCACCCGCATACCCCCACTTTTCCCTTTGTTTTTAGACTTTACTTTAAGGCGTATTTTATAGCAGTTGTTACCCAGTGCAGTACCTTCTGTGGGATTGGCGGATAAAGTGTTTTCCAACACAACCAGTTCGTCTTTAAGAGAAGCGAACTTTTTAACCAAGCGTTTGGCTTCCTTCTTAAAATTATCGGTGGCGATTATTTTATAACTCATCCAGGAAAGCTTTAAGTATAGTAGCTTTTTTCTTACCCGCTTCAATTAGTTTTACTTCATGCAGGGCTTCTTTGATGCCCTTCAGTAATTGTTTTTTACCAGGTGTTACGGTCGTTTTTTTGAACAGTTTGGTAATCTGCTGCCATTGGTCAATGGGCACTAAAACAGCGGTGGTATTACCCTTGTTATCGGAAAGATATTGTACAGACATGTGATAATCTTTTAATAAATTTTATGTATAACAAAAATACAATAAACTATTATATCTACCACTATTTGTTCCCCGCCGTGTCTTCCGCGATAGGCGGATACGCGGCGGTTCCAACATATGGCGGGATTGAGGAAACACAACAGGTATAAACCGCAAAAAAACGATTTGTTTTTCAAATTATCTTGCATTCTTCATTCGTGAAAGAAAGAAATTAACAAAACCGAATGTTGTAGATTTCATCATGTTAACTTGTTTTTAAGGGTTAGACACGGCAAGCACGAAAAAGAATATATTCAGATTCAATTGAACTACTTATCTTTGGCGTAAGTATTTTTTAAATCAGCACAATGATAGTTTCATTCGGGTCTAAAGAGACAGAAAAAATATGGGATGGCGTACGAGTTAAAAAATTGCCAAATGAAATTCAGGAAATAGGTCGAAGAAAGCTAAGAATGTTGAACAACTCACAAAATATTACTGATTTACAAATTCCACCATCTAATAAACTCGAAAAATTGAAAGGCTCTTTAAAAGATTTCTACGCAATCAGAGTAAATGACCAATGGAGAATAATTTTTAGATGGAATAGCGGTAATGCATCGGAAGTTGAAATTCTTGATTACCATTAAATTCAAAAAAATGAGAAAACTTAAAAATATTCATCCCGGCGAAATATTGAGCGAAGAGTTTTTGTCTCCCTTTGGCATCACCGCTTATAGATTGTCGAAAAATACGGACATCCCACAAACCCGAATATCGGCTATCATCAAAGGCAATCGTAGAATAACTGCTGATACGGCTCTCAGGTTAGCAAAATATTTTGGAAACTCAGCCAAGTTTTGGCTTGGGTTGCAAGATGACTTTGACATTGAAGAAGAGAATCGTTTACTAAAGAATAAACTGAGTGCAATAAGGGAGCACACTGTTAACGCCGCCTAACTTCGGCTCAAGTAATTGTAGCTGTAACCCAATACGACTTTTATTTGTCACAAATATCCCAGTCTGCCTGAGGAAGATTCTGTAAGCCTCCTCAAATCCGCTTCGTGTAAAAGTATAAAAACGCTTCAGGAAAAAAGTTCATTTCTTCTCCAACTCTTTCTCATTCTTCCACCATCGCCATCCTATATACCCCATAATGGCAAATGGAGCTGCTGCTAAGTAGATAATAGCTGAATTTAAAGCCGAAGCAGGTCCGGCACCTAATTGTGAAGCTGTTTTGGTGCAGATAGAACATTGGGCTTGGAGAAGCTGAACGCTGAAGGCTGAAGGCAAAACGCAAATAAAAAATAATAATCTCTTCCTCATGGGATGCTGATTTCGTTGCAAAGATAATGAATGTACGTAATCGTAATAATTAGTAACTTTCTTGTTCAATTATTCTGTATGGAGCCAAGAAGAAAGTTTATACAAAAAATCGGTTTAGTGGCCGGTGCTTTTTCGGCTAATAGCCTTTTTAATCAATTGCATGCTGCCTCTTGGGAAGTTGCCGGTAAAAAAATTTCAGGTCTTTCTCCACAAGCTGCTGCAACAGATGAGGATTATTGGAGTGTTATTCAGCAATCATATACTGTTAATTCAAATCTGATTATCCTTAATAATGGGGGAGTAAGCCCTTCTCCAAGGGTTGTTCAGGAAGCCGTTGCAAGGTATAATACCATGACCAATGAGGGGCCATCCTATTATATGTGGCGTATTTTAGACCAGGGTAGGGAACCTTTGCGCCAGAAACTGGCAGTTTTGGCTGGTTGTTCGCCGGAAGAAATTGCTATCAACAGAAATGCAACCGAAGCTTTGAACACTGTGATTTTTGGTTTGGATATGAAAGGAGGTGATGAAGTCATTGGCACCAAGCAGGATTATCCCAATATGATCAATGCTTGGCGGCAGCGGGTTGAAAGAGAAGGTATTACTTACACACAATTAAATTTTCAATTTCCAATTGAAAATGATGAAGAAATTGTAGCTGCTTTTGAAAAAGCAATCACACCTAAAACCAAATTACTGCATCTCACCCATATCATTAACTGGATAGGACAAATTCTTCCTGTTAAAAAAATTGCACAGATGGCGCATAAAAGAGGAGTGGAAGTAATTGTAGATGGGGCACACTCATTTGGTTTACTTGATTATTCAATACCCGATTTGGAATGCGATTATTTTGGAACCAGTTTACATAAATTTTTAAGTGCCCCAATTGGTAGTGGCATGTTATGGATAAAAAAAGAAAAGATTGAAAAAATATGGCCCTTGGTTTGCAATGATAAACCCCGTAGTGCCGATATCAGAAAGTTTGAAACCCTTGGTACACGTAGCTTTCCGATAGAACAGGGTATTGGTGAAGCCGTTAATTTTCAAAATGCCATCGGCAGTAAACGGAAAGAAGAAAGAATTCGTTATTTAAAAAATTACTGGGCACTCAAAGTGAAAGACATTCCTAAAGTAAAAATTCATACTTCCTTTAAACCCGAATATGCCTGTGCCATTTGTGGGGTAACCATTGATGGCATGACACCGGGTGAATTAGACAATGCCCTTTTTACTAATTATAAAATACATACTGTTGGCATTGTTTGGGAAAATATTTCCTGTGTTAGAATTACGCCACATGTATATACCAAAATACAAGATTTAGATAAACTAGTATTGGCTATAGAGGAAATAGCGGGAATGAAGAAAGTGTAAGGACGTACCACGTCATTTCGAGGTACGAGAAATCTGACTCTAATAAACAGATTTTTCGTTGCCTCGAAATGATGCAGTTCTAAAGTCTTCTAAGAAGCTTTAACAGCTGCTTCTACCGGCTTCTTGTTTTTTGTTGTTTTTGCGGGTCTGCTTTTACCAAATGAACCCTGAAATCTTTTACCCTTTGCGGTTTTTTTATCACCTCTGCCCATGGTTGTTTTTTTAGTTTGATGAATGTGAAAGCTACAAAAGTACAAAAAAACCCCCGCATATTGCGGGGGTTCAATTCGATTTACCCTAAAATTAGAGTTTAGCGCTTAATTCTTTACCTGCTTTAAATTTAGCAACTTTCTTTGCTTTAATCTTGATAGCAGCTCCTGTTTGTGGATTACGACCGGTACGAGCAGCACGTTTAGATACAGAAAAAGTACCAAAACCTACTAAAGTTACTTTGTCGCCTTTTTTCAATGTTTTGGTAACAGCACCAATAAAAGAATCGAGGGAAGCATTTGCCTGGGTTTTTGTAAGGCCGGCATCTCCAGCGATTTGTGCAATCAATTCAGCTTTGTTCATAGATGTGTTTTTAAGATTTTTAATAACGTGACAAATTTATTCCCTTTTTATAATCAGCAAAATTTTATTATTATTTTTTTAATTTTGGCAACTCCTGTAAAACCTATATGTATAAAGGATTGTAGCGAATTGAAGTATGATATATCACTGATTTATTTTTCATCGATATCTTCTGAAATGCTTACTGGGTAAGGCTTTCAAAATTTTTCGGCTGTAATTCAATGCCCTAGCGAGTTTCAAGGGAATATAACGAAGATTTGTGATTGCCAAAATCTAATTGTAAATGTTTCCACACTCAATGCACAACTTGCATTAATGATCGAAATCCGATAAAATTGCTTCCCCATTTGTCTAAAGCTTCTTTTCGCAAAGCAGGAGCATATAGCTCTATATACCTGTTATAGTTGGCTTTACTGTCGGCAAAGTACTGTGTTGCATAGGTAGGTCCCTCACTATCATCAATTTCTAACACACGTACAAACCGGTATTCTGTAAAACAGCCCTTACTCATTACATCAGGAATATGTATTTGCTGCATCCAACTAACCCATGCTTCATGGATATGTGGGGTTATTTTGATGGTAACGTTGTAAATGAGCATATGAAAGTTTGTGGTTTGTAGTCTGTGGTTTGTAGTTTAGTTCTGCTTTAAGAACCACAGACCACAAACTACAGACCGTTATTTTATTTCTGCATAAATTGGACAATGATCACTGTGCTTAACGTCGGGAAATATTTTAGCATCGGTTAGATTTGCTTTTAGGCTGTCGGTAATGCAAATATAATCTATTCGCCATCCTTTGTTTTGTAAACGAACAGTTGGAAAACGCTGGCTCCACCAGGAATAGCCTCCAGTTGTATCGGGATTTAGATGCCGGTACGTATCAATCCATTTGGTATGTAAGAAATCATCCATCCATTTTCTTTCTTCGGGTAAAAATCCGGATGATTTTTTATTTCCTTTTGGGTCATGAATATCTATTTCATTATGGGCAATATTATAATCACCCACAACAACAATATTTGGTCTTGTTTTTCTTAGGTCTTGCAGATAATGAAAAAATTCAGCTAACCATTTGTATTTATAGGTTTGTCTCTCATCCCCACTGGTACCGGATGGAAAGTAGGCATTGATCAAAGTAATTTTACCAAAATCGGCTCGAATGACCCTTCCTTCAAAATCGCTTTGTTCCAATTGATGCCCGTATTCAATATTGTCGGGTTTTATTTTAGTAAAAATGGCAACACCACTATATCCTTTTTTTTGTGCAGAAAACCAATAAGTGTAATAACCTAACTGTTCAATTGCCGAAAAGTCAACATTTTCTTTCATGGCTTTTGTTTCCTGCAGGCAGATAATTTCTGCAGGGTTGGTTTTTAACCAATCTGTAAAACCTTTGTTGATAGCTGATCGAATACCGTTAACGTTGTAAGAAATGATTCGCATTATACAAATGTAGGTTTATTCAAAAAAACAGTTAAAACCAATCATTAATAGTTGATTAAATATTTCAGGCGATAGGGAGCTATCTAAAAATACAAATTTTTCAGGGCTAAACTTGCCTTGCGCTAAACAAATAAGCTTATCGTTTATATAGATTTCTTTTAATGTATTTCCAAAACCGCCACACTTGATACTAAAATTTTCCTTGCCAATGTTGCCGGTTACAACATAGTCATACACTAAATCCCGAGGTTCATGATTCGTTCCCAAAAAAAATAGTGAAGTGCTGTCGTAACCATTGGTAATTTTATCTATGAATAATTTTTTATTCGTGTCTGTTTTCGACTTTTCAATTGAAAATTGGGCAATGGTATCCGTTTCATTTAATAATAAATGAATATTGTCTTTTAAAAATCCGGTAAATAATAAGGAAGGACTGGGTGGGGGATTTTGCGTATCAATCTGCGCTATCAATTGTAAGGAATAATTTTTATTGCGCACAACATCTCTGCATTCCTGGTGTAGTAACACAAAATCGGATATAGCATAGTTTTTAGTTTTTTTGATGATTTCTTCTAAATACGGGTTTGTTTTAGTTGCTTTCTTTCCTCGCATACGAATTTCTTCATAAACGGCTTCACCCATACGAATCATCTCAGTTCCATTGTAATCAAAAGAGTGGAGATCTTTTTTTGTTGTTACAAATACCCGTGGCTGCCCCATTGTTTTGGTTAGTATAAAATTATCCGCCACAAATGCGGGGGATGCTTTTAATTCAATTTCCGACAAATTATTATTAGGATTAAACAGCAAATTCATGCCTATTTTTAAAACTTCTGTAAACCCCTTTGGCGTAAGTGAAACAGTATTTGATAAAATACCGATACCGGGAGTAATACCCGGTTTAATTATCATTTCTAGAGAGTTATCAAAAAGAATACTATCTCTTCTGGTAAGGGTAATATTCAACAGTAAAACGCTTCTTACGCTGTCTAGGAATGTGGAATCCTCTCGAGTAACGATTGTTTTCTGTGAAAAAAACTTATTTGAATAAGCCAGAGAAGAGCTTTCAAATATGGATAGAAACATATGAAGCGAATCAGAATAATCATTCGTTTTATGCAAAGTCTGTAATTCTAATGTATTGTCCGCATCAAGTATCTGAATATTAAGTCTTGATGTATCTGTAAGAGATGCATGATGATATTTTTGCAAAAATGAATTCAAATGAGAAGAAAATGTCATTCTAATCCCTACATTTTGAAAATACTCCATCACCGGACCTTTTATGGACTGGCATCTTATATATTCAGGAATCACCTTTGTCTGAGCCTGTAAAACCTGTAGAAAAAAGCTCATAACAAATAAGGCAAGTATTTTTTTTAACATAAAGGGCAGACTTAATAAATGTTCTTTTTAAGCAACAATTTTTTACTAATTTGAAGAAAGATTGAATATAAGACGATATTATGGAAAAATTAGTGCGAATCATTCCGGCAAAAGAATCGGTTTACTTAGATGGTCCTAAGCCTAGATTTAATGAATTTTTATTTGCTTGGCGGGTTTTTATGCAATTTATTAAAGGATTTCGAACCCTGCATTTTCTAGGTCCTTGTATTACTGTATTTGGTTCGGCAAGATTTAAAGAAGGAGATATTTATTATGAAGCGGCCAGAGAATTTGGTAAACGGATAGCCGGATTAGGCTTTACGACCATCACCGGCGGGGGTCCGGGAATTATGGAAGCTGCAAACAGGGGTGCTTATGAAAATCAAGGGGTATCGGTTGGTTGTAATATTAAACTCCCTTTTGAGCAAAAACACAATCCGTACATGCATAAATGGCTCATTTTTGATTTCTTTTTTGTACGGAAAGTATTGCTGGTAAAGTATTCTTATGCCTTCATTATTATGCCCGGCGGTTTTGGAACAATGGATGAATTTTTTGAAACCCTTACATTAGCACAAACAAAAACCATTACCAATTTCCCGCTTGTTTTATATGGAAAAGAGTTTTATCAACCGTTAATGGATTTTATTGATAGTATGGAAACCAAAGGAACTATTTCAGCAGATGATAAAAAATTGATGTTACTAACAGATGATATTGATGAAGCCATGGAATATATACAGGCATTTATCGAAAAAAATTTTACAGTAAAGTCTAGAAAAAAGTTGTGGTGGTTATTTGAAAAAAGGTAAATCTTATTTTCTGCAAACTATTTTGTGAAAATATTTAACAATACTATCAATTAGAAGGATTGACTTTTAACCACGAAATCGCTAAGGTTGATTTTTTTTACCGGCAGGAAAAGTGAAACCCAGACTCAATATTAATTCATAAGTTCCAAAAGCCTGTTTAGCGGTACCCTGGTATGTTTTTAAATTTGAATACCTGGCGTAATCTACTTTATTGGTAAATTCTAAAAAAACGTATTTATAAAATGTTGTTCGGATACCTGCTTCTAAACCCATATTCCATCCCCCCAATTGAAAACCCGCATCATTTTGCTGTCCAAACAATTTATTCTCAACATGCGGTATTAGTGGTCCAATACCCGCTTTTCCTAACGCATCAACTGCAAACTTTCCATTTTTACTCTCATGCCAATGCCATCTTTTTACAATGTTGAACAATAAAAAATTGGCGCCATTATTTAAAAAGTAATAAAAACCGTTGGCATCTGAAAAAGTGATGGTGGAATCCACTTGCCTTCCTTTTAATGTGCCGGTAATTCGAATAGCTTGATTATCCTGAATGATATGTTTTGTATGATCGAAGTTAATTTCAAAAGCCAATCCCTTTTTCTTATTAAAGAAATAACCCAAGCGATAATTGTATTGTGGAATGGTAAGTGGAATTGAGAAGAGACCTTCATCCCAACCCGGACGATCATGAGAAACAACATTATTAAGGGTATAGTTATTGTTTAATGCAGGCTGATTAACTTTTACATTTGAATTTGTATACCATTCTTTGTTATATCCCCAGGAAAAATAAAATTCACCTTTGCGATCTTTTATTTTTTGTGCTTTTAAAACAGATGGGGAAATAATAACCATACACAGCATTATTTTCAGTACACGGTTCATGTTTATCATCAACATTGGTTAACACTGTAAAATTAGGAATCCTTATTGCTATTTTGTTTTTTTCTTAATCCTGTGACAAAGTGACTTTAAGAAACAGAACGATTTCTGATGTTAAGCTAGAATGGGGCTTAACCATTTTTCAGCGATTTCAATAGACATATGCTTACGGTTTGCATAGTTTTCTAATTGATCGCGTTGAATTTTACCTACCCCATAATACTGGCTTTTTGGGTTTGAAAAATACCATCCGCAAACAGAGGAAGCGGGGTACATCGCCAAACTTTCTGTTAGCTGAATACCAATCGTATTGGTTGCTTGTAACAAATCAAATAACTTATATTTTTCAGTATGGTCCGGACAAGCCGGGTATCCGGGAGCCGGACGAATACCGGTATATTTTTCTTTGATCAGCTCTTCATTACTCAACTTTTCATCTTTATCATACCCCCAGAATTCTTTTCTGGTTTGCAAGTGCAAAGCTTCGGCAAAGGCTTCAGCAAATCTATCGGCCAATGCTTGTAACATTATCTTATTATAATCATCGAGATTGGCTTCAAATTTTTTCAAATGTTCTTCAATACCATGCAGTGTTACGGCAAACGCGCCGATATAATCTTTTTTGCCGCTTGCTTTAGGGGCAATAAAATCGGCTAAAGATAAATTGGGTTGATCAGCCGCTTTCTTTATTTGTTGACGAAGGAAAGATAATTTTACAAATTCTTTATCGGTTTTCACTTCCACATCATCTTCTTCACTCGTTGCTTCCCAAAAGCCAATAGTGCCTTTTGCAATTAACCATTTTTCAGCAATAATTGTATCTAATAAAGCATTGGCATCATTGTATAATTTAGTAGCTTCTTTGCCAACTACACCATCGGTAAGTATTTCCGGAAAATTTCCATGCATTTCCCACGTAATAAAAAATGGTTTCCAGTCTATAAATGGTCTTAATATATTCAAATCAAAATTATCAAACACTTTTGTGCCTGTAAAATTAGGTGCTACAGGTAAGTGATGATTCCAGTCGATATTCACTTTATTTTGTAAAGCCTCTTGGTAGGTAAGATAGGTTTTTACAGATTTCTTATTATCGAAACCATGTTTCAGTTTACTATAATCTTCTTTAATACCGTTCAAAAATTCAGGTTTCTGCTCTTTGCTTAATAATGATCCTGCTACCGTTACACTACGTGAAGCATCTAACACGTGCACAACACCCAGTTCATATTCAGGTGCTATTTTTACAGCGGTATGTATACGTGAAGTAGTGGCACCCCCTATTAAAAGAGGCTGTTTCATACCACGACGTTTCATTTCTTTGGCTATATGAACCATTTCATCCAATGAGGGAGTGATAAGCCCACTCAATCCAATGATATCTGCGTTTTCTCTTTGTGCTGTTTCTAGTATTTTATCGGCAGGAACCATTACACCAAGGTCGATAATATCGTACCCATTGCATCCTAATACAACACCTACAATATTTTTTCCTATATCATGAACATCTCCTTTTACGGTTGCCAATAAAATTTTAGCCGCACCTGCTGCTTCACTATTAGTAGTTCCTGCAGCTAAATGTTTTTGTTTCCTTTCTTCTTTTTCTGCTTCAATGTAGGGTGTAAGAATCGCTACACTTTTTTTCATGACTCTGGCACTTTTCACTACTTGCGGAAGAAACATTTTTCCGGCTCCAAATAAATCACCAACGATGCCCATTCCATCCATGAGAGGCCCTTCAATTACCTCTAAAGGAGTTGCATATTTTTGACGAGCTTCTTCAGTATCTGCATCAATATATTCAGTAATACCATTTACCAGTGAATGTGATAATCTTTTTTCAACAGTATCATTTCTCCAAGCTTCATCCCTTACTTCAACTTTTCCCTTCGCTTTTACAGTTTCTGCATGAATAATTAACTTTTCGGTTGCTTCGTTATTATCATTATTGCGATTAAGGATTACATCTTCACAAAGCTGTTTTAATGTGGGTTCTATTTCATCGTACACGACCAACTGTCCCGCATTTACTATACCCATATCCATGCCTGCTTTAATAGCATAGTATAAGAACACTGCATGAATGGCTTCACGAACATGGTCGTTACCCCTAAAAGAAAAGGATACATTGGAGACCCCGCCACTTACTTTTGTTAATGGCATTAAACGTTTAATTTCTCGGGTAGCTTCAATAAAATCAACCGCATAATTACTATGTTCTTCTATACCGGTTGCAATGGCAAAAATGTTGGGATCGAAAATAATATCCTCCGGATGAAACCCAACTTTCTCGGTCAATATTTTATATGCTCGTAAACAGATATCTACTTTTCTTTGTTTGGTATCTGCTTGACCAACTTCATCAAAAGCCATTACAATTACAGCAGCACCGTAAGCTTTACAAATAAATGCTTGCTCAATAAACTTTTCTTCCCCTTCTTTCATCGAAATAGAGTTTACAATACACCTGCCTTGCACACATTTTAACCCTGCTTCAATGATCTCAAATTTAGAACTATCAATCATGATAGGAATACGGGCTATATCAGGCTCACTTTGTATCAGGTTCATAAAAGTGGTCATGGCAGACACTCCTTCCAGCATGGCATCATCCATGTTTACATCTAGAATTTGTGCACCACTCTCAACTTGTTGACGGGCAACAGAAAGCGCTTCTTCAAATTGATTATCTCTGATAAGACGGGCAAATTTTTTAGAACCGGTAACATTGGTTCTTTCGCCTACATTCACAAAATTTGTTTCAGGCCGAACAATTAATGGTTCAAGGCCGGATAAGCGTAAGTAGGGTTTGATATTGATACTAGAACTCATATACTTTATTTTTACCGCGCAATATTTAGTTTAATTCGGTTTCTAGAACCGGCAGTTCTCTCGGCTTGATTTTTCTCACATTATCTGCAATATGTTTTATATGATCTGGCGTAGTGCCGCAGCACCCTCCCACAATATTTACAAAACCTTCATTGGCCCATTCTTCAATAAAATGAGCAGTTTCATGTGGTTGCTCATCATACTCTCCCATTGCATTTGGTAAACCAGCATTTGGATAAGCAGATGTATAACAGGTAGCGATTTGAGAAAGTTCTTCAATATGACTTCTCATTTCTGCAGCACCTAACGCACAATTCAATCCTACACTAATGGGATTGGCATGCATTACAGAAGTATAAAATGCTTCCAAAGTTTGACCACTCAAAGTTCTGCCTGAAGCATCAGTAATGGTACCACTGATCATAATCGGCAATTCCATTTTCTGATGATCTTTAAAATATTTTTTTGCAGCAAAAATGGCACCTTTTGCATTTAAGGTATCAAATATGGTTTCAATTAATAAGAGATCCACCCCCCCATCTACCAGCCCTTTTATTTGTTCGTAATAAGCTGTTACTACCTCATCGAAAGTGACTGCACGAAAACCCGGATTATTTACATCGGGTGACAAACTCAAGGTTTTATTTAGTGGTCCGATTGCCCCGGCAACAAATTTTGGACTTGTACCCGGGTTCTCAGCAATAAATTCTTTAACAGCATCTTTGGCGCATTGGGCGGCAGCTACATTTAATTCATATGCCAATTCCTGCATATCATAATCCGCCATGGCTATTACTGTACTACTAAAAGTATTGGTTTCTATAATATCGGCACCGGCAGAAAGGTAAAGTTTGTGAATGCCTTTGATGATCTCCGGCTGCGTAATACAGAGTAGGTCATTATTACCTTTTACGTCAGAAGGCCAGTTTTTAAATCGCTCACCGCGATAATCGGCTTCAGTGAGCTTATGCCGCTGAATCATAGTGCCCATCGCACCATCAATCACTAATATTCTTTTTTCGAGTTCTTTTCTAATATCCATGAGTTAAGTTTTTCGGCTCCTGACATAGTAAAATGTCTAAAGCCGGTTACTAATGTGGATCCATAAACGCTTAGAGAGTGTTGAGAAAGGCACTGTAAACGTTTATTAGTTCGATTTCCGCAGTAATTATGCGAATAAAGGCTGAACAATAAACAAATCCACCTGAAACAGGCGCAAAGATAAAGAGATAGCTACTTATTACAAAATAATAACGGGGAGGAGGAAAAGTTGGATACTGAAGAATGAGAAAGAACAGATGATATGAGTGAACAGGGAAGAAAATTGACGATTGTAATAACCACCTATTATTCATTCTTCTGTTCCTTTTTTCTCAGATCATCTGTTCGGTACGCTTATTTCTTTTTACTTACATTAAAAGTTCTGGAGATATTAAAACCCATTCGAACATCCCCATTGCTCCATGATCCTGTGTTTTCATGTATATAGGTATGCTCGTTCATGCCGGGAGAGTTGGTAAAATGTAGCTGAAAAACGTGCCCTCCGGTATTGATATCCACTCCTATCGATAAAGGATCATAGGTGCCATTGAAACGATTTGTCTGGTAAAAATATTCTGCATTAATACTTACTCGCTTGCTAACTTTTTGACGTATCAGAAAACCAAGTGCAAACATGTCTTTGCTTCCCCCGGTAAAATAAATGATACGATTATAGCGTGTATAGGTAGGCGATAATTGAATAGAAGTATT
This sequence comes from Bacteroidota bacterium, assembly GCA_031417635.1. Taxonomy (GTDB): domain Bacteria; phylum Bacteroidota; class Bacteroidia; order Chitinophagales; family Chitinophagaceae; genus Sediminibacterium. The sequence continues at coordinate 24,001 of JANOVY010000176.1, read as the reverse complement.
TTCATTAAACTTCCGAGAAAGTAATAATTGTGTACTAATAAATGTACGATCAGCCCCTGATACTTTTAGTGCCGGATCCATATCAATCGTTTTGTAATTATAGGTTCCTAAAATAGCAATCGATAAAGGCATACTTCTTGTGCCGGAACTTTGTTTCATCAAGCGATATTTTATTAATCCATCATATTCTTTATTATAGGTTGATCTACCAAAACCTACCATTAGATTTTTTGTAATGCCAAAATCAAATCCCATTCTCATAGAAGCATAATCAAGCCCAAATACATCATATAGGCCATTATTCACCGGGCCAAAACGATGGTTAATCCTAAAATCCATACTTCCAATGCCGGTGATTTCAGTAGTATGACTGCTTACCAAGCGTGTTGAAAAAAAAGTATTGATCAAGGGAACGGAAGATGATTTGTATTTATTATCTTCTATTGCATTCGTACTATCCTGCATTTTAAACAAATCGATTTGTTGTGTGAAACCCGTTTGTATTGCCATTAAAAGGAATACAAAAAACAGTAATTTTTTTACAGAGATTATCATAAAATAAAATTTAGGGTAATACATTTATTGATATAGACAACTAATTTCAATGACAACTTTATCAGTTACTTTTGAAGCATTAATGTTATAATCTTTCATTAGGGCTGTAAATTGAGCCGTTACCGAAGGTTTGCCATCCTTTATGTCTATTGTGCCATTAACCGTAATGTTTTTGGAAACTCCATGCATATTCAAATCGCCTTTTACGGATACTCTATATGTGCCGTTTTTATTAAAATTTATTTCCTTAAGATTTACAATCATTCCTTTAAAATCTGCCCTAGGAAAAGTCATACTTTCAAGATATTGATCATTAAAATGTTCTTGCATTTCAGCCATTTTAAAATTAAAACCTTTGATCAAAAGGCTAAATGTCATTTGACCATTATCAGCTATTCTACTGGTTACTTCATTGTTTACAGCTTTAATATCGTCATCAGCAGGAGCTGAAAAACTGATCTTCCCATTTCGGGTCGCATAGATCTTTTGGGCATTTGTATTATTAATCAAAAATAATACCGAGAAAAAAAGGGCGAAAAAAAATTTCATATTTACGATTTTGTTTTTTATTTAACCAAAATACCTTCATTGATAACCACATTGGCATCGGGAATATAACCTGTACAAATTCCTTTAAATGTAATGGTTTGTCCGATTTTAAGATTTCCAGGATTTGCTTTGAATGTACAATTGATGACAACAAAAGGGTCGTTTGTTTTAAAATTTACAACAATATTTCCGTCTTGATTGGTTATCACTTCTCCAACTTCACCGGTCATTTCAATCGCCTTATTCAAGTATAACTTATTGGCCTCTGTTTCATTGACTTTGAATGCATCAAACAACTTTTGGGCCGAAAGTTGAACACCTTGTTCTTGGGAAACATCTCGATGTGGCTTGTTATAGATGATATATACAGTAATCCCGGCTGCTACAATACCAATAGCTAATATTGCTATGCTAATTTTTAACCATTTTTTCATTTTCAATCTAGTTGTTGATAAGCAGGCAAATTATTTAAACTTATTGATATAAAAAGATACGAGGGAATAAAAAATTGGTTGCTTGAGGCTAAAAACATATTGTAAACTGTAAAACAGCCGGAGGCTGGGGGTTAATCGTGACTCGGCAAAGCCAAGTGACGATGCTTATTTTACATATTGCTGAATTGGTAAGCGATTGGCAATACTTCGTGCTAATGTCATTTCGTCTGCATACTCCAGTTCCCCCCCAAACGCAATACCCCTTGCAATAGTAGTGATTCGACAAGGTAATTGAGCAATTTTCTTTTGAATATAATAGATCGTAGTATCTCCTTGTATATTAGGACTTAATGCAAAAAGGAGTTCTTCCGTTTCTTCTTTGATGATTCGGTTTACCAATGATTCAATGTGCAATTGATCGGGTCCAATTCCATCCAAAGGTGAAATAATACCACCCAATACATGATACGTTCCATTAAGTTGCTGGGTACTTTCAATAGCAATTACATCTCGGATATTTTCTACCACACAAATCATTCGTTGATTGCGCATAGAGTTTGCGCAAATAGAGCAAATATCGCCATCACTTACATTATTACATCGTTGGCAAAATTTAATATCTCGGCGCATTTTGGCAATGGTCTCACCAAAGTTTTGTACAACATTAATATCCTGTTTTAATAAATGCAATACCAAACGAAGGGCAGTCTTTTTACCAATACCCGGCAGTTTCGAAAACTCAGCTACAGCATTTTGTAATAATGAAGAGGGTAATTGCATGTAGTAAAGGTAGGGAGAATGGATTGGAGTTTGTGGTTTTGAGACTGTTCGTCTTTTTTTTGTTAAGCCAATTCACTTACAAAGTGATGGTTACTTCATTATCCCAATTTGACTTGATATTGATTGGTTTTGAAATCATTTGTACTATTTCAGGTTGTCGTTTAGTGACAAAAAATTCTCCGGTATCCCATATACCATTTTTATTGGCATCAAATAAAATACGAAGATCATAGGTTCCGGGCCGGTAAAGTTTTCTAATAAACACATTTGAAGTAAGCGGAGTAGATTCAACAATTTTATCATTGACAACAAACTGCAAAACCGGATTTTTTGTTATTTCTAAATTGTTAAATCGAAGACGAATACTTCCATAGTCTGATTCTTTCTTAGTAGAAAAACGAAGCGTATCCGCTTTGGCTAATGTATTTGCTCCAGAGTCTGAAACTGCATCTTTTGCAATCAATAATCGAAAATAACTATCTTCTTTCCATGGGTATTGTATAGTAATTTTAGTTCTACCGGTATCTATGGTAACTACATAATTCGATTTTTTAATAAAATTGGTATCATATAAAATAAATTTTGAACTGTCAAAACCGGCGAGTTTTTTTACAAAACTAATTTGTAAACTTTTGAGTATATCCTGTTGCCCATTCTCAAAATCTACAGCATATTTTAAACGTTTATCATCTTTGGTGCCTGGCAATTTTAATGGGACGGTCGCAACCGTTTTCTCTTTTCTTTTAAATTCCTGATATGCATATAAAGTGTCAGATTCCGGTTCAGATGAAATGTGTAATGGACGGCTTCTAAAAGCAAATAGTTTCGTACTATCATCATATTTTTTCGAAAAATCGTTTGGAACAACAAATACAGAAAAATCACCCTGGGGAAGATTTGTAAACTCGAAACTCCCATTTCCTTTTATGCGAGTATAATAGCGAGGTCTTTCTTTTACGATTGCTGTATCCTCTAAATTTTTATGTAGAACAACTATTAATGTACTATCTACTTTTCCGGTTTCTGCCAAAAAAACCCTTCCAGTATACTTATTATAATCAATTTTGTTACCGGTTGAAAAAACATAGGTAATTCCTTTTGCTGTATTTCCTTCGTTCACATCTTTAACTGATTCGCCAAAATTGAATGAGTAGGTAGTATTCGGGTCTAAAGAATCTTTTATTTTGATAGTTACATTTCTGAGTTTGAAATCGATCAGTGGTATGTTTTTCAATGTAGGTGAAACTATTAAATTTTCCTGAATACCTTGTAATGTTACAAATTCATCGAATGTGAGTGTAATGTTTTTTTGGGTAACATTGATAGCAGAATCTTTTGGCAATGCACTAATCAATCTGGGTGGCAAACTGTCTCTAGGACCTCCGCCTGGGGGGATGATATTGGCACAGGAATTCATTATCATGGCTTGAAAAAGAATACAAGCGCCTATTATAGTAAATGAAAGAAAACGGTTCATTTGTTTACAAATATATAACTCACAATTGCTTATTAGAATAAAGAATTGTGAATTATTGTTTTTTTAAATATTGCGTTCATTTAAAAGTTTGAATTCATAGGCCAACGTTCGCCAGAAAAAATATATGGTTCAATACAATGTTAGCAGACTTCTGTCTAGTCAAAAACCCTCTTCATCTGATAAATCGTGTAAAGCAATAGCCATGTTATTAGTTTTAACAAAGTTGCACCAATGACAATCGAGTTTACCACAACCATTATAAAAATCTCTTTCTTGGATCTTCTGCCAAACGGTTTTGATTTGTTGTGTTACTGTTGTACAGTCTTCTACTGTAATGTTTATCCTTTCTTTTCGATATTGTTTTTTCTTGTCCGGTTCAATAAAATCAAACTCAGTACCGGTTACTACCCAGTTCTTTTGTTCGTAATGATCAATTAATATTTTATAGAAAACCGCTTGCCTCCAATAATCTCCTCCATTAGGGTCATTTTCGTGAGGGGATCTTAATTTATCTTTGGCTTTATCTATGTCACCGGTTTTGTAGTCAACTACAATTACTGTTTTTCCTTCAAATTCAAGTTTATCTAGTTTACCTTTTATTGGAACACCCTGCACAATTACATTACGAATAGTTCTTTCAATGGCTACAATTTTATTCCAGCTATTGATATATTCATCATAATAATTAACTAGTACTTCTTTCCCATATTCCATTCTTCTGGCAAATTGTTCTTTTGTAAAACTTTCACGATGTCTATTCATATACCATTCAAAATCCTGAATAAAATCTTTTTTCAACGGAAAAATTTCTGTTGCTTGCATTTTTTCAAATAGCTTTTGCAATGCATGGTGAACGGCAGAGCCAAATTCTGTAGCTTCAGATTTGCCGGAAGGAACCCGAACTAAGTTTTGAAAATAAAATTGTAAAGGGCATTTAAGATAATTATTCAAAGCCGTAACATTCATTACAAATTTATCAAGCATTTGTGTAATAAAATCGGATTCTATTTTTTCTAATTCGGGAGCCTGCAAAGCCACAAATTGGATCATCGAAAATTCACTTAACACATCAGCATCGATGATTATTTTTTCTATGGGTAAATTATGTATCTCCTGAATTTCTGCAATGAACATGGAAGGCTCTAATTGCTTACCATCATTCTTAAAAAGGCTATATGAAATGTGTAAATGTTGTTTAGCCCTAGTAAGTGCTACATAAAATAAGCGTCTTAGTTCTTCATCATCTTTGTGTGCCGGAAGTGATGCAAACATGGTATCAGGAAAAACATAGCCACCCCCCGGTTTTTTCTTCTTTTCCCAGTTTGATGCATTACAACCCGCAAAAAAAACATATTCAAATTCGAGACCTTTTGAGCCATGTACGGTTAAGAGGTTGATTCCTTTTTCGCTTCCACTAACTTGTACAAGCGGCAAACGCAAATTCTCTTTCTCCATCAACATAAAAATATTAATCAACTGCTCTAATGACAAAGCCGGGTTTCTTCTGGCTTCTTCTTTTATAAAATCAAAGAGGCCGGTTAAAACTTTAAGGTGCTGATGTTTATCATCGCTTTGCATAACCCAATGCAGAATTCCGGCTTCTCTAATACAATTTTCAAATAAATTTACCAAAGTAATATTCGATGTATCGGCTATTAACCTTTCAATTGTACTTACGGCTTCTTTCATACTTTCAGGTGCTGCTTTACTGAAAAGATCAGCTGCCGGCCCATTTACTTTCTCATATATTAATCTCCTAAGTGAAGTCTTATTTTCTCCAAACCTTCTGTCTGCAACCATTGAAGTTAGTTTGGCTATTTCAATGGGAGGAATGGAAAACCAATCAAAGTGTAAAATTTCAAAAAGCATTTCATCACCTCCATATGGAATGTCATGTTCTGCAGCCAGATATTGTAATAGTAAAATAATTTTCTTTGCAAGGGGGATATCTAAAATATTTGCATTTCGTTTACTAAAAATAGGTACATTTCTTTGTGAAAAATATTGAGCTAATTCTTCACCATATTTATTTTCTTTGTAAATAATGCCAATATTTCCCGGTTGGATTCCTTGTTTTAGTAATTTTTCTACTTCTAGCGTAATATGAATCATTTCTTGCCTTTGTGTTTCATATTCTTTCAGATATGGCAGTAGAATGATTTGATTAATTTTTGTATTTGACGCGGTTAATGTTTTTGTTAAACCTTGAATTTGGTTGATTAGTCTTTCTCCATTTCTATCAATCAATGTTTTTGAAATATCAAGTATGGGTTGTGTTGAGCGATAATTCTCTGTTAAGACAATCGTCATTAATTCCTTTTGATAATTAGTGGCAAAACCCAACATGTTTTCTACACTGGCTCCTTGAAATCTATAAATACTTTGATCATCATCTCCCACAACAAAAACATTGGGTTGTTCCCAAAAATTAATCAGTAATTCAACCAATCGATTTTGAGTGCCACTTGTATCCTGGTATTCATCTACTAAAATGTATAAGAATTGTTCTTGATAACGAGAAAGTAGTAGTTTATTCTCCTCAAAGGCTTTAATGACCCAATTTATCATATCATCAAAGTCATATCGGCTTCTTCTTCGCATCAAGTTTTGAAAATTGTCGAACTCATTAACGGCAGCTCGTAATTTTTCCATCTTCTCAGTAGCTTCTTCAATTTTATTGGTTTTTAGATCACCTGCTTTAAATTGTTTATATCCACGCTTATAAATATATTCTTCTCTATTCGGGATGTCTATTAAATATTCATTGATCTTTTCATTGATGAACAAAGGTGTCCACCCCTCTCTTTTCATGGAACTAAACAATTGTTGTAAGTTATTTATCTCAAAATATACATCACCTCTATATCTTTTTAATGGATGATTTTTTGGAAACGCATCAATTAGCTGTTTAAACAAATCTATTTTTTCTAAATCGGAAATAGGGTCTAAAACTGTTTTTTCGAACAAGGATAAATTCTCTTGAATAATATCATTGCAAAAAGAATGGAAAGTATAAATATTTACTTTATAGGCATCCGGGCCAATAAATTCTAACAAGCGTTTGCGCATAGCAACAGCCCCGGCATCTGTATAAGTAAGGCAAAGAATATTTTCCGGCCGGGTATCGGTATCCATCAATATTTTACCAATTCTGGCACCAAGTATTTGTGTTTTGCCGGTTCCGGGTCCGGCAATCACCATTACCGGACCTTCTATGATATCAACAGCCTTTTTTTGCTGTTCATTCAGGTTTGCATAAATTTTTTCGAATTGTTCGTTTTGTTGACGGTTGGATGTCATTTAGTAAAGATAATCAACTAGTTCATCTCACCCCGACTTCAGTTAGCGTGTCACCCCTCTCTGCTGAGCAAATAGGGGGGTATTTGTGTTGAATCTTTATTATGTTTTGCCTAGAGTTAGTATTTATTATTTCTTTATCTCTTTATGTTCGAGAAAGGATGGTTGCACAAATTGCCCATTAGGAAGTTGAACCTTCGGGGTATATATTTGTTATATTCAAAAAAAAGATAGATCATGTCGAAAGTGTATACGCTCAAAACAGTTCAAAAAATGCCCATTTCATTAGAGGTTGCATGGGACTTTTTTAGCAAACCGTCAAATCTTAAAGAAATCACACCCACAAATTTGGGATTTCAAATTGTTTCTAAATACCATGGAGAAGAAATGTATGCGGGTCAAATTATTGAATATACTGTTCGCCCATTGTTGGGCATTCCCTTGTATTGGATGACAGAAATTACACATGTTAAGGACAGGCAATATTTTATTGATGAACAAAGATTTGGTCCTTATAGTTTATGGCATCACCAACATCATTTTACAGCTATTGAAGGAGGGGTTGAAATGACTGACATTGTACATTATAAATTACCACTTTGGTTTTTAGGTGATATTGCCAATATTATCTTGGTTAAAAACGAACTCAAAGGAATTTTCGACTTTAGGGTTAAAGCAGTTGAAGACCGTTTTGGCAAATGGTAGTCCGTTTATGATCTCTCTTATTATTTTGCGTTTACACCCAACCATTACATACTTTTTTAAAAAGTTAACGGCCCCTCCCAGAAAATGAGAGGAAATATTTGATATGATCTTTTGATTCATTGCAAACCCTCTTTGCAAATCAGATAGGGTCGTTGCACAAAGTGCCGACGGGGTGAGTCGGTTTATTGTAATGCTGTCATCGGGCTCACATTATTATCTTCATCAACCGACACTACAAATATTCGCTTGTTTTTCGAATCGGGAATTTTAGACAGATCAATGAAAGCCATGTTTTCTGTTACTATATATTGAACGAGTTGTGCCAAAGCAAATTTTATCTCAGTATTTAATGTCAAAGTTAGAATTCCAAATCCCTTTATTTTTTTATCTCCTTTATAAACTAGTTTCACATTATTATCCCCTTGTTTTTCAATTAAAGGTTGGGCAGGTATTGAATTATCAATCCAAATCATAGGGGGTACCAATGCCGGATAATGGTAATAATGATTTCGCAAACTATCAGTCCATCCATTTGGATTTGATTCAAAAGTTTTACTACTGAAATATACACTGCCTTGCGTAGTGGGATAATTTCTTAAGCCCTCGATCTGTTTTGGAATTTCATTTGTATTCTTCCAGGCTTTATTGGTTCCTGCACGATAAATTCCATGGCCTATGTACAAATGTCTTCCATAACTATTTTTATTCCACCAATCAAGCAATACATCATAATCACATAAAGCATGGTCACGTTCCCAATATAATTGTGGAACCACATAGTCAACCCATCCTTTTTCAAGCCATAATAATATATCCGCATACAAGTCATCATAATTGGTTTGACCGGCTTTTGTGTCACTACCCATCGCATCCTGCGTTTTGTTTCGCCAAACCCCAAATGGGCTAATGCCAAATTTGATATGTGGGTTGATGCTTCTAACGGTATTATGTATTAACAGAATAATGCTGTCGCAATTACTTCTTCTCCATGCATCCTTTTTCAACCCATTGCCATATTTAATAAAATCTTTTTGATCAGGGAACTCCTTACCGGCAATTCGATAAGGGTAAAAATAATCGTCCATATGTATCCCGTCAATTTTATATCGGGTTACCAAATCTTTCACTACACGGACAGTATGTTGTCGGACTTCGGGCAAGCTTGGATTAAAATATTTTTTATCGCCATACATTAAAAACCATTCGGGATGAATTTTGGTGAGGTGCGATGGAGCGATGGAAGATTGAATAACATTGAAAACAGCCCTGTAAGGGTTTAGCCAAGCATGAAACTCCATTCCCCGCTTATGGGTTTCGGTAATCATAAATTCAAGTGGGTCATAATAGGGGGTCGGAGGCAAGCCTTGCTTACCTGTTAAAAACTCACTCCAAGGTTCATATTGTGAAGGGTACAAAGCATCACCGGCAGGTCTGACTTGAACAATCATTACATTCATCCCATTCCTTTGATGCATTTCCAGGAGTTTAATGTATTCAGCTTTCTGCTCTATAACAGACAATGTTTTTTTGCTGGGCCAATCAATATTTGCCACACTAGCAATCCAAACACCCCGAAATTCATAATTGGGGGACGAAATCTGTGCCTGTATTTTTTCTAAGGAACACATGGCAATCAGGAACATACATGAAATTAGGATCCGCTTCATTTTGCGAAGATAATCCTATGTATGCAGGGTTTGAAAAATTGTGGATGAATTTATAGACTTTTAAAGGTAATTCACAATGAATTTTTACAACTGATTTCTCATTTTATCCAATAGCTTATTTAGTATTGATGCGTCTTCGTTATTTAGACTTTTAACTATATTATCTAATTGATTATTTTGTGTATCCAGCTTTTCAAGGATATTGATGCCTTTTTGAGAAATATTGATATCAACTAGTCGTTTATCTATTTGGGAAACTCTTTTTTCAACCAAATTCTTTTTAAGTAGTCTTTCAACGATGCGACTGGTATCACTCATTTTATCCAGCATCCGTCCCCTAATTTCCATCGTACTCAAGGGTTTGTTACTACCTTTGAGTATTCGCAAAATATTGTACTGCTGCGGAGTGATGTCTTCGGTATCTAAAAAAATTTTAATTTTTTCAGATAGCCAACTTGAGGAAAACATGATATTTACGATTGCTTTATGATGTTCATTCCTAAATGCCTGAACTTGTTGTATTTCTTTTTTAATATCCATGCTGCGAATTTTTTAAAACGAAACCTTCTGCGATTGTCATTATCTTAAAATGTTTGTCAAAGTATTCATATTTTTTCTTTACGCCAAATTTACAATCCATCAGAGACTTCCGTACAAATAGTAACATCATTTGGAAAGTTAACTTTGCTCAATGAAACTATTTACTATTATGCCAAAGTTTCAGTCAATATTCAATCAGGCCACTTTTTCCATTTTATTCAAAATCCATCCAATTTTAAAACTAAAAGCGTCAGTGCCCTATTTCATTTCCGAGTTCATGATTTCTTTTTTTGTTACTCAATAGGTTTCAACAAAAGTTGTGTTTTGATGCAATACTTTTTTCAACAATCCTTTAAAATTGCATAACCTGGGTTTTGCAACTATCTACTTTATATACAATGCATTAAACATAAAAAACATTATTATATAACTATTAATTTGCTTGAACAAACAATTTTCGATTATTCCCCATGACTGGCAAAAGCCCTTTGATCATTGGGTAAATGCATTGGGTTGTTTATAGCATGTATTGTAAATAAACAAATCCCTTGGAACCCCTTAGTGGTTATTACGGTCATATCTATGTTACTATTAACATGAATGGGCATTCCATTCCCTACTACAATGTAGCTTGAAAAAATGAATACTGTCATTTGGGTTCAAATAAACTGTATTAGTTTCAACAATAAAGGGAGAATATTTATTTACAACTATTTCTTATAAAGGGGAAGCTTAACATTGATAAATTAGGATTTAATATATTTAAAGGTATTTTTGTGTTATATTCGAGAAATGTCACAAACACACGACCACCTCACTTGTCAAAGTTGTTTGCAAAGATTCAATTCTGTCTTTTGTAAAGCCAAGGAAGCGAATTTAGATTTAATCAATGATCAAAAGGTTTGTAACACCTATAGAAAAGGGCAAACACTTTTTAATGAAGGAGCCTATCCTTTTGGCGTGTATTGTATTAATTCCGGGAAAGTAAAACTTTCTCATCAAGGGGATGAAGGAAAAGAACAGATTTTCCGATTATTAAAATCAGGCGATATATTGGGATATCGTGCATTATTGAGTGGAGATCGTTATACAGCCAGTGCGGTGGCTTTGGAAGATACGGCTGTTTGTTTTATCCCTAAAGAACTTTTCGTAAATTTATTAAAAGAAGATACGGGCCTGGCTTTTGAAATGATGAGGCAACTCAGCGATGAACTGCATAGAGCCGAAATGAAGATAACGCATTTAGCACAAAAACCTATTCGCGAAAGATTGGCCGAAACGCTATTATTTATTAAAGAAACATACGGTTTTGAAGAAGATGGTATTACACTCAATGTACGTTTATCACGCGAAGAGATTGCCAATCTGGTAGGCACTGCCACTGAATCTGCTATTCGATTATTGTCTGAATTTAAAAAAGACGGGATAGTGGAATTGGAAGGGAAAAAGATTAAAATTTTAAAAGCCAAAGAGCTTCTTAAAACAGCCAATATTCAAGATTAAATTCCTCATTTTACACGGTAAGTTTGCAAAATATGATATAAATCATGTATTACATTGATTATCATCATGTTCAACATCCGTTCTCTCGAATATCTTGCATTGAAATATTTGTATCATGTTGTTTAATGAGTGGGATATAGATTTACAGGAACCTAGCAATTCTGAGGGGTTGTGTAATATCATTGAAAAAAAATGTCAACCCGAGATCAATGCTTCGATCAATAAAATTGAAGAATATCTTACAGAAAAATCGAATGAAGAAATTTCTGCCGCCATACTCGAATTGGTACAGTTATTACACAGCAAATTACAAGATGAAATTCAACATGTATTTTTAAAAGAATCCGGACTCATTTATCCCGGAATAAAAAATGCAACGTCCAAATTTTTCATAGAGCAAAAAGCCTTAGACTCCATCCAACATACACAACAGGTTATTGTAAGTCTATTACTGAAATTACGCCAATTACTTAATAATTATTTCGTTCAACCCGATTCGAGTGAAGAATGGAAAGATTGCCTGCACGAGTTTTTTCAATTAGAAAGTAAAATCCACCGATGGATTTACATCGAGCAAAGTTTACTGTATCCCTCAATTACGCATAAATTGGATAGTTCGAAATAAAGCATATGGCAAAAACAACTACTTCATTAACTGCAGTACAATGCTTTCATTGTGGGGAAGATTGTAACAAAGATAGGATCTCTGCCTACGAAAAAAATTTCTGTTGTAGTGGATGTAAAATGGTATTTGAAATATTAGATAAAAGCAATCTGTGTGACTATTACAGCATTAGTAAAACGCCGGGTACGCAACAAAAAAATACCATTAGAGAAGGTAAATTTAGTTTTTTGGATGATAAAAAAATTGCGGCCTCATTAACACAATTTCAAAATGAAAATAGGACGCATATCAATTTTTATCTTCCACAAATACATTGTAGTAGTTGTTTATGGCTATTAGAAAACCTTCATCGGTTAGACAATGCCATCATTAGTAGTAAAGTGAATTTTGAAAGAAAAGAAGTTGATATTGTATTTAGTCACCACCAAACTTCGCTTCGTAAAATTGCAGAATTGCTCTCAGGTATAGGGTATGAGCCCTATCTCAGTTTTAATGACATGGGCAAACAAATGCCAAAAGTGAACGCTTCAAAAATTTATAAATTAGGGATTGCAGGTTTTTGTTTTGCCAATATCATGCTCATGAGTTTTCCGGAGTATTTCGGCATTGATACAAAAGAATATAGTTTGTTAACCACATTCCGATTTGCAAATCTTGCATTAAGCTTACCCGTTTTTTTTTATAGTGCCACCGAGTTTTATGTAAGCGCTTGGAAAAGTATTAAACATCGCTTTCTAAATATCGATGCCCCCATCGTTTTAGCAATTTGGGTCACTTTTGGCAGAAGTATATATGAAGTGTTAAGTGGAACGGGAGGAGGGTATTTTGATTCAATGAGCGGCATTGTATTTTTTATGTTAGTAGGAAGAGTATTACAGGATACAACTTATCGGCAATTAAGTTTTGAAAGAGACTATACTTCTTATTTTCCCATAGCCGTTACTCGTGTTTTTGAACAAAAGTATGAATCTATTTTGCTATCTGAAATTAAATTAGATGATACTTTGTTAATTCACCATGAAGAATTAATTCCTTCTGATGGCATATTAACTAGAGGGAAAGCATTGATAGATTATAGTTTTGTTACAGGCGAAACGGCACCGGTTGAAAAAGAAATGGGTGAAATCGTATATGCCGGAGGAAAACAATTGGGCAGTAATATTGAGTTGTTGGTAATTAAAGAAGTTGCCCAAAGTTATTTAACCAAACTTTGGAATAAAGAGAACGATAAAAGTGAAAAAAATGAGACCTATTCTTTTGTCCACCTGTTGAGTAGATATTTTACCTGGATTGTTTTTGGAATTGCTTTTATGGCAGCTGCCTATTGGTATGTGCATGATATTAGTAAGGTTTGGAATGTGATTACTTCAATATTAATCATTGCTTGCCCTTGTGCTTTATTTCTGAGCAATACATTTACCAATGGCAATATTTTAAGACGACTTAGCCGCAACCACCTTTATTTGCGAAATGCAGAAGTAATTGAAAGGATGGCCTCTATTGACTGCATTGTATTTGATAAGACCGGCACTTTAACTACCGGCCGATTTCAACAAATTGTGTATGAAGGTGAACCTTTGTCTGTTGAACAAAAAAATAAACTAAGTGTATTGGCTTCGCAATCTGTTCATCCATTAAGTAAAGCGATTGTTTCATGGACAGGAATTCAAGAAAGGGCTAAAATTTCTTCTTATAAAGAGGTTGCAGGATATGGAATAGAGGGTATTGTAGGATCAGAACTTATTTCATTAGGTTCTTATTCATTCATTACAAAAGATAAAAGTAAAAGGCGAGAACCTTCTATCGTATATGTGGCCATTGAAGAAAAAATAATAGGAAAATTTATTTTTAGAAATCAATATCGAGAGCAAGTTCCGACTATGTTATCTCAGTTGGGCCTGGAATACTACCATATGGCAGTGCTTAGTGGAGACAATGATGGTGAAAAAAATTATTTGCAAACGTTAATGGGCTCACATACTACTTTACTTTTTAACCAGGATCCCATCGATAAATTAAAAGCCATTAAAAAATTACAGGAATCAGGCAAAAAAGTGATGATGATTGGTGATGGTTTGAATGACGCAGGTGCCTTAACACAAGCAGATGTAGGAATTGCGATCTCTGAAACCAATCATCATTTTACACCGGCCAGTGATGGCATACTTTCCGCTGAAGAACTACCTAAACTTTATCGGTTTATTCAATTATGTAAAGCGAATAAAAAAGTAGTCGTGACAGCTTTTGTTATCTCTATTTTCTATAATATTATTGGACTTTCATTTGCTGTAAGTGGATCATTATCGCCCATTGTTGCAGCCATCCTAATGCCTTCTAGTAGTATTAGTATTGTATTAATCACTTTTGGGTTAAGTAATTATTGTAGTAATCTATATCAGTTAAAATGAGTTAAAATATGATAAAAATCATAGGCGAATATACCCGCCCGATATAATTTCACTTTTGAAAATACCCACACTGTTTATGAATGTAATTATTCTTTTATTAATCGCAAGTATTTCTGTAGCAGGCCTATTTCTTCTTGCATTCATATGGAGTGTAAAAACAGGTCAGTATAAGGATGAAGTGTCTCCGGCAATCAGGATTTTATTTGATGACATTCCTTCTATAAGAAAAAAACCAAAAAGCAAAGACGAAACTGACACTCACATAGTAAAGAAAAATGTATAGAATCTTAATCAAAACTAAATACTTCAAACAGAACAGATGCAAGTAGAAAAATTTTATTACGATAATAAAACGGTTAAGCTTTTTGCTTATGCAACCATTTTATGGGGTACTGTAGGGATGCTAGTGGGCCTATTAGCCGCTGTTCAGATTTATCTGCCCGCTGCTAATTTTGGTTTGCCCTATACCACTTTTGGAAGGGTTCGCCCATTACATACAAATGCCGTCATCTTCGCTTTTGTGGGTAATGGCATTTTTATGGGTGTTTATTATTCTTTACAACGTTTGTGCAAAGCACGAATGTTTAGCGATGTACTCAGTAAAATACATTTCTGGGGCTGGCAACTCATAATTGTTTCGGCTGCCGTTACTTTATTGATGGGGTATACATCCGGTAAAGAATATGCAGAACTGGAATGGCCCATAGATATTGCCATTACTTTGGTATGGGTAGTATTTGGTATTAATATGTTTGGTACCATTCTTACACGAAGAGAAAGCCATTTATATGTAGCTATCTGGTTCTACATTGCTACTTGGGTTACAGTTGCCATGTTACATATTGTAAACTCATTTGAGATTCCTGTTTCTTTTATGAAAAGTTACAGTTGGTATGCCGGTGTTCAAGACGCATTGGTACAATGGTGGTATGGTCATAATGCGGTGGCCTTCTTTTTAACCACCCCTTATTTGGGTATCATGTATTATTTCCTTCCCAAGGCTTCCAATAGACCTGTTTATAGTTATCGTTTATCGATTATCCATTTTTGGGCGCTGATATTTATTTATATATGGGCCGGCCCACACCATTTATTATATACAGCCTTGCCAGATTGGGCACAAAGTGTTGGCGTTGTTTTTAGCCTTATGTTGATTGCTCCCTCTTGGGGTGGTATGTTGAATGGGTTGTTTACATTACGGGGTGCCTGGGATAAGGTTAGAGAAGATCCTATTTTAAAATTCATGGTAGTGGCCATTACTTGTTATGGTATGTCTACTTTAGAGGGGCCATTATTGTCAATAAAAAGCGTAAACGCTATTTCGCATTTTACTGACTGGACGATTGCACATGTACACGTAGGCGCTTTGGGTTGGAATGGATTTCTAACGTTTGGTATTTTGTATTGGCTCATTCCAAGAATATTCGGAACTACTTTATACTCTAAAAAATTAGCAACTAACCATTTTTGGATAGGTACTATTGGTATTGTATTATATGCCGTACCAATGTATTGGGCAGGATTTGAGCAAGCCATGATGTGGAAACAATTTACTCCCGATGGAATTCTCAAATACCAATTTCTTGAAACGGTTACACACATCATCCCATTGTATATTACTAGAAGTATTGGTGGGTTGCTCTACTTATCGGGTGTTGTTTTAATGATTTATAATATTGTAAAAACAGTAAAATCTGGCAGTTTAATAGCAAATGAAGCCGCAGAAGCACCGGCACTATCAAAAGATATTCAAACGCATGGCAAACAATATTGGCATAGATGGATTGAAAGAAGACCAATTCAAATGTTAGTATTTAGCTTGATTTTAGTGGCTATCGGTGGTATTATAGAACTCGTCCCCACTTTTTTAATAAAAAGTAACATACCAACCATCACTGCAGTAAAACCGTACACTCCGTTAGAATTGCAAGGAAGAGATATTTACATTAAAGAAGGTTGTTATTTATGTCATTCTCAAATGGTTCGCCCTTTTCGAGATGAGGTGGCACGTTATGGGGAATATAGCAAAGCGGGTGAATTTATTTATGACCATCCCTTTCAATGGGGAAGTAAACGAACCGGGCCGGATTTGGCCAGAATCGGCGGAAAATATCCGGATAGTTGGCACTACAATCATATGCTAGAGCCACAAAGTATGAGCCCCGGTTCTATTATGCCTTCCTATGCATGGATGCTGGATGATCCGATTGATACAGCTTCTACACCTGCAAAAATTAGAGCGATGCAAACCATGGGCGTACCCTATCCAAAAGGATATGATAAGCAAGCAAATGCCGATTTGATGATGCAAGCAAATGCCATAAGAATAAATTTAAAAATTGATAAAATTCAAACAACGGCCAATAAAGAGATTATAGCATTGATAGCCTACTTACAAAGAATGGGTACAGATATTAAAGCTGTATCCAAAACTACGGAAGCTAAGATGCCATAGCGTGAATCGTGATTGACACAGTTTGATGTTTACAATAAAAATATAAAAAATGAAATTCATTAACTACTTAGAAAAAATATCCGGTATAGATGTATTTGCACTTACCTCTTTTTCTATCTTTTTTGTCTTCTTTCTGTTCATTCTAATTTGGGCATGGAAAGCAGATAAGACAATGATTGAAGAAATTAGTCGCTTACCCTTAGAAAATTAATCAACCAGTTTCAGAATAAAAATGCTGATATGAAAATTGTTTCCTCACAAAAAACCAATGGTTTACTTTTTATAGTAATCATCACTGTTTTTAGTTTATTGCCTCAAAATGTATTAGCAGCCGGCCCTCCGGTTCCATCGGAAATGTCAAATACGATGGCACAGATACTAATGGCCATAATTGTTGCCCTATTATTGGCTATCATATTACTCGCCAATGTAGTTTCGGGTGCCGCAGAAATTTATACACAACGTATTAGAGAAGAAAAGAAAAACAAGCTACACTCAGGTGCTATTAAAACATCTTTATTAATCATAGGTTGTATATTAATGTCTTCTATTTTCGCTGCAGATGCGCCTGTTGTGGTAAAAAATGATGCTGAATTTGGTGGATTATCGGCCACCTCCTTTTATGCGTTACTTTCTGTTATTGGTCTGGAGTTGGTTATTTTATTAGCCTTATTGTATAATTTAAAAATGTTATTGGCCAAAGAGGCCGTTTTGTCTATCGAAAAAGAAGCGATGCCTGCTCAATCATTTGATTGGGGAAAATGGTGGGAAAAATTCAATAGCTTGAGACCTGCTAGTGAAGAGTCCAATATCGACTTAGGACATGATTATGATGGTATCAGGGAGTTAGACAACCGTTTACCACCTTGGTGGTTATATGGTTTTTATTTAACCATTCTTTTTGCAGTGATTTATTTGTGGCGATTTGAAGTTGCACATTCAGCTCCCAATAGTAGAGAAGAATTACAAATCGCTTTAAACGATGCGGCTGTTGAAAAAGAAGCCTATTTAAAGAAAGCGGGTAATTCTGTAGACGAGAATACGGTTACATATCTTTCTGATGCGACTTCTTTGGCAGAAGGAAAAAAGATTTTTTCAACTACTTGTGTAGCTTGTCATTTGGCCGATGGTGGAGGTTCTGTTGGCCCCAATATGACAGATAATTACTTTATTCATGGCGGCGGCATCAAAGAAATATTTAAAACCATCAAGTATGGTTGGCCCGAAAAAGGAATGAAGAGTTGGAAAGACGATTACTCTCCTTTACAAATTGCTCAACTGGCGAGTTATGTTAAATCGCTGGTTGGAACCAAACCTGAAAAAGCGAAAGAACCGCAAGGCGTTTTATATCAAGAAGTGAGTCCCGCAGCAGCTGATTCAACACAACAAGTTGATTCAACCCAAAAAGCTGTTAATATGATCAAATAACCATGAGTGAAATCAAACATATAAATGAACCCCTTACAGAAAATTTTCGCGACAGAGTTGCCACAGTAGATGAAAAAGGGAAGAGAAATTGGATTTACGCATACAAACCACATGGTCGATTCTATAATATTAGAACCTGGTTAAGTGTAGGTTATTTTTTATTATTTTTTGGTATTCCATTCATTTCCATAGATGGCAGACCGCTATTTATGTTCAATATACCCAATGGTAAATTCATCATTTTTACCAAGGTATTCTGGCCCCAAGATTTTTTCATCTTTGGGATAACCATGGTCACATTTATCTTTTTTATCATTCTTTTTACTGCGGCTTTTGGTCGTCTTTTTTGTGGGTGGGCCTGTCCACAAACCAATTTTATGGAAATGATGTTCCGGAAAGTTGAATTTTGGGTAATAGGCGATGCGCCTGCTCAAAAACAGTTGAAAACGGCTCCTTGGACCACACAAAAAATTAAGAAGATTGCCATCAAACATATTCTTTTTTATTTACTCTCATTTGTGATCGCCAATTTTTTTCTTGCCTATATTATTGGAATAAAGGAATTGAAAGAAATTATTATTGAACCTTTATCCGAACATTTGGCGGGTTTTATGTCCATTCTTTTTTTTAGCGCTATTTTTTATGCAGTTTATGCTTTTTTCAGAGAACAAGCTTGTACAGTCGTTTGTCCATACGGTCGTTTGCAAAGTGTACTGCTAGACAAAAATTCGATGATTGTGGCGTATGATTATAAACGGGGAGAACCACGCGGTAATGCAAAAAAAGAACAAGAAAAGCAGTTGGGTGATTGTATCGATTGCCATCAATGTGTAAAAGTTTGTCCAACCGGTATTGATATTAGAAATGGGGTACAAATGGAATGTGTTGGTTGTACAGCGTGCATTGATGCCTGCGATAATATCATGGATTCTTTAAGCAGGCCACGTGGTTTGATTCGCTATGCATCTGAGAATACAATCGCTAATGGCGAGCCGCTTCATTATACAACCCGTATGAAATTGTACACCGGGTTATGTGCTTTGCTTTTAATGGTTTTAAGTTTTTTATTGCTTTCCAGAAAAGACATTGATGCCACTATTATGCGAACGCCGGGTATGCTTTACCAGGAAAGAGGAACAGACAGCCTTACTAATTTATATAATATTAAATTTATTAATAAAACGGTTCTTACCCAGCAGCTTTCTGTTCAATTGGAAGACGGTAATGGAAAAGTGGAAATCATTGGTAAACCCTATATTTCTGTGGAAAAAGAAGGACAAGGTGCAGGTTCCTTTTTTGTAGTGCTGCCTAAAAGTAGAGTTATACATAGAAAGACTGAATTAAAAATGAATCTTATCAGCAATGGGAAAATGATAACTTCTATCAAGACAAATTTCTTAGGACCTGTAAATCATTGATCACCTTTAAATTAAATCAAATGAATTGGGGTAACAAACTGGTCATTGCTTTTCTCTTATTTGCGGCATTAATGTTTACATTGGTATATAAAGCAGTCAATACAAAATTTGAACTGGTTTCAAAAGATTATTACAAAGACGAATTGCGATACCAGGATAAAATTGATGGGGTTTCCAATGCCAATAAATTAAGCAATGTGATTATTACCCAAGATGCCGGCCAACTTATCGTAGAACTTCCAAAGGAAATGAAAGGGATCCTTTGTGAAGGAGAAATATGGTTATATTGTAGTAATGATGAAAGTAGAGATAGAAAAATACCCCTGCAGTTAGATTCGTCAGGGAAACAAATCATTCTAAAAAATACCTTGGCAAAAGGAAAATACCAATGTAGGCTTAATTGGAAATCGACCGGAAATTTATATTATAATGAACAAAACCTGACCGTAAATTAAAATGCCCTTCCAACTAATCATAACAGGATTTGTCTTGGGTACGGTAAGTAGTTTTCACTGTGTAGGTATGTGTGGACCTATCGCCTTGTCTTTACCCGTTCAATATTTAGCACCAGATCAAAAAACAACAGGCATCCTCTTATACAATACCGGTAGAATAACCATCTATTCTTTGCTGGGTTTATTGTTTGGTTTTGTTGGCAGATCCGTATATCTGGCCGGATTTCAAAAGGGTTTTTCCATAGTACTGGGTAGTTTATTATTGATAATGGTATTGCAAACGTTACTCAATAAAAAAGGTCTTTTCGATCAATGGATGCAAAAACCCACTCGTCATTTGCAAAAGATAATTATGCGATTTTTGCAACTAAAAAAATTATATGGTCTATTTATCTTAGGAATCGCAAATGGACTGCTGCCTTGCGGGATGGTTTATCTGGCTATTACCGGTGCTATGGCTGCCGGTAACGGACCGGATGGGTTATTATTTATGGCTTCTTTTGGTCTTGGTACTTTTCCGGCCATGTTTGCCCTGTCTTTTTTTGGTTCTTTGATTGGCTTACCTACAAGAAACAAAATGAAAAAAGCAGTCCCGGTGATAATGCTAACGATGGGTATCTTGCTTATTCTTCGCGGATTAAGTTTGAATATACCGTTTATCAGTCCGGTACTTCCCGGAAATGGAGAAAATATGATTATCTGTCCTTAATGGTTTAACATTTTATTGTTATTCCATTGACACATTATTATGTATATTTAATTGAACTTTGCAGTAGGCAACGTTGGAATTGGAAAATGTATCTATTTAGAAATTATTAACAGTAGCAGAAGAGAATTGGCATAGGGTTTGTATTACTACTGTATAACATTGATTTTTTTAACTCTCTCATAAGCAGTTAGTTTTGGTTGCGGTCCCGATTTCCATCGGGACCAATTTTTTGTATATAAGTCTTTCTACCCTTTTTCATAAAATAGAGGTATGCAATAAAGCATCCAATTGTGTCAGCTATGATATCGCCTATTTCAAAAGAGCGGTTAGGGACCCAATTTTTTTGAACAAATTCCATAATAATCCCATAAAAAATGCCACAAATTAAAATATACAAAAACCATTGATTTTGGATTTTTGTTGACAGATCTCTTTTTGAAAAGGGGAATCCAAACAAATAGCACAGAATACCAAACAGCGCAATGTGTATTATCTTATCTGCATGTATCGTAGTAAGCCAAGGGTATTTAGGGATGGTGGAACCGGGTAGACATAGCAATACAATGCTAAAAATAAACCAACAAATTGCCGGAATAAAGCGACTAATTTTCAAAAAAGATGGTTTCAATCAGGAGACTATCCAACCAAGGCACTATATGCTTCATTATTCATCAAAGTATCAACAGAAGCTACATCAGCAACAGTCATTTTAATCATCCATCCATTGCCATATGGGTCAGTGTTAACCAGTTCTGGTTGTTTTTCCAACAATAGATTCACTTCTGATACCGTTCCGGCAACGGGTAAAAACAGATCACTTACTGTTTTTACTGCTTCTACGGTGCCAAAAATCTCTTCTGCAGCCAAGGTTTTTCCGGTTGTATTGATATCAACATACACAATATCGCCCAGTTCGTGCTGTGCAAAATCAGTAATTCCAATTGTTGCGGTGTTGCCTTCTAAACGAACCCATTCGTGGTCCTTTGTGTAACGTAAATCTGCCGGAAAATTCATAATCTGTAAGTTTTAGTACTGCAAATATTAGTTAAAAAACGAAGCTAATAAATTTAAATTTTAATAAAGTGGCCCGAATTAAAATACTCCAAACTCCAGATTCCTAACTCCTAACTCGCCTTCAAAACCCTTGCTGCTCAAAATATAACAATACATGGTCTTTAATAAAATTCTCCTGAACCGGTAATTCCATGACAGGTAACTCTTTTACTTGTTCAAAATGAGGCCATCCATCTGCATCATTTCCTTGTAATAGATAATAACCGCTTTGACTTAAAACTTTACAAACGGCTACGTGCATCAGGTCTTGTTTCTGCTCTTTTGAAATTTTTTCAATCAGAAACCCGGTTTCCTGCATCCCTATTAAAAATAATACAGCTTCTAGATCAGGTTTTTTGCCAAAACGTTCTACTAGTTTAGCTTCCAAAGCCCACCATCTTTGTTGTAAATCATCTGTAATCAACATAATTCTGCAAAGGTAAATGCTGGCAGCATGCTATCATCAACCTGCAAAAGTTATCTTTGCCAAAATTATTGGGATATGTTACAAGTGAATGTATTGCGGATCAATACAGCAGATGTTAAAAAAAGACTGGCCATTAAACACTTTAGTCAGCCTGCATTGGTGGATACAATTATTGCATATGATAATGAAAGGAAAAGGCTGCAGGCAGAATTTGATCATATACAATCTAAAGTTAATGCTACTTCCAAGGAGATTGGCCAATTAATGGGTCAAGGAAAAAAAGAAGAGGCGGCATCTGCTAAAATGGATGTATCCCACTGGAAAGCAACCCTAGAACCCCTAAAAGAACAAATGTCAGTAATTGAAACGCAATTACTTGAGTCATTGGTTTTACTACCCAACCTCCCTGCCATACAAGTGCCTGAAGGTAGAACCCCAGAGGAGAACACAATAGTGAAGGAAGGTGGAATGAAACCCAACTTACAGGCAGATTCAGTGCCCCATTGGGACCTGATAAAAAAATACGATATCGTTGATTTTGAAACAGGAGCAAAGATAACTGGCAGCGGTTTCCCCCTATATAAGGGAAAAGGGGCCAAGTTGCAACGTTCTTTGGTTCAATATTTTTTAGATTATAATACGGCGGCAGGCTATACAGAATATTTGCCACCTTTTATGGTAAATGAGGCGAGTGCTTTTGCTACCGGACAGTTACCTGATAAAGAAGGGCAAATGTATCATGCCACTGCCGATAATTTTTATTTAATACCTACAGCTGAAGTGCCGGTTACCAATATCTATCGCGATACAATTGTTAAGCTTGAGGAGTTACCCATAAAAATGACAGCCTATTCTCCATGTTTTAGAAGGGAGGCCGGTAGTTTTGGTAAAGATGTACGTGGATTAAATCGAGTTCATCAATTTGAAAAAGTAGAAATCATTCAAATTGTTGAACCCTCAAAAAGTTATGCAGTTTTAGATGAAATGGTATTGCATGTAGAAAAACTATTACAGTCATTAGAACTACCTTATCGCATTTTATTATTGTGCGGTGGCGACATGGGTTTTACAAGTGCCATTACTTACGATTTTGAAGTGTATAGTGCAGCACAGGAGCGATGGTTAGAAGTTAGTAGTGTCAGTAATTTTGAGAGCTACCAAACCAACCGGATGAAATGTCGTTATAAGGATGCAGAAGGAAAAATACAATTAGCACATTCATTAAATGGGAGTTCCTTAGCATTGCCCAGGATTGTTGCCTGCTTGTTAGAGAATAACCAAACAACGGAAGGGATTATATTACCGGAAGTGTTACATAGTTATTTTGGCGGGAAAATGATTTCATAAATATGGAACTGAAGAACCGAAGAACAAGCCTGCCTGTCGGCAGCTACTGTTTGGACACAAATCAGGTTAAATTCCTAGCCATTTTCCAGCCCTCATAAATCATTTCAAACTTTTCTAACCCACGTTTAATGATTATAGGGCCAGCCTTTCTTTGTTTGTTATTTCCTTT
>JANOVY010000175.1:0-31251 GCA_031417635.1 Bacteroidota bacterium | reverse complement strand
GTCGCATTTTGGAGCTTCAGATGCGCTTTCACGTAAATCTAAAACAGGGACTTTCTTCCCTCCCGCTAGAAACAAGAGATAAGGAAAAGGTAGAATAAAGAAAAAGCCATCTTCAGTTTGAAGGTGGTTTTTTTATATCGAGGTGGGAAGGTTGAATGTTGCCCAATGACTATCTTTTACAGAATTTTGTTGTAGAGAACATGGAGCATGGACCATAGTCCATAGACCATAGACCATGGACTATGGATTATGGAAGACAATTCTGGGAATGCTTTATTTTTAATTGCCCAATAGAGAAAAGGATTAAATAAGTTTACCAAAAAATAACTCGTGCTGATTCCGGATTTATACAAGCTTTTTCTGCAATACCCTTCTGTTCAGACGGATACCCGAAAATTAAAAAATGGGGATATTTTCTTTGCTTTAAAAGGGCCAAATTTTAATGCCAATCATTTTGCAGCAGAAGCATTGGCAAATGGAGCAGCTTTTGTAGTTGTAGACGAAGCAATAAACATAGAAGACTCCCGATTCATTTTGGTATCGGACGTATTGACCACTTTGCAAGAATTGGCAAAATTCCACCGACAACAGTTTACCATTCCTTTCATTGCGATTACCGGTAGTAATGGCAAAACAACCAGTAAAGAATTAATATATGCTGTACTCTCATCTCATTTCAATACCTATACTACTCAAGGAAACTTAAATAACCATATTGGTGTACCACTAACCATTTTAAGTGTGAAATCCGATGCAGAATTTGCCGTTATTGAAATGGGAGCCAATCACCAAAAAGAAATTGAAAGTTATTGTAAGTATACTTTACCAACCCATGGGGTAATTACCAATTGCGGAAAAGCACATTTGGAAGGCTTTGGAGGTATAGAAGGTGTTAAAAAAGGAAAGGGCGAATTATTTACTTTTTTAAGAGAACACAACGGTATTGCATTTGTTTATTCAGATTATGACTATTTACATTCCATGAGTAAAGGTATTCATGAAATAATTAATTATGGAACCCTGGATGGGTGGGTGATTGGCAAAATACATAAAAATGAACCTTTCATAGAAGTAGCTATCACAAAAGGATTAGACATTGCTTACCTTTCAACACAATTGGTAGGCGACTATAACCTACCCAATATTTTATGTGCAGCTACCATTGGAAAATATTTTGGTGTGCCTGATAAAAAGATTCAATCGGCTATTGAAAATTATACCCCTTCGAATAGCCGGTCACAATTAATTAAAAAAGATACGAATACGATTATTTTAGATGCGTATAATGCCAATCCAACCAGTATGAAAGCTGCTATTGAAAATTTTGCCGGACTTCAAGCAGCCAATAAAGTATTGATGTTAGGCGGAATGATGGAATTAGGGGAAGAAAGCTTTGAAGAGCACAAATCCATCTTAGAATTGATTAAGAAAAATAATTGGACAAAAGTAGTTTTAGTGGGTGGTGATTTTAGCATGATCGAACATGATTTTATTTTTTTTCAAAACTCTTTGGATGCAAAAGATTGGTTTGATCAACAAAAATTTTTAGGTACACATATACTTATCAAAGGCTCTAGAAGTATGCAGATGGAGAAAATACTGTGAGCTTACTTTTCAACTGCTTTGCACTCCCAAACTGCCACTTGATATAAGGAATAAAACACATAGAAGCATACCCGCCTATCGGTAGACATGGGTTAGTAATGTGGGTTCATTAGATGTATTGCATGTGTCCTTTTCTTTAACTATGTTATATGTGTTTCAAAAAAGCTATCCTACAACTTCAAAACCCATCTATTGCAATGATTAACTACCTTGCTTGACAATTAGATGATAAACAATGCCAAAGAAGTTTTTTATAACCAGTTTACTTAGCAATCGATGCCCAAGATGCAGAAAAGGCAAAATTTTTCAATCGGATAGTGCCTATAAAAAAAATAATGTCTTAATGCACAAAGAATGTACGGTATGCGGACAACCAACGGAAATTGAAGTTGGTTTTTATTATGGCACAGGATATGTTAGTTACGCCTTAAGCATAGCTTTTTTAGCTAGCACATTTGTTGCTTGGAAAGTATTGATTGGCGTTACTTTTTCAATAGACGATAATCGAATTTTTTATTGGATGGGAATTGCTTTTGCGCTGTTATTGGCTATGCAGCCATTGATTATGCGTTTGTCCAGAACGTTATGGCTAAGTTCTTTTGTAAGCTATGATAGAAATTGGAAAGATCATCCAATAGAAAAACCCGAACGGATTGTTCCTGAACAAATGAATAATTGGTAAAAAAAGCCTGAATTTTAAATTTCAATTCAGGCTTTTTTTATCTGTTGGTTTGTCTATTTTTCCCACTCAGCAATAGAATCATTATTCATTTTAATATAATCCTGATTTTTTGCTACGGTTGCTTTCGCTAGAGATTTTTTAGCAGATTCAATGGCACCGGCTTTGTCGCCAGATTTTGCTTGTATCAATGACTTTATTCTCAGATTTGCAAAGCCTTCATTTTTCTCAATTGATTTATTGATGAATGCTAATGCATCTGTAAGGCTATCCCCATTCTCCAGATAATACCTAGCCATTGTTGAGTACTCGGCAGCAGAAGGGCCTGCTGCTTTTTGTTTAATTTGATTTACCACTTTGGTGTGCACATCTTGTTCCAATTGTAAACTGACAGAGCTGTTTTCCCATTCAAATGTTAGCTTACAAGTATTACTTTTTATATCGCTGGTACCAATGGTAAAGGATTCAACTAGACTAGGTGTTTTCATTACCGGAACGGAAACTTTAAGATACTCAGATCCTGGTTTATAAGTAAACGCTGAAATAGATAAATCATTGAGGAATATAATTTCCCAATTATTTTTTCCGGGTCTGGCTATTACATTATAGGTTCCTTTGGCCAAACCTTTTCCGTTTACTGTGATAGAATCTTTAACAGCCAACGTGGTGGGAGAATTGGCTCCCAAGCGCCAGATACTATCCATAAGGTGTAGTTTTCCAAATATTTGTCTTCCATTAACGGAAGGTCTACTATAGTCAACTTTAATTTCAGTGAGCCCAAATTTTTGAATAAGGGTGGCACCGGGGCTGGGGGCCGGCAATTCAATTTGAGCATTCGTAAAAATAGAAATGGAAACAAACGCAAAGAGATGAAGCAGTTTTTTCATAATAGGGTGTTTGTAATTATTTGTAAAGAGGGGCAATATAGTTATTTTAATTTCAAAAATAGATTGAAAATACCCATTTTGATTATTCTGATTCACTAGTATTTGATTTGTATCTTAAGTATAATACCTAATTACGTCATATCATCTGCTTTCCGGTTTAAAACTATTTTTACTTATAGAATACAGTTAGTTTGGTATGATATCAAAAAAAATGAGAAGGCAAGACCTTCTCATTTTTAGCTACTTAAAACAAACTAATCTTACAGATTTATAAATCTTGTCCATCCTCTCCACCAGTTGGCATTTACACCTGCTGCATCACAAGCGCCGCGAAATGTTACAACAGTGAATCCCACTAATTTAGGGTCAGTGAAATTGGCACCAACTAAAATCGGCTGGTAACCATTACTGCCCCCAAAAGGAACAAAATCTGGTGATGTATAATTAAAGGGAGCGATCATTCTTGCATCACTCACATTTGTGAGAACGGTATTTCCATTAAAAGTTGTTGAGAGACGATTTACTAGGGAATCTCTATTCCACAAACTTGTATTAGCTACAGATGATATAAAAGCATATGATGAAAGATCAGTTCCTGTTACTGGGCCACAGCCGGCAATTGTATTATGTTTGAAACGAGTTGTACTATCCTGAATATTTAATTCCATAACTCTTCCATTTCTTGAATCAACCAATAAACCTTGTGGCCAACCTAGAAAAATAGAATTGTGAATGGAAATGCCTGTATTTCTTCTAAGGTGTGCAGCAGACAGGTATAAACTATTTCCAATATTTGATAAGGTAGCTCTGGGTCCAATCACTGTCATGTTACTAAATACAGCTCTTGTTTGTGGGTTATTAATTGAACCACTGGGATCATTGTCACTTTCAAAAGACTCGCTTCTTGATATATCTGCAATGGTAGAATCACGCAAAGAAATACCGAACTGCACTCTACCGCTATACCCATTATCAGTATCAAAATCATCATCCTGTGTTTTGTAAGCAATTAAGTGCTGACAATTAACAGTACCACCAAACCACTCAAATGCATCATCTTTAGCATACGTAACTTGAACATAATCTATCACGGTTTTACGACCTACTGCCGCCATTGTTAAACTGTTAATTTCTTTATCGGGTTGATATGCATACCCAGCATACTCAATACGTACATAACGCAATACGCCAGAACTATCATCATCATTGGGTGTAGCACCACCACCGGCAATACCATCGCCAAAAGAATTATCAATTCCACCTTCAACTTGTAATGTACCCGCTCCACCTCCAGTACCAGTGAAACTTGTGTTAACACTTGCTCTACCAAGTATAACAATTCCGCCCCAATCTCCTGAACGTTGTACAGGCGAATTAGAGGTGAATACGATTGGAAGATCTTGTGTACCATCAGCAACTATTTTAGCTCCGCGTGTAATGACCAAAGCAGCTACATTAACTCCTTGATAATCGCCTTTTACCGTAACGCCCGGCTCAATTTTCATGGTAGCATTATTCACCATATACACAATACCACTTAATATATAGTTATTACCAGCTCGCAGGATGGTATCCTTATCAATTCTACCTTTCAAGGTAATAGTAAGACCTGTTGTACTAGGTGGGGCTGTAATAACGGATACAGTTCCTCCATCCATTTCAATTTTTCGGCAGCTGGTAACCAGTAAACCTGTAATAGCTACTAGCAGAACGATTGACTTTTTCATGTGTTATTTGTTTATGATCGTGTTAAATGGTTGATTATTTCTATTTATAATGTATATCCAAAAGTGATAGATAGGGTTGTGCCTGTTTGGCGACTTAATCGGTAAGGATCTTTATTCTTATCTAAGTTTGTATTACCATCTGGATTTTGATAGAAATACAAAGGCCTGTTTAAAATATCTTGGATATTCAAACGGATTTCAGCTTTGTCTCTTGCTAATTTCTTAGATATTTGAAAATCAAAAACAGGTCTGGTTGATTCGTATATATCCGGCTGATCTAAGCTTCCCACAAAAGTGATTCTACGACCAATCTGATTGTATAATAGCGTTGCTTGTAGACCCTGTTTTTCTAAATCGTACAATAAAGAAACATTGATAAGATAAGGCGACTGCCCTTGTAATGGACGGTCTAATGAAAGATTGATATCTTTTACCCTACTATATATATAAGATCCATTTGCTTGAAAGGTGAAGTTTTTTAAAGCACTTGAAAAATCAAGTTTTTTTCTAAATTCAAGTTCAAAACCATATGCATCAGCGCTTTCTGGATTTGCAAAATTAAATATGCTTGAACCACCTTGACCGAAATTGTAAATCATCTCAATAGGTTTGTCAAAATGTTTGTAAAAAACGCCTGCAGTAAAAACTTCTCCTCCTCTAGGATACAACTCATAGCGCAGATCTAAATTGGTCACTTTTGTTCTTTCAATATTGGGAAGGCCCTGTACTGCCGCATTTAATTCGAAATCATAATATTGAAAGGTGGCAAGTTCTCTGAATTCAGGTCGAACAACCGTTTGAGAGCCCGATAATCTAAGGTTTGTTTGGTTATTCAGTTTAAGCGTTGCGTTAATACCGGGTAGAATGTCTCGCACACGTGTATAATTATATCTAGAGTCAGATGTTTTCGTACTTCCCACCAATTGATCATAATCTTCTAATCTGGCGCCCCACACTACTCTAAGTTTTGGTCCAAATTGATTATCGAATTGTATATATCCGGCATTGAGAATTGTATTTGCTAAATAGCGATATAAGTTTCCTTTAATTGCATCAAAGGCCAATTTATCACTGGTAACAGAACCGTCTCCAAAATTATTTGCTCCAAAAATAGTAGCTGCGGGAAGCAATCGTATGGCCGCATTATCTCTAGGCAAATAGATGGAAAAGGGTTTTGCATCAAATAAGCGATCTTTTACTTGTAATAAGTAACCACCTTTAAGCGTTTGTTTTGATCCAAATGCATCAAAGGTATAGGCAAGGTCTACACCACCGGAGTAGATATAATCACTCAGGCTTTGATAAAAACGGTTGCCACTTTTTTGTGACAATACATTCGATAAAACTGCAGTATATGGGTTGGAAGTAGCAGAATTGTTTTTTAAATAATATAATCTACGCTGATCTGGAGTATATCCATCCAATAATGTAAAAGAACCATTCCATTTTAATTTAAGGACATTGGGTTTTATTGCATGTTCGCCACTTAATTGTGTATTCCAAAATGTGTTCTGCCTGAAACCCAATTCATAACCTCTTGCACTATCTAGCGTTGCGTTATAATTATTTTCAAGACCCGTTCGCAAAGTGGTGTAATCGGATGCATTGATGTTGACCAATGATTTTACAGACACTTTATTATTATTGTCTAATTGATAAGTAATATTCGCTAACCCTCCCCATAATAAATCAGTGCTATATTTATCATCGATAAAACTAAAGTCAGGTGTAAAGGTTCCATTACCAATAAAATTAAACCCACTGTTGGTGCCCTTGGTATATCTGGCAGTTTTGCTATAAGTAAATCCAAAAATCCCTCCTAGTTTACTGCTTCCTTTTCCGTTGGCAGTAAACCCATATGCCATTTGTAATTGATTGTTGAATTGGTTAAGCCCATTGTTTACTTCTGTATTCCAAGTTTTTCCAAACTCGGCACCCATTGCAGTTTTTTGCTTAGGACTTAATGCATCAAATGCAGATTTGGTTGTGTAACTACCCGGTAAACTCCTGGTACCATCATCAATTCCTAAATAATCTGTTTTACCTCCTTGGTAAGTATTAAAATCATTGCCAATGGTTTGCGTGTTTACGCCAGAACCAATTTCAACTTTAAAGAAATTTTTTGTTGGGATGTCTTTCGTGTTCACCTGAATTAAACCTCCTGCCCACTCACCCGGTAATTCTGGAACAAATGCTTTGTTGATAATGATATTATCCACCATATTGGCGGGAATAATATCAAAAGAAAATGCTTTTCTATCAGGCTCCGTACTACCTAACTGAACCCCATTTAACATAGCTAAATTGTATCTTTCCGCAAGACCTCTTACAATTAGGAATTTACCTTCCTGTATACTGGTGCCCGGGGTACGTTTTAAGACTTCCCCTGTATTTTTATCCGGTGAACGTCTAATAGCTTCTTGAGAAATTACGGAAGCAACTGTATTTGTATTTTTTTGAAAAGAGATTAATGCATTTACGGTTTCACCCTTGGCACTAGCCCTTGCCGAAGTTGTAACGGTAACACCTTCCAATGCTTTTCCAATCTCTTCTAAAAGTATATTAAGAAACTCCTCTTCCCCTTCTTTTGAAATACCTATGTCCTCAATAGTCTTAATTTTATATCCAACATATGACAGTTCTATACTATATTTTTTACCTGCTTCAACCGGTAAATTGAACTGCCCATTTAAATCCGACTTTGTAAAACCTGAAGCCCCCCCCGAAATTTTGATAATTACTCCGGCCAACCCCTCATTACGATTATTGAAAACTTTACCCGTTATCTTACCTTTTTGACCGAATGCAACAAATGCGCTGAATACTAATAATAAAACCGAAATATACTTCTTCACAAATGATTTTTTTAATATTGCAAAAGTGCTTTAGGTATGTTACCTAATTGTTAAGCCAATGTTACCTGCATGTTATCAATGCTTGTTATTTGAGCCATACTTTATTATCTTTCCTAATTAAGAAATCACATATTCAATTTTATATTATATCATTGTTTTTCAATTGAATACATATGGACACCCATTTACACCACGACTACTCAACCTTACATAACCATACAGAACATCATTTGGAGGGTTCAGAATTATTAAAAGACATAGTAATCGGTATGGCTGATGGACTCACTGTTCCTTTTGCGTTAGCAGCCGGTTTAAGTGGGGCTGTGCAAGATGTGAAACTGATAATAATTGCAGGTATTGCAGAAATCGCAGCAGGGTCTATAGCGATGGGATTAGGTGGGTATCTGGCAGGAAAAACAGAACAGGACCACTATAGTAGTGAATTAAGAAGAGAATATGATGAAATAGAAAAGTTACCAGAAGTTGAAACCGAAGAGGTAAGGGTGTTTTTTGAGGGATTGGGGTTAAGTCCTGCTGTACAAAACCAAGCGGTTTCGGAACTCATTAAAGACAAAGACCGGTGGGCTGATTTTATGATGAAACATGAATTGGGATTGGAGAAACCGGATCCAAAAAGGGCTAGAAAAAGTGCATTTAACATTGGATTCTCCTATATCGTGGGTGGCATGATTCCATTAAGCCCTTATTTCTTTGTGGAGGATGGAATAACGGGTCTTAAAATTTCTGCGGTGGTTACTTTATTATGTCTTTTTATATTCGGTTATTTTAAAAGTAAACTTACCGGTACAAACCCGATACAAGGAGCTTTAAAAGTAGCATTCATTGGGGCGATTGCAGCAGGTTGTGCATTTGGAATTGCGAAATTAATTAGTGGATAGGATAATAGTAGATTCCTAACTTTTCTGTGACCTCTGTGCCGCTGTGTTGAAAAAACATTTAATTAAGAAATGCTGTTTTCAACACAGAGGTATGGAGTGCCCTGATTAACACAAAGGGCGAGTGCAATCATTTGTCCTAATTATTCGCAAGCATACCAATTAATTACGAGCCGGTGCTAGTGGAGCCCCTTTCAATTGATATTCCAAAGGTGGTTCGGCACCTAATAAATTTTTTACGAAATAATCCCATCTGCGCCTCATCATATAGGGTCCAAATTGACCAAACCCATGGGCACTATTGGGAAACAAAACCAAATCAAAGTTTTTATTGGCTTTAATTAATGCATCTACCACAAGCATAGTATTTGAGGGAGGTACATTATTATCCATCATTCCATGGGCTAATAACAATTTGCCTTTTAAATTTTTTGCATAGTTCTGGTTGGCTTGTGCATCATAGTTTGCATTCTCAACCAATCCATTGTATCGCTCGCCCCAATCATCTTCATAGTTTCTATTTTCATGATTACCCGATTCTGAAATACCTACTTTATAAAAATCAGGATATCGGAACATGGCAGCGGCAGTAGCAAATCCGCCTCCGGAATGACCCCAGATGCCTACTTTATTGGTATCTAATGGAAACCTTTCTGATAGTTGTTTAATAGCTGTAATCTGATCAGGCAAAGTATTCTCACCCATATTTCCATAATTCATATCATGGAAACTTTTAGAACGATTAGGGTTACTAGTTCCTTCTATTAACACCACAATAAACCCAAGTTCAGCCAATGCTTGATGATCGCTTCTTGATGCAGCAAATGACCAACTTCCGACACTTCCCCCTTGTGGTCCCGGATAAATATAATTGATGACAGGATATTTTTTCTTGACATCTAAATTGGTTGGCGTAAACACCAATCCATAAATATCTGTTGTGCCATCATGTGCTTTTACCGAAACGGGTGTGGGCGGCTTCCATCCGGCAGCCACTAATCTTGACACATCAGTTTTTTCAAGTTCAACAAGCATCTTACCATTTAAATCGCAAAGGGTGGTAACAGGGGGAACATCGGGTGTAGAATATGTGTCAATTATATAATTACCCGAGGGTGAAAAATTTGCCTGGTGATTGCCATCACCCGGCGTTAGCAGGGTAAGGTTCTTTCCATCAAAGCCAATTTTATATAATTGCGAGAAATATGGATTAGCAGGAAGGCGGCCGCTGGCAGTAAAATATAAGAGACGGTTTTTCTCATCTAATTTCACTAGTCGGCTAACTACCCACTCTCCTTTTGTAATCTGATTTTTTATTTTACCTGTTGCAGCATCATACAAATAAAGATGCCCCCAGTTATCGCGTTCTGAATACCAAATGATCTCATTAGAATTGGCAAGATATCGCCAGTTAATTGCACCTCTGCCCGACTCGAATTGTGTTTTTACTGTTTCTTCAAAAACTTCTCGGACTGCACCTGTAGCAGCATCTGCTATTCTAAATTTTTCTTGCTTATGATCTCGTGAAGTAGAGAGAAAAGCCAATTGAGATGCATCCTCATTCCAATCTACATCATCAAAAGTTCCGCTGCTTGAAATATCATCACTTAATGTAGCTCGGTGTGGATCAGGAGCTACCTGCAAGTTGATAATTTTTGCGGATTCCACTTCAATAATTACACGATGAATCATCGGAATTTCTTTATCACCTGCAAAGGGATATTTCCAGGCACGCAAATTGGGTTTACCTACATTGGTAGATACCAAGTACATATCACTCACATTGCGTTGATCTTGTTTAAATGTGGCTATTTTTTTGGAATCGGGCGACCAGCGCAATACTGCTCTGTCACTTGATTTCCAGCCGGCATTATCGGTTGCATAACCAAAATCTTTACTGCCATCGGTTGTTAATTGGGTTTGTTTATTAGCGGCAATATCTCGTACCCAAAGATTCCAGTCTTTGATGAAAATGGCTTTTTTTCCATCGGGTGAAAGTACTTCAATACCTCCGCCACCGCCTCTTCCACCTGCCCCTCTTCCGGATCCAGATGCAGGTGCTGTAATTTCTCCGGTGGTAGTAGATGCATCTTCGCTAAGCTGATTAGACTGCAGATCATATTTCCACCTTTTATTATCAACAGTAAATGAAATCGATTTTATATCAGCAGAAAAACTGATGGTTTGAAAAGGCAGTTTCATTGCATCCTTTTTGATTCCTGTTGTAATGGAAAGTGCATCGGCCAGTTTTTGGTGATCAAAAGCCGTTGTGCGGTTTTTTTTTGCAGGGTCTACCAAAATAAATTCACTTTTTTTTGATGTGGAAGCCAAATACCAAAACTGATCGCCGGTTAACCAATTGGGACGAACAATACCGCCATCAATAAAAGGTTCGGTATAATAGCTCATGAACTTTTCAGCACGTTCATAATCTTTGGCCGTTAATACTTGTTGGGCATGGGTGGCAAAAGCAAATAAGATGGCTGTTACAGTAAATAAATATTTTTTCATTTGTTTTGGGATGAGGATGGTTTGGAATTGCTCGAGGGAAACAATATAGGATAAATAGTCTTATTATGTCATCGTATTCGGTGAATGGGCTGCACAAAAAACGAGTACCAAGAAGAAAATTCAAGTTAATAATTCATTCAACTTTTTTGGTTTTATTACTAGAACTTATTTAGCTATTTCCTGTCAAATTAAGTTTGTATAGCTTTCTTTATGACATGTATTTTATAACTTTTTGACATGAAACTATCTTTCATGTCAAAAAATAAGGTTTTGCCCATCATTTTGACATGAAAAATGTATATTTTTGACATGAAAACTATTTTGTGGCAAAAAGTAAACGGAAAGAACAGCTACTACAGCTTGTATGGGAAAACCCGAATATTCAGGTTTCGGGGATTCATACCTTGTTGCCGGAGCTATCCCTCTCAACAATTAGTCGGGATCTTAGAGCACTTGTAACAGAAGGGAGCCTGGTAATTAGTGGGACAGGTAGAAGCACCGCCTATTCTGTTGCTGCAGGTTACCGATTTCTGCACACAGGTATCGGGGATTCGTATTTTGATAAAGACATTGATGAGCGAGGTGGTAAAACAGGCATTAACCGATCGGTCTTTACAATGTTAGGAGATGCTTCTATATTCACAACTACGGAATTGGAAAAACTAAACGGTCTACAGTCATTGCATCTGCAAAAGATAAGTTCCCTTTCGCCGTCTCTCCGTCTGAAAGAAAATGAAAGACTATCTATTGAACTCAGTTGGAAATCTTCACAGATTGAAGGCAATACCTATTCTCTTCTGGAAACTGAAGTATTATTAAAACAACATATTGCCGCAGAAGGAAAAACCAACAACGAAGCATTGATGTTACTGAATCATAAAAAAGCATTGGATTATTTATTTGATCATCGCATCAACCTCAATCCATTGCTTTTAAGTACCATTGAAAACATTCATAGCCTGCTAATGGACGGCCTTGGTGTAAGCCGAAACATACGTACACGCACAGTAGGCATTACGGGAACAGGTTACACACCGCCCGATAACCAGCACCAGATAAGGGAATACCTGGAACTTTCCTGCCAACTGATCAATCAAAAGAAAAATATTTTTGAAAAGGCTTTGCTAACTGTTCTGCTGATCTCCTACATCCAGCCTTTTGAGGATGGCAACAAAAGAACCGGGCGTATTACAGGTAATGGTTTGCTGATTGAAAATGGTTATTGTCCTTTATCTTATAGAAGTGTAAAACCAATAGATTATAAAAAGGCAATGATTCTTTTTTATGAACAGAATAATCTTGTTTTGTATAAGCAGTTATTTATGGAGCAGTTTGCGTTTGCGGTTGGGAATTATTACAGGTAATGAAAATTGCAATCTATTGATTGATGTGTTTCATTTGCATCCAATTATTGAAGCTTTAAGAAAGAAAGAAACAACAAATCCTGCATATGCAGGATTTAAGCAGAGAGGAAGGGATTCGAACCCTCGATACGTTGCCGTATACACGCTTTCCAAGCGTGCTCCTTCAGCCACTCGGACACCTCTCTGT
Organism: Bacteroidota bacterium; assembly: GCA_031417635.1. GTDB lineage: Bacteria > Bacteroidota > Bacteroidia > Chitinophagales > Chitinophagaceae > Sediminibacterium. The sequence continues at coordinate 18,540 of JANOVY010000175.1, read as the reverse complement.
GTTTTTAAAGGACTGCAAAAATAGCTTTTCAACCTTAGCCACCGAATATTTTTTGGGCATTGGCTGTGGTAATGGTCGCAACTTCAGTAATAGGAAGGTTTTTAACTTCTCCTAATCTTGCTAGAATATGTTGCAAATGGGCACTTTCATTCCTTTTGCCGCGAAATGGTACCGGACTTAAGTAAGGTGCATCCGTTTCCAAAACCATGTGTTCTACACCAATATTTTCCAGTGCTTCTGCTAAACCGCTATTTTTATAAGTGATAACTCCTCCGATCCCCAATAAAAAGCCCATTTCGACTACCTGGGATGCCGCATTTGCATTACCACTAAAACAATGAAAAATACCTTTTACTCCTTTTTCAGCGTAAGGTTTTACGGCTTCAATGGTTTCATCCATGGCATTGCGGGTATGTATTACGATGGGTAAGCTCTTTTCTACTGCCCACTGCATTTGCATATTAAATGCTATATACTGCTCTTTTACAAAGGTTTTATCCCAATAAAAATCCAATCCAATTTCACCAATGGCCACAAATGGTCTTTTATCTAACCATTCTTTGGCAATAGAAAGTTCCGTTTGGTAATTTTCTTTTACATAACAAGGATGAAGGCCCATCAATGGTATGCATACACCGGGGTATTTTACTTCCAGAGCCAGCATGTCTGCAATGACTTCACTATCAATTGCCGGTAAATAAAATTTTGAAACCCCACTCGAAAGGGCCATTTCTATCATGGTGTCTCTATCTGAATTAAATTCTTCCGAATATAAATGGCAATGGGTATCAATCAAATTCATGATGCAAAAATCTTGTTTTTTTCTTTACTGATAATAAAAAGTGTCGCCTCAAACATTTCCCCTCCTTGCTTTGCAATGAGGGGAAATGTTTTTTTTATTCATTTTTCTCGAGGGCAGAAAAAGTATATCCTACTTTACTAAAATGTTCCAAAACCTTGGGTAATGCATACTGTAAACGCTCCCAGGCTTTGGTGCTATCATGAAATACGATAATAGTACCGGGCTTTGTATTATTTAAAACATTTGTCAAACAAGCCTCAGGTGAAAGGCTTGTATCGAAGTCGCCACTAAGCACGGACCACATAATGATTTGGAGCCTGCCTGTTCGAAAGGCGGGTGTTGTCCCGAGTAAACGGGATGAGGTTTGGAGTTTTTTTAGTTGTGAACGCTTTATTCTGCCATATGGCGGACGGAAGAGATTCGATTTTATCAATGTGGATGCCAGTTCTACTTCTTTCAAATATTCATCATCAGTTACTTTCCATCCGTTTACATGGCTGTACGTATGATTGCCGGTAGCATGGCCTTCATTCAATATGCGCTGATATAATTCCGGATATGCAGCTACATTTTTGCCAATACAAAAGAAAGTCGCTTTGGCATTATATTGTTGTAATTGATCTAATACAAAGGGTGTGGCAGTTTCGTGTGGGCCATCATCGAATGTGAGATAGATTGTTTTTTCGGGCGCTTTTACCTGCCAAATTACTGAAGGATATAATGCCCGTAACCACCATGGGGTTTTTATCAAATACATGCTGTAAAGATACAGGTTACGAAATTCCTGTTATCGGTAACAGGAAACTGGTAACCTCGCACTTTGTATCTTTGTGAAATGAGTAAAAAAGTAAGGGTTCGTTTTGCCCCTTCACCTACGGGGGGACTACATTTAGGGGGTGTTAGAACGGTGTTGTTTAATTATCTATTTGCCAAACAAATGGGTGGCGATTTTATTGTAAGGATTGAAGATACAGATCAAACCAGGTTTGTATCTGGTGCCGAAGAATATATTTTCGAAACCCTCAAATGGTGTGGATTGGAACCTGATGAGAGTCCAATACATGGCGGACCCTATGCACCATATAGACAAAGTGAGCGAAAAGAAATCTATCGTCAATACGCAGAACAATTGGTAAAAGCCGGTTTTGCTTACTATGCTTTTGATACGCCTACTGAATTGGAAGAAATGCGGATTCAATTTAAAACAGCAGAAAATCCATCTCCACAATACAACCAGGTAGTAAGAGAAAAAATGCAGAATTCAATTTCGTTAACATCAGTAGAGGTTAACCAATTGCTTCTTGCCCACACGCCCCATGTTATCAGAATAAAAGTTCCGCTGAATGAAACAATTCGTTTTACTGATATGATTAGAGGTGAAGTTTCTTTCAACACTTCTCAAGTAGACGATAAAGTTTTATTGAAAGCAGATGGCATGCCCACCTACCATTTAGCAGTTGTAGTAGATGATTATCTGATGAAGATTAGTCATGCATTTCGGGGTGAAGAATGGTTGCCATCAGCTCCTGTTCACATCTTGTTATGGAAATACTTAGGATGGGAATCAGATATGCCTCAATGGGCTCATTTGCCACTCATTTTAAAACCGGATGGAAATGGGAAATTAAGTAAACGTGATGGAGATCGATTAGGCTTTCCTGTTTTTGCGATGGAATGGACAGATCCAAAAACAGTTGAAACGATGATTGGTTTTAAAGAAAAAGGTTTCTTGCCGGAAGCATTTGTAAATCTGTTGGCAATGCTGGGTTGGAATGATGGCACAGATAATGAAATATTTTCAATGGCTGAATTAGTTGAAAAATTTTCAATGGAACGTGTTCACAAAGGCGGTGCCAAATTTGATTATGAGAAAGCGAAATGGTATAATCATGAGTGGATAAAGAAGTTAGGAGTTAGGAGTCTTGAGTTAGGAGTTAGGAAAGCTTTTGAAGAAAAGGGAATTAAGATTACTGATGAAGACTATTTGAGGAAAGTTATAGAACTGGTGAAAGATCGGTGCACATTACTTCCAGATTTTGTGGAGCAAGGAGCTTTCTTTTTTAGGTTACCTGATATAATCGATACGGAATCCATTAAACCTAAATGGGATGACAAAAAAAATATGTTTTTTACGGAGTTAATTCGCGCCTATGAACTGGGCATATTATGGGAGGTACATGATTTGGAAAAAGAATTTAAAGAGCTTGCAGCCGCCAATCAAATTAAACCCGGTGAACTCATGGGCACATTTCGAATTATGTTGGTGGGGGGCAAATTTGGTCCAGGTGTTTTTGAAATAGCAGCAGTAATTGGGAAAGAAGAAACGGTAAAAAGAATAGAAAATACATTGCGACTTCTTTCTTAGATTGTAAATAGATGATTATCCATTTTCAAAAAGTATGCATACTAAATTTATAAACCCAATGCAAAAGTGAAGAGGACCATTAATCCCTATATCATTATTTTCGGATTTGCTTTACTGAAATTTTTAGTGCCGTTCTTTCTTATTCATTCATCGTTTGAATTACACAGAGATGAATATTTGTATCTGGCTGATTCTGACCACCTGGCTTGGGGTTATGTTGAAATGCCACCTTTGTTGGCGGTATTAGGGTATATCAGCAAGTTAATGGGAGGCAGTATTGCAGCTGTATATTTTTGGAGCAGTTTTTTCGGTGCATTAACCATTTGGGTAATTGGCAAAATAGTATTGGCGCTTAGAGGCAACTCATTTGCCGTTTTTATGGCTTGTCTCGCTTTTTTGTGTTCAGGCTTTCTTCGTATGAACATCCTTTTTCAACCCAATTTTCTGGATGTGTTTTTTTGGACAATTTCGAGTTATCAAATAATTCAATGGATTAATACCAAGGAACCCAAGTACTTATATTTTCTAGGTATTTGTTTTGGCTTTGGTATGTTAGCAAAATATACGATTGCCTTCTATATCATAGCTTTTCTTTTTGCTGTATTATTATCTGATAAAAGAAAATGGTTACTAAATGTGAAGTTTTATCTGGCAATGCTATTAGGTCTGGCTATTTGTTCACCTAATCTTTTTTGGCAATATCAACATCATTTTCCCGTAATGTATCATATGGATTTATTGACCAACCAACAACTCCGTTCGAATAATCGACTAGATTTTTTGGTGGGACAATTGATATTTTCTTTACCCTCTTTATTTATATGGTTGGGGGGATTTTGGTATTTATTAATGGAAAAGGAAGGTAGAAAACATATATTGATAGCATTTATTTATATTGGCATTATTAGCCTTCTGCTATATTTTAATGGTAAAGGATATTATGCTGCTTCGATTTATCCCACATTAATGGCATTTGGAGGAATTTGGTTTTCTAAAATTATAGAAAAGAAATATATCAGTTGGCTTAAATGGGCGGCTCCTATACTAATTGTTTCAATAAATTTTTTTATACTGCCAATGGCATTACCTGTTTTTTCGCCAACAAAATTGGAAAGCTATTATAAAGCAATACATATAGAGAAGAGCTCAATACTTACATGGGAAGATCATCAATATCACCCCCTTCCACAAGATTTTGCAGATATGTTGGGTTGGAAAGAAATGGCATTCAAAACTGCCAAGGTTTACAAAAATCTTCCGGATTCCGTTCAACAACAAACAATGGTATACGGAGATAATTATGGAGAAGCCGGTGCTGTAAGCTTTTATAGAAAAAAATTAGGGCTCCCTGAAATATTCAGTGATAATGCAAGTTTTAATTTTTGGCTTCCCGAAAAATTTACGCAAAAGTATTTTTTATTTATCACACATCATTTACCCGATGAAGATGACGCCTTTTTTAATCACTGGCAAAAAAGAGAAATCATGGATTCTGTTACACAAAAGTATGCTAGAGAGTTTGGAGCTAAAATTATCTTGTATAGTCAGCCTGATGATTCTGTAAAAATAATTGCTGAAACGCATTTATTACATGATAAAAAGAAATTTAAACTTGATTAATACTTAACCTTTATCCCTGCTTTTCCATCATATCCATAACCCTTAGCCAATCCGATTCATAAAGGCTTTGTAAATAAAGTTTGTCTATTTCTTCTAATTGAACCAAATGACTTATATTAAGTTCAACTTGTTGAGGCTTTCGAATGCCGGGAATGACTGTTGACACTTCCTGATAACTTAGTATAAAACTTAAGGCCAATCCGGATTCAGTGGTTTGATATTTATTGCACAATGACCAAACTTTTTCTTGTAATATTTTGATAACCGGTTCAATTATATTGGGCACTAATCGATAACTGCGATGGTCATCTGCTGAAAAAAAAGTTTCCGATTGAATGTTACCCGACAATAATCCAAATTGCAATGGCATTCTAGCAATAACGCCCATTCCGGCTTGATTTGCTTTTTGTAAAATAGGAAGTGCTTTCTGGTTTATTAAATTAAAGACAAGTTGAAACCCCTCTCCCAAATCATTATTAAAAAAAAATTCAGCTTCCGGAGAGGGGTTGAAAGTGAGTAATGAAATTCCCCAATATCGAATCTTACCTTGCTGTTGTAAATGCTGCATGGCTTCAATACACTCACCATTCTCAAGATGCATTATTCTTGCTACATGTAATTGATGAAAATCTATATAGTCTCTTTTAAGTCTTTGCAAACTTTGCTCACATGCTTTTATGATATATGCTTTTGAATAATCAATGGCAATCTTTCCATCTACACCAACTTTTTGTCCCACTTTAGATGCAATCAAAATATCTTTTCTATTTCCAATGGAATTTCCCAACAAGGATTCTGAATGGCCTAAACCATAAAAATCAGCGGTATCAAAAAAATTAATTCCTGCATCCATTGCTGTATGAATCGCTGCCATAGATGTTTCATCATCAGAATCGCCCCAGCCAATGGCAATTCCGCCCACGGAAGCTGCACCACCTATGGCCCAAGTACCAAATCCAATTTCACTTACACTAAGGTCTGTGCTTCCAAATTGTCTATATTTCATGTTAATACCTCTTGTAGTTTAATAGGATAAACCTATGAACTTTTAATCTATTTTTGTAGTATTGTTTTCAGTACAAACTATTCATTATGTCAAGACCTGTTCGGGTATTGGTTGCTAAAGTAGGGTTAGATGGGCATGACAGGGGTGCCAAAGTAATTGCCACAGCTTTGCGAGATGCAGGCATGGAAGTTATTTATACCGGACTCCGTCAAACACCAGAAATGGTTGTGAATACTGCTTTACAAGAAGATGTTGATGCCATTGGCATTAGTATTTTGAGTGGCGCTCATATGACTGTCTTTCCAAAAGTGATAGCCCTTTTGAAAGAAAAAAAGATGAATGACGTTTTACTCACTGGTGGAGGAATTATTCCGGAAGATGATATGAAAATATTGCATGAAATGGGTGTTGGGAAACTGTTTGCACCGGGAACTGTTACAATAGATATTGCCAATTATATAAAGCAATGGGTAAGTAAAAATAGAAATTTTTAAACTATCCATTAATAAAATAACAACAACTTATTTTTACAATAACTAATCAAATTGTAAAAGACTAAAATTTCATTTTCAAACCATCAAAAAGAGCTAGATGACGAAACAAGGAAGAATAATATTGACGAAGGTATTATTGCAATCAACTATCATTTTGATTCTCATCTTTTTTTTAGGATGCAATAAAAGCTCAACGTCTACTAGCACCAATAATTCAGGAACACCCACAACGCCAATTTCGACCTCAGAAGTTCTTGAATTTGTAAATATCACGAACCCATCAGGAGGATCTCCATTAAGATCAGTATTGTTTATTCCTGCTGCTGCATCAACAGTACCGGCCATTGTTGTAATGCATGGTAGTGGAGGATTGTGGAGTAATACAGATGTAAATAAAATGGCATCGCAATTTAATAGTTGGATAGATTCATTTCGACTATATAAAATTGCCGCATTATTTATTGACAGTTATACAGCAAGGAATGTCATTACCTTTCATGATGTTGCGCCTCCCGATAATATTTTTTTAGCTGCAGAATTTGTAAGACCTAGAGATGCATATGAAGGATTGAATTATTTAAGAACATTAAATCGCATTAAACCAAATAAAATTGCTTTAATGGGATTTTCCCATGGTGGCACAACCGTATTGAGCACCATGGTTGATGCCGCTGCTATTGCCAAAACAACAGCTTGGTCTTTGATTAATAATAATGTAACTTATACAATTGGGGTATTGTCACCCGCTGCAAAACCAACTGCCGGCGGATTCGTAGCTGCTGTTTCCTTTTACCCCGGAGCTGCTATGTTTAGTTATTATGGAAGACCCGGCACACCCAGTAATGGTAAATATATTAATTACGCTCCTTTAATAATTCATGCAGCTGCTAATGATCCTTTGTATACAACAACCTATACAAATAGCGATAACAATACTCTAATTAATGCATATGATGGACTAATATTAAAAGCACAACTAAATGCCTCAAGCACCACAATCACTAAATATGTGTATGTAGGTGCCGCTCATAGCTTCGATGGCGTTACAAATTCCGGCGCAGATGCCGATGCTTCAAAATTGGCAAGGACCAGAAGTTTAGATTTCTTGAAATTGTACCTTTTTTAAATGCTTATTTTAATAACTGATAATAATGAGAAAATATTTTTTTTATTATTATCATTGAAATATGTTACTTACAATTGAGATGCCTACAAAAAAATTTTAAAAAATAATAATATGTATTCTACACTTTTGGTTTCAATTGAAAATGGTATTTGTACAATTACCATAAATCGCCCCGACAAATTAAATGCATTAAACAAACAAGTATTTGCAGATTTAAATATTGTTTTGGATGAAGTGTATGCTAATTCAGCAATTCAATCAGTTATTATTACGGGTTCCGGAACCAAAGCTTTTGTAGCCGGAGCCGATATTAGTGAATTCTTCAATTTTACTAAACCGGAAAGTATGGCATTGGCAAAATCGGGTCAAGATACATTTTTCCGAATAGAAAACTCACCAAAACCCATCATCGCATGTGTGAATGGTTTTGCTTTAGGCGGAGGATGTGAATTGGCTATGAGCTGCCATTTTAGAATTGCTTCAGACAATGCAAAATTTGGGCAACCGGAAGTAAATCTTGGCTTAATACCCGGTTACGGTGGCACACAGCGGTTGGTTCAATTGATTGGTAAAGGCAGAGCCTTAGAATTATTAATGAGCGGCGGAATGATTGATGCCAATAGTGCATTACAATTTGGACTGGTCAACTATGTAGTATCTCCTGAAGAATTATTAAATAAAGCGAGAACTATTTTAGACCTGATAAACACCAAAGCCCCCATTGCCATTGCCAAATGCATCGAAGCTGCTAATGCAGTTTTTGATGAAACTAAAAATGGTTATAGTTTAGAAGTAAATGCTTTTGGCGATTGCTTTGATACTGCAGATATGAAAGAAGGGACTAGTGCTTTTTTAGAGAAAAGAAAAGCAAATTTTATAGGTAGATAAGAGGGTTGATGATCTATACTATTTTTAAACACATAGGAACATAGGTTAATAAAGAGGTCACATATTTTGAACTTACATGTGCTTCTTCCTTCATTATGTTCCTATGTGTTTAAAAAAACATTCTCAATAAGTTATTTATTGAGAACTGTTTTTATTTCATCTGCAATAGGATGTTCGGCATTAAAGGTATACCCCATCAGTTTTGCCATCGATTGCGCAAATTGTTTTTGGTAAAGTTGCATCTCCGTTTTCATTTCTCCTTTTGCCGGTGTGTTGGGCCCCATTACAGCAAACCAAATCTGATCGGCTCCTTCTACGGCATCTCCATGGCTCGTCCATTTCTCTTTTATCTTATCACCACGACCATGATCCGTAGTAATGAATAAACTTGTTTTGTTTTTATATTGTAGATCAGATTGAATAAAATCCCAAATCTCTTTTATCCAAGCATCCAATTGATGAGCTGCATCTAAATAGGAACGGTATTCCCTACCATGCGCCCATTCATCAGTTTCCCCATAAGCGATGTACAAAACTTTTGGTTTACGAGTTTTCAGATGCTCAATTGCGGCATAGTGAGTAAACACATCAAATATTTCCTCTTTCCATTCCTTATGAGAATCTGCCAACATAGCATTTAGTAATTTTTCATTGTCTGTTGGTCTTTCTCCACCTATTTTATCATAAGCTGCAACTACCGGAAACCCACTTCGTTCCTCATGTAAAATCCTGTTAAAAGGCTCCCAGGAAGTGAAAGCGGCTACTTTTCCTTTAAAGTTCTTTTGCTGATGTAGAAATTCAAGCACATTCGTATTTGGGTTTGCTTTATATCCATTTTTGTTAATAGCCGTATCCACGAATCCGCACATGATTTCACTATAACCCGGATAAGAAAACCAATAGGGATTGGAAACATTCACTTTATTATTCAATTTCCGATTGCCATATAATTGTCCTTTTGAAACAATTGTATTCCAAAAAAAAGGAAGAAGATTTTTTCTGCGAGATTCCAAATCATCTGACCAATACTTTTTAAAAATATAATCGCTATCGTCTTGATTAAATCTTTTATCATTAGCAAGAATTGGATCCATGCCGCCAAATACTTCCTGCCATCTGAAACCATCGGTAGTGATAATAATGATATTCTCAGTTTGTTGTGCTTGAAGATGATTTACAATACATAATAGTAAACACAAATAGATTTTTTTCATTCTCAACTTGTCTTTCGTTAATGAAATAAAATTGTAGCCGGCACTTCCATCTTCTTTTGCCCCAATTGTTGAAAGCTGAGTAACAAATTATTTCCGCCCCCGCTATCAAAATATTGTAATCGTATTTTATGAAACCCTTTCTCTAATAAACATTTGCCTTCTTTCTCTTCAAAGCCATGATTGCCATCATTGTTAATGATTTCTTGATCATTAATGGTTAAAATACTTCCATCATCGCTTTTTGCAAAGAATGAAAAACCGCCCGTTTTTTCAACATAAATAAAACCCTCAAAAACCAGTCCGTATTTATCAGTTCTTTGTTTCACTGAAATAGAAACTTTTTCTGCAATCCCCTCTTTTACGGGAGTACCGGTTTTCAAAACAGACATATCCATACTTTCTGACTCGTAATATTTGTATTTGAGTCCTGGTGTAGTTTTGGAAATAGGAATGGATTTCAACAGAGATAGTCCGGTTACTTTTAACACCGCTGTATCACTAGGAAGCAGATTACCCTTCTTTTTCGCAAAAGCTTTAATGGTTGCATCTCCTTTTACCAAAAAGGACTGGTTATATGCTAAGGTTTTTGTTTCTCTCCCACTGGCAATGATATAACTGATATTTGCATCAGCATCATCTGTATTTATTTGAATAGTAGCTCCTGATAGATCTGTCTGATAATCTAGATTTATTTTGGGTTTAGCAACAAAAGCTCCGAAATTTTTTATTTTCACAACATACGCGTAAGGAGATTTCATTTTGTTTGGATCATACTCGGGCAATGAAACAATGATGTTTTCTCCTTCTTTGCTACAAACTACTTTTTGTTTTGTAGAAAGCAATGTTACATCGGAAAATGCAGTAGTTGCTCCCATATTTTTAAGTACTAATTTTCTATTGGAGGGATACTTTGGGAAAATGGCATATAATGAATTCGTAGCAGCATTATATGTATACAAAACTTCTTTAACAGCATAACCCGGTTCAGGATCAACCGTTAGTTTCATCATAATATCCTCTCCTTTCTTTGCTTTGTAATCTTTTTTGCCCTCACTCCATTGACTTACTTTTTTCCAACGAGAAGAACCATAAATGGCTTCACCATTTATTTTCAGCCACTCGCCTATTTGTAATAATCTCTCTTGCATAATAGGTGGAATTTTCCCATGTTCATCGGGACCAATATCCAATAAAAAATTGCCACCTCTGCTTACTTTATCTAATAAGTGATAGACCAAAGATTGTGAAGAATTATAATCCCATGCATCTTCTTCGCGATTGTATCCATACGAATAACCCATGCCCCTGCTTTCTTCCCATGCGTGGCTTTCAAAATCGAGATCGGGTTGGTATTCCGGTGTAAATACAGACCCATGTTTAAAACGAACCCCACTTCCCCAACGATCATAGGTAACTACTTTGTCTTTGATAGGGCTTTCATTATACATCCACGAAAGAAATTCCTTCGATTTCCAGGTGTCTTCACTGGCGTCCCAATCTCCATCAGTCCAAAATACATCGGGTTGATAAGTATTGATGAGTTCTTTCATTTGCGGCCACATATGTTCTGTGGCATATTTTGCTTGGTCTTTTTTCCACAATGGATTAAACCATTCGTATAAAGAATAATACATGCCGGCTCGAACAGAAGTTTTACGAACGGCTTTGAATAAATCGCCTAACAAATCTCTTTTAGGGCCTATATCCATTGCATTCCATGGAAAACCCCAAGTGCGGTTGGCATCTTTGTTTGGCCATAAAGTAAACCCGTCATGGTGTTTGGAAGTAAGTACAATATACTTTGCACCCGATTGTTCAAATAATGTAGCCCACTCATCAGGTTTAAACAATTCAGCTTTAAATTGATCAGCTAATTGATAATAAGTTTGATTACCAAATTTAGCTTTGTGGTAGGCCTTTATACTACTATCTCCTTTTTCTAACCCATTTTGATACCATTCAGCATAGTTTCCTTTTGTGGTATATCCGGGTACAGCATAAACACCCCAATGAATAAAAATGCCAAATTTTGCATCATTAAACCATGATGGTACCGATCTTTTATCAAGCGACTCCCAAGAAGGCTGGTAAGATTGGGCATTGGAACAGGTTACCATTAACAAAAAATAAAATGCAATCATTTGTTTCATAAAAAAAGGTTGTGACTGAAAAGTAATAAAAACTAATGAATAAACGACTACATCACATTTTAACTCATCCGCCAAAGCCAATTTTGACCGAATCTTTCAAACGCTAAGCCTCAAAATTCAAGTGGTTAACTTACCTTTGCGGACTACATTCATCGTAAAAAATAAGGCTATGGAATACAGAATAGAGAAAGACACAATGGGAGAAGTACAAGTGCCGGCTGATGTGTATTGGGGAGCACAAACCCAACGAAGCATTGAAAACTTTAAGATTGCACAGGATATCAATAAGATGCCCAAAGAAATTATTAAAGCATTTGCTTATTTAAAAAAAGCTGCAGCGCTTACCAATCTTGATGCAGGAATTTTACCCAAAGAAAAATCAGATTTAATTGGGCAGGTTTGTGACGAAATACTTACAGGAAAATTAGATGCCCAGTTTCCGTTGGTTGTATGGCAAACCGGAAGTGGAACCCAAAGTAATATGAATGTGAATGAAGTAGTCGCTTATAGAGGCCATGTAATCAAGGGTGGCATTTTAACGGATAAGGATAAATTTTTACACCCCAATGATGATGTCAATAAATCACAATCATCAAACGATACTTTTCCAACAGCAATGCATATTGCTGCCTATAAAATATTACTAGAGACGACAATTCCGGGAATAGAAAAACTGAGAGATACTTTAGCGCAGAAGAGTAAAGATTTTATGCAGGTGGTTAAAATTGGACGTACTCATTTTATGGATGCAACACCACTTACATTGGGTCAAGAAATCAGCGGCTATGTCTCTCAACTTAATCACGGATTAAAAGCAATCAACAATACATTATCACATCTGAGCGAACTAGCATTGGGTGGAACTGCAGTAGGCACCGGCATCAACACCCCAAAAGGTTATGATGTGAATGTGGCCAAACACATTGCCAACCTAACCGGCTTACCTTTTATTACTGCAGAAAATAAATTTGAAGCTTTGGCTGCACACGATGCCATTGTAGAAGCACATGGTGCTTTAAAAACAGTAGCGGTTAGTTTAATGAAAATTGCAAATGATATTCGCATGTTATCATCCGGACCCAGAAGTGGCATTGGCGAATTACATATTCCGGATAATGAACCCGGCTCTTCTATTATGCCAGGAAAAGTGAACCCCACACAATGCGAAGCATTGACCATGATTGCCGCACAGGTAATGGGCAATGATGTAGCTATTAATATAGGCGGCGCAACCGGACATTTTGAATTGAATGTTTTTAAACCCGTTATGATTTATAATTTCTTACACAGTGCACGTTTAATTGGTGATGGTTGTGTAAGCTTTAATGATAAATGTGCCATTGGTCTTGCACCTATTGAAGCCAATATTAAAAAGCATGTTGACAATAGCTTGATGCTTGTTACTTCTTTAAACACAAAAATCGGTTATTACAAAGCAGCCGAGATAGCGCAAACTGCCCATAAAGAAGGAACCACTTTAAAAGAAATGGCCATAAAACTAGGCTATGTAACTGCAGAAGAATTTGATGCCTGGGTGGTGCCGGGGAATATGGTGGGGGAGATTAAATGAGTTAGGAGTTAGGAGTTAGAAGTCTGGAGTTAGGAGTTAGAAGTTAAGAATTTTTAATTCACTACTCCAGACTCCTAACTCCAGACTCCAGACTAAACCAGTGTAGGATATTTAAGGAATGATTAGTGGGATATCTTTTTCTTATTTTTTTACAGCAGGCATTTTTACCAATTGTGTATCAGTAGATAAAGTTATTACGGAATAACCACCTGAATCGATTTTAGCTTTGGGAAATGCTTTTTGTAAGCGTTCGAAATCCCCTTTCAAAACATTCGTTTGACCAATATAAATCTGGGTGAGTTCTTGTAGATTTTTTAATTGCAATAAAACCTTTGTAGAGATTTTAGTATCTACTAAATTCAAAAATTGCAAATGAGTAAGAGAACTTAGATAAGACAGGCCTTTATCTGATATGATTGAGTGCTCAATACTCAACTTACGTAACTGATTACAGGTTCCTATTTTTTGCCAGGAACTGTCTGATAATTTACAGTTAGGCATTTTTAACCAAATCAATTGTTTTTTTACTTTGACTAATTGTTCTTCAATTTCTTTAGTAAAATGAGGAACACTAACAAGGTTTGCAGTTAAGTAATTACTGTTAATAGCTACGGGTAAAATGGTGATACCTGCTTTATGCAAATTAGATAGTACTTCTTCTGATGCTTTTTCCACCGGTTCACTAGGAAGTGTTACATTCATTGAATGATCAAGCACTCTTTTTTCTAATGATGCGAGTGCTGTTTTTATGGCGGCAGGTTGTTCCAATTCTTTTGCTTCTTTCTCAAATGTTAACCCTGATGCAATCCACCAATGTAACAAAACCCTCTCCTGCTCTGTTATTTGGGGTTTTCCTTTTGGCGGCATGTGTTTTTCTTCCAAAGGATCTAATATCACCCGTTTGTAGAGATCACTACTTTCAGGATTGCCGGCTTTCACAATTAATCCATCTTTTCCCCCTTTTAAAATCCAATCTTCTGCATCTAATCGCAGGCCACCTTTCTGTTTTTTTTGAGAATGGCAATTGTAACATTTTTGTTGTAAAACTGGTTGTATGATATCTGTATAAACCAAAGCCTCTTGCGCATTTGTAATTATTTTAGGGGTAAATAAACTGTCTTTTGTACTCCCTGAAATAACATTTGTTAAATAGCCTTCCCCATGGGTAAGTGTGCCGCCAAGATGTCCGGTTATGGTGATCAACACAAACAATAGTAGTGCAGAAATTTTTACTAGTAGGCTATTTTTTTGATATAAAAAAAAGTACCCTGAAGCAGAAATAACCGCCACACCAATTCCCATCCATCGATGTAGGTCAAGTGTGGTTTCATCATACTCACCTTTGGAAGCTAATAGCCAACCTGTGATACATGACATGATAGCACCTATGAATCCAGCCAGATAAGCAACGGGAATGGCTGATTGTAAAGAAACATATTTTTCTTGTACGGATAGTGCTTGCATCAATAAAGCAAGGAGCAACATACCAATCGGTAAATGGACCAAAACAGGATGAAAATGTCCGATAAAATCTGTAATCATTAATAGTGCCATAGCAAAAAAATCCTTAAATGTTTAAGCACTATATCTTTTTCTCAATAAGTTCATCATATGCACATTGATGGCCCATTGATCGGCAAGTGGTTGACGGGTATATGGCAATGTAGGCATATAATCTGGAGGCCCAAACTCTGTAAGTATGGTTAATTGGTTGATCCCATTCTTTGTTTTTAAGGCAACCACTTTATCCCACCATTCGAGATGTCGCTTAACGGTTTCGCTCCATTCGGGTGCTCTAGGGTCATTAACTTGTGGTCCTTCAGGATGTCCTATTCTTGCATGTACATGATCTACCCTGGTTAAAGCCAACTGAACGGTATCTTCCTGATCATGTAACAATGATTCATGCACATTGCACCAGTGCGAAATATCTAATGTCATTCGTAAATCAGGAAATTTTTGGATACACTGTTTAGCAATATGTGCTGCAAATAATATTCTGGAGCGATGTGTTTCATGACAAATGATTAATCCCGTTTCTTTTGCCAACGCAATGGTATGTTGAATGATTTCTTCATTTACTTCGGTTGGAAAATAATCTTTTCCACTATGACAATTAATATACAAAGGCCTTTGTATGGTTTGTTTAGCAGCGGCATTGATCATTTGTGTAAACCCGGCCAAATGTTTTTTGGAATCTTGATCTCCAACACCACACAGAAATCCAATATCTAATGAATGTTTTTTTAGTGCCGAAAATAATTCATCTTGCCCTTTTTTATTACCGGGCCACCACATTTCAATGCCATCATATCCGGCTTCTTTTGCTTTGGCACAAAAGGCATCTACCGATCCATTGAATCCCCAACTGGTGCCCATGATTTTAACTGAAAAATTGGCGGGTATTTTAATGGCGGGTTTTGCAGACATCAATTCTTCAAAAGGCGTTAAAGCGAGTGTACTAAAAGTTGTTGTCATGGATATAAATTTTCTTCTGTTGAGGTTCATGATATTTAAGTTAGCACATATTAAAATAGAATTTTGTTTTGGCAACTAAAAAAAATTGTATGTAAGATATTTTACATGAGAAACTGTATTCAATAATAGTTCAAAATACGAAACAGAAAGTAATGTATTTCTGCTAAATTAGTTCTCAAATACCTTCCAACGTTTTGTAATTGAAGCACTTACACAAATCATCGGTTTTGAAAAAAATATTTTTGTTCTGATAATAATGAATTAATTGTAATTTGTACAATAGTAGGGATAACCGGTATAACCAGTAATTTCCTATCAATCAATACTATTCGTAAGCCCCCCAGTTCAGTATTATTAAGATATTCTTAAGAAATAGATTGGATGAATAGCTGCCATTTGGCGAAGCTTGAGCCTTTGAACCTTTGTTGGTGATAATACCCACAATGGCGGAAAATGAAAAAGTACGAAAATCTCGGAAAATCATTAAGCCGGGAAGAACAAAAAGGTATTGGAGGTGGATTTACGCAGTATGCAAATACAATCTGCGTATGTAATTCTACGGAAACATTTCCAGTATGTGGTATCAACTGTAATGATGTTTATTCTCAGTGCGATACTGGATGTCTTGGATCTGCGAATGTTGCCAGTTACGGAAGTTGTACGTTTGCGCCGGAATGTTGGTGAATTTCTAAAATATTGGTGGCGAAAATGCCACCAATATTTCTCCCGAAAAAAAATAGAAATGAAATTAATAGTCAAAAAAAAAATATTCATTTTACTACCTGCCATAATTTTTGTCAATATTTCTGTAGCGCAGTTGTTCTCCACTTTAGGTAAAGAATTTTGGGTGTCTATACCTCGTCTTGCCACTACAACTGGGTTTACTGGCATTGTTTATAAGGATGCAAAACTTTATATAACTGCTGAAAAAAATTGTACCGGAACAGTCCAAGATAGATATGGGAGTTATAGTCAGAATTTTATTGTATCAGCAGGCAAACAAACGGTTATTGATTTGCCGATCGGTTTTTTTTGTGAAGAAAATTTTGAAACCATTGAATTAAAGGGTGCATTTATACAATCTTCTGATAGCATACAAGTAGTTTTAGGTATTGCAACTATATTGCAACTATATGAAATGACTAATATCTTACCGTTACAAAGTCTTGGAAGTGATTATATGGTAATGAGTTATGCGTATGGAGCAAATTCTGTTGGAAGGTCTCGTAGTCAGTTTATGGTTCTTGGGGTAGAAGATAGTACTGTGGTAAATATTGCACCTACCCAACCATCCGTTATTGGTACCCCGGCAACCCCTTTTAAGATAATATTAAATAAAGGAGAGACATTTCTCTATCAGGCATTTCAGGATTTAGACCCTACGGGAACAATTATTCATGCAGAAAATTGTAAAAAAATAGTTGTTTATTCAGGATCTGAAAATACGTTTACTCCAATAGCTTGTTCTACAACACGAGGTGCTAATATATTAATTGAGCAGAATATGCCTATAAATTCACTTGGTACTGCTTTTCTACTTACACCTGCACCCAATATGGAAAAGGAGCTTTTTAAAGTATTGGCAACACAGAATAATACAAATGTTTATGTTAACGGGGTATTGGTATCTGTTTTAAAAAAGGGAAACTCTTATGAAGATTATTTTTCAGTTCCTTCTTTTATTAAAACTAATAAACCTGTAGTTACTGCTTATTTGGGGGTTAGTTTTTGTATAAATTCACAAACCAATGGAGGCCCGTTTATGATATTTGTTACCCCATTGGAGCAAGCTATACAATCTTCTACCATTATTGCAACAGCATCACCCCCTGGTGTTAGAAAACAATATGTACAGATTCATGTAAGAACCAAGGACAAGGACCTGAGCTTTATGGATGGGCAGAATATTGGTAGCAAGTTCAAAATATTTCCAACTCATCCCGAATATGCTTATGTACAAATAGAAATAGATTCCGGGGCATATACAATAAAGAATGCCAATGGTTTTACCGCTGAGGTAAATACTAATTCTACAAGGGTTTTTAATTTAGTTTATGGATATTCTGCAGGCAGCCTATTAAATAAATCTAGCCAATTTGCTTCCGTAAACGGAAATTCTACCAATCTACAAAAAGAGTTTTATTTCTGCCCTTTGCAAACTGTAAACTTCGAAGCGGTTAGGCAGGATACAGTTTTCTCAAAAGTATTTTGGCATTTTGATGATGGTACTATTGATAGTGGTAATGTAGTAAATAAAGCATTTACCAACCCTGGTTGCCATACTGTTCAAATGATCTCTTATTATTCAGGTTCTTCGGGAAATTGTTTACTCGGCAATGGTGCTACCGATACCACGTTTATGAAAGTTTGTGTAGTAAATTCTCTGCCCTTACATATTGGCAACGATACGGGGTTTTGCAGAAACAAACCCATAACCCTTCAATCTAATATTAACCCCACCGGCTTTAGTTACCTGTGGAGTACCGGCGAAACCAACCCCTTTATTAGTGTAAATGCAACAGGTAATTATTGGTTAGAATTAAAGAATGGTAATTGCGTTATTCGAGATTCGGTTATGGTAACCGTAGTAGATAAACCTGTAGTATCTATCCTGGGTAATAAACTTTTATGCCTTGGAGATTCTGTGCTAATATATAATTCGGTTAATAACCCCGCAGTTAATTACTTATGGAATAATGGAAAAACGAATTACAGCCAGTGGGTTAACCAGCCCGGAAATTATACATTATATGCCAACAATAAAGGTTGTACGGCCGAGGGCATTATTACCATTGGAGAATTAACCTGCCCCGAAATATATGTTCCC
>JANOVY010000174.1:0-1783 GCA_031417635.1 Bacteroidota bacterium | reverse complement strand
TAATTAAACCACCTATGGCAATAGCGATGCCGGAAATTAATTGGCTATGTCCTCCTGCTATTCCCCAAAAAAGAGCATCATCACTATTGTCTAAATATTTTGCAAACAAGGAATCCCAAATGGGTGTACTCAAAGCTTCAGCGATGGCCAAACCTACTTGTAATAGTAACAACTGGGTACTGTTTTCAACGAAAATATAACCAAACGTAAAAATTGTATTTAGTAAGTACCCTAAAATCAAAGCGTATTCCTTGTATTTTGAATTTCTAAGCAATTTGCCAAACAAAATATATAAAATGCCGGTGAGTACTAAATACAAGGACAATGCCCAGGTAATATCTAATACATCCCCGCCAATCTTTTCGCTAAATACGGCAAATAGAGGACCAAATAAACCCTCTCCAAAAAACCATAAACTGGAGGCAATTAATAAAATTTTATGTGGTTTCGTAAATTTCATTGAATTGGTTTAAAGAACTACTTCAGGACATTTTGTATCCGTCAAGTTCATTTGTTTTAAAACTTTATAAAAAATTCTAATTCTGCAAAAAAGGTTGGAGTAAGATTTAATTCAGATGAAGGTGTCGAATTTACTTTTTGTATGTTTTGAGAGCCGTTGGCAAATTTGGTGGTGATTACGGTGTTTGTATAAATTGGATTTTTAGGGATGGCAAATCCGGGTGTGAAAATGAATCCTAGTTTCTTTGTTTCATAAGTTAGTGGCATATAAAATTCATAATCCAATAAAGTCATTTTGTTGTCTTGAACAGAAGTTACAGCCGTAATCGTAGCTGCTCCCGGATTAGGGGACCCCGGTTTTTTGCCTGCCCGCCTGCTTATATAGCCTTGATAAGAATACAGGGTACTCCAGTAAGTAATGAAAGAGGGCTCCAAACTAAATTGGTTGCTTTCCTTACCAAAAGTAAAAAGATGGGATAGGCCAAGATTTACTGCAATATCTGTTTTACTGGCAAACGTAAAATCGACACCGGCATTTGCCTGAAACAATCCCAAATCATAACTTAATAAAGAACCCACACTTCCATTAATATCGTTTTTAATAGAGTTGCTGGTTTCTTCATACCAACTTGAGTTTCCGTAGGCGGTTCCGCTAAATTGATCTGTTATAGAAAATTCATAACCTATATCAAGTGCGCCCATATCGAGCCCCTTGCCTGTTTTGGCAGTTAAGAAAGAGAGGGAACCTACCAGATAAAACCCGGATTTATCATAATATCCGATAGCCGGCGTGAGATAGGGCAAGGGTAAAGAGTCTTTGCGCCCATAAAAAACGGTATTGGATAAATAGTTGCCGGAAAGTCTGAAATAAGAATCATTTGCGCTAGCACCGGAGGATGTTGTTTGGGCTAATGAAAAATTGGAATAATGGCAAATCACAAATAGAATGAGAAAGACATTTTTTTTACTGTTCATATAAAATGTATTCTTTGGGTTTTCCTGCATACAAATGAATCTACTCCCGGAAGAAAAACGGAATTAGTAAAAAATAATAAGGCAAAAATTAAAGTTACCCACAAAGTACATATGAATTTCATTTTCGACAAAGGGAAATCTGATAAGTTTTACCGCGTTTAATTTTTTATTGTCAAAAATTTACAAAATCGCGTTCTTCTTATATGGGTAAAGTGGATAATAGGAATGCGGGTATTCAAGCATTTAACCCAACCTATTTATTAACCATGCCCGAGTCAATACTTTATTCATTGGTAGGCGATTTAACCGGCCCCATCATTAATAGAAATGCCATCATGGCTGAATTCAA
>JANOVY010000173.1:0-93509 GCA_031417635.1 Bacteroidota bacterium | reverse complement strand
GTGTATTTACGATCACCGGTGCCTCTGTATCATTAACCGTAACTGTGAAGCTACATGTTGCTATGCCACATAGATTAGTCGCTGTAACCGTTACTGTCGTTACGCCCTTATTAAATACTGAGCCACTGCCGCTGCCTGCACCTGATCCTGTTGTTGCTCCACTTAATGTGTAGCTTAATGTTGATGAAGGTGTACCGGTAGCAACCGTTGTATAAGTAACTACTGCTGAGCATAAGCCCGTTGTTGTACTTACTGCAACATTTGGTGAGCATGTCGTAAACGTTGGTGTTACACAGCCTACCGTTACAGTGAAGCTGCACGTTGATACATTGCCATGGATATCCGTTACGGTTACGGTTACTACCGTTGTACCTACTGGGAAGAACGTACCCGACGGCTGACTATATGTTGTGCTTTGTACACCACAATTATCTGTGCTCGTTGCTGCATCATAAGTAACTAACGCACCATTTACTGAAGCAACTGTTGTATCTGCTATCACACTCACATTAGCAGGACATACTACGCTCGGTGCTTGTGTATCATTCACTGTTACGGTGAAGCTGCTCGTAGCCGTATTGCCTGATGCATCTGTTGCTGTATACACCACCGTTGTAGTTCCTACAGGGAAGGTGCTGCCTGATGCAGGTAATGAACTTATGGTGGCTAATGGACAATTATCTGTTGTTGTCGCTGCTGTCCAACTTACTACCGCTGAACAATTATTCGCATCTGTTCCTGTTGTAATATTTGACGGTGTATTTACGATCACCGGCGCCTGTGTATCATTAACCGTTACCGTGAAGCTACACGTTGCTGTACCACATAGATTAGTCGCTGTAACCGTTACTGTCGTTACGCCCTTATTAAATATCGATCCGCTGCCATCACCTGAGCCTGTGCCTGATGTAGCACCACTCAATACATAGCTAACTACCGCTATCGGACTGCCTGATGTAAACGCTGTTGTATAACTTACTACCGCACTGCACTGATTCGCATCCGTGGCCGTTACTATATTGCTTGGACAGGTCGTTACCGCAGGAGGATTTGTTACTGTTACTGTAATTGGCGCTGAAGTAGCCGTACATGTTCCATTACTTACCGTAACAAAATATACGCCAGATGTGTTTACTATTATCGATGGATCTATCTCTCCATTACTCCATATATAATCAATACCGGGACTTGAAGTTAATGTTACTGAACCTCCTGTACAAAATGTAAGTGGTCCATTTGATGTGATCGTTGCCGGTGGAGGATTTGGCTGTGCATTAATCACCACACTCGTTGATGTTAGTGAAGTACAGCCCCCCGCATTCGTTACTGTAAAATTATAGGTGCCCGGTGTAAGATTTACTACTGTAAATGTTGTGCCGGAATTTGACATGTTTCCCGGATTAATCGTCCAAGTTCCAGATGCCGGTAAGCCTGATAAAACTACACCTCCTGTAGCCAGGGAACACGTTGGTTGTGCAATCGCGCCTACTATTGGTGCTGTTGGTGGCGTAGGTTGTGCATTAATCAACACACTCGTTGATGTTAATGACGTACAGCCCCCCGCATTCGTTACCGTATAATTATAAGTACCCGGTGTAAGATTTACTACCGTAAATGTGGTTCCGGTTCCTGATATATTACCCGGATTTAGCGTCCAAGTTCCCGATGCCGGTAAGCCTGATAAAACTACACCGCCTGTTGCAAGTGAACATGTAGGTTGCGCAATCGCTCCTACTATTGGCGCAGTTGGTGCATTCGGTTGTGCATTAATCACAACATTTGTTGTTAATGATGTACATCCACCTGCATTGGTTACTGTATAATTATAGTTACCCGTTGTTAAATTATTTATTGTAAATGTTGTTCCTGTCCCTGTAAAGCCTCCCGGATTAATTGTCCATGTTCCCGTTGATGGTAGGCCATTTAAGGTCACGCTACCTGTTGGCATCGAACAAGTAGGTTGAATAATTGTACCAATAGTTGGCGTTGATGGTGGTGTCGGTTGTGCATTAATCACCACACTTGTTGATGTTAATGAAGTACATCCTCCCGAGTTCGTTACTGTAAAATTATAGGTACCCGGTGCAAGATTTACAACTGTAAATGTTGTGCCGGAATTTGACATGTTTCCCGGATTAATCGTCCAAGTTCCTGATGCCGGTAAACCTGATAATGTTACACCCCCAGTAGCTAGAGAACAAGTAGGTTGTCCAATCACTCCTACGATTGGTGCTGATGGTGCAGTCGGTTGTGCATTAATCACAACATTCGTTGATGTTAATGAAGTACATCCCGCCGCATTCGTTACTGTAAAACCGTAAGTACCCGATGTAAGATTTACTACCGTAAAAGTGTTTCCGGTTCCTGATATATTGCCCGGATTAATCGTCCAAGTTCCGGATGGTAAACCATTTAGGGTTACACTGCCTGTTGCAACTGAACAAGTAGGCTGCATGATAGCGCCTATTGCAGGCGTTGTAGGTAATGGATTTACAACAACCGTTACAAACACATTGTTTCTACAACCATTGGCCCCTGTTCCTTTTACTTCATAAATGCCGGCTGCATTGGCTTGTATATTTGTGATTGAAGGATTTTGTTGTGTAGAATTGAACCCATTTGGTCCGGTCCATATATAAGAGACTCCACCGTTAGAAGTGAGGTTTAACGTTCCTCCCACACAAATCGGACTATTGCTACCCCCGGTAATAATCGGAAGTGGATTTACCGGAACCGTTACAGACGCAGTAGAAAAGCAACCCGGGTTATAGGTTACGGTTACAGTATATACGCCTGCATTGGCAAGTGTACTTGTTGTTATAGTTGGATTTTGAACAGTTGTACTAAATCCATTAGGACCGGTCCATTGGTAGGAAAGACCAGGACTAGAAAATAAATTAATAAAATCTCCAACACATCCCGCACCTGCATAAGTAGCTGTGGCGGGAGGTGGAATATTTACTGAAATTTGAACAATATTGGTATAGACAACAGGATCTGTAGTAGTTGAAGCTCCTCTTCTGTAATAGGTAGTTTGTGTAATGGCACCGGGTGAATAAGTTGCTGCTGTTTCACCGGAAATATTTGTAAAAGTAATACCATCAAAGCTTTGTTGCCATTGGTATGAAATGGTACCTGTTCCGCCACTTGCATTTGCAACTGATGTTAATGCAGCTGCTGTGTTTCCAAGGCAAATTACTTGTGGACTTCCAATGCTACCGGGTAATAACTGGCTTAAACAGGGTTCTTCATATTCAATGGTTACAGACCCGTTTGTATGATTTTCGGAAAGTACTTTTGTGCTTGGCCCTACATTGCCAATGAGTATTGATCCACCGCCACCACCGGACATTCCTCTGCTAGAGGTATTGAATAAGATTCTATCATATGATCCACCGCCACCACCTGAATAACCACCACCACCACCGCCACCGCCTGCAGCACTTCCACCTCCGCCAAATCCACCGATTCCACCGTAACTAAACATGGGTGGGAATCCACCAAATTTGGGTGAAATTCCTCCTGTTGCGGGATAAAATGGGGCTAATGGATAATTTACTGTATCAATACCATATAAATCAAAAGAACTTAGTTGATCATTTTCTCCAGTTAATAGCCAACCCGCACCTGATCCTCCTGCTTCTCCGGCCGAACCGCCACTTCCATTAAAACCACCGTCACCGCCGTTTTGATAAGGTCCAATTGATGAATTTAATCCATCGTTACCATTTGGCGAATTTGGATTAGCATCTTTTTTATTTTGTAAATTTAAAACGGTTGTATCTTTACCGGCACCACCGCCACCACCGGCAGCTAAAAGTAAATTGGTTGCGAAAAAAGGATCTCTGGTTATAAAGGTACCTCCTCCTCCACCACCTGCTCCAAATTCAAAAGAATTATCTTCCCCTTTTCCCCCAACCATCAAATAAAGTGTTTCACCGGGGGTAACCGTAAATTTACCTTGTAAAGAAGCTGCACGACCACCAATGGTATTTGGGCTATTGGCAACATCGTCACCACCCGCACCCCCAATTCCTTTTATTGTCAATTCAGTTACTCCGGCTGGTACAACAAAAATATGTACACCCGGAATGGTTTCTGTAAAGGTAGTTATAGGGCAAAACAACGCAGAGATACCCGTAGTTGGTTCTCCTACGCTTTGTGCAACTTTCTCAATAAAATTCTCGGCTAATCCGGTATTGATCGTTTGATTAATTGAAACTGAATGCTGGGTGGTTTTTTTAGTGCCTTTATTAAATTTAGTAGAAGGTACACTTCCGTTCAAAGATGAAGTTTTAAGAAATGTTGCATCACTCACATTTTTTACATGCAATGTTGGATCGTTGAGACCTACAAATAGAGGGTTGGCTAAAATTGACAAGCTGCTTGAGACAATAGCCAACACACAAAATGTGCTGATCGTTCGAAGTAAAAATCTTTTCATAAATCCTTTTTTCTTGCTAATACTTTTCAAAACAATTCGAATATTTTTTTATTTGTTTTCTTTGTTGCTATTTAAAAAAACAAACTTTTTTTTATTTTCAATGCCCAACACAACATCACACAACCATTGCTATCATTGGATTCTAGAGAACTCTCTATTGATTGGATTTTAAATGGGTTACTGAAGTGGCGACCATTTTTACAAGAAATTTCTTTGTAAAAAAAACCGATTGAAAATTTTTTCTATCGAAGAAATAAAATTTACAAAGCCAGTTTTAAAAGTCGAACCAATTTTTTTGTTTCCGAATTAGCATCAAATTAGTTAAAATCAGTTAACAAACTTACTGCTTTTGTAGTGAAAGTTCTACATTTTAATCGTTTTTTAATCTATATTTTTTGTAGTTGCAAAGGACGGATAGAAATGCATCATCAATTTCGGATTATAAGAGGCAAATTCGACAAAAAATAGAATTTAAAATATTGATAATCAATTATTTAAAAAATCAGAAGGTAAATGTCTAAACATTGATTTTCAAGTGATGCAATTATAAGTAAGATTGTTTTCAATCCAAAAAATGAAAACTTGTGTCAAACTTGCTTTTTGTATTTTCAACTCGGGGTGGGCTTGTAGTGGTTTTATAGGCTTTTTTGTGGAAATCAACGGATGCACATTGAGATAAGGAAAATTAGTTTTTAGGAGGAAATGAGAAAAGTAGGGGTTGATAAGATTCAGCATTGAATGATGCCCAAAAATATGCTCGCAAAATTCTAGAAAGAAATTCAAAATTCGATTCTGATAATTCAGTCCACTTAACAAATCATAACCGAAACAGAATATTGGAAAGTTGCCGGAAATTTTGATTAGCATTTTTAATTGGCAAATAGCCAACACATTAAACTGCGATTTGTGAGAACATTTTTCGCCACAGATGCACAGAGAATTGCTTTCAATAAAAAAATTACAAGGAACCCTATGTAAAGAATTTTACTAGAAAAAAATAAACAAACTCTATCAAAAAAAATAGTTATTTTTTTTGATAGACTCGCACATAATCTATCACCAAACTCTGCGGAAATATAGAATCATCAACCCCCTGAACGCCGCCCCAGCTACCGCCGATAGCGATATTCAATAACAAATAAAAATCTTTTAGGTAGGGCCAAGACTCTATTCCATTTCCCGGATTTCCATAGGCAAAATAAGCCTCATTATCAATCGACCATAATACCTGACTACTGGTCCATTCCATCGTATACACATGAAAACTGTCTTGGGCACTGGGTATCAATTTTGTGCCCCCTTTTTGTTTTCCATTCGCACCATTGTATAATTTATTGTGCACCGTACCATGTATCAAATTGGGTAAATACCCAACCGCTTCCATTATATCCAATTCTCCATCATCTGGCCAAAGCAATGGGGTATTTGTTGATAATGTCCAAATTGCCGGCCAGGTTCCCCTACCCTTTGGAATCTTTGCCCTAATTTCAAATTTTCCATATGTCCATTGTGCTTTGTTCTTAGTAATAAGTCTTGCAGAAGTAAAATTTTTACCCAAAAACAATTCTTTTCTCGCTTCAATCACTAATTGTCCATTTACAATCCTTGCATTTTCTTGTCGGGCATTCGTATAATACTGCAATTCATTATTGCCCCAGCCTGTTCCACCCACATCATAGCCCCATTTGGTTGTATCCGGTAAACCGGAAGTTGAAAATTCATCTGACCAAACTAGTTGATACGTTTTTTCGGGTGCGGGCGGTGTTACCGGTGTTATAGGGGCCGGCGTTACTGTATCGGATGTACCTCCTTTACTACAACCTAATAAGAAACACATGGACACAATACACAAAAAAGAAATTCGCATACTAGTAATTTTTGATTAAAATTCGCTTCACAATATAACCAATTATGAATTCTCGAAAATTTCTGTTCATCGATTTCTATTTTTTACCTTTTAGAAGTTGAACAAAGTAAATTGAAATTAAAAAAGAATGTTCTTAACACTTCAAAATCTAAATCGAATATTTACTAAGTTTTTTCCTTCATTGATCATTACAACAAAATAGAAATCAATCAAATGTTCCTCTTAAAAGTTACAATATTCATTATCGGATTGTATACTTTGCCTCACGCGTAACCAATTTCCAATCATCAGTTCTAAATGGAACAGCAGGCAACCCTTCTTTGTTACACAATGTTACATCACCCGTATCATCCGCCCAGGCATATCTAACTGCCACCGGCATGGTAACACTTTCAGCAGAAACCATTATTTGATCTCCTTTAATAATTGCATGGGCTGCATAAAATTGTTGATCAGCACCCGCTATCTCAAATCCTTTGACAATATTTTCTCCTTTCTTACTAGCGCATAATCCTCCACCTGTATTGTTAAATTGAATATGCATTGTATTCCCTTCTACTTTCATTGAGCGAAAAGAAGGCCCACTAAAAATATTTGTTTGGCCATAGGTTTTATTCAATGCCACCAATGCCAATCGCTTTCCAACACCTTGTTTATTTTTAGGATGGATATCTTTCGCATCCCCAATATCAGTGGTTACTGCCATACCTGTATTGGGCAATGACAAAGTAAGCGTTTGTGCTTCACGCAATTCAGCCCAGGTACTTCCATTCTTACTGTTTCCATTCGCTGAATTAAATCCTGCCAACTGTACAAAATAAAATGGAAAATTTCCCTGAGCCCAGTTTTTTCGCCAATCATTGATCATTAAGGGAAAAGCAGTTCGATACTGAAAAGCCCTGCCTGCATTGCTTTCACCTTGGTACCATAGCGCTCCTTTTATACCAAGGTTTAATAAAGGATGTATCATGGCATTATACAACAAAGAGGGGTATGCATTCGGTCCGGTTGAAATAGAAGTTACATGCAAAGAAGCAATTTGGTAGGCCCATTCACCTGACAATGGTATGGAGGTTTCCAACAACATTAATTTTATTTCATTTGCATTGCTATAAAATCCGCCGCCACCACCGGTATCATCAACTCTAACGGCAATTGTATTTTTTCCTTCATGTAAAACACCCGAAGGAATTGTATATTTACGATCTTCATTATACGCATTTGTCTCGCCAACTTTTTTTCCATTTATATAAGTGATATCATTATCATCAATCATGCCTAAAAAAAGGGTAGCCGATGTATTCGCCTCAGTTGCCGATAAAGTAATCGTCTTGCGAAACCAAACAACACCATCAAAATCTACCAATGATTGCTGTTCCCAAAGTTTGGGTACTTGCATCAACAGCCAATGACTATGATCATAATTTGTATCCTTCCATAATCCAATGGCAGCAGGTATTGGAAGACCTCCTTGCAATTTTTGAATCTTATCAGCCAACGCTTTTTTACGAATCATGCCAATTGAGTCAAGCGTAGTTTCCGACATTTTCCCGGCAATCTGAACAAACGCTTCACTAGAGGCCAAAGCTTCTTTACCAATCCAAGTTTCTATTTGAGTACCGCCCCAGGATGTATGTATCAACCCAATTGGAATGTGCAATTCTTTATAGAGTTCTCTTGCGAAAAAATATCCGACGGCTGTAAAATTTCCGGTGGTAGCAGGAGAGGCCGATTGCCAATGATTGTTTCCGATAATATCCTCTTTGGGTAGGCCGGAAATATCTTTGGGTACCATCATATGCCGAATATTCGAATTCTTGGATTCGTTGATTTCAGCCACAGAATTGATAACATCCTTTACTTGAAATTCCATATTTGATTGACCTGAACAAATCCAAACATCTCCCACTAAAATATTATCTAGGGTAACCCTGTTCTTACCTTTCACTATCAATTGAAATGGCCCTCCCGCCGATTCCGGCAATAATTCTAATTTCCATTTTCCTTGTTGATTGGCTTGTGTATTTTTTGATTGACGATTAAATTGAACAGTAATCTTTTCATTCTGATCCGCCCAACCCCAAATAGTAATGGGTTTGTCTCGTTGTAACACCATGCTGTCGCCAAATATTTTCGGCAATCGAATTTGTGCGGTTACTATATGATAGCCCAAAAAGAGAATAATGAAGAGACCAAATTGTTTCATACTATGTATTTTAAAAATTGAATTTTGATAAAAAATTTCACACTTAAAAATATACTTTAATTACTGACTTTGCTGTTTTCATTACTACATAATCATATTTGAATACCATACAACTAAGTACTAACAAACTCTTTGCAAAACCATCTCAAATGCGAGTGTTTCATTCCCGGATTTTAAAACCAATTCTTTCTCTATTATCCCATTTTCTTTGTGCTGCCTTTTCATCCAGAAGGTTTTCTATGGCTTCATAAATACTGTTTAGTTGCGTATCATGTTCACCTAGTCTTTGTTTGAGCTCTTCTAAAGTTTGCTTTACTGTATTTTCTCCTATTAGCAGTCGCCTTATTTCTACAAAAGTCCGCATAATGGCAATGTTCATCTCTATGGCTTTCTCGGAATGTAAAACCCCACTTAACATAGCAATGCCCTGTTCTGTAAAAGCATAAGGCAAATATTTTGTATGCTCGCCCCTACCGGCCTTTAAGGTCACAATTTGTGACCTTAAAGGGTTGCTATTCTCTAAGGTTTCAAATTGAAACCTTAGAGAATCTAACTCTTCTTTGCTGAGTAGAAACATAAAATCAGCTGGAAAACGCTGGATATTGCGTTTTACAGCCAAATTCAGCATTTTGGTTTCCGTTTCGTAAAGAGCCGCCAGGTCTCTATCCAGCATCACTCTTTCCCCTCTCAATTCATAGATTCTGTTTTGAATGCTTCTGATAATTTGCATAACTATATTTTACTTTACATTAATACGAGCTGATATTAATACGGTCTCGGAAAAATATTGACTTAATTAAATATGAAAATTAATAAACATGCTAGCTAGAAAAATTGCGTTTAATACCTAATGATCTGATGATTTATATCAATTAATACCAAAAAATGGGCTATCATTTGTCAATTATTCTTACAAACAGCTAAACAAACCTGTTTTTTTTGTTAAGTTTGAAATACCAAAATATGCCCTATGAGAAAAATGTTTAGCCTACTATTAATTATCAGTAATTTTTTTATCAGCTTTGGACAAACCAAAACTGAAGTACCTACGATTAAAGAAGAAAAGAAAGCATCTTCAGATATTAGTTTTAATCCTGATGCCACTGTTGTTACCAATCATGAAGTAAGTATCAAAGGACAAAAAATTCCTTATAAAGCAACCACCGGTACCATGCCGGTCTGGGATGAAGATGGCAAAACAATAGCCGGTTTATTTTTTACCTATTACGAAAGAAGCGATACAAAAGATCATGGTAGCCGTCCTATTATCGTTTCTTTTAATGGAGGTCCGGGTTCTGCCTCTGTGTGGATGCACATTGCGTATACAGGCCCGGTTGTTTTAAATATTGATGATGAAGGTTATCCTGTGCAACCCTATGGATATAAAGAAAATCCGTATTCTATTTTAGATGTAGCCGATATTGTTTATATCGATCCGGTGAATACAGGTTTTTCAAGAATGATGAATAAAGACGTAGCAAAATCACGTTTTTTTGGGGTAAATGCCGACATCAAATATTTAGCAGAATGGATCAATACTTTCATGAGCCGTTACAAACGTTGGAACTCGCCAAAATACCTAATCGGCGAAAGCTATGGTACCACAAGGGTTTCAGGGCTTGCCCTTGAATTACAACAATCGCAGTGGATGTATTTTAACGGTGTCATTTTAGTTTCTCCAACAGAATTAGGCATTGTTCGTAGCGATCCACAAGATGCTGCATTACGCCTTCCGTATTTTGCAGCTACCGCATGGTATCATAAAAAATTGCCGGCAGATTTACAACAAAAAGATTTGACAGCCATGTTACCCGAAGTGGAAAATTATACGATGAATGAATTAGTAGGGTCATTGAATAAAGGAAGTCAATTAACAGATGATCAGAAAAAAAGTATTGCTGCAAAAATGTCTCGCTATTCGGGAATTTCCGAAAAAGTATTTTTACAAAATAACTTAGATGTATCTACCTCATTATTTTGGAAAGAATTATTAAGAGACCAAGGTTATACCGTTGGCAGATTAGATTCTCGTTACAAAGGAATCGATAAAAAAGATGCAGGTGAACAACCCGATTTTAATTCAGAGCTAACAGCCTGGCTTCATGCTTTTACACCACCTATTAATATGTATTTACGTGATGAATTAAATTATAAAACAGATCTAAAATATAATATGTTCGGCCCGGTTGGACCCTGGGATCGATCGAATGATCAAACCGGTGTAAACCTTGGAAAAGCAATGTCATCTAATCCTTATTTGCATGTATTGGTTCAATCCGGATATTATGATGGCGCCTGTGATTATTTTAATGCACAATTCAATCTTTGGCAAATAGATCCATCCGGAAAACTAAAAAGCCGCATGAGTTGGAAAGGATATCGTAGCGGACATATGATGTATTTGAGAAGAGAAGACCTTGCTACCAGTAATGAACACATCAGAGAATTCATCAAAAATTCTCAACCCAAACCGGGGGTACCTGCTAAATATTAGTCCCTCTGTGTTCTTTGTGCACTCTCTTATCTCTGTGTTGAAAAAATCTTTTCGAATTGATTTTTTTCAACACAGAGACACGGAGAAAAAGAGTTACACAGAGAAAAGCGGAATTGTTATATTAACAAATAAATTAACGTACCATTTGATACAAAAGTGAAAAGTCAAAACAGCACATTTGACTTTTCACTTTTAACTATTCTCCTTTCACGATTCACGTATCACGTTTCACACCCTCCCTTCTTCAATCTACATCTTTCACACACCTAAACCCAACAGTTGCATTTCTTTCAAAACCCTGACTAACCCGCAACAGAAACTGTCGATAATGTAGCTCTCTAGGTCCACCTTGCACATACCACCAACTACTAGACGGTTTAAAATAAGACCCTCCTTTCATCATAATATACCGATAGCTACCACTCATATACAAGTCATTGGTTAATTGCCAAACACAACCCGTTAAATCCTGAAGCCCATATTCATTGGCACCCAAAGGGTATTTTCCAACTGCATATAATTTTCCATTCCCTAAATTACATAAGTTTGAATCTATCCCCTCTAAGGAAGTAACCGTAAGTGTTTCAGTAATCAATTCTTCTTTTCTGGTTACGAGTGTTGTTTGTTTCCAAGGCCATTCATTTGCTGCAGAAGTTTGTGCAGCATACTGCCATTCAATTTCAGTTGGCAATCTTTTTCCCGCCCAAACAGCATAAGCTTTTGCATCTTCATAACTAATATACACAACCGGAAAGTTTTCCTGACCCGAAACGAATTTTCCATTTTTCCAATGAGAAAGAAAATTAACAGTATCTATGGGATGATAGTGGGTGGCTTTTATAAATTGAAAGTATTGTTGATTGGTTATAGGAAATGTATCCATATAAAAAGTAGTCATCGCAAATGTGCTGTCCAGATCTTGTTTAGGGTAGGAAATAAATGCATCGCCATGTGTAGCATTGAAATGAAAACTACCGGCAGGTATTGTAACCATGCCAGGCAATGCTGTGCGTGTTTTTTTTGTTTTTTCTACAAAAGAAATACGCCTTGATTCTCCGGGTGTAATCGTTACCAGGTTTTCATCCATTAAAATTCCATTCTCCATTAATTGAATAATGATATCTCCTTCGTAGCATCCAAATTTTTCATAAATAGAAAAGTTGTGTTTTCCCGGCTTTAATCGTATGGGATTCTTATTGTATGCAGGAACACCGGCCCATATTCTTAACTCATCCCCGGTTGTTGGTGTTGCAATTTTAATATTATCTCCATCACGTGAAACTTGAATTAAAATGGGCAATTTAGCTATGCAATCCACTTCACCTTCATTGTTGCTTCCCATGTTTTTTTTATGAAAGGAATTTGTTTCAGCTTCAATCTTCCAAAGTTTATTGATTTGCTTAGGAATTAATAACCGATGATGCCAAATGTCTACAAAATGATACCCTTGTTCGGGAATAACAGCAAACAAAAGATCTTTATAGCCTTCCGGACGAACACTATAGATGGTATAAATTGTTTTGGCAGGAAGTGTCCATTCATTAACCCAAATATTGTCTGCATCGGTTTCAATTAAGGGTGTAAAACCATTTGCTACAAAATTGTGGGTGTTCTCACGTAAGATGCTGGTTGTTCTGCCAAGGTATTTGTATTGTTCTTCTACCCAATCCGGTTGTCCGGGAGACATGATATTAATTTCGGTTCCATATCCATTAAAAAAAGAAGTGGCAAATTCTCTTTGAATGGGTTCTTTGTACAATTCTGCCACCCTAAAAATCGCAAATGAAGGCTTGATCAATTTATTCAGATTGAGCATTGGCGGGTAATACAAAGCATTGTGTACCCTTCCGGAAACTATGCCAGGCATGTCTTTTGGTACGGCCATTCCTTCACTGTACATAATTACGCCGGGCCTTATTTTATTAGCAGCTGCTTGTAATTCTTTGCTCGACTCGCCTTTGGTATCCAACACCATCCCATCGGCTGATGTGGCTTGTATTAATTTAGAGATGCCTTCAAAATGGTTTTCAGACCGAGTACTTTCATCCCAGGGATTATAACTGATAAATAATTTTGTGCCTTTGGCTCGTGCTTCTGTAGCCAATTGCTTTAGCGCTTTTGTTCCTCCCGGTAAATCTCTATATAAATCAAATTGATTTCGTGGGTCTAAACCCAATGTAGGCCAGGTAGGCCAAAGGCTGATGAATTCATCACCCCCATATAATTTTTTCCCTCTTTGCAAAAAATCATTTATATGAAATTTCTTATCAGCCGCATCATAATAAAATTTATCCCAGTTCATGATGAGGTGGTTTACATAAGCATGTTTTACCCATTGTAAATCTTTTCTTTCATACAAAGAATTATCGAAATTTTCGATGTCGAATAACATTCTTTTTTGAAAGATTTGTGAAAGGGCATTGTGCCAGTTGCCGGTTACGGTTTCGGCATTTATTGTATATTCAACAGAACCTCCGGGATATAATTTTGTTTCAAATCGGGTACGACTGCCATTCTTAATAGACTGCCTATTTCTTCTTACCAAAGCGGTCAATTGTGTTTGCCCGTCAATCGCGAAACTGCTAAAACCCATATCCCATGCATTATCCGGCACAATTACATTTACCGGTTCTTTGCCGGGAATAAAAAGATGGGTACGAGATAATCCATGTTTCCCTTTTCCCGTAATATACACACGATCCTTCCCCTCTTCAAACGGTACTACATTTTCTAATTGAATCGTATCCTTACTGATATTTGTAAAATGGATAATAGCAGACAATCCTGTAGGCTTTAAAGAATAATCTGAAAGATGAATTTGTAAAATGTTTTTAATACCCTCCTGTTTGTTTGAATAACAGAGTTTACCATTAAGTACAAAACTAACCAATGAAAAATTGTTTGTATTTATAGGCTCTGAGCTATTTTCAATTGTTAATTGTTTAATCGAGAGTGAATCGGAAGAAAGTTGTAGCCCAAGTTTTACTGACTGAGAAAATATTATTTGGGTGAAAAATGTAGAATACAAAAGAAGCAGGCGTATTTTTTTCATATGCAAGAGATGATGTCTAAAGATAATATCAATATCAGACAAACCGCCAAGTATCAGTCTTCCATTTCATTCAAAAAATCCTTAATCTTATTCACTGGCAATAGAGGGTTACTTTGCTTTTGCAATACCTTGTCGCTAATTTAGTCGCTCGGCTCCGCACTACCGTGTACCCACAAGTTTTTACTTCCGAATCTTAAGCTAAAGAGATATTTTTTGCGAATTGTTGCGGTTCTTTGTGACCCTTGCGTTACTTCTGTGAGGTACAATTTGTATCGCAATGGTCGCAAAGAACCGCAAGGGTCGCAATAAAACAAATTGGGGATTCAATAATCCTATATTAACACAAAATAGATACACGATTTTTAGAAGATGTGGTTACACTGTAGGGCTCCGCCGAGTTACGGTTATAATAAGGCCGCTTGGCCAAAAAAGACTAGCATTTTCTTTTGAGCTACTTCCAATGATTATTTACACTACCTAAAAGGACTGATGAATAAGGAAATAATAAAAACAAAGGATGTAAAGAACTACACTAGTTAATGTATAGAAAAAAATATTATCAGGATTTAGCAAAGTTTAATATGAAACTACAATCACCTGCATCCGCTGCACGCAGTGCTTTTAAGTGTTGAATTCGTAAATCTCCAGCCTTACCTAATCTGGCGGCCCCCCATGTAAATGCGGGCTGTTTATATATTTTGGATATAATAAGTTCAGCCATTAAGCGGCTATGGCGACCATTGACATTTAGGAAACATTGGATACTCACTAATCTGTGCTTGAAAAAGATGGCAATTTCTTCCGGAGACATAGTCTGATTCTGTATACAAAATAATCCGTCGATAAAAGGCTTTGTATAGCAATGTGAATTTGCCATTTATTAACTCCAATATTCTTATTTGTTCTAAGGAAACAACCTGCCCAGGCCCATACTTCGCCATACATTCGTTGATGTAATTTTTTTATAAAGTCTTCCTTGAATATTGTTTCCGTTTTAAAATTTCGTCCAAGGATCCATTGAATGGCATCTTCAATATTTTTTTGCTCAAATTCATCCAATTCTCCCCTTTTTGTGATGGCAGGAATGATCAGTCCTTCCTTTTCATCATCGTCAAGCGGTGTTCGCCCTGGAAGGTATTCTAATACTAATCCCATAAAACTTTAGGCATTTCATTTTTAATGGTTTGAGCCCTTTCCTTTATTGCTTTTCGAAGGCGTTTGTCGGTATTTTGTTGGTCTTCCAATTTCATTGAATGTGAGTTACGCATAACAATTCGTTTTGCAAGTTCAGTGGCTTTCTTTTCTATTAATGCCTCTAGGGATCCTTCATTTGGTATAAAGCCGTATACTAATTGTATGTCAATTACCCTTGCCACTTCCTTTATTGTTTTGAGTGAAATACTTCCATTCTTTTCTCTCTCTGCTCTAGCTCCTAAACACTTTGGCGGGTAATTTTTAATTTTTTACCAAGCTGCTCTTGAGACTTGCAATTGGCCAAACGAATTGCCTTTATCCATCCTGTAGCAGGTATATCAATAATTGATAAGGCTTTTATTTTGCTAATTTTTGTATCTAACTGTTTGTAAATCAACTTATTTTTGATATTATGTAAGCTTATAGCCTGACAATAAAAAACAAATACTGTTTGATAATACCTGTTCTGATCAAAGTTGTCTCAAAACCATGGTCGATTTTCCTTAAATTTACTACTCTTCACAAGTGCGTTTATGAATAATCCAGTACCGATACCGGTTAATGAAATGGAAAGGATTTTAGGCCTTTCCGAATTTGATCTTGATTACAGCAATCTCCAGAATAACTTTAAGGACCTTACTCGCCTAGCCGCCAAAGTAGCCGATACAGAAATTTCTTTGGTAAACCTTATCGACTCATTTACGCAGTGGACTGTTTCTGACTTTGGACTATCAATAGAGCAAATGCCAAGGGAAGATTCTGTTTGTCAGTATACAATTGTTACGAAAACTTTTTTTGAGGTGAAAGATCTTTCTGCTGATGAACGATTTAAAGAAAAATTTTATGTAAAAGATGACCCTAAACTCCGTTATTATTTTGGTGTACCACTTTTAACAGAAGAAGGGTATAGTCTTGGGGCTTTATGTGTTATGGATAAGGTGGGTAAAGAAATCAGCCCCGAAAAAGTTGAGTTGCTAAAAATTATTGCTTCTGAAATTGTTGATAGATTGCTTACGATTAAGATGATTCAGGACCTGCAACAAAAAGTAAAAGAAGCAAAAGACACACAAATTAAAGTTGCACATGATATCCGTGGCCCTCTTTCTGGCATTATTGGCCTTGCGCGAATTATTAATGAAATGGGGACTGATACAAATGTTGCAGATATACAAGATTTAGTTGCATTGATACACAAGGGAGGAAATTCATTGCTGGAACTGGCCGACGAAATACTGGGGGCAAATAAAAAAAAACCGGGATCAAGCCAGTTTACTTTATCCGGGTTTAAAGAATTATTGGTAAAACTTTATATCCCACAGGCTTTAAATAAACAAATAGATTTTACAGTAGACATTGAACCAAAATCGGAAGAATTGCCTGTTTCGAGGAACAAACTTTTGCAAATAATCGGTAACCTTATTTCCAATGCAATAAAGTTTACTCCTAATAAAGGAAAAGTCTCCGTTTATCTCGGTTTAGTTGTTAATAATTCCGGCTATGACTTGCACATGATTATTTCAGATACCGGTAAAGGGCTCTCACAAAATACGATTAATAATATACTTAGTGGAAAAATAAATACAACTGAAGGCACTGATGGTGAACAGGGTTATGGATTTGGATTAGATCTTGTAATGCACCTGATTAAAAAATTAGATGGACAAATCAATATCAGTTCCGAATTGGGTAAAGGGTCTGTTTTTAGTGTAGTGATACCTCAAAAGTGATGATCGTGTTGAATTAAAATTTTGTTTGCGCTATCATCTAACTGAAACTTATCACTGTGACGCTCGTTACTTCCCGATAGAAAATGACTTAGGCTGCTCCTAATGGGTTTCTGAGAAATAAGTGATAGAATATTGACAGGTTACGGCAAAAATTAAAGTTATCAATGTGTTTGTTATTTGTAGAAAGCAGGATTATTTATTTATCAATTTCATATAAACAGTACCTTTCTTCTCCCCTGCTTTACTGATCATTTGTTGCTATACTAATAACTGCAGATCCCTGTTATATCTCTCCGTATTCTTAAAACGTTAAAAAATTGTTTTGCATCTTACGCAAGCATCTTGTCAGCTAGCAGCATAGATAAGCGTGCATTTAGTAACATACCAAAAACCTCAGAACAAAATAGTTATATATTTCACACTTATACCTCTTGTGGCACAGTAATAGCATATTTACCAAGAAATATATTATTTAAACATTAAACCCGAAAAATGAAAAAGTTAATTTTTTTACTAATTCCCTGTGCTATTATTGGATTTATAGCCTGTAACAAAAATTCTAGTACCGATTCTACCTCTCCTTCGTCAATGAGCGTATATCTCGTTGATGGCCCTGCCGCTTATGATAAAGTGTATATAGATGTGCAGAGCATTCAAGTAAAAGTATCTACAGATGCATCTGAAAATGAATGGCAGACTTTATCTATCCCCAGAACAGGTATTTATAACCTGCTGAATTTCAAAAACGGATTGGATACCCTGTTAGGCACTATACAATTACCTGCCGGACGCATTAGCCAGTTAAGGTTGGTTCTCGGTTCTAATAACAGTATTGTTTTAAACGGTGTAGCTTATCCTTTAACCACCCCTTCGGCACAACAATCCGGTTTGAAGTTGGCCATCAATGCCGACTTGGTTGCTGGTGTTGATTATAAGATCTGGATCGATTTTGATGCTGCAAGATCTATTGTACAAACAGGAAGTGGTAAGTATATTCTGAAACCTGTCATTAGAACGTTTACACAGGCTGAATCAGGTGGAATAAAAGGCATCGTGTTACCTGTGGCAGCTAAAGGTTGGGTATTTGCAATTGCAAATGCAACTGATACGATTTCTTCCACACCTGCGGATTTGTTAACAGGAGTATTCGTGCTTAGAGGAGTACCTGCTGCTACCTATAAAATTGCCTTCCAACCAACAGCGGGAACCTATAAGGATACAACTTATACAAATGTAGCTGTTACAACAGGCAATGTAACAAATCTTGGAATAGTGACATTGAAATAAAAATTAAACAAAATAAAAAAACTCAAGCTTTAGATAAGGCTTCAGTTTTTTTATTTTGAATCGTGATGGGGTTACTTTCCGATACAGAACTTACTAAATATAAAATCTAACTGATCTTCATTGGTAATTTGACCGGTGATGGTACCCAAGTAATGTAAGCATTGCTTAATGTCGATAGAGAGTAAGTCGCCGGGCAGTTTATCTTCCATCCCCTTTTGTACATCGGCAAGCGCATTGCTTAGTTTTTGTAATGCTTCGTAATGACGTGCATTGGTTACAACTGTAGATTCGGTATTGATATCGCCTTGAATGGCTTTTGCAACCATGGCTTTTTTTAACGCTTCAATCTGGAAATGCTCTTTAGCCGAAATAAAAACGATTTCCGGAAAAGATGAAAATTTCAGCCGCACAGCTTCCTCTTTTCCATCTACTTTATTACCCACAAGCAGATACTGAATATTTTCTTTTTCAAAATCAACAACAACTGTTTTTAATAGATGACTGTCAATTTCATTTACATCAAACAGATAGATAACTACATTGGCCGAACGCATTTTTTCAAAACTTTTTTCTACACCCAAACTTTCAATCAAATCCTGTGTGTGTTCGCGTATACCGGCTGTATCAATCAATCTAAACAATACACCGTCAATATTTAATATCTCTTCTATTGTGTCGCGTGTAGTGCCCGCAACATCGCTTACAATGGCTCGGTTCTCATTTAAGAGCGTATTTAACAAAGTTGACTTGCCCGCATTGGGTTTGCCAATGATAGCAATCTGTACACCATTTTTAATAACATTTCCCAGTTTAAAAGAATGCAATAATTGTTGTGTTGAAAGTGCAAGTTGATTAATTAAAAGAGTGAAAGCCTTTCTATCGGCAAACTCCACATCTTCCTGCGAAAAATCAAGTTCCAATTCTATTAAGGCAGAAAAACTGATCAATTGTTCTCGTAGTTTTTGTAAATCCGATGAAAATCCACCTCGCATGGTATGCAAGGCTGCTTTCCGACTGGCTTCAGTATTACTGGCAATTAAATCTGCTACAGCTTCAGCTTGTGTAAGGTCTAGTTTGCCATTTAAAAATGCGCGTTGGGTGAATTCTCCCGGCTTTGCTATTCGCACATTTCTTTTAGTGATGGCTTGTATGATATCTTCCAAAATAAATGATGATCCATGACAACCAATTTCAATTACATCTTCACCTGTGTATGATTTGGGCGATTTGAATAAGGATACAACCACTTCATCTAAAATGCGATTACCTTCTTTTAAAAAACCCACATGCAAAGTATGCGATGCCTGTTTTTGTAAGTCTTTGGAGGGAAACAATTCATTTACCACTGCAAATGTTTCGGCACCACTTACGCGTATTACACCAATGGCACCAATGCCCGGAGGGGTAGCCAAGGCTACTATTGTATCATCCCATCCCCGTAGTTGTGCCGACATAATTTTTATTTACCTTGTAAAAATAGAACAAACA
This sequence comes from Bacteroidota bacterium, assembly GCA_031417635.1. Lineage (GTDB taxonomy): Bacteria > Bacteroidota > Bacteroidia > Chitinophagales > Chitinophagaceae > Sediminibacterium. The sequence continues at coordinate 73,750 of JANOVY010000173.1, read as the reverse complement.
AGGGGGATAATGTGAGTAGTGAGGCGTGAATCGTGAGGGATGGGAGTGAAAAGTGAAAAGTTCAACCTCGTAACCACCCTCGTTTTATTGTCTGCGACAATAAACGGGTCCCTCCTTTCCAAGGAGGGAAAATTTTTCACCTTTCAATTTCTTTCTATTATTTTTTTCCTTTTCACTTTTCACCCTTCACTTTTTCCCCTCTCACGATTCACGTATAACGCCTCACGATTCATAAAAAAAGTCCTTGTAAAATTTACAAGGACTTTTTAAATAGCTATTTAAGAAAAATTATTCTTCTGATACGACAAAAGTGATACTTTGCTTGTGACGATAGATTACGTTTCTACCGTTTTGCACCGCAGGCTTCCATTTAGGTCCTTTGGTGATTACCCGAATGGCTTCAGCTTTGGTTCCATGTCCGGGATCATTTTCAGCAGCAACTTCACTGATATCACCCGTTTTGCTTACAATGAAAGAAACCACTACTGTATACTTTCCGGGAGGTGCCCCATTTTCTACAGGAAGATCTCTATTCAAATTACGCTCTAAGTATTTGGTCCAAGCAGCAATACCACCTGGAAATTCAGCTGCAATTTGAACTACGGTAAATACTTTATCATAGTCTTCTTCAACTTTGGGAGCTTCAACGGTACCTACTTTTTCTACAGGAGGGGCAACAACACCTTCATCTTTAGCACCTTCTTGGTTAATGGTACCAATCTTGGTATCTTCCAGTTTTTCCACTTCTTTGATTTCCTCATCAGGTTTTACTTCTTCATCCTTTACAATTTTTGGAGGAGTGAATTTAGTAATTTCCACTTTAGGTGGTTCCTGTTTTGGTGGTGGTGGTGGTGGTGGTGGTTCTGGCTTTTTCTCCTCTGTTTTCATGTTTTCCAATGAAACATCCTGAACCACTATTTCAGTTTTTTTCTTACCAACAGTGTTGGCAATAATTGAAGCTGCAAGTAAAAGTCCACAAATGAGAAACGTGCCAATTAAAGCGTTGCGAATACGCGTGTTATACGATTTACGCAGATCATACGCACCATATTCTTTATTTCTGCCATCGAAAAGAATATCTAGAATATCTGCGGATAAAATTTTGTTTATATCCATTGTTTCCGGCTTTTGTAATTAGATGCTAATAATGAAATGTCTATTACTAATTTTTTACAGCTGCTGCTGCGTTTTCCTCAGATTTTGCTACAAGTTGTGCTTCTACGTTTGAAATGTCCACCAATGCATATCGCTTTAAAACATTAATGGTCATTTCATCTAAAATGTCAACTACATTTTTGTAAGAACACTCATCTGAGGGCTTAATAACAACCACCATATCTTTTTCGGGTGTACGCTGTTTTTTACTCATCAGTACTTCACGGATATCATGAAAATTAGACGATTTAAAATTCGATGCGGAATTATCCAATTGGCCTTCATAGTAAAAAACATTATTGTCTTTCCCTAATAGAAGTGTAATTACACCCGATTCTTTCGCTTTATTCTGATCTTCCGGCTTATCCGCATCTTTCGGTAGAAAGAGACGCATAGCGGTTGCCTGACTCATGGTAGTTGTAAAGATGAAAAACGTAATGAGTAGGAAGCCCAAGTCCACCATGGGCGTCAAATCAACTCGGGTAGATAGTTTCTTCCCTTTTTTGACCCCGGGGCCTTTCTTATGGCCGCCGCCACTCGATGTATCCATTTCAGACATGTCGGTAGAATTTAGTTTTCGTTAGTGATTTGTTTGCTAAAATTCCTAATCTTCTCTTTTCTCTCCTGATTGACTTTGTTTCCAAAGATCAGTACCTACCGGAGCGCTCTCAGGATTGGTTACCATCTGAAATTTAAGGAAATCATTCTTTTTAAAAGCGTCAATAACACTTTTAAATGCCGGATATTTGGCGAGATTATCTCCTTTTAATAACAGATTCGGTTTCTTACCCTGGTATGCATTCGCTACCAAACTCATCCAAGCAACTAACTCATTATTGGATGAATCTTTTACAGGAATACCGGGGTTTAAATTTCCTTTTCGCTGATCTTCCGGAAGTGCCAGAAATGATGCTAGTTGACCGAAAGGTGCCCCAAAGAATTGTGCTTTCTTAAAAGCATTCACATTCAATCCTAGGTTTTTGGTACTATTCAGTGTATTAGCCATTACTTCCTTAACCGATTCGTCATCCATCGTAAGAAACACTTTTCCGTCCTTGTCTAAAATTATCATGACAATATCCTTGGTGGGGGCTACTTTGGCAGCCACCGACTTTGGGGTTGTAACAGCGATTGCCTCTGATGGCTTGAACTTCGTTGTTAAGATAAAGAAAGACAACAACAGAAAGGCCACGTCGCACATCGCTGTCATGTCGATGACGGTACTCTTACGAGGTAATTTGGCTCTGCCCATTGTAAATTATTTAATGTTTCACATAATAAGATTCAAGATTTACTTCTTTCCACAATCAATCAATGATTATTTGTAGTTAGCAGCAAAACTTTGTGTTAAAGTGAAACCTGATTCGTCAATTCCATAAGTAATACCATCAATTCTGGTAGTAAATACGTTGTACATAATAATGGCTACTGCTGAAGTACCGATACCCAAAGCTGTATTAAACAAGGCTTCAGAAATACCTTTTGATAATTCACGAGCTGCATCTCCACCACCCTCGTCACCTAAGGCCGAGAATGATTTAATCATACCCAATACCGTACCTAACAAACCCAACAATGTTGCCACTGATGCAATCGTTGATAAGAATACCAGATTTTTTTCCAACATAGGAAGTTCAAGAGCCGTAGCTTCTTCTACTTCTTTTTGAATATTCAATACTTTTTGTTCAGTAACCAATTCATGATTAGAAATCATTTCTTTGTACTTTGTAAGACCTGCTTTCATAACATTACCTACAGATCCTTTTTGTTTGTCGCAAGCAGCCAAAGCTTTGTCTACATCTTTGTTTGCCAAATGAAATTGAACACTGCGTACAAACTCAGCAATACTGCCTGTACCGGCAGCTTTAGACACAGTCATAAATCTTTCTATACAGAAAGTAACCACTGTTAAAAACAAACCAATCAAAATCGGTACAATAATACCGCCTTCATACATTTTACTTAACCCGGTTTTGGGTCCTTTGTGTTGTGGCCAAAAACCACCACTAGGATCGGGTTGGGCAAAATTACTGTTTGCTCCTAATACAAAACGCCAAATGACGTAACCTAGGACAATACAAGCAAGGGGTGCAATCCATGAAATCGAGTTACCGCTCTTCTTAACATGTGAAGAAGATGTACTTTTTACACTAGTACCTGCAGTTGGTTTTGTTTCAGCCATGATTCAATTGATTTTTGGTTTAAAAATTACAGTTGGTTTAAAAATTTGTTTCCACAATTCTACTGAAAAAAGTTTTGAAATCACAAAACAATATTTCAAGCGTTAAAAAGGGAATACAAAATAGTTATTTTATTGAACGCGGCAAATTAGATTTTGGTAAAGTTTTACCCAAAAGTCTATTTTTTTTAAAATGACCCGCCAAGTCTGATTAAAATAGCAATAATTCAATTTTCACCGACTGACAACCCCTTTTCACCATTTATATAGGATATAGAACAAAATGTTTTCTATATCGTTGTTAGATATAACTTTAAAAATTATTCTAAACCAATACTAGAAAAATGATGAAAAAACAATTTTTAGTTGTTGCACTGCTTGCCGGTACACTGGCCATTGCCCAACAACGTGATTCAATCCCGGGTGGGGCTCCAAGAGGAAACTTTCCGGGTGGCGCTGGTGCCGGTGCTGCTTTAGCGGCCAGATCACAAGGTCCAAAGCCTTATAAAGAAGTGATTACCGACAAAGCCATTTCCAAAAAAGGAATGTTTACCGTACACAAGGTGGACGATAAATACTATTTTGAAATTGCAGATGCAATGTTAGGCCGTGAAATCATGGCAGTTACTCGTTACATTAAAGTGCCTACCAATATCAGCCCACGTGGCGTTTATGGTGGTGAGATTGCCAACCAACAAACTTTGACTTTTGAAAAAGGACCTAGTAATAATATTTTTTTAAGGGTCATTACTTTAGTCAATGCTGCCGAAACAAAAGATGAAATATCGAAAGCAGTTACCAATTCAAACTTGAATGCAATTACTGCCGCATTTCCAATAGCCGCCTTTAGTAAAGACAGCACAGGGGTAGTTATTGAAGTGACAGATTTTTTTAAGGGTGATAACCAAGTAGTAAGTATCAATAGTGGTGTTAAAAGAACGCTTAGTCTTTCACAAATAGCAGCAGATAGGTCTTTTATTCAAAAAATAGCTGCTTACCCAATCAATATTGAAATTAAAACGGTAAAGACCTTCTCATCTTCTCCTGCCGGCGGGGGATTTGGAGGAGCACCGACTGGTCCTGCACCCGTTTTTGTTCCAGCTGCCAATGCAGCCGGTGCGGTAACGATAGAGTTAAATACGTCTTTATTGTTACTTCCCAAAGAACCTATGGCTCCTAGAATTGCAGATAAAAGAGTTGGCTTTTTTACGGATGATTATGTTCTTTTTAGTGATGATCAACAAAAAGTTGAAAACAAAGAATTTGCCATTAGATGGAGACTAGAACCCAAAGAGGAAGATGTGGAAAGATGGAAAAGAGGTGAACTTGTGGAACCCAAAAAACCCATTGTTTACTATGTTGACCCCGCCACTCCCAAACAATGGAGAAAACATTTGATTTTGGGTGTGAATGATTGGGCCAAAGCTTTTGAAAAAGCAGGTTTCAAAAATGCCATCATGGGCAAAGAATGGCCTGAGAATGACACTACCATGAGTATGGAAGATGCCCGCTATTCTGTGATCCGTTATTTTGCATCAAGCACAGAAAATGCTTATGGACCGCAGGTGCATGATCCCAGAAGTGGTGAAATTTTGGAAAGCCATATTGGTTGGTATCATAACGTAATGAAATTGGTACACGATTGGTATATGGTACAAACTGCTGCCGTTGACCCACGTGCCCGTAAAATGAAGTTTGATGATGATTTAATGGGGGATTTAATTCGTTTCGTATCCTCACATGAAGTAGGCCATACACTTGGATTGCGTCATAATATGGGAAGCAGCAGTAAAACACCTGTTGCCAAATTGCGTGACAAAGCTTGGGTAGAAGCCAATGGACATACGGCTTCTATAATGGATTACGCTCGTTTTAATTATGTAGCACAACCGGAAGACAATATTTCCAAAGCAGGTTTATACCCTCGTATTGGCGATTACGATCATTGGGCTATGAAATGGGGTTATGGATATATTGCCGGTAATACTGAAGATGAACAAAAGAAAAATAGCAACAAATTAATTACGGAAACTTTACAAAACAATCCACGTACCTGGTTCGGCACATATGAAGGTGGTAATCAGTCTGACCCTAGAAGTCAAAGTGAAGACTTAAGTGATAATGCAGTTGTTGCCAGTGAATATGGAATTAAAAATCTACAGCGTATCATTGTTAACTTACCCGAGTGGACAAAAGAAGAAGGTGATTTGAATGAAAACATTGCCACGATGTATGGTCAGTTATTTGGCCAATTTCGTCGATATGTTGGGCATGTTAGTAGAAGTGTGGGTGGTGTTTATGAAACTTTCAAAACAGCCGAACAAAAAGAACCTGTGTATGAAGTAACACCAAAAGCAATGCAAAAAGATGCCTTAGCTTTCTTAAATAAGCAATTATTTCAAACACCTAAATGGCTTATCGTTAACGATATTTGGGATAAGATAAATGTTCCCGGATCAGTCAACCCAATCGTTACAGCCCAGGAAGCCGCATTATCTAGTATTGTATCTGCGGATAGAATGAATCGTATGCAATTTTGTGTAGATCGTTTTGGTGCAGAGAAAGCTTATAGCGGTATTGATATGATCAATGATTTACAAACTGATCTTTTTAGTGAACTGAAATCTAATAAAGTCATTGACTCTTATAGAAGAATGTTACAGAAAAGCTATGTTGATAAATTGGATAATTTAATCAATGGGAATTCCGGTGGTAATATAACGATTGTATTTGGCGGACAAGCTGGTCCAAGCCCTTATGCATCCGGTTTAAACAGTAGAAGTGATGTGTATAGTATTGCCAGAGCCCAACTAGTTCAATTACGTGGCCAAGTAAATACAGCCGCAGCCGGTGCTACTGATCGTATGAGCAAAATTCATTTACAGGATTTAGCAGATAAGATCAAAAAATCATTGGATCCAAAATAAAATACTGATCATTATTTAATTTGTTAAAAGCCTCACAAGTATTGTGAGGCTTTTTTCTTAAATCCTATTGGCTAGAATCAAAACTTATCTTTGTACAAAATAAGCATATGCGGCAACTTTTTTTGGTTCTATTTATGTTCATGAATCTTTGCATGTTTGGACAAAAAAAAGACAACATGGTATGGGGCCATCTAACCGATAGTATTACCCATGAACCCATTGTGTTAGCAAGTGTGACTAACTTAAATACCAAAAAAACGGTGATGACAAGTGCTGCTGGCCTTTTCAGGATTGAATTAAAGGAAAATCAAGTTTTGTCATTCGCAGCCGTGGGTTATTACTTTGATACCATACAATATAACAACCAATACCTATTACAAGATACCATTGCATTAATACTTGCTCCATTAACCATAAGCCTGGGTAACGTAACAGTCAGAGCCAAAGGAATGAGCCGGTATCAATTAGACAGCATTGAAAGAAGAAAAGAGTTTTTACAGGATATAGTGAATTATACCATTCCCACTTTTTCAGCAAGTAACTCGGGTGCTGGAATCGGTTTTAATATTGACCACTATTCAAAACGCGAAAAAAGCAAAAGAAAGGCGTTTGCTTTCTTTGAATCGAATGAAAAAGAGCAATATATCAATTATCGTTTTCCTGCTTCATTGGTGACAAAATACAGTGGGTTAAAAAATGAAGAACTACAACAGTATATGCAACTGTATCGACCATCTGTAGCATGGTTGCGGGCACACAAAACAGAAGAGGATATTATGTATTATATTAATGATACCCTAAAATTATTTTTTAATAAATAGTCGGGCTTTTTACAATGAAATTGATTCGATTTTTTTAACTTGATCAATCCTGAAGTGTATGACAGTTTTTTAAGTCCAACTTCCCTACTATAAAAATACCCTCTCACCCGTTAGCTTTTTTATTAACACATAGGTAGATAGGTTAGAACAAAGACAAATAGAAAAACAGTTTTTCCTTTTGCTTGAACTATGTATAAAACCGCCTAAAGAACAAAAATAAAAAATATTAATTAAATCACTTGGTTCTTAACACAGAATCTATGTGTTTATAAAAAAACGTCATTGAGGCAGTTTCCTAAATCAATTAATAGAAATGCAAAAGGAAAAAATACTTATGAATTAAAAAAAGACGCGAGAGAATCATCATTCATACCGTAATGCAACGATTGGATTTAATCTAGCTGCTTTCATAGCCGGATAAATACCCGCAGCCAATCCCACCCCTGAGCAGATAACGATGCCTATGATTACCCAGGCCCAAGGAACCACAAACCCGGTCTTGAGCACAATGGCAAATAAGTTTCCGACCATCACACCCAAGATGATGCCAAATAATGCACCAAGTAAACTAATGATCAGGCTTTCAAATAAAAATTGCTGACGTACATTTTTGCTTTTCCCTCCAATGGCTTTTATCAACCCTACTTCTTTCGTTCGCTCATTTACGGCTACCAACATGATGTTCATCAAGCCGATGGCAGCACCAATAAGGGTTATGAGTCCAATGGCACCTGCAGAACCTGTAATGCTGCTTAGAAAGCCAATAAAAAGTTCAGCAAATTTGTCGCTTCTTTCAATTACAAAATTAATGTCTTCAATGGGTTCTAATTTTCTTACGGCTCTAAAAATAGAAGTGGCTTCATCACTAGCTACATCTAATTCTTTTACATTCCCAACCATCACACCTACCAAATAAGAAGGGCTGGCGTTAGAGAAATGCCGCACATTTGTATAGGAGGTTAGAATCATGTCATCCTGCCGCATCATAGCGCTGGAACCTTTGCTTTTTAATAAACCTATCACACGGTAAGGAAGACTTCCGATTCGAATAATTTTGTCAATACATTTTTCGGGTTTATCGCCAAATAATTTAATGGCTACGTTACTCCCTAATAAACAAACATTCCTACCGCTTTGAATATCTAAAGAATTTAGGTTCCGCCCCACCTCAACTGAATAACCATTTACAGGAAGATAGTTTTCATCACCTCCCCACAAAGATATTTGAGGATTGGTTTTTTTGTCTTCAAAATGAATTTCCTGGGATCCCGGTCCCCGACGGTAAATACTTACAATAGAACCCGGAAATATAAAATTGTTTTTAAAAAACTCTGCTTCCTCTCTACGGATAGGTTTACCGAGGTTTGATTTTTTTTCTTTCAGTCCCCGCTTCTTTTTAGCAAAATCGTCACCCCCATTATTATTGCCACCAAATCTTACCCTTGAATCTTTAAATCGAATACTGAAGGCATTGGCACCCATCGATGAAAAACTTTCTTTAAGGCTCTGATTCATGGCTTCAATGGCAGTAATAATACCAATCAGTGCCATAATTCCAAATGCGATAATGGCCACTGTAATGCCGGTACGTAATTTATTACTTCGTACAGTACGCCATGCCAATGTAAGGGAATCAAAACTTGTCATAAGAAATTAGGTTCAACACTTTTCAACTCAATAAAGGTAATTGAGAATCTCGAATCTGTCTAACCCTTGCTAAGAAATGTGAAGAGTGGTTAAAAATAGAAGAAATTGAGCACAATTGAAGGAAATATGCCAATCAGGATGATTAATGCCGACAATAAAATCAGGCCAATTTTAAATCCGGATGTAATCGTAGCCGTTTGTGCCTCTCCTTCTTTAAAGTACATAGCCTGAATTACCCTGAAATAATAATATACGCTGATGGCAGCAAATAAAACTGCCATAATTACCAACCACAAAGAACCTCCTGCTTTTACAACAGAAGCCAGCATATAATATTTTGCAAAGAAACCGGCTGTTAAAGGAATGCCCGCCAGCGATAATAAAAATACAGTGTTCGAAAATGCCAATATGGGTTGTGAAGTAGCTAACCCATTAAATCCATCCAAAGTATAATCATTCATTTTAATCAACACTGCAAAAATTCCAATGGTTGCCAAACTATAGGCAGTTGCATATAAAAGAATTCCATCTTTTGCTAAATCGTTATTGCTGTATAAAGCAAATAACATAAAACCCGCCTGTGCAATACTGGAATAAGCCAACATTCGTTTTACACTCTGTTGAAATACAGCAGTGATATTTCCAATTAATAAAGTTGCTATAATTACAAATGCCAATAGAATTTTCCAAGTGGGTCCCAGTAAATCTGTATGTCTATCAAACAAACGAATGAAAGCAATGAATCCGGCTGCTTTTACAATGGTGGCCATGAATGAAGTAAACACACTTGGTGCGCCATCGTAAACGTCGGGTGTCCAAAAATGAAACGGCGCTGCGGATACTTTAAAACACAAAGAAACAAACAATAATAATAAGCCGGCTACTTCCAAGAATGAAGCTTTCACTATTCCTGCAGAAGGAGTTAGCCCTTGTGTATCTAAGGAAAAACTGCCGGTAGCACCATAAATTAAGGTAATACCCATTAGCATAACCCCTGTTGAAAATGCGCCCATCAAAAAATATTTAAGAGACGCTTCATTGCTTTTCAGATTTCGTTTATCGGCACCGGTTAAAATGTACAATGGAATTGACATGATTTCTATTCCCAGAAACAGCATCAATAACCCATTAAAAGAAGAAAGGATACTTATGCCACACAAAACAAAAAAGATAAGTGCATAATATTCTGCCGTATTCACCCCCACTTTTTCAATATCTCTGCCGCTTAACAATACATACACCAGTGTTGCAAAAATGGCAATGGAGTTAAAAAACAAACCAAACTTTTCGAAATGTAGCATGGAATGTGTGTCAACATTTATTGCGAATATTCCGTATGTGTTTAATAGGTTGGCTATTAATAAAAAAAACAGACCAGCTGCTGCAATTTGGGTAATAGCAGACTTGTTTTTTATCATAATGCCACTAAACATCATAACTACACCCAGTAAAGCAGAAAGAATAATTGTATTCATATATCTTATCTTATGGTTTATGAATCTTGTGGATTACATATACTCATTTCAATATTAATGTGTTAAAAGAATTGCATTAACAGTGTCGCTTGTTAAATTGATCAAAGGCTGTGGATAAACACCCAAAACAAAAACCAACGCAACTAAAATACTCAATGCCCATTTCGTATATTGGTTGATATCAACTGCATCCATTGTAGCCGGTACCGTATTCCCAAATAATATTCTCTGCACCATATTTAATGTATAAACAGCAGCTAGAATTACACTGATTCCTGCCGCTGCAGTTAGCCATATATTATATTGAAATAACCCGTTAAACATTAAAAATTCTCCAATAAAGGCACTTGTTAATGGAAGTGCAATATTTGCCAATGCCATTATTACTAATAATATGGATAATGCAGGTGCTTTTTGTGCCAAACCACCCAAATCACTGAATTTTCGTGTGCCCAAATTTTGTTCGATGTTATCTGCTACTATCCACAAGCCAATAACAATAATACCATGGTTAAACATTTGAACCATTACCCCTTGTATACCGGTAATATTATGCGTAAACATTGCCGCACACATTAAACCAATGTGTGCAATAGAAGAATAGGCAATCAATCGCTTAATATCATCTTGCCGTATGGCAATTAACGAAGCATACAACATGCCAATCACCGAAAGGATAATAATGATATTGGCATACTTTACAGATGCCACGGGAAATATGGGCAGTATCCAACGAATGACAGCAAATATGCCCATCTTAACCATGATACCGCTTAATACCATGGTTACTGCGGTCGGAGATTGTTCATAAGCATCCGGTTGCCAAGTATGAAATGGAAATATGGGCATTTTTATGGCAAATGCTATGAAAAATAACCAAAAAATAATTCCTTCTTGATTTGCTGCAAGTTTGATTTGGTAAAAAGATTTTAGTGCAAAAGATTGCTCGGGCGTATGGAAGTATAAAAATAAAATACCTACCAACATCAATAAAGAACCAATAAAAGTGTAGATAAAAAACTTGAAAGTAACAGCGATTCTTTTTTCGCCACCCCATAATGAGCAAAGAAAATATACAGGCACTAACGCCAGCTCCCAGAAAAAATAAAACAATAAAGCATCGGAAGCCATAAAAACACCCAATAAACCTGCTTGTGTTAACAACATCAATGCATAAAAGCTTCCTGCCTTTTGATAATTATTCTTGTAAGTGGCCAAAAAAATAATGGGGAAAGAGAGCCCTGTTAACAAACATAGCATTTTACCCATACCATCCATCGACAAAGCAAATCTGCTGCCTATTGCAAGTAACCAATTGGCATCGAATGTTAAAAGTTGACCGGGATAACCAATTACACCAACAATTGTAATAATTGCAGTAATAACTGATGATAGCAGTGCCCAGTTTTTAGCCGTTTTAGCATCTTTCCAAAAAAAAGATAGTAAACCGGTAACGAATGGGGTCAATATGAGTAAAACAGGGACCATATTATTTCTTTAACACAAAAACATGATTAAAATATTTTACTAAAAAAGTGCATAATGGATAAATCATTAAACCAGATTAAAAAGAATACCACCATCGCTAATACCATTATCAAAATGTAATTACCTACCTGACCACTTTGTAATAACCTGAGTTGCCTGGAACTGTAACTAACCAATCTGCCCATCCCATTTACGATCCCATCAATTACGTTTTTCTCAATAATATTTTTGAAAAATCCTGCCAAAACATTCAATGGATTTACAATTATTTTATCATACAATTCATCTACATACCATTTCTGTTCCAGCAACTTTGAGAAGCCCGAAGTGGTTTCTTCATTTGCTTTGTAATTTTTGTAACTATTTACAGTAAAAAATATGACAAGGATAATAACGAGTGTTGTACCACCCATCATTATATATTCCTGAGTAGCTCCCAAATGGTGGTGATCGGCAATTTTTGCTGATTCTGCAAATATGGGAGATAAGAAATGTTCAAGACTATGCGAATCACTTACAAAAATTTCAGGAATGCCAATTAAACCACCTACCACTGAAAGAAAAGCAAGGATAATTAAAGGAATCGTCATTGCAGAAGGACTTTCATGCAAATGCTTTTCTTGTTCAATGGTACCCCTAAAATTACCAATGAATGTAAGTGTATATAAACGGAACATATAAAAAGCAGTCATCAACGCACCACCCACCCCAACAAAATAGTAGATTGGATTTTTAGAAAATGCTGCTGTTAAAATTTCATCTTTTGAAAAGAAACCGGAGAAAGGCGGGATGCCGGCGATAGCCAAACAGGCCAATAAAAAAGTAAAATGAGTAATTGGCATGTATCTTTTCAATCCTCCCATTTTACGGATATCCTGTTCATGATGCATTGCATGAATTACAGAACCTGCTCCTAAAAACAATAAGGCTTTGAAAAAAGCATGTGTCATCACATGAAAAACAGCACCTGTATAGGCTCCCACCCCAAGGCCCAAAAACATATATCCTAATTGACTAACGGTAGAGTAGGCCAATACTTTTTTGATATCATTTTGTTTCAAAGCAATTGTGGCAGCAAAAATGGCGGTAGCCAGTCCAATTACTGCTACCAGGGTTTGTGTAGCAGGGGCCATTGTATATAAAATATTGCTGCGGGCAATCATATAGATTCCGGCAGTAACCATGGTAGCAGCATGAATTAATGCAGAAACAGGTGTAGGCCCGGCCATTGCATCAGGCAACCATGTGTACAATGGAATTTGGGCACTTTTACCCATAGCACCAATAAATAATAAGGTAGTTATTGCCGTAATATCAAAACTGCTAAGTTTTGAAACATTAGAAAAAACGTCGCCATAAGAGGCAGTTCCTAATTTTAAAAGTATCCAGAACAGTGCTAATAAAAAACCAAGGTCGCCAATTCGGTTCATGATAAATGCCTTTTTAGCGGCATAGTTATATGAGTTGTTTTTAAACCAAAATCCGATGAGTAAATAAGAACAAAGTCCCACACCCTCCCACCCAATAAACATGATCAAATAATTTTCACCCAATACCAATAAGAGCATGGAAAATATGAACAGATTCAGATAAGCGAAATACCTTCCAAAATGGATGGGAGTTTCATCATGCATATAAGCAGTGGAATATACATGAATTAAAAATCCAATGCCGGTGATGATTAATAGAAATAATACAGATAACTGATCAACTTGAAATGCGAAGTTGATTTGAAAACGTTCAATATGTATAAATTCAAAAAGCGTAACAATGCTGGCTCCATTTGCTTTTACATCAAAAAAGAGTAAGATACTTAGGACAAAAGAGGCCAAAATGGCACCACTGCCAATGATTCCAATCATTGATTTTGACATAGACCTTCGACCCAATCCATTGATTAGAAAACCCAATAGGGGAAACAAAGGAACTAAATAAACAAGTTTGCTCATAATCATCATTCTTAACGCGAAACGCTGAATGCTTAACGCCGAACGCATTAAGCGTTATGCATTAAGCGTTTGGCGTTATTAGTTTTTCAATCTATTCAAAAAGTTGATATCTACCGAATGTGTGTTTCTATACATCATTACTATTATGGCCAATCCAACACTTACTTCTGCAGCCGCAACGACCATAATAAAAAAAACAAAAATTTGCCCTTCTATACCTACTGTTGTGTTTGCATTGGCACCAAGTGCTATCCCATGATGCATTTTAGAAAATGCTACCAGTAATAAATTCACAGCATTTAACATCAATTCCACACACATAAAAACGATGATGGCATTACGACGTGTTAACACACCAATGATTCCAATGCTGAATAAAGTTAAACAGAGATAGATATAATATTGTATTGGCATTTTTAAAGCTTAGTGCTCAACGCATGACGCTGAACGCATTTGTGAAATACTTTTATTTTGATTGCTGCTTGCTAAATTTTTTACTATCATTCGCTATTAGCCTTCAGCGTTAAGCCTTCCGCATTAAGCGTTCAGCATTAAGCGTTCAGCATTATGCGTTCAGCGTTTCGCATTTACTCCTTTTTCCCTATCACCACCGCTCCTACCATTGCACTTAAAAACAATACACTTGAAATTTCGAATGGTACCACATATTCGCTGAACAACACTTTTCCCAAATTTTTGATTAATCCGATATTTCCATCTTTCATCAGAGCCGTTTTGGATTGGATATCAGTTGCTTGCCGAACCAATGACACCAATACTATTAAAAAACAACCACCGGAAACAGCCCCTGTAAGTTTCATCCAAACATGTTTTTGAGGCTCTGACTCAACATTCAAATTCATGAGCATGATAACAAAAAGAAACAAAACCATAATGGCTCCCGCGTAAACAATTAGATTAACAATCGCCAAAAATTGTGCATTTAATAAAATATAATGCCCCGAAATCGCAAAAAAGACGGCAATCAACCACAACACGCTATGTACCGGGTTTTTACTTGCCAATACCATGATTGCGCTGAAGATGGCCAAAGCACTTAAAAAAAAGAATAATATTTCGATTGTACTCATAGTTTTAATTAATAATTGATAATTTGTAATTAAGCATAAATGACCGGTTTCCCAATTACCAATGTTTAATTTGTAATTACTAATTAGCCGTCGTAGGTTCTCCTTTTCCCTTAGCTTTTGCAAATGCTTCTGGCTCGGTAATAGGATTGGGTATCAATAAATCATCTTTCCCGTAAATAAATCCTTTCCTTGTAAAATTAGCTGGTGCAAATGTCTCACTTAAATATATAGCGTCTTTTGGACAAGCCTCTTCACATAACCCACAGAAAATACAACGCAACATATTGATTTCATACTTTGCGGCATACTTCTCTTCGCGATATAAATGTTCTTCCCCCGGTAATCTTTCGGCAGCTTCCATTGTGATGGCTTCAGCCGGACAAGCAACGGCACATAAGCCACAAGCAGTGCAGTTTTCGCGGCCCTCTTCATCTCGATTCAATACATGTAGCCCTCTAAAAACAGGGCTAAAAGGTCTTTTTTGTTCAGGATAACGAATAGTGGGTTGCTTTTTAAAAATATGACCAAACGTAATGGCCATACCTTTTGCAATAGCAGGCAGATATAGCTTTTCCATCATACTCATCGGCTTACGACTTACGGCTTTTGATCTATTTGTTAATGCTTGCATTTTTTTCTTCTCTTATTTTTTGAATCTACTTTTCAAATATTATCTAATGGGTTGATGATTGATTTTTGAAATCCAAATTCGCAAATCCGAAAATTCGTAATCCTAAAATCATTTCCCTTGTAAATACAATATCACAGCCCCTGTTATCAACATATTCACCAATGCTAACGGTATCAATGTTTTCCATCCCAAATTCATTAATTGATCATATCTGAATCGTGGAATTGTCCATCGTATCCACATAAATACAAAAATAAAGATGGCAATTTTTGTCAACAATGCCAGAATACCCAGTAATGCTGCAAAATTGGGCGCAATGGTACTTTCATCAAAAAACGGAATATCAAATCCACCAAAGTACAATGAAGCCATGATGGCACTACTCATAATCATATTCACATATTCTGAAAAAAGATAAAAACCCAATTTCATAGATGAGTATTCCTGGTGATAGCCAAAATTCAATTCATTTTCAGCTTCAGGAAGATCAAAGGGTGTACGGTTACATTCTGCCATAGCACAAATGAAAAATATTAAAAAACCCAAAGGCTGGTAAGCAATGTTCCACAAATGACCATTACTCATTTGTTGATCAACAATGGTTTTTAAACTGAGTGAACCGGAAATCATCAAAACCGCAATCAGTGCAAGGCCCATGGCCAATTCATAACTGATAGCTTGTGATGCACCACGCAATGCGGCCATCAAAGAAAATTTATTATTAGAAGCCCAACCGCCGATCATAATTCCATAAACACCTAAGCTAACAACACCAAAAACATATAATATTCCTATATTGATATCTGCTATTTGCAAATCAATACTTCGATTGAAAAATTCAACATGGCTACTCCAAGGGATCACGGCACAAGACATTAATGCAGCTGTCATTGCCAAACCGGGGCCTAAAACAAACAGTGCCTTGTTTGAAGAATTTGGAATAATTTCTTCCTTCATGATCAACTTTAACCCATCTGCAAAGGGTTGAAACAAACCAAAAGGGCCTGCGCGATTGGGGCCTGGTCGGTCTTGCAAAATAGCCGCCACTTTTCTTTCTGCATAGGTGGTATATAAAGCAATACCCAAACTCGCAAAAACAATAATTGCGATGAGAATTAATTTTTCAATTAGCAAAGCCCAGTCTATGGTAAGTAGTGTCATTTATTCATCCTCTTTTAAAAGTTTGCCAATTTCCTGTTCTAGAAAAAGTAAGTCTTGAGACAACAAATTCCAAACAAACATAAAATCAATTTCAAAATATTCGTGAACAACAAAATGCCTAAATCTGACAATTTTTTTCCAAGGTAAACTTGACGCTTTCCCTTTGGTAGATTCAGTAATGTTATTTGCTGCTTCCCCAATAATCTCTAACCATTTTACAACAGCAATTCTAAGGACATGATTAGTAACAAATTCTTCCTTTGAAATTCCTTTTGTTGCATTCTGAATCTCCTGAATGCAGTCAATCATATGACCCAATCTTTCCTTATCCGCAATTTCACCTCTCATAAATCAAGGTCATATCTTTCTCTATGGTAGACCAAATTCTTTTATTGACACCACCCAAGCTTACTACATCAACTTTTTTATTAACGACATCAGTTAAGTCCTGGTTCCATCCAAAAAAATCCATTCCAATATTTTTATTATAATCCAACTCAACCAATACATCTATATCACTATCTGCATCTGCTTCTCCTCTTGCATAAGAGCCAAACAACCAAGCTTTCAATACAGGTTTTCCTGCAAAGTATTGACTGATTATTTTTTGTATTTGATCTTTCGTTAATATCATATTTTCATTCTGATTTATTAAAATCAGATGAATGAGCAGGCCCATCAATCAAACTCAGTTCAATATTGGGCTTGTTTACTTCACTGACAGCGTGAATATCCATTAATATTTTGGGTTGTCGTCCACTATTTACTGCTGCAAAGATTTCTGTTGGTGTATGCATACCCACAGAACCTTGGTAATGTCCTTGGGATATGACTGATTGTCGTTCTATCTTTCGAGGGCCTTCCACTATCCAGTCGCTTGTTTGTTTCTTTTCAAAACGGCAACTATTACAAATCCATCCGGGTTTACCATCTGTATTATTTTCCACTTCTCCCCAAGTGTCTTTTCTAGCAGTTACTCGATACACTTCATCCCCTCTATTCCATAAAGTAACTTTTCCACAACAAGTTGTACAATCTCTATGTGCATCCATTGGTTTTAAAAACCATACGCGATTTTTAAAACGAAAAGTTTTATCTGTTAAAGCGCCTACCGGGCAAACATCAATCACATTTCCAATAAAATCATTTTCGAGGCTTTTTTCAATCATGGTAGCAATTTCAGAATGATCACCTCTATCTAAAATACCATGTTCTCTTTTATTGGTTAACTGATCGGCCACATACACACAACGATAGCAGAGAATGCAACGTGTCATGTGCAACTGAATATACGGACCAATATCATGCTTTTTAAATGTTCTTCTTTGAAATTCATAACGAGTTCCTTCTTTACCATGATCATAACTGAGATCTTGTAAATGACATTCCCCGGCTTGGTCACAAATAGGACAGTCCAATGGATGATTCAACAATAAAAATTCAACAACCCCTGCCCTAGCTTCTAAAACTTTGGGGCTGGTTATATTTTTTACTTCCATTCCATCCATCACCATGGTGCGGCAAGAAACCACCAATTTTGGCATGGGGCGGGGATCTTTTTCAGAACCTTTGCTAACCTCAATTAAACAAGTTCTACATTTTCCGCCGCTACCTTGCAATTTGCTATAATAACACATGGCAGGCGGCGCTACATCACCCCCAATCATTCTTGCAGCATGTAACACGGTAGTTCCTGCCGGCACTTGAATGCTGATGTTGTCGATGGTTACTTTAAATAATGTTTCGTTCATACCCCCTACCCCCCTGAAGGGGGAATTAGTTTTTTTATTTGTTAAAACTTCTATTTATCATATTATATCTACTGCTCACTTAAACTGAATCCTAATTCTCCCTTTAGGGGGTTAGGGGGTTGGCACATGAATCGCATCTGCATAATGTGCCAAGCCATAATTTCTTGTTTGTGCTTCTGCTCCATGATTAACATGCCACTCAAATTCATCTCTGAAATGCCGAATGGCTGCCGCTACCGGCCATGCAGCTGCATCACCCAATGGACAAATCGTATTTCCCTCAATTTTGCTTTGAATATCCCATAACAAATCTATGTCACTTATTTTGCCCTGTCCTTTTTCTAATCGCAATAATAATTTTTCCATCCAACCGGTGCCTTCACGACAAGGTGAACACTGTCCACAGCTTTCATGACGGTAGAATCTAGCAAAGGTATACGTGTTTTTAACAATGCATTGGTCTTCATCCAATACAATGAAACCACCCGAACCCATCATCGACCCGGTTGCAAAACCACCATCACTTAAACTTTCATAGTTCATATACCTTGTATCGCCTTTGGCTGTTTTTAGTAAAAGGTTTGCAGGTAAAATGGGCACAGATGATCCTCCGGGTATACAAGCTTTTAATCGCTTTGCATTGGCAATACCTCCACAATATTCATCGCTGTAAATGAATTCCTCTACAGAAATGGTCATATCAATTTCATAAACACCCGGCTTTTTAATATTCCCACAAGCCGACATTAATTTTGTGCCGGTGGATTTACCGATACCAATTTTAGCATACTCATCTCCCCCCATATTAATAATAGGAACCACAGAAGCTAAGGTTTCTACATTATTTACAACGGTGGGTCGCATCCAAGCTCCTTGAATAGCCGGGAAAGGCGGTTTGATTCTTGGGTTTCCACGTTTACCTTCTAAAGATTCAATCAATGCAGTTTCTTCACCGCATATATAGGCACCGGCACCTCTGTGCACATAAATTTCACAATCAAAACCACTGCCTAAAATATTTTTTCCTAAATACCCATTTGCTTTTGCCTCTCCGATTGCATATTCTAATATTTCTGCAATCCAAACATATTCGCCGCGTATGTAGATATAGGTTGCATTACTGCCTAAAGCAAAAGAGGAAACAATTAAGCCTTCAATTAACAAGTGAGGCAAGAATTCCATCAAGAACCTATCTTTAAAAGTACCGGGCTCACTTTCATCTGCATTACACACCAGATGACGAGGAACGCCTTCCGGTTTGGCAATAAAACCCCATTTCATTCCTGCCGGAAATCCTGCACCACCTCTGCCACGCAAACCACTTTTCTTCACTTCATCCACAATGGCTTCGGGGCTCATCGTTTTGATGGCTTTCTCCACACTTCTATAACCCCCTTCACGGCGATACACATCATAGGTTCTAATGCCTTCAACATGTGCTTTTTCTAATAATAATTTTACACCCATATTATCGAGTTAGCGTATTAGCTGATTGGCTAATTACACATTTTTATTTTTCATTCCGGTCATCAACATCCTCATTGGATGCAATGTTCTAGTGAAAGGATTTAATACCAGTCCAATTGACTCTAAAGTTGTCGCACCCAGTAAGGGAGTATCACCTTCTTCACCATATACCACCGGTGCCGGTCCGCCTTCCCCTTCAAATTCAAAATAAGCAGAACTGATTCTTCGTTTTACAGTTGTGCCATCAGCTAAAGAAAAACTCATTTCTTTATAAGGTTCTATACCTAATACATCCAGCACTTTCCCCGGAACTAAGCTATACACCGCACCACTATCTACCATAAACTCAACATCAGCAAATTTTTCAGATTTGCGATGTTCTCTTACACGTAATATGGCATTGGTTATACCCATTTTAAAAATTAATTATTTGTTGCCGCATTCTTTCTACATTCTTCTATAATAGCATCCACTTTTTCTTTTGTTAAATGCTCCCGATAATTTTTTCCCAATTGCATCATGGGAGCATACCCACATGCACCTAAGCACTCCACTGTTTTCAAAGTAAACAATCCATCCAATGTTGTTTCACCGGGTTGAATGCCCAATGTAGAAGAAATATAAGCAATGATATTGTCACTTCCATTTAACATACAAGGTCCGGTTTGACATACTTCAAACATATATTTACCAACCGGTTTTAAATTATACATGCTATAAAACGTAGCCACTTCATACACCTCGATTGGTTCAATTTGCAATAATTCAGCTACATAGTCCATTGTATCAGCACTCAGCCATCCACCAAAAGTATCTTGCGCAATATGCAATACAGGTAACAATGCACTTTTCTGTTTTCCAACAGGATAGTGCGAGATGATCTCTTTTACTTTTGTTAGTTTTTCTTCTGAAAATTTTACCATACTAATTTCAAATTTGAAAATTTGAAAATTTGAAAATTTGAAAACGAAAATTGTATAGCATGTGCTCTACATTTTCAAATTTTCAAATTGCCACATTTTCAAATTAAGTATTTACGCATCCATTTCCCCTGCTATCAAATTCAAACTACTCATTGTTACAATTGCATCACTTAACATTCCTCCTACAATTAATTCGGGATAGGCTTGGTAATAAATGAAACATGGCCTACGAAAATGCAACCGGAACGGAGTTCTTCCACCATCACTGATTAAATAATAACCCAATTCTCCATTACCCCCTTCTACAGCTTGGTAAACTTCTCCCTTTGGCATTTCAATTTCACCCATAATAATTTTAAAATGCCAAATCAACGCTTCCATTTTCGTATACACATCTTTCTTCTCGGGCAAATAATACTCCGGAACATTGGCATGAAAAACTTCTGCTTCCTGCCCTTTGAATTCCTGAATTTTCTGATATGCCTGCTGTATAATTCCTAAGCTCTGCCACATTTCTTCATTTCTAACTAAGAATCGGTCATAACAATCTCCTGTTTTACCAACCGGTATGGTAAATGAAAAGTCTTCATAACTACTATACGGATTGTGTACCCGAACATCGTAATCAACTCCGGCTGCACGCAAATTAGGACCTGTAAAACCATAGTTTAATGCACGTTCGGCACTGATGCCCCCTACACCAATCGTACGTTCCATGAATATCCGATTACGCGTAAAAAGGCTTTCGAAATCTTTTAATACGGAAGGATATTCTTTTAAGAATTTCTCGAGTTTCGTAAACGCTGTATTTGAGAAATTCCTTTCAAAACCACCAATACGCCCAATATTAGTAGTAAGGCGGGACCCACATACTTCTTCATATATTTCATAGATTAATTCGCGGTATTGCATCACATACATAAAGCCGGTATACGCTCCGGTATCCACACCCATAATTGAAGAACAAATCAAGTGGTCTGAAATACGAGCCAACTCCATGATAATGATACGAAGGTAATCAACACGTTTTGGCGTTTTTACATCTAATAATTTTTCACAGGTTAAATGCCAGCCCATATTATTAATGGGGCTACTACAATAATTTAATCTATCCGTTAATGGAGTAATTTGATAGAGAGGTCTTCGTTCGGCAATTTTTTCAAAGGCACGATGTATAAACCCAACACTAGCTTCAGTAGAAACAATCCTTTCCCCATCCAGTTCCATGATGTTTTGAAACACTCCATGGGTAGCAGGGTGCGTAGGGCCTACATTTAATGTGGTAGTTTGCTTTTCTATTGAGCCTTCCGGCAATTTTATATGATGATGGTCTGTCATACCCCAAATCCTCCTAAGGAAGATCTCATTTTTTTTAGTTAGTCAACTTTTTATCTACACGCAACTTAGTTGCGTTGCAATTTTCAACATTCCTTGTTCAACATTCATCTGTTCAACATTCCTTGTTCAACATTCATCTGTTCACATCCCTTGTTCAACATTCATCTGTTCACATCCCTATCCTCTTCCAAACATCTCATCGTCTTTATCAGTTCTGGTTTGGTCTTCCAATGGATATTCTTTCCGCATAGGGAAATAATCCATTTCATCTACATTCAATATTCTTTTCAAGTTGGGATGCCCAACAAAGTTTACACCATAAAAATCAAAGGTTTCACGCTCCATCCAATTCGCTGCTGCAAATAGTTTAGAAGCCGTAAATACATCGGGTTCTTCTACGGCCGTATAAACTTTGAAACGAATACGTATATTTTCAGATAAGTTATGCAAATGATATACAACTGCTAATTCTCTACCCAATTGTTCGGGAAAATTAACAGCGCATAAATCAGTTAGAAAAGTAAAGTTGAGCTCTTCGTCATCAAACAAAAACTGAAGCACTTTCAAATTTTGTTCTTTAGAAGCCTCAAAACTGAGCATGCCATACGACTCTTCAAATAGGAAAAAGCTATCTCCAAATTTCTCTATCAAACGTTGTTGAATTCTTTCGTTGTGTAAAGCCATACCCCCTAGCCCCCTAAAGGGGGAATTAATTATGTTATTTTAAAAAATATTTTTCTTCACGTGTATATTTTAGTTTCCCTTTCCCTAACTCCCCCCCTTTAGGGGGCTGGGGGGTATCTACTCTATTCCATACCCATTCATCAATAACTTATATTGTTCACTATTTCTTCTTCGAATACTTTCCTGTCCTACCAGTTCTTGAATTTTCATAAACCCATCCAGGATGGCTTCAGGTCTTGGTGGACAGCCCGGTACATATACATCAACCGGTATTACTTGGTCAATTCCTTGTAAGACGCTGTAAGAGTCGAAAATACCACCACTTGAGGCGCAAGCACCAACTGCTATCACCCAACGAGGTTCTGCCATTTGAAGGTAAACCTGCCTAAGTACGGGGCCCATTTTTTTAGCAATCGTACCCATTACCATTAAAAGATCGCATTGCCGGGGGGAGAATCCAACCCGTTCAGCACCAAATCGAGCCAAATCATAATGAGAACCCATGGTAGCCATAAATTCTATTCCACAACAAGAAGTTGCAAAAGGTAATGGCCAAAGTGAATTTTTACGGGCCAGTCCAACTACATCGCTGAGCTTTGAAGTAAAAAACCCATCACCTGAATAGCCTGCAGGTGCTTCAGCCACTGAAGCCGCATCACTAAGTTTTGCTTCTATCGGATGAATATTAAAACGTACCGGACGAGACATATTTTTAATTGATAATTAGTAATTAGTAGTTAGTAATTAAATCATTAGCTATTATAACCATTGATGACCTAGTAAGTTCACCAACCAATTACTAATTACTAATTATTAATTACTAATTGCCCCCCTAGTCTTCCCAATTAAGGGCACCTTTCTTAATGATATATATGAAACCGACTAAAAAGAAAGCTACGAACATTAATACCGCCATAAACCCATTCCATCCCAATTCACGAAAGTTAACAGCATACGGATAGAAAAAAATCACTTCTACATCAAATAATACAAAAAGAATAGCCACTAAAAAATACTTGATAGCCATTGGCTGCCTAGCATTTCCATGCGATTCGATTCCGCTGGCAAAATTTTCGAGTTTATCTGCTGTTTTCCGTTTAGGACCCACCCAAGCAGACAATCCAATCATTGTGGCCACAAAACCTGCTGCAAACAGTAATTGCACCCCAATTGGGAGATAATTAGCTGCAGAATTTGATGCACTGGCATCGGATAAGAATGAAGGCCAACTCATTTTAAAAAATTAATGTGCTGCAAAAATAAGCTTGTGAGGGATATAAATGAAAAACTCCCCAAATTGGGGAGTTTTTTATTGTACTTATTTTTTACTTTCCTTTAGAAGTGGCACCATTTCCGGCACCACCGGCCGTTTTCTTGGCGGGAGATTGAGGTTTGCTATAATAGTCAATTGTTTTTATAATACCCCCTTTTGTATCCATCGCGAATTTATTGTTTTCATCAGCCGGATCTGTATACAAAAGCATCATTTGGTCAGTAACATCTACCGCTTTTTGGCAAGTAGCTAAAAACTGATCTACCACCGGGGTTCGAGATCCATCTGCTTTTACTTTAAAATCAGGATCTTTCTTTAAATTGTTGAACGAATTATTAAAATATACAAGTCTGAAATACAGATTATTAAAAATCTCTTTCTTGTATTTATCTTTTCCAAGAACGGTATAAACTGAATCTAGATAATCTAAATGCATGATCACTTTGGCTGAATCTGTCGTGCTGGCAACTGCTGCTCTTCTAAAAAAAGTATACGGTTGTGGTTTATCCGGATGGGCTGCCATATACCTTTTTGCATAGGCAATTGCCCGATCATATTCTTTAGCCCCAATTGCCGCATTGGTCATTTTGTAATAATCTGCTTCGCTGGTGGTACCTTTTAATGCCATCACCCTTTCAATGTATTTTAACTGCTCTGTGGAGTTTTTGCTTTTGGCAAACATATCTGCCGCCTGATTTAAATAATTTAGCTTAACAACTTTTGAAGTATCATTTTCTATCGCTTTTTCTAAGTAATTCACAACTTGAGCCTCAGTTCCCGGAAACTTGGATAAGACTTTTATAGCCAATTCATAATCGGCGGGGGCAATCTTATCCATAGGAGCTGTACGAAAGAATTTTTCGGCATAACTTTTTGCTTGAACAGAATCGTTTAACCTATCGAAATTATAAGCATATAAAATATTGAGTCTGGGCATATTAGCGGCATCTGGAGATGATTCTAATTCTTTTAATTTAGCCAAAGACTCAGTATTCTTTCCCGCACGAAATAAATATTCTGCGAAAAAATAATCGTTCTGGGGATCTTTATCTGCACTTTCAATATACTTATCTAAGTAATCTTTTGCCTTATTCACATCTCTGTTGGCATAATAATCATAGAGTGCATAATAAGTTGGTGGGAAAGCAGGATCGGCTTTGATTGAATTTTCAAAAAACTGCTCAAATTGTTCCTTGTTATTCTGACTTTGGTAAATTTTACCAATATGGTACATAGCTCTCGCATTCTTTGGATCTCTATTGAGTGCTTCCTGAAATGCTTTTACTGCTTCTCCACCATTTTCACCGCCCAATTTTAAATAATTAACACCCATATTAATATGAATATATGGGCTGGTTAAATCAATGGTAGCAGCTTGTTTCAGCTTATCAATGGCATACACATTATCGCCTTGTCCAATACTAGACCTTGCATTGGATCGTCCAATGCTATTTAAAATATCCGCATTGGGTTTGCCTTTTAATTTTCCTTTTGTTTCTGTAGAAGCTGTGATCGCTTGTTCAAATTTCTGTTTCACAGAATTGATATCACCCCCTTCTAATATCTCAATATGTCCCATGCCTACTAATAACCAAGGGTCACTGCCAACTTCTTGAAGCCCTTTCTGGTATAAAGCTTTGGCTTTTTGAACCTGTTCTTTTTTTGGAGCGCCTCCGTCGGTGGCCATGAAAGCCTGACCTAACCAATAAATCGCTTGGGGATCTTTCGGATTTGCATCGTACGCTTTTTGGAATGCTTCTGTAGCACTTTTGTTCTTATCGTAATTGAGGTATTTGATCCCATCCGCTATCTGGGCCATCAAACACTGTGTAGCAAGCATTGCTGTAAACATCAGCGAAACGATCTTCTTCATTTTTCGATTTTTATTATTAAATGTTAATCCGCTTCTTTAATATCTCCTTTGCGCTGGTGAAATGCCATTTTCGCCGGTGCCAAAAAAGCTCTTCTAAATATCAATTGGCCTCTTTCCAAACTCATAAAATTCATAAAACCCGTGCCCAATCCTGCCGAGTTCTCTTTTAATACATAATACAAGGGGCGTGCCAAAGGGTATTGACCGTATGTTATGGTAGCCTGTGAAGGCTTAGCAAACAGACCTTTTTCAATACAATTAACACATTCTACCAAAGACAAACGTATTTTTTTCAAATTAGCCTGTTGCTTTGGGTCGTAACTATCTCCTACCCAACTTAAACCAACAAAACCAATTACATTGGCATTATTTGATACAATGTTAATTACTTTCTCACTATTTTCAGAAGCCACCACATTTTCACCAAATGCAACTCCCCTCATAACGCTATCTTGTAAAAAACGAACAGTACTGGTGGCATTCTTCCCATCCATAACTGCCGTAATTTTATTTTTCCCGCTTAGGATGTCTTTTAATTGTGCTATCGTAAAAACACTGTCTTTGTATGCTTTGTTCACAATCACCGCTATGGCATCATAAGCCAAAATGCCATATTGTGGTTTAAACGAAAGTTTATTTTCATAAAAATCAGCTTCAGACTCACTCAACCCTTTCGCTACTAAAATCATTCGAGTACTATCAGACTGCAAATCTCTGAAACAGGCTGCTTCTGATTTGTAATTAATAATAATTTTTGTATTTGGGAATGATGCTTGATGAACTCGAATCTGCTCCTCTATCACCGGCTTAAAGCTTTCATCCACACTTATACGAATACTTCCCTTTACCGGAGAATCCCTGTCGTCATTTGATTGATGGGTTGTATTACAGGAAACAAAGAACATAAATGACCCACAAATAAAAAAATATAAAGCACTTGCTTTCATCTTAATAATCCCTCTTAATGCCTCTGTACAACCGAAAGCCGCCATATAAAAGACAAATTCCACCAAACAGGTATCTGAAAGTGGGTTCAATTGAAATTAACTGTTCAATTTTGAGGGTCTGAGCAAATAACATTACTGTAGACATCCCCAACAAAATAATTGCCATTGTTAAGTCGTAAGTCATACGCATTATCGTATAACTTTTCTGCTTTTTTACTTCAAATTCATTTTCCATTTCTATTTCCATTAAACAGGAAGAGCAATTTAGGTAATATTATTATTCGCGGTAACAAAATTGACATGCATTTTAAAACAAATCAACTTTATATTTCATAGATGCACCAATACCTAATTTCCATAAGTCATTATTTGAGGAGATACTAATGAGTGTTAGCATTCTATTGGCATAATACACAATACCAATATATCATTAATCGGTCAGTCATAGTATCTTTGATTGTATGAAAATCTTGATGGTATGCTTGGGAAATATATGCAGGAGCCCATTGGCGGAAGGCATTTTACAACAAAAAGTTAAAAAAGTTAATTTGCAATGGCTAATTGATAGTGCAGGAACCGCCGGATATCATATAGGAGAACAACCTCATACATTATCACAAAAAGTATCCTTACTCAATGGCATAGATATTTCGGGTCAGCATTGTCGACAATTCACAAAACAGGATATGTTAGATTTTGACCTGATTTTTGTAATGGATACTTCAAATTATGCTGATGTAAAAAAGATAAGTGGTGAATATTGGAATCCAAACAAAACAAAGCTTTTATTAAATGAATTGTACCCGGGCGAAGACAAAAGTGTTCCCGACCCTTGGTATGGGATTGAAGAAAATTATCATACCGTATTTCAATTAATTGAAAAAGCCTGTGAAAAGATTATTGAACATTATGGGAAGAAGCCTTAATAATTAAAAGTTAATCGTATATTTTAGTTTGAGCTTTTCACTTTTAACCCCCAATTTACTAATTTAACCCTTTTAACCCCTTTAACCCTTTAACCCCTTTAACCCTTTTAACGACTACCTACCCATGAGCAAACCCGGCTTACCACAAGGAACCAGAGATTTTAGTGCAACTGTTGTACGCAAAAGGAATTTTATTTTTAATACAATTCGATCTGTATTTGAATTATATGGTTTCCAGCCTTTGGAAACGCCCGCCATGGAAAACTTGGATACCTTAATGGGTAAATATGGAGAAGAAGGAGATAAACTAATTTTTAAGATATTAAATAATGGGCTGGAAAATCCGGATAAACATCTGCAAGCGAAAGAAGATTTCGAAAAAATTTTATCCGGAAAGAGTACCAAGGGCATTACAGAAAGAGCATTACGCTATGATCTTACCATCCCTTTTGCTCGCTATGTAGCCATGAACCATGGCCAACTTACCCTGCCTTTTAAGCGATATCAGATACAACCTGTTTGGCGGGCTGATCGACCCCAAAAAGGTCGTTATCGTGAGTTTTACCAATGCGATTGTGATGTAGTAGGGAGTAGATCTTTGTTAAACGAAGTGGAGTTAGCAAGTATTTACTGTCAGGTTTTTGAAATGTTGAAGCTGCCTGTAACCATTCATATCAATAGTCGCAAAATCCTTGCTGCTTTAGCAGAAATAAGTGGGGGAATGGAAAGAATGATGGACATCACCATTGCCATTGATAAACTGGACAAGATTGGATTGGAAAAAGTAAAGGAAGAACTTTCCAAAAAAGGATTAGAAGAAGAACAGATTCAGACAATTGAGAAATATCTTTCCATAGAAGGCAATGACAAAGAAAAAATAAATCAGTTAGAACAACTTCTCGGTAATAATGAAAACGGTAAAGCCGGTATTGCAGAAATTGAATACATCCTACATTATCAACTACAAACCACAAACCACAAACCTGACTGTCCGGCTGGCAGGCTAAAAACCGACTTTACGCTAGCCCGTGGCCTTAATTATTACACCGGTATCATTTTTGAAGTTAAAGCTGTAGATGTACAAATGGGTAGCATAGGTGGGGGTGGCCGTTATGATGACCTTACCGGATTATTTGGTGTGCCCGATGTTCCCGGGGTAGGCATTAGTTTTGGAGTAGACAGGATTTATGATGTGATGGAAGAATTACAATTATTCCCCGAAGAAGTACAAATGGGTACACAGGTTTTGTTCTTTCATATGGGTGAAGCAGAAAGCAAAAATGCTTTTGGTTTAATGCAGCAATTGAGACAACAAGGAATTCGTTGCGAGCTTTATCATGAGTCAGCAAAGTTTGATAAACAATTTAAATATGCCGATAAAAAGCAAATTCCCTTTGTAGTGATTATTGGAAGTAAAGAGTTAGAAGAATTAACCTGTTTAGTGAAAAATTTGCATGATGGACAACAACAATCACTCAACCAATCTGCTTTATTAGATTTTTCATTTTAAACCTTCCAGCGACTCGAGCAATATCTTCTCCATTTAAAATAAATAGCCGGATGAACAATCCGGCTATTTATCATGATAACAAAAAAGTGTCTTGCTAGGGTAGCAAAAGCAAATAAATTACAACGCTTTTAATGAATGAAATTTCATATTCAAAGCCATACTTTCTGTTTTGGTTCCTTCTAATTCAAAACCGCCCGCTTTTATACTTACACCAATCACTTTTTGATTTGCATCTCTATTAAACTTAGCCGTTCCTTGAAACTGAACAATAGAAAATAAATCCTCCCCTATTTTCTCTAAAGCAGATTCTCCTGCACTGGAAATAGAAGTTAAAGCGCCATTTTCGAGTTTAACAACCACATCCGCAACCGGACTTCCTTCAGGAAATAAATATTTGCCTGTAAAAGCTTGTAAAGTAGTATCCGGTGAAGGTGTTTGTGCATTCAGCATAGAAACTACCCCAACACTCAAGCAAAAAAGAAACATCATTTTTTTCATATATAAGTTTTTATCAGCTGCAAAATATAATAATTATTTTATCCATTGTTACAAAGGGGGTAGGAAATAGTTACAATTCTCCTAAAAAATGTAAATAAAAATACTGCTCTTTGTCCTGCAGTAAAAAAAAGTTGTCCCTCGTTCGGCTCCGCCCTATTGTGTACCCGCATTTGCAAAAACCTGCATCTATTTTGAGCCCCAAGCGGATTCTTGAATCCCCCCCTGATCTGATTTCGTCCATTTAGGTCCATAGCGAACCCGGTTCAACCCCCTCGTTTTTGTACTTAAGATTTTTGGCATTTTGGACTTTTTTTCATAGATCAAGTATAGATAACCCATAGATAAGCCATATATATATAAGGTATGACTTATCTATGGATTATCTATCTTTTATATATATTTTAACAATGTTTCATTGTACTACCAAACATGGCTTGGTTTGCTGTAGAATGGGCGCATATATGCCTGCCACACTCAAATACTGTCAAAAAATGTCGGGTATTCGTCTAAAAGTCTCTTGGAAAAGTGCTGGTATGCTCATTCACGGCAAAACCGAAAAAAACACAACAACTTGGGGTTCTACCAAAAACAACAATGTTTTGATATAGGTTTTTTTAGGAGAAAAAGCTACCCATGTTATTTAGACTGAAGATTTTTGAAAAATGCAATAAGAATTGGGAAACTGATTTTTTCATGGCTATCAAACCTAATATAAGAAAGCCGGATTCTTTGGTGAAAGACCCGTTGAAGAAGAAATTCGCAAAGTCAACACTTCTAGTCGCTCGGCTCCGCCGAGTGACGACTATAAAGAGGCCTCCCGGCCTAAATAATATTTACCAACCCAAAGAAATCACAGCCCCTCATACACCAAAGCTGCCCCCTGCCCAACCCCTACACACATAGTGGCTAATCCATATTTTGTTTTTCTCCTATTCATTTCATGCAAAAGTGTAGTAGATATCCGAACGCCACTACAACCCAATGGATGTCCGAGTGCAATAGCGCCTCCATTCACATTAACTTTTGTAACATCTAGTTCCAATTCTTTTATACAGGCCAAACTTTGTGATGCAAATGCTTCATTGAGTTCTATTAAATCAATATCGTCCATTTTTAAACCGGCTCTTCGTAAAGCTTTCTGGGTTGCGGGAACAGGCCCAATGCCCATAATTGCCGGATCTACACCTGCAACACCCATACTTACAATTCTTGCCATTGGTTGCAGATTAAAAAGCTTAACGGCTTCTTCACTTGCCAATAACATGGCTGCAGCACCATCATTTATTCCGGAAGAATTACCGGCTGTTACAGTTCCTTCTTTGGCAAATGCAGGTTGCAAGGCAGCCAATTTTTCCAAAGAACTTTGCCTGGGATGTTCATCTTGATTGAACCAAGTAATTAATCGATCATTGATCAATTCAACTGCCGCAATTTCAGATTCCCATTTACCTGCTTCTAGGGCTGCAAAATATTTTTGTTGCGATGAGAATGCAAAAGCGTCTTGTTCTTCGCGACTGATTTTCCAATCACCGGCTATATTTTCAGCGGTTTCACCCATACTATAGGGATGGTACATTTGGGCCAATTGTTTATTTACAAATCGCCAACCCATGGTTGTATCAAAAGTTTCCATTTTACGACTCCAAGCTGTTTCCGTTTTTGCAGTAACAAATGGAGCCCTTGTCATACTTTCCACACCACAGGCGATATAAAGCATTCCTTCATTGCACATGATGGCCCTTGCTGCATCCATAATTGCCTGTAATCCACTGGCGCATAATCGGTTAACGGTATTCCCTGCAACAGTTACCGGTAACCCGGCCAATAAGGAAGCCATTCTGGCTACATTGCGATTGTCTTCTCCCGCCTGATTGGCTGCCCCGGCAATAACATCTTCAATGGCTTTTGGATCAATGCCATCATTCCTTTGTAATAAAGCACTCATTGTTAAAGCCAACAGATCATCCGGTCTGATGGAGCTTAGTTTACCGCCATATCGGCCAATGGGCGTTCGAACTGCGTCTATTACATAACAAGTTTTCATATAAAGTATTCGTTTCTTAACAATTGAATTTGAAAATCGATTCACAAGATAGAGTTTATGGTACAAAAATTTCTTCTTTGCCTCAAAGTCACTATGCTACCTATAAAAACTATCAGTAAGGATACTTTTTGTAAAAATTGATTGGTTACTAACGGTAAATACTTGTTGTTAATACGTGATTCCTGAAAAGCGTTATGAATGATATTCGTAATACAAAATCAATCCGAATTTCATTGAAATGAATACCGAAAGAAAATGAATACGCTGGATTGTAAACCCTTTAAATTCAGCAGATTTTAACTAGTTAAACGAGCCTATTAACAAATAAAAAAATGCCCAAAAACAAAACCATTAAAGTTAAAAATTTTGAGATAGTACTGTATGCGCAGGATAATGAAGATTTTATTTCTCTAACAGATATGGCAAGATACCGAGATGCTGAAAGGACGAACTATATCATACAAAACTGGATGAGAACCAGAAATGCTATTGAGTTTTGCGGTTTATGGGAACAACTAAACAATCCCATTTTTAAAAGCTTCGATTTCGATGCTTTTAAAAATGATGCAGGGGCTAATAGCTTTTCGCTTACACCACAAAAATGGGTTGAAACAACCAATGCTATTGGAATCATTTCAAAATCCGGTAGGTATGGTGGAACATTTGCTCACAAAGACATTGCCTTTGAGTTTGCTTCTTGGATCAGTGCTGAATTCAAATTGTATCTGATTACAGAATTTCAAAGGCTCAAAAAGGAAGAAAGTAGTCATCTCAAACTTGAATGGAGCCTGCAGCGAACTTTAGCCAAAATCAATTACCATATACATACCGATGCCATTAAAGAAAATCTTATACCCAAAGAGCTAAACAAATCTCAAATTAGTTTTGTATATGCAAATGAAGCCGATTTGCTGAATGTAGCCCTGTTTGGTATTTCTGCAAAACAATGCAGAGAAACCAATCCTAAAGCAGAAGGCAATATTATAGATGACGCCACTATTGAGCAGTTAGTCGTATTATCTAATTTAGAAAGTGTCCATTCGGTGTTAATCCATCAGGGCTTGTCACAATCAGAAAGATTGGTACATTTAAATAAGATCGCCATTTCGCAAATGAAGTCATTGGTAAATAGTACACAAATGAAGAAACTGAAATAATAGTGCAAGAAAACTACTGCTTACCCGGTGACTACAGTTTGCCACAAAATACGCTAAACCCTTTGCCTATATCACCTACCCCCTGATCGCTTGTACCAAAAGCACTCGGATTTTAAGTCTTATGGGGTATCTTCGCCAAATGAACACCCTATTACCCAATATACGCCACCTGAGTATTGCTGAATTAGAATCTTATTTTGAGACGATAGGTGATAAGAAATTTCGAGTAAAGCAAGTTTATGAATGGATCTGGCAAAAGCATGCGCATAGTTTTGATGCCATGACAAACCTTAGTAAAGAACTTCGTTCCAAATTATCGGCAAATTTCTCTTTACCTGCTTTAAAAGTAGACGATACTCAATTTAGTAGTGATGGAACCATCAAAAATCGTTTTAAAAC
Source organism: Bacteroidota bacterium (assembly GCA_031417635.1). Classification (GTDB taxonomy): domain Bacteria; phylum Bacteroidota; class Bacteroidia; order Chitinophagales; family Chitinophagaceae; genus Sediminibacterium. The sequence continues at coordinate 40,436 of JANOVY010000173.1, read as the reverse complement.
ATTTGATGGGCATATGATTGAAGGGGTTTTAATCCCTACAGAAGAAAGAAAAACAGCCTGTGTCTCTTCTCAAATTGGTTGTAGTTTGAGTTGCAAGTTTTGTGCAACCGGTTACATGGACAGAAAAAGAAACCTAACGTATGATGAGATTTATGATCAGGTAGTTCTCATAAACCAGCAAAGTGAAAAAACTTTTGATAAAAAACTGTCCAATATCGTTTTCATGGGCATGGGTGAACCGCTTATGAATTATGACAATGTTTTGAAAGCCATTGAACGGATTTCGGCAGAGGATGGATTGTTTATGAGCCCGAAAAGAATTACCGTTTCTACAGCAGGCGTTTCCAAACAAATTAGAAAATTAGGTGATGATAAAGTGCGGTTTAAACTTGCCCTCTCTTTACATGCAGCCAATGATGCGAAACGCAATGAAATCATGCCCATCAATGAAAGTAATAATATTAAAATATTAATTGAGGCGCTAAATTATTTTTATAAACAAACAGGAAACGAAATCACTTTAGAATACATCCTTTTTAAAAACCTGAATGATTCTGAAAAAGATGCTGAAGAACTCATAAAGATTTACCGTCAAGTACCGGCAGACCTCATTAATATTATCGAATACAACCCCATCGATGCTTTCCGATTTACCAAACCGGACGAAGACGCTGTTCAAACATTTATGCAAATCTTGGATACCAATAAAGTAAATGCACGATTACGTAGAAGCAGAGGTAAAGATATTGATGCCGCTTGTGGCCAATTGGCGAATAAAAAATAAACCACATTTTACTAAATTATAACAAAATGCTGCTTTCGGGCAGCATTTGTATTTATGATGGTATCAATAAGATGTCATAAAATTTTCAGCATTTCGCCATGCTGATGGAGAATGTATCAATATTGTAATCTCATGAATAAAATAATATTCTTTGGCTTTATCATTTTTTCGCCGCTCATTATTGTATTGATCAATTGTCTAAACTTATTACACATGATTTTTACATATCTAAAGGCGGTAAAAAGGTAAATATTTCGCCAATCGTCTATTTGCCCATTATTCGATAAAAAACGATGTATTTTATTTTGGTTACCTTTGCCATCCTGTTGAAAAACAGCATAAAAAGGATATCATGAAAAAACGCACAGACAACTTTGATAAGTTTGCCAACCAAAAAAAAGGCAGCGCCGTAAAAGAGGCTTTCCGCCAGGAAAAGAAAAAAATAAAATTAGAAGCCAGAGCTGCCGGTGAGGCAATGAGAAAAAAGAAGATCGACAAGATAAAAGGCATAGATAGCGCCAACAAGCCTGAAAATTCAAAATTCAATAAAGAGGAGAGGAAAGCTTCCAAATATGAAGTACGGAATACTAGTAAGTCTGGAGTTAGAAATCTGGAGTCTGGAGTAAAAGATAAAAAACAACCCCAAACTCCAAACCCCAAACCCCAAACCAACCCTACTCCAGACTCCGCGTCAGCGTTAATGCCATTAAACAAATTCATTGCACACGCAGGTGTATGTGGAAGAAGGGAAGCAGCAGAATTGGTGAAGGAAGGAAAAGTTACTGTGAACGGAGATAAGATATTTGAACCCGGCTATAAAGTAACCGGAAATGACAAAGTGATTGTAAAAGGTAAACAGGTTTATCTTCAAAAAAATGCAGTATATATTCTTTTAAATAAGCCCAAAGATTTTATTACAACTTCCAATGATCCGCAGGGTAGAAAAACTGTGTTGGATCTGGTTAAACATGCCACATCGGAAAGAGTATACCCAATAGGAAGATTGGATAGAAATACAACAGGGGTATTGTTATTAACCAACGATGGAGAATTGGCGCAAAAATTAACACACCCCTCCTTTGAAGTTAAAAAAATATATGAAGTAACATTGGATAAACCGGTAAGCAAAAAAGACATGGAATCCATTGTAAGCGGCATTACGCTGGAGGATGGTTTGATTCAGGCAGATGCTATCGGCTATGCAAATGAAAAAGACAAAAGCATTGTAGGAATTGAAATACATAGCGGACGAAATCGAATCGTTCGCAGAATTTTTGAACATTTAGGATATGATGTTAAAGCGCTCGATAGGGTTATGTTTGCCAATCTTACCAAGAAAAATGTAGATCGCAGTAAATGGCGTTTTCTAAATGAAAAGGAAGTTAGGCTACTCAAATTCATGAATAAATCTTTTCTTAGAAAAAACAAAGACGCTGAATAACGATTTATGCAATTGGACATCATATTCGAAAACGATCAATTTATTGCCTTAAACAAACCGGCCGGACTTCTTAGTATTCCAGATAGGTTAGGCCAAGAACTTTCTTTGAAAGATATGCTCAAAGAAAAATACGGCAATATTTATACAGTACATAGGCTGGATAGAGATACCACAGGCATTATCGTATTTGCCAAAAATGAGGAAACCCACAAACAACTTTCTCAATTGTTTGAAGGGCGTGAAATGGAAAAATATTATGTGGGTTTGGTGTATGGAAAAATGTACCCGGAAACCGGAAGGATTGATGCTCCGATCATGGAACATCCCGGAAAAGTAACCAAAATGATGACCCATGCCAAAGGCAAAGTATCTCTAACCGATTATGAAGTGTTAGAGTCTTTTCGTTTATTCTCTTGGGTACAATTTCGAATACACACAGGAAGAACGCATCAAATAAGGGTCCACATGCATCACATTGCACACTCGTTGGTTTGTGACCCCATATATGGTGATCCCAAACCCGTTTTATTATCTGCTTTGAAAAAGAATTTTAAACTCTCAAAAATTGCAGAAGAAGAAAGACCTATTTTGGCAAGGTTAGCCTTACATTCTCATAGATTGAAATTCAATCTTGGTAATGAAACATTTCAACTGGAAGCAGAAATTCCTAAAGATCTGAGGGCGCTGTTACAACAATTGCGAAAATGGAAAGGTTAATTTTTTCAATTTGAATATCATTGCTTTATAGATTTTTTTAGAAAATATTTTCCATTATAAAAAACGATCTCCTTGGAAACTCAACCTATCATAAACTATGTAGACATTGAAAGCATCAAGAAAACATTTGGCGATGACCCTGAAATTTTAAATGAATTTATGGAACTATTCCTAAAACATTTTCCATCAGATATTGCTAAACTGGTTAAAGCTTATCAAGAAAAAAATACAGAACAAATTTTTACAATTGCTCACAACTTAAAAACAACCGTTTCATCACTTAAGAGAGATACGTTACTACTTGAACCATTAAGAATAATAGAACAATTCAGGTTTAACAGTGCAATAGATTGGCATACCATAGCATATAATATTGCAATATTAACAAGTGCTGAAGAAAAGGTATTAAAAGACATAAAAACGTTGCAGGGGAATTTATTTACTTAAGAATATACACATAACAAAGCAACACAATGATAGATAATTTTAAAAAATCCCTATACAGAAAAGATGCTATTGATTACTCAGTTTTCACTGTTTAATCAGTAGCATCTTTCTAAAAATAAGGATATCTTATTTATTGGGTTGCGGTGTGTATCGCAAATAAGGCTTTACCACTTTAACACCCTTAGGGAATTTTGCAATAGCATCTTCAGTGCTTACAGCCGGTACGACTATTACATCTTCTCCTTCTTTCCAATCGGCCGGTGTAGCAACACTATAATTAGCAGTTAATTGCAAAGAATCTATCACCCGTAAAACTTCAACAAAATTACGCCCTGTAGAAGCCGGATAAGTAATCATTAACTTAACTTTCTTATCAGGACCAATGATAAATAATGAACGAACCGTAAATGTTTCTGATGCATTTGGATGAATCATTCCATAAGCATGCGCAATGCTTTTGTCTTCATCCGCAATAATTGGAAACCCAACAGTTACATGTTGTGTTTCATTGATGTCATGAATCCAACCCTTGTGTTTCTCAAGGCTATCCACACTCAAGGCCAATACTTTTACATTACGTTTTTCAAATTCACCTTGTAATGAAGCTGTTTTGCCTAACTCGGTTGTACAAACCGGGGTAAAATCGGCAGGGTGAGAAAATAAAACACCCCATCCGGTTCCCAAATATTCATAGAAATCAATGGCGCCGACAGAAGTTTGGGCTTTAAAATTGGGAGCAATATCCCCTAGACGTAAACTCATATATTTTGATTTTAGATGTTAAAAATAAGTATTTCCTATTAATTTAGTAGACTAATATTTTATCTTCGAATTCATTTACATTTATTTAGTTTTCACAGTCCTTGCCTTTTGCAATAACCCTTTACCAAATTTATTTTTTACTTCATCAATTGCCTTATATAAGTTATTTTTTCTCTGACCATCATCAAACAAACTGCCCTGAACGGGATGATTGGTTAATTCACTTAATCGAACCCCCAATAATCTAACCGGCTGCCCCTTTCTATATAATTTATGAAATAGATCAATAGCCACGGGTATCAACTCGTCGTCTCGCAATGTATAATCAATGGTTGTTTGCCGTGAAGTTGTTTCAAAATCCGGGTACCGAATCTTTACAGCCAAACAACCGGTTAATTTTTCATCTTGCCGAAGTTCAAAAGCTACTCTCTCAGTTTGACGAACCAACTCACTTAAGAGAAAAGCCATGTCGGTTGAGTTTTCTTCAAATGTATTTTCACAAGAAATTGATTTGGCTTCATGATAGGGATGTACTTCCCCGAAATGCAATCCTTGCGACTTTTCCCAAAGATCAGCACCATACTTTCCCATTTTTTTTACAAGAACCGCAACGGATGTTTCACTAAGGTCTTTAATGGTATGAATGCCCATTGCCTTTAATGTTACAAAAGTCTGTTCCCCAACACCTGAAAACTTATTTACGGGCAATGGGGCCAAAAATTCTTTTTCCATACCCGGCTGTACAAACAAATATCCATTGGGCTTGGCTTCATCTGTGGCAATTTTGGCTACCATTTTATTAGTGGCCAATCCGAAAGAAATGGGTAATTGTGTTTTTTCTATGATCTCATTTCTCAAATCAATTGCCCATTGATAGGGGTCAAAAAACTTATCCATCCCGGTAAGATCAATAAAAAATTCATCAATAGATGCTTTTTCGTATAACGGCGCTTTTGCAGCTATAATATCTGTTACCCATCTTGAATACCTGCTATACTCTCCCCGTGTACCTCTTACGATTGTGGCATGTGGACATAATTTCATGGCCGTTTTCATAGGCATTGCACTGCGCACACCAAATTTTCTGGCTTCATAACTGCAAGTAGTAACAACCCCTCTATCTTTTGATCCGCCAACAATCACCGCTTTCCCTTTTAAGGTTGGGTCATTCAAGACTTCTACACTAACAAAAAAGGAGTCGAGATCAAAATGAGCAATATAGCGTTGAGGGGGTTGCATCTGTTGCTAAGGTAACAGAATTGTTGAATTAGCGGATTGGCGGATTAACTGATTATTTTCTATTTTGCAAAATCCCAATCCGTTAATCCGTAATTCGATAAATCGATAATCAGCCAAACCGCTTCAACATCTTATCATCTATTCGTTTTGGTTTTCCGGTTTGTCGGTCTAACATTACCCAAACACTTTTAGAAGTGACAATTTTTTTTTGATCTGCCTTTCTAATGATTTCACAATATCTAATCCAAGTGACAGCCGTATGTTCACCCGTCCATGTCCGGAGTAATAAAGTATCCTGTAAAAAAGCCTCGGCAAAATAGTCTATCTCATGCCGTCTTACCACCCAAATAACATTGTCTTCCAAATGAGCTGTTGAAACACTACTCCAGTGTTTATTAGCAATCTCCTGCATAAATTGAACATAGACCACATTGTTTACATGATCCGATTCATCCAAGTGTTCGGGTAGAACAACGATTTCATATTCGAATATCTTTGGAGGATTGGTCATTACCATTTTTCAAGTATTATCGATAAATATCTAATAATCCATCAGGGAGGGTTACATACACTTCCTTTTTTTTGTGATCAATTTTATCTAGGGTCTCAGCATGTAGGGGAATCAATGCTTCATTACCATTTAGGTTTATGCGTAGCAAAACCTGGTGTGGTTGTTCTATCACTTCTTCAATGGGACCTAAATTTCCTTCTTCACAAATTAGCTGAAAGCCTAACAATGAAATGGGTGCCGTTTTACCAGCCAATTTTCGAAAATCATCATCTAGTAACCAAACATTTTTCTTGGTCAATCGGTTTGCAGATTCTTTGGTATCAATATTTTCTAACTTAACATATATTTCTTCGTGATCTTTTGCCTTAGAAGATTCTACAAAATAAGGGAGATAAGATCCTTTGTTTTCTTCCACAAAAATTGCCTCCACTCCATTGAGCATTGTTTTTTTACCAAGGGCATGCTTTAAAATTACTTCCCCTTTCAATCCAAAACTTGCCACAATACGGCCTACGTTAATGTAATTATTCATGGAATGTAAATTTACATAGAGAGAAAGAAGTAAAGGTCAAAAGTAAAAAGTCAAAAGTAAAAATTTTTTCCTTCTCACCTTTCACTTTTGACTTTTCACCTTTGACTTTTCTAACTTCTCCCTCCCTTTTTTTTCATTAAAAAGCCCGAAACAAATGTTTCGGGCCTTTACAAAAGGAATATTGTTAATCCCTCTTTTAAGCTTCAGCCGGTGCTGCCGCATCATCAGATGCAACTTCAACAACTGTTTCAGGAACTGATTCAGGAGCCGCTTCGTGTTTTACTTCCACTTTTTTAACAATTGGAACATACACTTTTTTAGCTCTTTGTTTGTTCTTGTGCTCATCAGAGCGACGGGTAATATTGATTTCGTGTTCGCTATGCCAGGTTTGAAACTTGGTCATCGCTGTCGCTTCATCAAACAATCCCAATTTCACACCTCTTAATAAGTGCTTTAGGAACAATACTCCCTTGAAAGAGAGAATTCGGCGTACAGTATCTGTAGGTTGAGCCCCTTTGTTCAACCACTCAAGCGACTTTTGACGGTCTAATTGAATAGTTGCAGGTACTGTAAGCGGATTGTAAGTACCCACTTTTTGGATAAACTTACCATCACGTGGTGCACGAGCATCGGCCACTACTATGAAGTAGAAAGGACGCTTTTTACTACCGTGTCTTTGTAGTCTCATTTTTACTGCCATGTTAAATAGAAATTTAAAGGCGTTAAGAAATTGGTTAATCCGGCTAAGAATAGCTGGGCGGCAAAAATAAGGCGAAATCCCGTTTCTGCCAAGTTTCTATGTAAAGGAATTGTTAGAAATGCTGTTTCCCGGTCTTTTGAACAAAGAACAGATGAACGGGCGAAGGGTTCAACTGCTCATCTGTTCCTTGTTCTTCTGTTCAAATCTCTATTTCCGCATCCCTTTCATACCCGGAAACCCTTTCATTGGGTTATTATTCATCATTTTCATCATCTGTTTCATTTGGTCGAATTGCTTCATAAAGGCGTTGATTTCTGAAATATCCTTCCCACTACCTTTAGCGATACGCAATTTTCTACCCGGATTTAATGAATCCGGATTGGCTCTTTCAAAAGGAGTCATGGAACTAATCATGGCTTCGATTCCTTTAAATGAGTCATCATTGATATCTACATCTTTTACGGCTTTTCCTACCCCCGGTATCATACCCATCAAGTCTTTCAAATTACCCATTTTCTTAATCTGCTGTAATTGATCCATAAAATCCTGAAAATCGAATTGATTTTTGCGAATTTTTTTCTCCAATCTTTTGGCTTCTGCTTCATCATATTGTTCTTGTGCTTTTTCTACCAATGTGGTAATATCGCCCATACCCAATATCCGCTGGGCCATCCGTTCGGGATAAAACACATCCAAGGTGTCCATTTTCTCACCACTACTAACAAATTTGATGGGCTTATTGACTGTGTATTTGATAGACAATGCAGCACCACCTCTGGTATCGCCATCTAATTTTGTGAGAACGACACCTGTAAAATCCAATCGGTCATTAAAGGCTTTAGCGGTATTCACTGCATCTTGGCCGGTCATCGCATCCACTACAAACAAAATCTCAACGGGTTTCACCGCTGTTTTAACATCTGCCACTTCTTTCATCATCACTTCATCAACAGCTAGTCGACCGGCAGTATCAATGATGATTACATTCTTATTTTTTGATTTGGCTTCTTTGATGGCATTCAATGCGATCTCTACCGGATTTTTATTTTCTCTTTCACTATATACATCCACACCAACCTGTTCAGCTAATACAGTTAATTGATCTATCGCAGCAGGTCGATATACATCTGCAGCAACCAATAATACAGATTTACCTTTTTTGGTTTTAAGGTAATTGGCAAGTTTACCGGTAAAAGTTGTTTTTCCACTTCCTTGTAAACCGGCAATCAAAATGATTGCGGGGTTTCCGTTGCTATTGAACTCTGCTTCCGACCCACCCATTAATTCAGCCAACTCGTCTTTTACTATCTTAACCATCAATTGTCCGGGACTGATGGCATTGATTACTTTTTCACCTACGGCTTTGTCTCTAACCTTATCAGTAAATTCTTTCGCAATCTTAAAATTCACATCGGCATCAATCAACGCACGGCGGATATCTTTTACAGTATTGGCAATATTTAGATCGTTAATCCGCGCCTCGCCTTTTAGGTTCTTAAAGGCTGATTCTAGTTTTTCACTTAAAGAATTAAACATATTTCGCTTGTTTCAAGTTCACAAATAAAAAAGTGACTATACCAGAAGCTACAGTCACTTTGTGGAGTGCAAATATAAATTGTAGGGCTGAATATCGGGATTAAAAAATGGCAACTAGACAACTTTGTGGACTAAATAATTTTGAAGGATCGGCGCAGGATGTATGGGAAACCGACTTTGCCTAAGAAATTAACCAAGATAAAAGCGTAGTTGATTACTACGATTAGCCGTTCTAAGTTTTGTGATAGCCTTGTCTTTGATTTGCCTTACCCTTTCTCTGGTTAAGTGAAACCGGGCTCCAATATCTTCCAAACTCATGGCATGATCAACACCGATACCAAAAAAATAACATACCACTTCTTTTTGCCTTTCTGTTAGTGTTCCCAAACTTCTGTCTATTTCTGTTCGCAATGACTCATGATGTTCCAGCTTTTGATCTGTTCTTTCTACATTGAGGTTTTCCATGATGTCCATCAGTGTGCCATCTTCACCTTCAGAAAAAGGAGAATCCATGCTGATGTGTCTGAATCCCACACTCATGGTATCATTGATTTCTTCGATACTTACCGATAACATTTCAGATAACTCTTCAGGAGTAGGTTCTCGTTCAAAAGTCTGCTCTAACTGTTGGTATGCTTTACTAATGCGGTTGGTAAGTCCTACTTTATTCAATGGTAATCGAACAATACGACTTTGTTCAGCCAAAGATTGTAAAATACCTTGTCGAATCCACCAAACTGCGTAGGAGATAAATTTAAAACCCCTCGTTTCATCAAACCGAAGAGCTGCTTTTATTAACCCTACATTTCCTTCATTGATTAGATCGGGTAATGTGAGACCTTGATTTTGATATTGTTTGGCTACCGACACAACAAATCGAAGATTGGCAGTTACCAATCTATCAAGTGCTACTTGATCACCACTCCGGATGCGAAAAGCCAGTTTTACTTCATCTTCCGGACGAATGAGATCTACCTTACTTATTTCCTGTAAATATTTTTCAAGACTTTGTGATTCCCGGTTGGTAATGGATTTCGTTATTTTGAGTTGACGCATACTCATAATAAGCAGGTTTAGGTTGTAGGAATGTATTTGAAAAAGTGACCAATTAGTCTAGAGGAGTTAACAAGAACCAACCACACAAAATCTATATAGAGCAATTTACAAAATTTCTAAAACTTATCAAAATATATTTTTTTTACAAAACATTGATTTTCAATATTTTAGATATAATCGAGCCACAAAATGTCAGATTATTGTCATTCTTTACCCCCTATTGTCAAAAAAACATTTGGAAGCGATGGATTATTTGATATTATTGCAAGACTACAGCAGATTGTAGATAAATGAGATTGTAATGAGTAAGAAGCAACTATTCACGTTGGAGTTTCCAGTAAGATGTTCACCGGGTATTTTATACGATTTTTTAGCCACCCCAGCCGGATTGCAGGAATGGTTTGCCGATAAGGTAGATGAATGGGAGAATGTATACAGTTTTTCATGGAGTGGTCAGGTACCCGATAAAGCAGAAGTGTTAGACAAAGAAGATGAAAAATTTATACGCTATCACTGGCTCCACAGCGAAAAGAATGAATATTTTGAATTTAGAATTGAAAAGACTGAGATTTCTAATCAAACCATTTTAGTGATTAAAGATTTTGCTGAAAAAAATGAAATCAAAGATCAAAGTCAATTGTGGGAATATCAGATCAAAGAACTGTTTCATCGTTTAGGTGGTTCGTAATTGCTGCTGCGTAAGCATCAACATAATTTCTTCATAATTTTGTTCAAAAAAATTATCTAATTGATCCCATTCTTGCAATGGGATTTTTTTTGTTAGTTTAATAAATGGCAATTGGGGTAATGCTTTCAGCATTTTTTCTGAAATGGGTTCATAATTATTGTTTTCAAAATCATGTTTCCAGGCATCCTTGCCTATACAAATAAACCATCCACTATCTGCCATGACGTCTAATTTTTTCTGCTGAAAATAAAGCTGAATTGAATTTACAAAATGCTGTTGAAAACATCCGGATAACTGAATCGTAATGCTACAAAAATTACCCCACCAGAAAAAGCTCCGGATTCCAAACGAATCTGTTTTTGTATAATGCCTTGGATAATCCAACATTACCCATGGTAATCCCTTATACTTTTCACCCTTTGATATTTTAGGGGAATGGCTATCAAACGAATAGATGTTAGATACATCATACTTATGTAAAACGGTATCATATACCTGACTCAACCCTCCAAAAAGGTCACATACTTTTTGAATGATTGCATTCTTTGTTAAAATCCAGTCAGTATTCATCACCATTATCAGTTCCTTTGGTGAAAGCGTTACTTTTGTAGTGTTCATCCAACAATATTAAGACAGGACGAAGTGATAAAAAAACTTGATATACTTATTATCCGATCATTTATCGGACCCTTTATTGCTGCTTTCGCCATTTCTATATTTGTTTTAACCATGCAATTTTTCTGGTTATACATAGACGATTTGGTAGGAAAAGGCTTGGATCTCTTCACTGTATTGAAATTAGTGGGATTGGTAACTTTATTTTGGGTGCCTACCGCTTTACCCTTAGCATTGTTGTTTTCTTCCATCATGACTTTTGGAAACCTGGGTGAATCATTTGAACTGGTAGCTATTAAAGCAGCGGGAATTCCCTTGTTACGATTTATGCGGCCATTATTAATCATTGCTGTTTTCATAAGTGGTTTGGCCTTTTTATTTGCAAATAATATTATCCCTGTTACGCAGCTTAAATTATCTACTTTAAAATACGATATTATTGTTTCTAAACCTGCTATTGATATTAAGGAGGGAGTGTTTTATGACAAAATTGAAGGCTATGTAATCAAATTAGGTCGCAAAGAAAAAAATGACAGCATTATTCATGATGTAGTCATATTTGAAAAGAAATTTGGTTTACAAGATAATTTACTAATGGCAAAAAGTGGGATTATGCGTGTTGCGGCAGACAAGCGCTTTCTTGAATTCATTTTGAAAAACGGATGGCGATATGAAGAAAAAGGAGCAAGGGGCACCACAAATACCCAGTTTACTAGGACCAACTTCCTTGAATATAAAAAAATATTCGACCTTAAGAGTTTTCAGCTGAATAAGTCGGGCGATAGCGCATTCTACGATCCAAAAATGTTGAGTTTACGACAACTCAATACTGCCATAGACTCTTTACATAACCTAGATACTTTTTATTATAAAAAATCTGAAAGAGAATTATCACCCTATTTCAGGTTTTCTCATTATGGAGATACCGGTTGGGTTACTACAGTACCAGATAGTTTAAAAAAAACAATCAATATCAATGCCTTTTTACCCGACTCATTAAAGCGGATTATTATGGATGCTGCTATCACTCAAATAAGCAGTGTAAAAGGAAATGTAACTGTATTGGCAAAAGACGCTGAAGAAAAAAACAAATCTCTCCGTTTGCATGAGATAGAATGGCATAGAAAGTTTACTCTTTCTGCTGCTTGTCTTGTCTTATTTTTAATTGGGGCACCACTTGGATCCATTATCAGAAAAGGGGGATTGGGTACACCTTTGGTTTTTGCTATCATCTTTTTTGTAATTTTTCACCTCTTTAATACTTTCGGAGAAAAATTTGTAAAATCAGAACAAACCAGCCCTATGCAAGGGATGTGGCTTTCCACACTTATTTTGATTCCTATTGGTATTTTCTTAACCTATAAAGCAATGCGTGATTCACAATTGTTTAATCAAGAGTTCTATTATCGATCTTTTAAAACGTTCCGAACTTTTTTGGTTAATTTCAAGCAATCAAAAAAATAAAAATAAACCGATTATTATATGTCAAATCATCAATCAGGCCGTCGAGAATTCATAAAAAATACCGGCAAAGCTGGTGTTGCAACAGGTATTGCTTTAACAGTTTTACCCGCTTGGATAGATCATTTTTCGGAAATGTCTGTGAATCCTTTTTCACAACAACCCTTGCCTTACGATTACAAAGGATTGGAACCCGTGATTGATACCATGACAATGGAAATTCATTACAGCAAACATGCTGCCGCTTATGCCAAAAACTTGGCCGATGCCTGTTTAACTGAAAAAGTGGATATGAATACTGTGAAACTGGAAGATGTATTAAGAAACATTTCTAAATACTCACCAAAAATGCGAAACAATGGTGGTGGACATTATAATCATGAACTTTTCTGGCAATGTATGAAACCGGGTATTGCAACGAAACCCGAAGGAAAATTGGCATTGGAAATTGATCAAAGTTTTGGCTCATTCGAAGCATTTAAAACACAGTTTTCGGATGCCGGTAAAAATCGATTTGGAAGTGGTTGGGCTTGGTTAGTCATTAACAAAGATAAAAAACTAAACATAGGTTCTACGGCTAATCAAGACAACCCATTAATGGATCTTCCCGCTTCACCGGGAAGTATTAGTGGAACTCCCTTACTTGGGTTGGATGTTTGGGAGCATGCTTATTATTTAAAATATCAAAACAAACGCCCGGATTATATTGCCAACTGGTGGAATGTAGTTAATTGGGAATTTGTGGGGAAGAGATTTGAACAGGGGTAATGGTAAATGGTAAGTTAAAAGTTAAAATAGTTTTCGCTTTTTGCTTTTTTATAAAAAGATTCAATATGATGACAACAACAAAATGGGTAGATGCACTGGCATTTGATGCAACGGCTGATACAGGGCAAACTGTTCGGATAGATACTTCTATTGAAGGTGGTGGATTGGGCAGTGGAATGAACCCTAAAAAAATGCTGTTAGGGTCTTTAAGTGCTTGTAGTGGGATGGATGTTGTAGACATTTTAAAAAAAATGAAAGTAGATTTTACCTCTTTAGAAATTGTAACTGAAGCGGATCAAACTGATGATCACCCTAAAGTGTTCACTTTCATTAAAATGATATACCGAATAGATGCAAAACCAGATGACCTTGATAAAGTAAACAGGGCTGTATCATTGTCACACGAAAAATATTGCGGTATTTCTGCAATGCTGTCAAAACATTGCGAGATTAGTTTTTCAATTGAATTGGTGTAGAGAAAACAAGTTTATCGTCAATCTTCAAATACTTTTTTTGCAACCATCTCAGCAAAATTTCCGTGTTCAACTTTGGATTAGTATACTGAGTGTAATACTATTCCTTACGAAAATTATTGCATACCAATACACTCATTCCTTAGCCATTTTAACAGATGCCCTAGAAAGCATTGTAAATGTTATGGCAGGTTTTATTGGATTATATAGTCTTTATGTAGCCGCAAAACCTCGTGACTTTGATCATCCATATGGTCATGGAAAAGCAGAGTTTGTATCTGCCGCCATTGAAGGCGGGTTAATTGTGGCTGCCGGTATCATGATTATTTATGAAACGGTTTTACATTTTGTGGAAGAAAGCCCTATACAGAAATTAGATACCGGTTTATTATTAATTGGCATTACTGCAGTGGTTAATTTTATTGCCGGTACTGCCTGTCTTTCTATAGGAAAAAGAAACTCTTCACTTGCATTACAAGCAAGTGGAAAACATTTACAAATTGATACCTATTCAACCCTAGGCATCATAGGCGGATTAGTGATTATGCTTTATACTCAATTGTATTGGTTGGATAAAGTAATCGCTTTGGGAATGAGTGGGCTAATCATTTATAATGGGTATAAGATTATCCGTAGTTCACTGGCAGGTATCATGGATGAAGCGGATATTAAATTACTGAACCATTTTATTGATGTGCTAAACAGAAATAGACAAGAAAACTGGATTGATTTACACAATTTACGCGTTATCAAATATGGCAGCTTATTGCATATTGATTGTCATTTAACGGTACCCTGGTATCTGAATATTCATGAAGCCCATTTAGAAATAGATGCCCTTACCCATTTAATCATCAAAGAATTTGGAGATGCAATTGAATTATTTGTACATACAGATGGATGCTTACCTTTTAGTTGTACCATCTGTACAAAAACGATTTGCCAAGTTCGTCAACAACCCATGAAAGCAAAGCTGGAATGGACTTTACAAAATATTCTTTCGAATCAAAAACATCGATTGTAGTTTACGTCATCCCTTAGACGGGAAGTGTGAGTCTAATTATCTATTCACAACTAAAGAATCTTGACTAACCACTCACGTTTAACGATAAATTAAATCTTACGATTTACATAATCAAATACCTTCTTACCTTTGTTTATTCAAAAAGAAAAAAGTCAAACCTAACATACATTTAATCTGAAAATCAACGATCATGAAAGTTTGGAAAGATTACCAGGAGCAAAACAAAGAACGTTTTTTACAAGAATTATTGGAGCTGCTCCGCATTCCCAGCATCAGCGCAAGAAGTGAGCACAAAGCTGATATGAATGTATGTGCCGAACTAGTTAAGAAAAGATTACTGGAGGCAGGTGCGGATTCAGTCACCATTTATCCTACCGCAGGTCACCCGGTTGTATATGGCGAAAAAATCATTGACCCGTCAAAACCCACCATTTTAGTATATGGTCATTATGATGTGCAACCCGCAGATCCCCTAGAACTTTGGAATAGTGGCCCTTTTGAGCCATTAATAAAAGATGGAAAAATATATGCACGCGGATCCTGCGACGACAAAGGACAGTTTTATATGCATGTGAAAGCATTGGAAACAATGACAAAGACAAATACATTACCAGCCAATGTTAAGTTCATTATAGAAGGTGAAGAAGAAATAGGAAGTCCAAATTTAGCCACTTTTGTGAAAGCCAATAAAACACTATTACAAGCTGATGTTATCTTGATAAGTGATACCTCAATGCTAAGTATGGAAACCCCATCTATCGATATCGGTGTAAGAGGATTGAGTTATATTGAAGTAGAAGTTACCGGACCTAATCGCGATTTACACAGTGGTGTGTATGGTGGAGCGGTTGCAAATCCCGCTACCATGTTAGCGAGAATGATTGCTTCATGTCATGATGAAAATAATCATATTACCATCCCTGGATTTTATGATGATGTAGTAGAAGCTACCCCTGAAGAAAGAGCCAAAATGGCGAAAGCGCCTTTTGATGAAAATGAGTTTACAAAAGATCTGGGTATAAATAGTTTATGGGGTGAAAAAGGATTTACCACCAATGAAAGAACAGGTATACGACCCACTTTAGAAGTAAATGGCATTTGGGGAGGATATACGGGAGAAGGTGCCAAAACAGTTTTACCGAGTAAAGCATTCGCAAAAATTTCTTGCCGTTTGGTACCCAATCAATCATCTGTTACCATAACAGAAAAAATATTGAATTATTTTAAAAGTATCGCTCCTGCGGGCGTTACTGTGAAAGCAGAAGAACACCATGGTGGCGAGCCATACATGACACCTATCAATTCGGATGCCTATTTAGCAGCATCCAAAGCAATTCAAGCTACATTTGGCAAAGAGCCCATACCGGTTAGGGGTGGGGGAAGTATTCCTATCTGTGCTTTGTTTGAAAAAGAATTGGGTTTAAAAATTGTATTTATGGGATTCGGCTTAGACAGCGATAACCTTCATAGTCCAAACGAAAAGTTCGATATTTATAATTTTTATAAAGGCATAGAAACAATCCCTTATTTTCATCAATTTTATACAGAAATGAAATGATTGATTGTGAGAGGTGAAACGTGAGAGGTGAGTATAGCATATTTATTTCTTGCTCTAACTCACGATTCAGGTCTCACAACTTACGATTACATATCGTAACCCGACAAACCCTATTTTACCCATGGCTGAGGCGAAAGAAAAATTGCGCATTGACAAGTATCTCTGGGCCATCCGATTGTTTAAAACCCGAAGCCAGGCAGGTGATGCTTGCGACAAAGGCAAAGTAAAAATGAATGGCGATTCCGTGAAAGCATCCCGCGTTGTGAATATAGGTAATGAATATGAAGTGAAAACAGAGGCCCGCAAATGGGTTATTAAAGTGATCGGTCTATTAGAACGGCGTGTTCAATATATTGAAGCAATTTTATTTTATGAAGATATCACTCCCGCAGAGGAATTGGATAGAATTCATTCTGACGCGGCAAGTTTTCAAACAGGAAAACGAATGAGTAAAATTGGACGGCCCACAAAAAGAGAACGAAGAGATTTGGGGGGATTTATGGATTTATAAAATAACAGGTATGAAAAAAATTGGCTTTTTTATTTTATCACTATTTTTTGCTTTTCTTTTGTCAGCACAAGAAAATGCTACCCCCGCTTTATTTCCGGGTGGTGATTCTGCCTGGAATGTTTACATAAATACTGCTTTTATTAAACAGAACATGGTTAACCAAATGACTAAAAAGGAAATTGAAAGATTTGGAAAAACACAAATAGCAGTATACAAATTTGCCATTTTAGCGGATGGCACAATTGGATTAATTAATATTGAAGGGCAAGTTAGTCAGCCTGTAAGAAGCGAAATCAATAGAGTATTAAAAAATAGCCCTCTTTGGACCCCGGCAACACTAAATGGCAAACCAACTATTTATCGAAAAAAACAAACTTCAACCTTCACTTTCGACTAATAACCCACTTTTCAGGTATTGAGTATCTTTACAAAATGAATATCGACATTCTTTCCGTTGTTCCTGAGTTGTTAGAAAGTCCTTTTAACCATAGCATCATGAAACGTGCTCAGGAAAAAGGTTTACTAACTGTGCAAACGCATAATTTGCGCAAATGGGCCATTAATAAACATATGCAAGTTGATGATTATCAATTTGGCGGTGGCGCCGGAATGGTGATGATGCCGGAACCTTTAGCTAATGCAATAGATGAGCTGAACAAGGATAAGCAGTATGATGAGATTATTTTTATGACACCGGACGGAGAACTTTTTAATCAAAAAGCTGC
This sequence comes from Bacteroidota bacterium, assembly GCA_031417635.1. Lineage (GTDB taxonomy): Bacteria > Bacteroidota > Bacteroidia > Chitinophagales > Chitinophagaceae > Sediminibacterium. Next base: position 22,888 of record JANOVY010000173.1, on the reverse strand, counting down.
CAATCAACTTTCAATGAAAGAAAACATCCTTATCATTTGTGGGCATTATAAAGGAATTGATGAACGCATTAGGCAGCAGTATATTACTAAAGAAATCTCAATAGGAGATTATGTGTTAAGTGGTGGTGAATTAGCTGCAGCTGTAGTGGTTGATGCGATTGGTAGATTATTACCGGGTGTTTTAAATGATGAAACCTCTGCATTATTCGACTCATTTCAAGATAACTTATTGGCACCGCCTGTTTATACAAGACCCGCCGATTTTAGAGGAGACAAAGTACCCGAAATTCTCTTACAAGGTGACCCTAAAAAAGTGGAAGAATGGAGGCATGAGCAATCTTTAATTAGGACAAAAGATAGAAGACCGGACTTATTAGATGAATAAAATTTGTATATAAACTTTCATTAGAGATCCTATCGTTTCCTCCACATCATGGGCTAGAATAGAGCAGAATTGACTGAAAGACAGCTATATTGCTTCATTTTACGCCACTCATCCCTGTTATCTTCATTTCTTCCTTGTTTTCATTTTTTTTAAGAAAAAGGAAATGCATCTTCACAAACATTTACTTTTTAAGCAATTATTTGATATGCACTTCCTAAAGAAATTTTTACTTTTTGCTTTTCTAATGAAGGGTCTGTATTTGCAAGCACAGGAAGTGAATGGCGAAATTTTTCAAAAAGAATATCAATTATCCATTTCTAAAACTACTGATGCAATAAAAATTGATGGCGAGTTTACAGAATCTACATGGACGTCAGTATCAACAACCACCCCTTTCTGGAAAAAGTTTCCAAATGATATTGGTAGGCCAGCTCGTAAAACAGAAGTAAAGATTGCACACGATGACAAGTTCATCTATTTTGCAGTTACTGCATATGATTCCGGCAAAGCTTATATACAAAGTTTAAAAAGAGATATTGGCCATGATGGAAATGATGGAATTGGTATTGTATTAGACCCTACCAATCAAAGAACCAATGGATTTTTCTTTGTCTTAAATGCCTATAATGCACAAAGTGAAGACCAGCTTCCTTTTCCGGATTTTGAAAATGGACCGGGATGGAGTTGGGATAATAAATGGTTTTCTGCCACAAAATTGCATGAAAATAAATGGACAGCAGAAATAGCCATACCCTTTAAAAGTATTCGTTATTCTGCCGAAAAATTATTATGGGGATTAAACTTCGTTCGTATTGACACAAAAACGAATGAATATTCTACATGGACACATGTGCCTGTTAATTTTAAATCCATGGATTTGGGATACACAGGGGCATTGCTGTGGAAAGTACCTCCACCACTGCCGGGAAGCAATATGGTTTTTATACCTTATGTAACCGGCAACACAAATAGTGATCAAGAAAATGGAACGCCAAATAAAAGTGGTGCCAATGCCGGTTTTGATGCTAAAATTGCCCTTTCCTCTTCTTTAAATCTTGACCTCACGGTAAACCCAGATTTTTCGCAAGTGGAAGTTGATCAACAAGTAACAAACCTTAGTCGATTTAGTATTTTTTTTCCAGAAAGAAGAACTTTTTTCTTAGAAAATTCAGACTTGTTTTCTCAATATGGCATACCCCCCATTCGTCCTTTTTATTCTCGAACAATCGGATTGGATAAAAACGGAAATAAAATCCCTATTTTATTTGGTGCCAGGATATCAGGAAATATCACAAAAAGTACTCGAATAGGTTTAATGAATATGCAGACAGGAAGAAAAGACAGTTATTCTCCTGAGAATTTCTCGGCAGCCAGTATCAGTCAAAGACTATTCAAAAGGTCAGTATTGAAAGCCTATTTTCTGAATAGAGAAAATAATATTTCAGAAGAGGAAAAACGAAAAGATCCGTTAAGTGCCTATGGAAGGAATGCTGGGGTTGATTTTAATTATAATAATTTAAAAGGGACTTGGAATGTTTGGTCAGCTTATCATCATTCTTTTAAACCGGGGATAAAAACAGACAATGCATATATAGATGCAGGTATGGCTTATAATGGTCGAAATTTTAGTGCAGTAGTTGATGTTGGAACCTTGGGCACTAACTATTACACTGATATGGGATTTATAGAAAGGATCAATAACTTTGACGCTTCCAGAGATACGATTATCAGAATTGGTTTTAAACAAGCCTTTATGCAGCTGGGATATAAAATGTTCCCAAAAGATAGTAAGATTACCAATCATGGAATGAATGTAACCGGCTTTTCAGTTTTCAACCCGGACAATTCGTTAAATGAGACCTCAACTGAATTGGAGTACAATATGATGTTTAAAAATACAGGAATGCTTTTTGTATCGGCAAGCACCAATTTAGTGAATTTAGCATTTCCCATTTCATTCACAGACCAAACGCCAATACCCATAGGCAGATATAATTACCAACAAGTAAGCTTGGGATATCGGTCTGATTTCAGAAAAGCCATTAGTATTTTTGTTCGTGCATCCGGTGGCGGATTTTATAATGGGACACTTCAGAGTATTCGTACTACGCTAACTTTTCGAAAACAACCACATTTAAATATTGCCTTGCAAGCTGAATATAATAAATTAAGTTTTCCGGATCCATATGGCACAGACGAATTATTTTTAATAGCCCCGAGGATTGAATTTAATTTTACAACAAAACTTTTTTGGACTACTTTTTTACAATACAATACACAAAGAAATAACTTTAATATCAATAGTCGTTTGCAATATAGATTTAAGCCTATGAGCGATTTCTTCCTTGTATATACTGATAACTATTTTACTGATCCTCTTTTTAGAAACAAGAACAGAGCTGTTGTCTTTAAAATGAATTACTGGTTGAACCTATAATTAAAAAATTAATGGATTGGCGAATTTCTATTAATTAATTCGCCAATCAGTTTTTTACCCCTATCACCGGCAATTGTTTTTCATTGATCATTTTATTCAACGCTTTCAAATCAATATCCATTATCTTTTTAAGTTTGGCTAGCTGAACATCTGCTTGGCCACCCAATTCAATAAAAGCTTCACGGGATTGCTTGCTAGGAGGCATGTAGCCACTGGCTGTTTCACCATATAAACCGGCGATTTTATCGTTTAAGCGAATAGGAAAATTCAATACATCTTGTCCGCTTTTTGATTTGGTTTGGTAAAGCGCTTCTTCCACAGATGTCATTTGCTTGTTAATACTATCTGCCATTTTTTTAATTTCTTTCGTACCAACAGAATCCATCTTAGCCGTAAAGTCATTTATTTGCGTTCTAACTGACCGGATATTTTTAATTCCTTTTTGAATCTCACTGAATTTATCTCTCACAGATAATAAAAACGATACTTGTGCATCATATTCATTTTCTGTCATTTTATAATTAGGGTTTGCTTTAATCACAAAAGGTATATCGGCAGAGTCCTTTCCATAACGAATACGGGCACTGTATTTTCCCGGCGCAGCTTTTGCAGAACCGATGCCTCCATTCCATAGAATAAACCCATCTGTTTTTTCAGCGGGGGGATAGTTCATATCCCAAACAAATTGATTCATTCCATCATTCACTTCTATTTTATCAGTAACCTCTTTAGCACTAGTACTAATAGTTTTAATGGGTTTATTTTGTTTATCGAAAACTGTCACAGAAACTTTTGATGAATCATTGGCCGCTTTTAAAATATAATTAATGATTACGCCATTTGTTGGGTTTTCGCCAATATTTTGAGCACCGCTATTTTGTCCGCGATTTCTTCTTCTCCCCCCTCCCTCTGTGCGATATGAATCGTTGACAGAAAATATATGTATGTTTTTATTTAGTTCAGTTGATGTTTTTTCTTGTATAACAGTTAAATCATCAATAACCCAAAATGCACGACCTTGTGTAGCTACTATCAGATCATTTTCTTTAATGGTAATATCTGTAATTGGAACCACAGGAAGGTTTAACTGAAATTTTTTCCAATTTACTCCATCATCATAGCTAATATACATGCCAAATTCCGTACCTGCATACAATAGTCCGGGTCGCTTTTTATCGGCTCTCATTGCCCGAGTAAAATGCATATTATCGATTCCGTTGGTAATTTTTTTCCAAGTTTTTCCATAATCTTCCGTCTTAAAAATATAGGGAGCATAATCATCTAACTTATATTTCGTGCCTACGAAATATGCGACTCCTTTCTTAAATGGATCTGTTTCAATACAGTTCCACATCATCCATTTCCCCGCTTCCGGAGGAGTTACATTCTCCCAGTTTTTGCCGCCATCTTTACTGATATGTATCAATCCATCATCACTACCTGTCCATAAAAGATCTTTTTCCAATGTAGACTCAGCGGCTGTAAAAATGGTACAATAATATTCAACAGAGGTATTGTCTTTTGTAATTGGGCCACCACTAGATGCTTGTCTGGACTTATCATTCGTGGTTAAATCCGGACTAATGGTTTCCCAGCTTTGTCCCTCATTTTCGGTAACAAATAAATGATTGCCTCCTGCATATAATCGCTTGGGATTATGGGGTGAAAAGAAAAAAGGGAAGTTCCATTGAAAGCGATATTTTAGAACATCAGCACCGGCACCCATCGGATTATCAGGCCACACACTAATGGCACGGTTTTCACCCGTTTTATGATCTAGTCTTGATAAATATCCGCCATAATTTCCTCCATATACAATATCCGGATTTAGTGGATCGGCTTGCACATAGCCGCTTTCCGCACCGGCAGTTTCTTCCCAATCTTTTTCTGTAATTCCTGCCCCAGATGTTCTACTCTTTATTCTAACGGTTGAATTGTCTTGTTGTGCCCCTAGTATGCGATAAGGAAAAGCATTATCAGTAGAAACTCTATAAAACTGGGCAGTAGGTTGATTGCCTAAAGTGCTCCAGTCATTTCCTCCATCAAAACTAATTTGAGCACCTCCATCATCCGCCACAATCATCCTGTTTCCATTTTCCGGATCGATCCACAAATCATGATGATCCCCATGAGGCGTATTCATACCCTGAAAAGTTTTGCCTCCATCTCTACTACGCATAAAATTCACGTTAGGGCAATACACTAAATTTTCATTCTTTGGATCCACAAAAACTTTGCTATAATACCAGGCACGTTGGCGAATATTATTGTCATTACAGGTTAATGTCCAAGTTTCGCCAGCATCGGCACTCATATATAAACCACCTGCAGCATTTTCGATAATCGCATACAGCTTATCCGTATTAGATGGGGCTACCGCAACGCCTACAATCCCCCAAGTTCCTTTTGGCAGCCCTTTTTTAGCAGAAAAACTAGTCCAAGTTTCTCCTCCATCAATACTTTTATATAAGCCGCTGCCATCACCCCCACTTTCCATACTATGGGGTGTACGAATTACCCTCCACATACCTGCATACATTACGGTAGGATTACCGGGTTCAATTACTAAATCTGAGCAGCCAGTTTGATTATTGATATATAAAGTTTTCTTCCATGTTTTACCCCCGTCAGTTGTTTTAAAAACACCCCTATCTTCATTGGGTCCGAAAAGATGTCCCATCACAGCTACCCAAACAGTATTGGGGTCTTTCGGATGAATGATGATACGAACAATGTGTCGTCCGTCTTTTAAACCCAAATTTTTCCAAGTCTTACCTGCATCATCACTACGCCATATACCACCCAACCCTTCCGCAACGTTGCCGCGCATACTATTTTCTCCTTCACCTACATAAACAATGGTTTCGTCACTGGGAGCAATTGCTACAGACCCAATGGTTCCTCCAAAATATTTATCTGTAATGTTTTTCCAGTTACTTCCCCCATCATTGGTTTTCCAAACGCCACCACCGGTGCTTCCAAAATAAAAACTGTTTTTATTTTTATAACTTCCGGTAACTGCAGCACTACGCCCCCCTCTGAATGGACCAATAGAACGATAGGCGATTTTAGAATAGAAAACAGAATCTGTGTTTTCTTCTTTAGCCACGGGGGCTGTAGTGGGTTTTGGTTTCTCTTTTTTTTGTGCCATTAGCGGCATAGACAACAATACTATTGCGTGTAGCAAAAAGACGATTTTTCTCATGATTTTGTAAATTGGGATAGTAATATACTTATTTCAGTGTGAAGATTTTGAATCGGCAATGATTAATTTTTCAAAAAAACTATTTAACATGATACCATTTCTCCAAAAGACCTTCATTAATCTTAACTGAAGAATTTTCAACTTCCGATTCAACGGGTCCGAAACTGAGTATCAGTTTATTGGGATATTTGACACCAAAAAAATCTTGGTATTCCTTGATTAAAATAGTGGATTTGGTGTCTTTTTTAATATTACTGCCAAAAGCTTTCATTAAACTACCGAATCCGGTTAAGTTAAGTGCCATATCTCCGGTAGCTTCCATTTGTTTAACCAAAAAAGTTTGAGTATCAATAAAATAAATAATTGACTGACCTGTTTTCAATGTCATTTTTATTTTAAAACAGGGAACCTTACTAACTTTTTCAGTACCTAAGAGTTGAGCACTATGCCCTTTAGCTGCAAAATTCACTAATTCTGGAAAAGCGCCAGCACAATCCAACTCATATTGTTGTGCCTTAACATCTTCAGGTTTCATTTTTATTATAGTGGGTTCTTCGCCTATTTGTGGACCACCTCCGCCTCCAAAACCACCTCTGTCACCGCCACCAAATCCTCGCATAGCAGGTATGTAAACATACCCCGATGTATCCGTAATCATCGTATAACTGTCACGCATTCCCATAATACCACCAATTTGTCGACGAAATAGTTTCCCTTTTTCACGAACCAACGTTAACGGCAAGTCAATGTTTTGTCCCATCACGCCCATTTTAATATTGCTGGTTACTTCCAACATTTTGATTCCTTCTAATTTTTCTCTCCCCCCGGCTGCGGTTTCATATTTACCAAGAATTTCTTCAACAGTCTGTGCGTTTAACTGAACACAAAAAACAGTTATTAACAAGAATAAAGAACCCATAATTTTTTTCATAATACTTACTTTCGTTTTGAATTGAAAGCCCAAATTAAGTTGTTTGTTACAATTCATCAATTACCATTCGTTAATTTACAGGCTATTTAAGAAACTTTTTATATGGATGCGGCCAATTTTACAATCACAGGAAACCTAGTAGATGTATGGAAAAAATCCATTTATTTGGCTGAGATGGGCATTGAAAATGGCAAAATCGTTTCTATTAAGAAAATCGGTAATGAGTCTTTGAAAATCGGCCAATATATTCTTCCGGGTTTCATAGACAGCCATGTGCACATAGAAAGTAGTATGTTGATTCCCAGTGAATTTGCAAGATTGGCAGTGGTACATGGAACAGTAGGAACAGTAAGTGATCCCCACGAAATAGCCAATGTGTGTGGATTGGAAGGGGTAGAATTTATGATAGAAAACGGAAGCAAAGTTCCTTTTAAATTCAATTTTGGGGCACCTAGTTGTGTTCCGGCGACCATATATGAAACAGCAGGAGCTGCTTTGAAAAGTGATGATGTAAAAAAATTATTAGAAAAAGAAGAAATAAAATACCTAAGTGAAATGATGAATTTCCCGGGCGTATTAGGTAAGGATGAAGAAGTGATGAAGAAAATTGCCTATGCCCATGCAGTTGGAAAGCCTGTAGATGGACATGCCCCGGGCTTAAGAGGAGAAAAAGCAAGACAATATATTGAAGCGGGGATATCAACAGATCATGAATGTTTTACTGTGGAAGAAGCTTTAGACAAGCTGGCGCATGGAATGAAAATTCTTATTAGAGAAGGCAGTGCAGCTAAAAATTTTGAGGCGTTGATTGAACTGGTAGATGATCATCCAAAAATGGTAATGTTTTGTAGTGATGATAAACACCCAGATAGTTTAGTAGCCGGGCATATTAATCAGCTATGCGCAAGGGCAGTTGCAAGGGGGATTGATATTTTTAATGTAATACGGGCAGCCTGTATTAATCCTGTTTTACATTACCAACTAGATATCGGTTTATTAAGAGAAGGAGACCCTGCGGATTTTATAGTAGCAGAAGATTTGAAAAATTTTAAGATCCATCAAACTTATATCAATGGAGAATTGGTTGCAGAAAAAAGTAAATCATTTATTAAATCTGTTCCATCTATACCAATCAACCGATTTGATTGTAAGGAAATCAGCATAGATCAATTAACTATAAAAAAAGACAACTACCCTTCTGAAAATGGAATGATTCCAGTTATTGAAGCATTGGATGGGCAACTCATCACAAATCGTTTACAATTAACAGGTAATGAAAAAAATGGAGAATGGATTAGTGATATTGACAATGATATTTTAAAAATGGTAGTTGTTAACCGATATTATTCAGCACCTGTTGCCAAATGTTTTATTAAAAATTTTGGGTTTACAAATGGGGCAATTGCTTCTTCTGTAGCGCATGATAGTCATAATATTGTGGCAGTAGGAGTAGATGATGAAAGTTTATGTAAAGCCATCAATCTTGTTATTAAAGAAAGAGGGGGCATCAGTTGTGTATCGGACTACACCTCAGATGTGCTTGGTTTATCGGTGGCCGGTTTAATGAGTGTTGCAGATGGTTATGAAGTTGCAGAATCTTATACAAAAATGGATACTGCTGCAAAATTATTAGGTTCAAAATTGGCGGCTCCCTTTATGACATTAAGCTTTATGGCTTTATTAGTAATCCCTCATTTGAAATTAAGTGATAAGGGGTTGTTTGATGGGGATAAATTTTCCTTTGTCTAATTTATTAATTATTAAGTGAATTGATTTCTCCTACTGCTTTAATTATTACAACAGAGACACTATCGGTTCCCTTAGGAGCAAAATATTTTGTTTTAAATCTAACCATTTTGCCCGGGGACACCTTCTCATATACAGTTTCCATTCCTTCATCTAATTTAACAGCTGTTTTACTAAAGAATGATAATTTTAATTCCACATTTTTATAGGTGCAAATAGTGGCATGGTTAGAAAGATTGCCAATAACCACAGTTTGACCAATCAGATTTTTTCGAGAGCGAATAGTAGCAGATAAAAAATTGGCAGGGCTCTTTTTTTCTTTGGAGGCCAGCGATTCTTTTTCTGCTTCATATGACAAAGTATCGAATTTTATTTTTTCCTCTTCATTCTTGCAGGCAGTCATGACTGTTAAAAAAAGCACTAAACGTATCAATTTTTGAATGTTACTGAATTTCATAAAATAAGGCTTGTATATGTTATTCTCTAATTTGTTTATTTGTCATAAAAATGATTGCAAATGTAAACGTATACTTTCTGGTTCAACTTTTAAGTTTCCATGTTAAAAGAAATGAAAAAGGATGAAAAAATAAGGCAATTCTGCAAAAAAAGTAACACAAAACATAAATTTTCAATTACAAAAGATTGAATTTAGTTTTGATGCATTATTATACCCCCAATTATCCTAGTTATGATAGTTAATTTAAGTGAACAACACAGCCTGGTAAGTAACTGGGTTTCGGAACTGAGAGATGTAAATGTGCAAAACGATAGATTGCGCTTTCGTCGTAATTTGGAAAGGATTGGTGAAGTGGCAGCTTACGAAATAAGTAAACAATTATCCTGGACTACTGCTGAAATATCCACTCCACTAGGGATCCATGAAAGTAAAGTATTGGAATTTCAGCCGGTACTAGCCACCATATTAAGAGCGGGTTTACCCTTACACAATGGTATGTTGAACTATTTTGATAAAGCAGATAATGCTTTTATCTCTGCTTATCGCAAACATCATCGGGATGGAAGTTTCGAAATTAGTCTGCAATACATGAGTTCTCCGAACCTAGACAACCGAATTATTATTATCAGTGACCCCATGCTGGCAACAGGCGCTTCTCTTGTAAAAACCATTCAGTACATGAAAAGTGAGGGCTCGCCAAAAGAAATTCATATAGTGGTAGCCATTGCCTGTACGGTGGGAATTGAATACGTTCATAGAGAATGTGGCGAAGAAATCCAGATTTGGTGTGGAGACATTGATGATGAATTAACTGCAAAAGGATACATTGTTCCCGGTTTAGGTGATGCAGGGGATTTGGCTTTTGGTGTAAAAGTGCAGTCTTAAAAGAAGGTTAGGCGTAAATAACAACTGTTGTGAATTCGTTAATACCCCCATAATATTTGGGTTTGTTAGAGACGATGATGATAAGTTTCTCGTAAATTCGATATTCGTTTATGAGTATACGAAAACTAATATCAATGTATTTTCTTTGTGCATGTGTAGGTTCTGCCTTTGCACAGGATCCTCATTTCTCTCAATTTTCGTCCTCTCCACTTACATTAAACCCTGCCTTTACGGGTAAATTTTTTGGAACTTACCGGGTAGCGGGTAACTATCGAAACCAGTGGCCCACGATTAATAATGCATTTACAACGGCAACTGCTTCAATGGATTTTCATATCATGCAAACTAAAATTGCCGCCAATGATACATGGGGGCTTGGTTTTGTTGGATATAATGATAACAGTGCTAATGGGGCAGTAAAATTTAGCTATGCCTCCGTATCAACTGCTTACCACAAAGGTTTGGATGAAGATGGCATGCATCAATTAGGTGCCGGATTTCAAGTTACCTATGCTAATATGCTCATTAATACTTCTGAACTTAAATTTGAAGATCAGTTAACAAGCTCAGGTTTTACCGGAATTACTTCAGAATTATTTAATACATCTACGCTAAAATCGAATTATGTAGATGTAAATGCCGGTTTCTTATACAATGGAAGTACATCCGAAAGGAATAACTTTTATTTTGGTATCAGTATGTATCATATCAATCGACCAAAACAAACGTTTACCGGTGCCCAATATGTACTGAATCCTCGAACTACCTTTCATGGTGGCGGCTATTTTCCTTTGGGCACTAACAGTACATTACACGTAAGTGCCATGCAAATGTTTCAAGGCGGTGCTTCTGAAACAATATTAGGCGGTGCCATTCAGTTATTAGCGAATCCGGATGTTGAGAAACCAGCCAGCTTTTATTTTGGAAGCTGGGTTCGATTAAATGATGCCATCATCCCCTATCTAGGATTGGAGTTTAATGATATGAGAATTGGGATCACTTATGATTATAATTCATCTGAATTAAAAACTGCCTCTCAAAACAGAGGAGGTATTGAAATATCCCTAATTTATATTCGCAGACCTACAACTGATAGACCGGTGAATTGCCCTAAATTTTAAATAAGAATTGGGTAATTTAAGATCGCTACTTTTTCCAATTTTTTATGAATGATGGTATCACAAATTGTGATACCATCATTCATATTTTATCTTTCATAAATCCCATTCTTTCTCTTGGAAGTTGCTTTTGAAGTAAGATTGTCTTGATTGCATCAAATACTAATGTAAACTTCCCATCATATTTTTTCTCGAGAATATTAATTTTCTTTGCAAGTTCTCTGTTACCTTCCACTAGCTGCCGCATTTGAACAAAAGCCCTCATAATAGAGATATTAACTCTCACTGCCCTTTTGCTTTTGAGTACGCTAGAAAGCATTGATGCGACTTGTTCTGAAAATGCCATTGGCTTTGCTCCACCCAAAAGTTTCCTAGATGGTATCACATTTTGTGATACCATTTTTTTCACTTCAGCCATATTCAAAATGAACATGAAATCTTTAGGGAAACTACTCGGGTTTCTTTTTACGGCCTGTTAAAGGGCTCGCGTTTCAACACCATACATTTGAGCCAGATCAAAGTCGAACATGATTTTCTGACTCCTTACATAAAATATCCTTTCTGCAATTTTTGCGGGATAAGCTTGAACAGGTTTATGCATACATATTATTTTAGGGTGTTAATCTAAAAGAATATATAAAGAAAGATTAGGGTAGTTATACTATTTTTTAACGGGTATATCACGCAGGAATCTTTCCCAATTACGATTATGGTTAATTACTTCATTGTGTTCCTTTTGGCTGAAAATAAAAATTTTTCGATTGGCTTGCAAAACCTGTTTAGATATTGCATCTTCGTTTTCCGAAATGATTGGGATACGTAGTGAATCTTGCAACTTTTTAATGATGAATTGGCTGTTTTCATATGTTCCTCCTTGCTTAGTATAAATATTAATAAATCGATGACTTGAATCAGAAAGCCATAATAGGTATGCTTCGTTTCCTCCATACATGGCATCAAAGAGAACAACTTCCTTTACAGGCGTTTGGTTGATAATTTTACTGATTACCCGGTAAGCACCACTATGACCTGCTAGACTAATATCATAATCATTAATATTGAACGCTTTTGTATTTTTAATAATATTCCTTTCCGAAAGTAATGATACTACTTCCTTTATCATCGATTGAAAAATGGTAGGCTGTTCCAACTTCCCACCATAACTGTCGGGCGCATTTTTGGGCCCCTCCGGAAAAATGAAAATTGCATTTCTACCCGATTTTTCAAATTGGGTAAGTAACTCAAATTGTTTACAGGCCGAATCAATCATATTACCCCATCCATGAAACCAGCATACCAGATTCATCTTTGTTGTTTGAGAAAACCCGGTAGGTACATATATTAAAATACTACTGTCGCTATAATGAGTGGCAGCATCATAATACATACCTTCATAATAATGCCCTTCTGCTCTTGCAAAATCCGGAAACATAGAATAGGAAGATCCATATCGAATAATTTTTCCCTTTTGTGCTGAGAGATTAATATAGAGGATTGTACAAATGAAAAATATAAACCCTTGTTTTAATATCATATAATATTATTTATCATAATCGAAATGAGACATTTATCCACTCAATCATACCTCAATTTATTAAATACTACAATAATGTATCATTTTGCTTTTTTTATATAAAATTCTTTGTTTAAAAAAACTTAACGCAATTTATTGGAAAATTGAAGCGTTATTGCTTTCAAAATGATATACATTTCGAATTGGTTACCTTTGCAAAGCTAAAACCTAGAATGTGCTGAAAGAAATGATTATTGCCATACAAGCCTTTTTTCAGGCCCATAAGTTTATACAAAAACATAAACTATGGAAATGGATATTAATTCCGGGCATTATTTATACTACGCTATTTATCATTAGCATGTATTTTTTCAGCCAAACTTCCAGCAATTTTATAGAATGGATTGCATTAAAAACGGGGCTAAATAGTTGGCTACAAAGAATGAACAGCAGTTTTCTCGGTTTTTTGTTCATCATGGGCCATTTGTTATTGTGGCTTATTCTAATGCTGTTTTACTTCTCGCTTTTTAAATACCTGTTTTTAATAGTCGGTTCCCCAATATTCGCTTACTTAAGTGAACGGACTGAGGCCATCATTGAAGGGAAACAAATCCCTTTCAGCTATAATCAATTTTGGAAAGATATCAAAAGAGGTATTCGGATTGCCATTAGAAATAGTTTATGGCAAACGGTGTATACCTTGTCTATCCTATTACTTAGTCTAATTCCATTAGCAGGTTGGCTTACCCCCATTTTAGCATTATTGGTGGAATGTTATTATTACGGTTTTTCCATGTTAGATTACAGCATGGAAAGGCATAGAAAGACTCCCGCTGAAAGTATTTTTTTTATTAGTTCTCACAAAGGGCTTGCAGTGGGTAATGGACTAGCTTTTTATATGATGCATTTATTGCCTGTTATTGGCTGGATATTAGCACCAGCTTATTCAGTTGTAGCTGCCACATTGAGCTTATATCCTCTAAAGCAGGTTGAAAAATAATTTTTTACTTTTTAGATAATCTATTATGCCTTGCGGTAAAGTATATCTCATTCCTACTGTTTTGCATGAAGATGCCATGGAAACCATTCCACTATATATTCTTTCTGCTGTAAAAGATAGTCAGGTATTTTTTGTAGAATCTGAAAAAACAGCCCGTCGTTTTTTAAAAAAAATATGGAAAGAAATGGTGATTGATGATTACCAATGGTTCACTATTCATAAAGCAGAATTGGAAGTGAAGCAACAATTTTTACAATTACTAATGGCAGGAAAAAACATAGGTATTATTAGCGAAGCAGGATGTCCGGGTATTGCAGATCCGGGTCAAACATTAATTGAGGCTGCCCAAAATTCGAATATTACTGTACAACCATTGGTAGGACCTAGCTCCATTTTATTGGCCTTAATGGCAAGTGGGATGAATGGACAATGCTTTCAATTTCATGGTTATCTGCCAATTGACTCCTTTGAAAGGAAAAAAAAGCTGAAAGAATGGGAAGAAGATTCTCAAAGGCGAAATTGCACCCAAATATTTATCGAAACTCCTTACCGCAATAACCCGTTTATAAAAGATGTATTAAATGCCTGCAAAGATGAAACTCGTTTTTGTATTGCTGTGGATCTTACCGGGACTTCAGAGACCATTCGCACAAAAAGTATAAAAAATTGGAAAAAAGAAATTCCTGACATTCATAAAAGGCTGGCTATCTTCTTAATACACGCCTAATAAATGTTAATACTGATTATGCTTTCAAGTGTAGAAATTATTTTGGCTTAATAATGGATTCCATATTTGCTCCCCTCACTTCATATATACTATCTACAAAATACTTTTGCATTCCTCTCCATGGTAATGAACCAAAATATTGAACGTAATGAACGTTTACTTCCATCCCCGAAATCTTAAGTAAGGCATCTGCTACTTCAGGTTTGGTAACGCTAAAAGAAAATTCATTGCTTTGAATATTCGCTTTAAACCCACTTTGAATGATTTTTCCTTCAAACGTTTTAAAAATGACTCCTTTCTTTTGAAAAATATTCAATATACCTGCCTGCGTTCCTTCAGCCAAGACAAAATAAAACCGCCAATAAATAAAAATTGAAAAAGAAAGTACAATAATGGATAGTATTGTCCAGATAATTTTTCTTTTATTCATTTTACAAACCGTATTTATCAACTAAATAAATCAGTGCAGCCATATTAACGGCACCTAATAATAATTCTCTTTTATTAACATTTTCAAATATATCACTTCTTGCATGATGCAAATCAAAATAACGTTGTGGGTCGGGAAACAGTTCCCCAACGGGTGTGCCAAAAGTCCTGTTCAAAGGGCCAATATCAGCACCACCTCCATCAGTAGTTATTTCCGAGGTTCCATATGGAAACAACAAGGGAATCCAACTTTGAAGCTTATCCATTTGTTCTTTACTTGCTTGTATAGAAAACCCTTTGGGAGTAAAACCACCTGCATCACTTTCTAATGCAAAAATATGATTCTCGCCTTTTTCCTTAGCCACAGCTGCATATTTGATACCACCCCTGAGTCCATTTTCTTCATTCGCAAATAATACAAATCGCAGGGTGTGTTTAGGTTTATAACCAATTGATTGCAACGCACGCATTACCTCAATGGTATGTACTACACCGGTGCCATCATCACTGGCCCCTTCATTTACATCCCAGCTGTCTAAATGACCGCCCACTGTTATGTACTGATTGGGAAACTCAGACCCAATCAATTCAGCTATTACGTTATGACCCGTTGTATCTGGAAGGAAATGACCACGAGTGGTCATCGACATGGTAAAACTTGCCTTTTTACTTAATTCCCAAACCTCGTCAGCATCTCTTGGCCCTACGGCAATAGCGGGAATCTTAGGAAAAGAATCCATATAAGCCATTCCGCCGGTATGAGGATCATTGGCAGTTGATTCAGTTAAAGAGCGGATCATTACGCCAACTGCGCCATATTTGGCAGCAAGACTGGGACCGGACCTCCTGTAAATGCCTGATTGTCCATATGAAACGAAAGGTTTGATATTGGTAGGATCAAAAGCATGATTATAATAAACGATTTTACCTTTTACCTCATTTTTCCTTTTTTCTAATTCCTCAAAATCTGCTACGGCCAATACTTCTGCAGTTATAGTGCCATTACCCAATGAATTACCCAAAGCCAACACATCCAATTCTCTATTTGTTTTCTTGTGATCGACTTCGATTATAGAAGCCACATCATTTCCACCTCTAACCCAATGCGGCACCATACATTCTTGAAGAAATACTTTATCTGCTCCGTTTTTCTCTAAAGTCTCTTTACCCCATTGAACTGCTTTATAAGACTGAGGAGAGCCGGCCAAGCGGCCTCCTATTTGCTTTGTTAATTGATAAAGTTGTTCATAAGCTTTTCCATTCCGAAGAATTTCATCAGATATCTTTTTAATAAAAATGGCATCTTCACTGTTCTGAGCAACTGAAATCAGTGGAATTACTAAAAAGATCAGTAAATATTTTTTCATAGCGATAAAGTTAAGATATTGTATTGTTTCAACAAGTATGACGAAAGGAAACTTTGAATGAAAAATTAATTGTTACTTGCAAGAAAATTGGTTTGTAGTTTGGGGTTTGAGGTTTGGAGTTATCCGGCATTTAAGGATAAAATTAACCCCAAACCCCAAACCCCAAACCCCAAACTAAGGATATATGCGTATAGGAATTGTTTGTTACCCAACCTTTGGTGGGAGTGGCGTTTTAGCAACTGAGCTAGGCAAAGCATTGGCTGATGAAGGTCACCAAGTTCATTTTATTACATACCAGCAACCGGTAAGGTTGAATGTTTTTAATGCCAATATTTTTTATCATGAAGTGAGAGTTCCTACCTACCCATTATTTGATTATCCACCTTACGAGGTTGCATTGGCTTCCACCATGGTTGACGTGATCATGAATCATGATCTTGATTTATTACATGTTCATTATGCCATTCCGCATGCATCTGCAGCCTATATGGCAAAGCAAATTGTAAAAAAGAAAAATGGAAGAAATATCCCTGTCATCACTACCCTTCATGGTACTGATATCACTTTGGTTGGAAAAGACAAAACCTATGAACCGGTAGTTACATTTTCTATCAATGAAAGTGATGCCATTACGGCTGTTTCACAAAATTTAAAAGAGGAGACATACCGTTTTTTTGATATCCACAAGGATATAGAAGTGATACATAATTTTGTTGATGTTGCTCGCTTTAATAAAAAACCCATTGCTGCCTTTAGAAAAGTAATTGCTCCTAACAATGAAAAGATTTTAATACATGCATCCAATTTTAGAAAAGTAAAAAGAGTGGATGATGTAGTTAAGGTATTCGCCGCAGTTCGTAAAGAAATGTCCGCTAAATTATTGATGGTTGGTGATGGTCCTGAAAGGCCCGCTATTGAAGATTTGGCCAGGTCACTCGGGATAGATGAAGATGTACGCTTTTTAGGAAAACAGGAACAAATGGAAGATATACTGGCAGTAAGTGATGTGTTTCTACTTCCTTCTGAATACGAAAGTTTTGGTTTAGCTGCACTGGAAGCAATGGCAGCAAAAGTTGTGGTAATAAGTACCAATGCAGGTGGTTTAGCTGAAATAAATATTCAGAGAGAAACCGGCTTTTTAGCCAATGTGGGTGATGTTGCAGCTATGAGTGATTTTGCGATTGAATTACTTAGCAACGAGATAAAACTGGAAACCATGAAAGAAGCCGCATATCAACAAGCCTGCCGTTTCGATATTAAAAATATCATTCCAATTTATGAAAAATTGTATAGCCGTTTTTGCAGGATGGAAACGGAGAAATAGTTTGTGGTTTGTGGTCTGTGGTTTGTAGTTGTGATGCTAGCATTTGCAAGGATTGTTTATCTTATGCGTTTTGGGTTCAGCATTCAGCATTTTGCGTTCAGCTTTTTGCCTTCAGCCTATCACTTCAACAATACTTTTCAAAATAGTACCACACATTTGTTTCAGTTCATCATCAGTAATAATTAATGGGGGAGCTATTCGCATTCTGTCTGGTGCAAATAAAAACCAATCGGTAATTAATCCATTTTGAATACATTGATGAACGATTTCTCTATTTAACTCATCTGTCGAAAATTGCAAAGACATCCAAAGTCCCGAACTATGATAAGAGCGAATGGATGGATGGACGAGACATGTATGAAGGATTTGTTCTTTCCGTTTTACTTCTTTGATATAATTTCCATCTAGCAATACTTCAAATGCGGCTTTTCCGGCTGTACAGGATACAGGATGGCCTCCAAAAGTAGTGATATGCCCCAACACAGGATCATAAGTTAGTGTGCTCATTAAAGATTTACTGGCAATAAACGCCCCTAAAGGCATTCCACCGCCCAATGCTTTGCCTAACAAAAGAATATCAGGAATCATGTCATATTGCTCAAAAGCCCATAAACTGCCGGTTCTGCCGAAAGCTGATTGAATTTCGTCTACAATTAATAAGACACAATGTTCATCGCATTTTTTTCGGATGGCAAGTATCCAGTCTTTTGAAGCAGCGGTAATACCGCTTTCAGCCTGAACTATTTCTATAATCACGCAGGCAGTTTGCGAATCAATTGCCGCTATTACATCCCAACTATTGTAATCAAAATGGTGTACATCAGGCAAAAGGGGGCGAAATGCATTTCGCCAATATTCATCACCCATCACACTCAGTGCCCCTTGTGTGCTTCCATGGTAGGCTTTATTAAACGCAATTATTTTTGATCGATTTGTAACTCGCTTAGCCAGTTTCATAGCTCCTTCTGTAGCTTCCGTACCACTATTCGTGAAATATATGCAGTTTAACGCTTCAGGTAAATGATCTGTTAACAGCTTGGCATATTGTGTTTGAGGAGATTCAATGTATTCGCCATAAACTATTAAATGCATGTATTCGGCTACTTGATTCTGTACCGCCTTTACCACTTTGGGATTGGAGTGTCCGATATTACAGACACTAAAGCCGGATATCATGTCAATATACTGTTTGCCATGGTTATCCCACAGATAAATACCCGCTGCTTTTACCATCTCGATTCCAATGGGAGCAGTTGATGTTTGGGCAATATGTTGTAAGAAAAGTTGTCTGTTATTCATCTGTTATGTAATCTATTGGAAAGGTCTATTATAAATTCAACGGAAACACATAGGAACAATAGGCTAAGGAAAATGGCATGTAATTCTAAAACCTATGTCCTCCTATGTTTCTCCTATGTTTACAAAGTAAGTAAAAATAGTTCTTTGAGATAGAATTTAAGATATTGAGATTTGATTTTAAAAGTGAAAAAGGGATGAGAGTACACTAATGTATAAAATAGCTTTTATAGCATATTGTCACATAGAAAACACCTCATCCTTTTTTATCTCTTCGAGTTTGAACAGAATGTAAGGAATATCGCAAGTTCGGTATATCCAGAATATCCAACCAGGAGACAAAACGAAGGGAGATTTTTCACTTTATTAAAATTAAAAACAATAAAGATGAAAAAGATTTTAAAACAGGTTGTGGGCATAGATGTAGCCCAGGATGAATTGGTTGTTTGTTTGGGTCGTATGTACGACGACCTGGTGAGGGCTACCGCGTTCGAAAGATCGAATAATATGTGGAGAATGAAAAGAATACATCGCCTCATAAATGATGCATTCGCGGAGCTAAATTCCAATGTCATTAAGGTAAGGATTATTTTAGAAATATCTTTTTCCGGGAAACAGTATGCTAAGCTAATATCCCATAGGGATATCCGCTCTATAGCACAGAAAAAATAAATAAAGGAATTGCCCTGTAAGGGCTACCCATTGGGTGCGGCATCTTTCGTGTGAAATAATTGAATGAAATTGTTTGTACGATGAAGAAGCAAGCGGCGGTGCTAATCCGTACCTGTATCATTTGCAGCATTGCAAAAGGGCAGCCCTTACAGGGCAAATGGATAATCGCATATTGATGAAGCTACTGAGCGGCGGCCCCGATGGGGCAGTGTTATTGGGCTAATCTTTTATGTTCTGTTAAATAAAATGATATTTTTGTTTTGGGACAAAGCATTTTACTACTATTACTTAATGTTGGTATATATGGCCTAAGAAATAGATAGCGAGTGTTAATGTTCAATTTTTAAGTGTTCTTGATTGAAAATTGAGTCCGCCTTAGGCGGATGAAAATTGATTATTGAACATTACTTTTCTCTGCTTTCTTAACTTAACTACATTGGGCTTTAGCCTCTCGATTGCTAATGTTGTATATGATTATTCAATTAAAAAAATATTTTGCCTTCATCACAGCCAAAAAAATATTTTTTGCCTATCATTCTAAACCTATTAATATTAAATACTGTTCAGTTTAATGTATTTTTCCAAATTAAAAAAAATGAAAAAATGACAAAAGAAGAATTTTTTAAATCAAACTACTTTAAAATTTTATTCCCGGTAATCATGGTTGCTCTCATCATTGCACTATGGAGAAACGGTTATGAATTCGGACAATGGTTGTATCGCTTGGTAAACAAATAAACACAGAACGCCTAGTGCAAATTGGGTAAAAAACCAAACCGTCATTTAATTACGGGAAGGGTTTCCTATACAGTATCATTTTGAATTAGGACAATGCATGGTATTGTATGAATTTTCTGTACATGCAGACAATTCATAAAATCAGTCTTCTACTATCTTATCTTTGCCGCATGTTGTATCCGCTTATTCGTGACCTACTTTTCTGCTTTCCCCCTGAAGAAGTGCACTATTTCTCGATGAATTTGCTTCAAACGGCTTGCCGAATTAGCCCTATGCGATCCTTGATAGATGCCGGGTTTGGGTATAAAAATGACGACTTACAAAAAAATGTTTTCGGATTGAGTTTTACTAACCCGGTAGGGTTGGGTGCCGGCTTCGATAAAAATGCCCGCTACTTACCTGCATTGGCAACACTGGGTTTTGGTTTTGTAGAAATTGGAACCGTTACCCCAAAACCACAAGCCGGAAATGAAAAACCCAGATTATTTCGGCTGCCCGCAGATAAAGCACTTATTAACCGAATGGGCTTTAATAATGAGGGGGTTGAAGCAATTAGAAAAAGGCTCATACTTTGGAATAATTCAACATTTAAAATTCAACATTCAAAATTGATTGTCGGCGGTAACATAGGTAAAAACAAAGTAACGCCCAATGAAGAAGCATGGAAGGATTACCATTTTTGTTTTAATGAATTATTTGATTGTGTGGATTATTTTGTTGTAAATGTGAGTTCACCCAATACACCGGGCTTGCGCGAATTGCAAGAAAAAGAATCCTTGCGGAAAATTTTATCTGAACTGCAAAATGTTAATCAGGCAAAAGCTTCCCCTAAACCCTTGTTATTAAAAATAGCGCCGGATCTTACACAAGAACAGTTAGATGATATCATTGATCTAAGTGCTGAAGTAAAGTTGAGTGGATTGGTGGCCACCAATACAACCATCAACCGCGCACAACTCCAGACTCCAGACTCCAGACTCCAGACTATCGGAGCCGGCGGACTTAGTGGTTTGCCGGTAAAAAATAGATCAACCGAGATCATCTCCTATTTTTCTAAACAAACCAAGGGTACCATCCCCATCATCGCCAGTGGGGGTATTTTTACCGGCGCTGATGCAGAAGAAAAGTTAAATACAGGTGCTAGTTTGGTGCAGGTGTGGACGGGTTTTGTGTATGAAGGTCCTTCCATCGTAAAAAATATTTGTCATCATCTTTCTCAACATTAACACCTTTTCATTTTCCCGTTCTACAAAACAAAATTTATATGGAATATTTATTTACAACAGAAAGTCTGATCAGTTTTTTAGTACTAGTTATTTTAGAAATTGTATTGGGAATTGATAATGTGATTTTTGTGAGCATCATCATGAATCGGCTTCCAAAATTGCAACGACCCAAAGCAAGGCTTATTTGGATGATAACCGGTATGATTTCAAGAACCATTTTGTTATTTGGATTGAGTTGGTTACTTGCCCAAAAAGGGATCACCGTTTTCACTTTATTCGGAAATGATCTTGATTTGGCTAGTATCGTGATGTTGGCAGGGGGCTTATTCCTCATTTATAAAACAGTGAAAGAAATACATTATAAACTAGAGGGCGAGGCAGATGTAGCGGCAGGGGTTAAAACAAAGCCATTGGGTTTTGCCAGTGCGATAGCGCAGATCATGCTGATAGATATGGTATTCAGTTTCGATAGTATTATTACAGCAGGGGGAACTGCCAAACATTTAGAGATCATGATTAGTGCCGTAGTCATTGCCATGATCATTATGTTTTTATTTAGTCCTAAGATTTCTGCTTTCATACATAAGCACCCCACTTTGAAAATGTTAGCGCTGTCTTTTTTGGTGATGATTGGTTTTGTGTTGTTGGTAGAGGGATGGAACAGCGAGGGGACTCATGAATTGCATTTGAAAAACTACGTTTACTTTGCAATGGCATTTTCGTTTTCAGTTGAAATGCTAAATATGCAAATGCGCAAAAGAGTCACCAAGCCTGTTGAATTAAGAGAACCGCATTTAAAGGATTAACTGATAAAAATATATTTATCACCTATTTATTTATACCGGCTGCACAGCATTTTGGTAGAAATGGATTGCAGAGAAAACATCAATCAGGTACAATGAAAACGCAACCGCTTAGCAAAGCTTTTACCCATGCTTTTCATGGCATGGCAGATTTTATCAGAAATGACCGAAATGGAAGAATTCATATTGGCATCAGTGCTTTTGTTGTCGTAGCAGGATTGTTGTTGAACGTTTCCATCATTGAATGGAGTATTTTACTCTTGTGCATAGCAATCGTAATAGGGCTTGAAATGATCAATCATGCAATTGAAAATATTTGTGATGTAGTACATGCCAATGTGCATCCGCTCATTAAAACCGCTAAAGATGTGGCAGCCGGTGCGGTTCTTTGGTCGGTTATGGTAAGTGTTATTATAGGCATCCTTATTTTTCTGCCCAAATTATTATCATACTCATGAGTTTCAAAATATCCGGTATTAGTAAAATGTTGTTGATGTCTATTGGTTTTTCAATGACATTATTACTAGTTAGGTTTTACTATGCAGGTACTTATGATTACAGCTTCTATGGCTGGAATACTTTTTTAGCGGCCATTCCTTATTTGGCGAGTACACAATTAACACATCTAA
>JANOVY010000172.1:0-2486 GCA_031417635.1 Bacteroidota bacterium | reverse complement strand
AATTCACCAAACCGGTGCGCGCTTTGATATATTTAGAAACCCACCACAAATATTGGAACGATTGCTGGCAATGGCTAAAGAAGGTCAAATATCAAGTGCGGATGCTCCACCAAATGATCAGCAGCAGGAGGTGTATGAATTAACAAACAACAAACTGGAAGAGATAAAGATCAGTTTTGAAAACCTCAAGAAGACAGCAGACCTGAAGTCATTAAAATAAGGTCATAGCCACAGATTCATAACTACCCGCTGAATCTGTGGTTTATTTTTCTCCCTTTTCAAAAGCAGTAGATGAGCTAAGGCTTTGTATTAATTGATTGCTTCATGTTTTGTGGATGACATGAATTAATGATCATGTAAAAAAAATCAGAACATACACTTCACTTCTTTGTTTGTATGGCATGACACAGACTACAACTGTAACTTTTTTTAAATTCGAGACTTTCCGCTCTAAATTATGGGCGCTTTCAATGATGCAGCTTGCGCATAAGAGTTTAGGAAAAGTAAAAGATCAGTCATTTTATAAATTGATGGGAAGTGGTCGGGGTTTAGGTTTCAATGCCTTTCCTGATTGGACAACCTTCGTGCTATTGCAGGTTTGGGAAAATGAACGTGGAGCTCAAGTTTTCTTTGATGATTCAGAACTTCTGGAAGACTATAAGAAGCGAACGATAGAAGTGTGGACAGTCTATTTGAAAAATGTTTCCGCTCACGGTCTGTGGGATGGAAGGAATCCATTTCAAGCTGAAGAATCTTTACCTGATGGAGAACTCATATTGGTGCTGACACGAGCAACGATTAAGTGGAATAAGGTTATTTCATTTTGGAGATACGTGCCCACTTCTCATGTTCCATTAAAAGCTAATAAGGGACTTGTTTATACCAAGGGAGTAGGGGAACTACCTGTTATCCAAATGGCAACTTTAAGTATCTGGAAGAATATTGAATCTTTAAATAATTTTGCCTACCATAGTAAAGAACATCGGGAGGCAATAAATAGGACCAGGAAATTAAATTGGTACAAAGAAGAACTCTTTGCCAGATTTAAGCCCTATAAATCAATTGGTACTTGGGAGGGAAGAAATCCTCTTGCGAACCTTATATAAAATTTGTTCGCTTTGGTATGTGCCTTTTACAGGAATGGATTCTCAAATTCCATAACCGAACTACGTTACTAACTTTTTAGTAAGTGATCGGATAAAAGGCCAAGGATTGAAAGAATTCATAATTTTTATTTCCTCTAACCAGGTTGTTTCTTCATCAAGGAAGGCTAATATTTTATGAGCTTCATTTTTGCCGTACATGGTTTTGAATAAACCCACTCCCAATTCATTATGATGGTAAAGCACATCAATAAAAAGAGCATCGTATTTTCTGAATACCTTATTCAACAAGCGATAACCTGGTGATCTCTTATTTTTGATATTCTTGATAATGAGTTGACTGTAACGTTCTGCATTTTTAAACGAGTAACCTGATGCCGGTTTTACCCATCCGCCAGCTGTACCAATTTTAGTTAGATATTGATTGTTTTGCTTTTGAAAGGGATAATCACTCATGGGGATCACTCCTTTTTCTTCTGCGACAATTTGATATTTTTCAATTTGAAGTATCTCCTTGACGTAACGACCAAGTAAATTATCATAACTCTGATCGTCAGTTAACTCTGGCGTAAAAAAAGTGAATTCGACTAATGCTTTTTTGCTGTTGATGGGAAGTACATAAGTAAAGCAAGTAGTTCCAGGCACTGTGATTCTAAAATCCATCATCACAAATGACTTTTCATTAAAGACATCGTGCTCAGCTTCAATAACCCATCCCTTAAAATGTTGTAGCAACCGAGTGTACTTATCATTTGAATTGAAAAAGTCTGGAGTGATAATGCTATCAAACACATGCTTTGCTGCATAAGATTGGCCGTCTGTTTCGATTTTACTTGTATTTCCGCTTACAATAGTTCTAACCTCAGCAGTTATCCAGTTAATGTTTTCTTTTTGTTCTAGTTTCTTTTTTGTGTGAGCATAGAAATCAAGAGAGGCTAACATCTTATATCGGTACGAGCCCATCTTGAGATTTATATGCTGATCACTCGCGATAAACTGTGCCTTATCCCATATTTTGGTTGTGATACTGTCCCACTTACCTTCTCCTTTTTCCCAGAAGCACCACGTTTTATCGTTCTCATCTTTTTGTGATTTCTCTATCAGCAAGATTTTCTTTGCTTCAAAGTGCTTATCGTTTGACATAGCCATGGCTAAGTGTAAGCCTGCAGCGCCTGCTCCGACTATGGCATAGTCATATACTGTGGAATCCATAGAAGTAAATAAAGAATAGTAATTGAGCCGCGTAAAGATGACAAGAAAAAGTAAAGTCTCCCTTCGTGTTTAGAAGGTGATAAACAAAATGCAAGACAATAGAAACAACAAACCAACCTACATAATTGCGAATAGGTGCATAACCGAGCTCAAAAACCCAAAAGTCAAAGG
>JANOVY010000171.1:0-12616 GCA_031417635.1 Bacteroidota bacterium | reverse complement strand
CTTTTACTTCACCTTTATTAACGGCCGATATTACTTATTATGTTCAATCAACCGTAAACGGTTGTACCGGACCCAGAAGCCCGGCATTGGTAAAGGTTTCAGGTATGCCTTCCATCACCAGCCCTACTGCGGGAGAGGTGTGTTCTGACAATGCTTTTACTTATTTGATCGCAAGTAACCGGCCCGGCACAACCTATACATGGAATCGTTCTGTGGTAACAGGGATCAGTAATCCTGCTTCGAGCAGACACACTGACAGCATCATCACAGAAGTATTAAATAACACGACTGTCAACCTTGTACCGGTAATCTATAGTATTGTCCCTACCAGCAACGGATGTACGGGTGATCCTTTTTTCTATACCGCTTCTGTAAAGCCGACACCGATAGCTCCTTTGATTTCCAATAGTACGCCCATATGTGCAGGCACGCCGATCAATCTTTTTACCACCACGATAGCCGGTGCCGGCTACAAATGGAGTGGGCCCAAGGGATTTTCTTCTACACTACAAAACCCAATTGTCACCAATGTTACCACGGCATCTGCGGGACTCTATAAACTGGTGGTAACGGTAAACAATTGTACCAGTTCTCCATCTGTAAAAAATATTGCCCCGGTAATTGCTGCACCTGCTGCTGCCAGTAATTCGCCAATCTGTGAACTAACCACTTTGCGGTTAACAGCCGGTGGATTGGCCGGTGCAACCTATAATTGGACCGGTCCCTCCGGATTCAGTTCGGCTTCACAGAACCCATCGATTACTGCTGTAAAAAACAGTAACGCCGGTGTTTATTATGTAACCGCATCTATTGCCGGATGTACCGGTCTTACCGATTCTGTAATTGTTACAGTAAATATTCCACCAACCGCACCTTTCGTATCCAGCAATTCTCCGGTATGCAGCAGCGATAACATCACATTAAAAGCAACGAATGTTTCCTCCAATATCATTTATCAGTGGTCGGGGCCAAGCGGTTTTAGTTCAACGGATCGTGCACCATCCATAGCGGTAGCAAAAAAAACAAATGAGGGTGCTTATAATTTAACGGTCAGTACACCGGGTTGTGCCATCACCCACGCCTCTTCTGTTAACGTGCTAGTTAACCAGAAGCCGAATATCAATTCCATCAGTAACAATAGCCCGCGCTGCGAAGGAGATACCTTGATTCTAAATTCCACCAGTCTGCCGGGTGCTTCTTTTTCCTGGAATACTTTATCGGGGTATGGCGCTTCCATACAAAACCCTCGTCTAAATAATATCACCAAAGCCGATGAACAAACTTACCGGGTAGTTGCATTCTTAAATGGATGCATGAGCGATACAGCCATCACAAAAGTGTCTGTTGTAAAATCTTCTGTAGCCAATGCCGGTAATAACAGTATCGTTTGTGCAAACAATGCTACTGTAACGCTTTCGGGTATGATTACCGGTGAAGATACACAGGCAGGAATCTGGCGTTCGGATGGCAAAGGTGCTTTTTTACCGGATAATACCAGTTTGTTTGCCAGGTACATACCCGACCAGAATGATACCCTTAAACGGAAAGTGACCTTAACATTGCAAACAACCAATAACAAAGTATGCCCGGTATCTTCTTCCAATATCGCTGTTAATATCACACCGGCACCGAAGGCAAATGCAGGGCCGGATTATTTTGTTTGTGCCAATGATTCTTTGATCAACTTACAGGGCGATATCATACATGCCGGTGGTGGTGGCTGGTCGTTTTCGGGTTCGGGCTCTTTTCAGCAAACGGGTTCTTCACTTTTCAAAACCTATACTCCCTCCCGGTCGGATATTCAGAAAGGTGCTGTTAGCTTTTATCTGGTATCTACCGGTAACGGAGATTGCCTCGCAGTAAGGGATACAGTAAAGTATACCATCCAACCCATCCCCTATGTGAATGCCGGCAATGACCTCATTATTTTTGAGAAAGAAACAGTAAGGCTCACACCATTTGTAAAAGGAGAGGGCTTACAATTTCTCTGGTTCCCTAGCAGTAACCTTAGCAGTGATACAGTGAGAAACCCGATACTGACCGGCAAAAGCAACCAGGAGTATACAGTGCGGGTTACCGGAACAGGATCCTGTTCTGTTGAAGACAAAATATTCATCCTTGTGCTCGAGCCTTTTATCATTCCCAATATTTTTACCCCAAATGGCGATGGGGTCTATGATGTATGGTCCATTCCGCAACTGGCAAACTATCCCGGGGCATTGGTAGAGGTATTTACAAGAACGGGGCAGAAAATTTTTAGTACTGTTGGGTATAGTCGGCCATGGGATGGCAGCTTTAAAGGCAAACCCTTACCGGTTGCTACCTATTATTATATGATCAAACCCAATTTCAAGAACTTGCTTTTTTCGGGTTCCGTTACTATTGTACGGTAATGAGCATTCGATGATTTGATCCCACATTCTGTTTCTCGAAGAGGATCCTGCGGATTGAATGTAACTGTTTATTATAAAGTCAAGTGTTCTTGAGCATAGCTAACACAATTGAATGAATACTTTCTTAAACACCTAGACCCTTTTCGCTCTGGCCGCATGGCCTCATCTTTGTCCCGAGTACTCGGGACTACTTTGGCCACTATCAAAATGTGCTTGCGCATCATTTTGATTATCTACGCTTCGCTCGATAACGCTGGAAAATCCAGTAAGCCTGACCGCCTATTTCCGATTTCAAATGACCAGGAAATATATTGATAATCAATACTTTTCCTGATCAATCCCTTCCGGATTTGACTGGTCAATGCCTCCGGATTCTCCAGTGCCGATCTCTGTATCTTTGTTACTTATCTAACTGTTGAAGTTCTTGTATTTCAAAGCACTTTTGTATTTTCGCTATGTTGCCTATTTTTATTCATTATCCAATCTCTTATTTTCAATGGGCCATCTGTTCTGCATCCCATTCTATAGTGGATGATAAATGCAGATGCCAGCGTTAGCAGACCGATAAAAATAATAGCTGCATTGATGCTTACTAAATCTGCAATGATACCTGTGAGAATGGCTCCAATAGCATATCCCAGGTCTCTCCACAAACGGAAAATGCCAATACTTTTTGCCCTGTCTTGCGGATGTGTATTTTCAGACACTGTTGCCAAAAATGTTGGATATACCATTGCTGTACCCCATCCTAAGATGGATGAAAGAACAATAAAATGAAACATGGTATTAGCCCAAACCAAAACAATCAAGGCAATGGCCTGTAAAAACATTCCTATGTAGAGCATATCTTTTTTGCAAAACTTGTCAGCCATTTTTCCTGTGAACAGTTGACCGAGACCCCAAACGGCCGGATATATTGCAGTAATCATTCCTATTTCACCAATGGTAAAACCTTTGGTTGCAAGCAGGATTGGGAAAATGCCCCAAACCATTCCATCATTCAGGTTATTGATTAAACCTGCCTGTGTTACTGAACCTAAGTTTTTGTTTTTCCATGTTGTATCCCAAAATATATTTTTCAATAGTGGTATAGTATTATTAATGCTTTCTTTTGCTACATGAGATTTGGTGTCTTTTATAAAAAAAACGCTTCCCAATAAACCTAAAAAAACCAATACAACGCCTATGTAAAATGGATACGGCCTTATGCCATATTCGCTGGCTATCCAACCGGTTAAAAATGCTACTGCTGCTACTGCAATGTATCCTGCAAATTCATTTAAGCCCATAGCAAAGCCCCGTTGCTTTTCCCCTACCAAATCTATCTTCATTACTACGGTACTACTCCAGGTTAAACCCTGGTTGATGCCTAAAAGTATATTGGCAGTTATTATCCAACTCCACGAGGGAGCAAACATTAAAATAAATGGAATGGGAATACCAATTATCCAACCGGCTACCAACAGTTTTTTTCTTCCGAATTTGTTTGCCAAAGTACCGGTGTAATAATTGGCAATGGCCTTAACAATTCCAAACACAATGATGAATGAGAGAATGGCTGTTTTGGCTGCTATGGCAAATTCTTTTTCGGCAATCTGAGGAAGAATAGAACGTTCCAAACCAACAATCCCACCTACAAAAGCATTGATGATTACAAGCAATGTAAACTGTTTCCAGTTTTCTTTTAGACCTAACTTAATTTCCTTTTGTTGCATGTTGTCAGTGTAATATTTTACACTGCAAAGGTGGCTACTGCAAACGGCTATTCTTTTATCATAAGATAAATAATTACCGGTGAGCCCTTATGCGGCTAAGGCTTACTTGTGTAATGCCGAGGTAAGATGCGACATATTTAAGCGGCACTTTTTTTAGTACATCATTGGCTTCATTTAACAGGGCTTTATATCTTTCTTCGGCTGTATGAAACTGTATACCTTCTAGGCGGTTTACAGTATCTACATGCCCGGCTTCAAATATTTTGCGAAATAGTCTTTCAATTTCAGGGAACTTATCATACAGCTTGAATAGAGCAATCGCGTCAATGGCCACAATTTCTGCATCTTCCAAAATTTGTATTGCCTTACGGCTTGGCTTGCCGGTAAACAGGCTTTCAACTCTTGCAATGATGTTGTTTTCAAAATAGAAGCCTTCTGTGATGTCTATGCCATCTTTATGATAATAGATACGGGCTACTCCTTTATTGATAAAATAAATTGTTTTGCAAGTATACCCGATTGGTTGAAGGACTTTATTTTTTTTGATGGAGATAATATTGCTGATACCTGCAATGGCTTCTTCCGCTTCTTTGGAAAGCGGATTAAAATTTTTGAAATATTGAAATAGGCTATTCATTATTTAGGTAATAAAGGTAACACAACGTGCCTAATGTTGGTTTTGCAGGTACAAGAAGTTTTTAGTAAGAATTGAATACGGCTGTATCAATTTATAACATATCCCCTCCAATGTAACTTTTGTTACCATTCGCCAAATTTCTTAATAACATCTTTGCACCCACTAAAAAGAAAGATATTATGGAAATATTAGGCTACGTTTTTGCGGTAATTGTAGGTATATCGCTTGGATTAATTGGAAGTGGCGGTTCTATTTTAACAGTACCCATTTTGGTATATGTGATGGGTGTAAACCCCGTACTGGCTACGGCCTATTCGCTGTTCATTGTAGGTTCAACTGCATTGGTCGGCGGTGTGCAAAGTGCCATTCAAAAAAAGGTAGATTTTAAAACTGTTCTCATTTTTGGCATTCCCTCTATTGCCGCAGTATATGCCACCCGCATGTGGTTGGTACCATTAATACCAAAAGAACTTTTCTCTATAGGTTCATTGGTTATTACAAAGCCAATAGCATTGATGCTGCTATTTGCTGTGGTCATGATACTGGCTTCTATCAGTATGATTAAGTCGGGCAAAAAGAAAGAAGCATTTGATGAAAATGCCCCAATGAAATATAATTATCCCGTGATTCTGCTGGAAGGTACTGTGGTAGGTTTGCTTACCGGCCTTGTAGGTGCAGGCGGTGGCTTTTTGATTATACCTGCATTGGTACTGCTTGCCCGTATGCCTATGAAGCTGGCTGTAGGCACATCGTTATTTATTATAGCAGCAAAATCGCTAATAGGGTTTATTGGCGACTTGCAGGGCAGCCAGGTTATTGACTGGAAACTTCTGGGAGGCTTTACCGGATTTGCAGTGCTAGGAATTTTTATAGGTATTTATCTATCTAAAAAAATATCCGGAGATAAATTGAAAAAAGCATTTGGCTGGTTTGTATTGATAATGGGTATTTATATTATTATTAAAGAGATTTTTTTTCCAACAGGCGGTGGACATTAATAAAAGAATAACCTTAAAAAAATCTGCTTCATCACATTAGACGATACACAAGCTGACACAGTTTTTTTACCGGTGTAGCAAAGCGCTAAATGTGACAAATGTTACCAAAATAGCTAAAAAGGAATGCCATATTTGCAAAACAAATAAACTTAAAAAATAAAAAAAGATAACTATGTTTTTTCAACACATTTACGACAAAAGCCTTGCTCAGGCAAGTTATTTCATCGGTTGCCAAAAGGCAGGCGTTGCCGCAGTTATTGATGCAAAACGGGATATGGATACCTATCTCGAAATTGCTCAAGCCAATAACATGAAGATTACTCACATTTTCGAAACGCATATTCATGCCGATTTTTTGGCAGGTTCAAGAGAACTGGCTGCATTAACCGGTGCTGATTTGTACTTGTCTGATGAAGGCGGCCCGGGTTGGGAATATGGGTTTAAACACATTGGTTTAAAAGATGGCCAAAAGGTACAATTAGGCAACCTTACATTTGAAGTATTGCATACGCCGGGTCATACGCCTGAAAGTATCAGTTTCCTTTTAACAGATAATCCTGCTTCTAAAGAACCGGTGATGTTATTTACCGGCGACTTTGTTTTTGTTGGTGATATTGGCCGTCCGGATTTGCTGGAGAAAGCTGCAGGTATTACAGGCACAGCAGATGCTGGTGCACATCAAATGTTTAACTCCATTAATAAATTTAATGCGCTCGCAGATTATATTCAGGTATGGCCCGGGCATGGCGCAGGAAGTGCCTGTGGTAAAGCTTTAGGCGCCGTACCCAGCACGACAGTTGGATATGAAAAGGCAAGAAACTGGGCTTTTCAGTATGCGGATAATGAAAAAGGGTTCGTAAAATATTTACTAGAAGACCAACCGGAGCCGCCAAAATATTTTGCCATGATGAAATACCTGAATAAGGTTGATCGTCCTTTATTAACAGAAGTGCCAAAGCTGAAACAACTTTCAGTTGTAGAATTAAAAGGCGCAATGGCACAAGGTATGAAACTGATTGATGCAAGAAACAAAGTAGATTTTGCTGCAGGTTTTATTCCTGACAGTTACAATATACAAGGCAATAATGCATTTGCTACCTGGGCAGGTTGGATTTTAAAATATGATGAACAATTTATTTTATTAGCTGATGAAAGCCAGTTAGATGACCTGACAAGAAAATTGATGCGTATTGGTTTGGATAATATTTATGGATATGTTGGTTCAACCGCTGTTTGGACAGATGCAGGTGGTACTTTAGAAAAAGCAAATGTTATTTCATTGGCAGAAGCCAAAGAGCTTATTACTAACAACGGTGTGCAGGTAATTGATTTAAGAGGTGCAGCAGAATACAATGCAGGGCATATTGCAAAAGCAGAAAATGTATTTGTTGGTACACTGGCAGATAACCTTGATAAAGTGAGTAAAGACAAACAAGTAATCATCCATTGCCAAAGCGGCGACAGGGCAGCAATAGGATATTCTATCTTGGCAAAGAATGGGTTTAAAAACATATCCAACTTTTCAGGCAGTATAAATGAATGGGTGAATGCAGGGGAACCTGTAGTTTCAAAAAATGCAAATACTAATTTACATTCTTAAAATAAAAATCATGAGCTTATTTCAAAATTTATTTGGCGGCGGTCAAACAGCAGATTTAAAAAACATTATTGAGCAGGGTGCTTTTTTAGTAGATGTAAGAGAGCCAGGAGAATTTTCCGGAGGCAGTGCAAAAGGTGCTGTAAATATTCCTTTAGGTAGCGTAGCAACCGAATTAAATAAGTTTAAAGGAAAAGAAAATATTGTTGTTTTCTGCCGTAGTGGTAATCGCAGCGGTCAGGCCAAAACCATACTTGAGCAAAATGGTTTTAAAAACGTAATAAATGGTGGAACCTGGGAAGAAGTAAATCATTTTATTGAATAAATGAGTAAGACCAGTTAAAAATTAAACAGCCTAAAACTTGTAATATAAACCTACATGGAAATTTTAAAAATATTAATTCCTACAGACTTCTCTGTACAGGCAGAGTTTGCTTACCTCATGGTAAAAAAACTGGAAGAAAAAACACCTGTTGAGATTCATTTTTTACATGTAATGAATGTGCCGGATACAGTCACAATGGATACTGGAGGAAATATTCAAACCTGTGGTGAAATTGATGTAAACTATGTGGTAAAGCAGAAAGAAATAGCCGAACGAAAATTGGCTAATTTGAAAACGCTTTACGGTAACGATATTAACAGCCATTTTGTTTTGGGTAAAGTAACAGATGGTATTTTAAATTTTGCAGAGGCCAATCATTTCGATTTGATTGTGATGGGAACTAAAGGTGCATGGGGCCTGAAGGAAAAGCTATCTGGCTCAGAAACACAAATGATTGCCCGGAAATCTAAAATCCCGGTATTGTCTTTAATGTGCGACCGTTCTGACCTGAACATACAGAACATTTTGCTGGTACACAATTTCAATCATCCTGCCAAGGAAGATTTTCAGTTGATGCACAAACTGATCAAAGCATTCAATACAAAATTTCACCTGCTTCAAATTACTTCAGGAAAGGTGGATGCCGAAATGGTATTGGTAGAAGCAAATATGAAATCATTTGCAGAGTTGAACAACATCACCAATTATGAATGTCATTTAATAAATGATACGGATGTTGAAAAAGGTGTTGTGCATTTTAACCAAATGAACAATATGGATATGGTTTGCATTGGTACACATGGTAAGGGCGGTATATTTCATCACAGTGCTACTGAAAAATTGATCAACCATCTTTTTAAACCCATTATTTCATTTCACCTAAACTAATATAAATACGTACATGAGAGAGTTTATAACACAAACCTGGTCGTGGTGGTTTTCCGGTGCAATGATAGCGGCCATCATGTTTTTTCTTTTATACTTTGGCCAGTCTTTTGGCTTTTCAGCTAATTTAAGAACCATCTGTGCAGCCGCAGGGTTAGGAAAGAAAACAAAGTTTTTCGATTTTAATTGGAAGGCACAAACATGGAATTTAGTATTCTTAGTGGGGGCAATTGTTGGAGGGTTCATTGCAAAGCAATTTTTATCATCAGATATTGGCGTAGCCATCTCACCGGCTACTATTAATGATTTAAGCAAGTTGGGTATTGCAGCTCCGGTTTCTTTACAACCTGCCGAATTGTTTAGTTTAGATGCAATCCTTTCTATAAAAGGGTTTCTTGTTTTAGCAGTTGGCGGCCTCATGGTAGGCTTTGGCTCCCGGTATGCCGGTGGTTGCACTTCTGGCCATGCCATCAGTGGATTATCAGATTTACAAGTGCCGTCACTCATTGCAGTAGTTGGTTTTTTCATCGGCGGACTGATAATGACATTTTTTATTCTACCATTCTTATTTTAATCAAATGAAGTTTATAAAGTTTTTATTGCTCGGTATTGTTTTTGGTGTTGTAATGGCCAAGTCAGAAGCCATTTCCTGGTTCAGGATTCAGGAGATGTTCCGCTTTCAGGCATTTCACATGTATGGCATGATTGGTACGGCTGTTACATTGGGTGTTATCGGTGTTGCGCTAATAAAGAAATTTAAAATAAGGGACTTTCATGGCAACCCAATTTTGTTTCACCCAAAAGATAAATCAATTATCCGCTATCTGATTGGCGGAACAATTTTCGGATTGGGTTGGGCATTAAGCGGTGCCTGCCCCGGCCCTATGATAGTTAATATAGGCTATGGATTTTTAAGCATGGGTATCGTATTTCTATTTGCTATAGTAGGTACTTATCTATATGGTGTTTTTAAAGAGAAATTACCTCATTAAATTAATAAACGATTGCGTATGCTTAATGAACAGGACGATAGAATACAAGAAGGGTTGTTACCCGTAATCAATAAGTTAATACTTGTTATTGTAGTGCTGGTAATGGGTCTAATTGCTATGCCTGTTATATTTTATTATGGTAACCAACCAAGCAAACCAAAAGATAAAAGCAGCACTTCTGATGCAGCAAGTACAGATGTAAAAAAAGATGGCGTTGCTTACTGGACTGCTCCCGAAGTTGGCAGCATTACAGAAGGTAAACAAAAAGAGCAGGTAGAATACGGCAAGGAATTAATTGCACATACAGCAAAATATCTGGGACCCAATGGGTCGGTTTTAAAAATAAGTAACGGAATGAATTGCCAGAACTGCCACCTGCAGGCTGGCACAGCCGTTTTTGCAAACAACTATGGTTCTGTTGCTTCCTTATATCCAAAGTTCAGGGCAAGAAGCGGCACTACAGAAAATATTTATAAAAGAGTAAACGATTGTTTTGAACGTAGCTTAAATGGCAAAGCAATTGATACCGCCGGCAAAGAAATGCAAGCCATTGTTGCTTATATAAATTTTTTAGGCAGCAATGTAGAAAAAGGAAAAAAGGCTGAAGGATCAGGCTTTAAAGACCTTGCAGTTTTAGACCGTGCCGCAGACCCGGAAAAAGGATTAACTACTTACACAACTAAATGCCAAAGCTGCCACCAGGCAAATGGCGAAGGTGTTTTTAACGGTGATAAAACTGAATATACATTTCCTGCATTGTGGGGCAAGAGCAGCTTTAATGATGGTGCCGGACTTAACCGTATCAGCAATTTTGCAAAGTATGTAAAGTATAATATGCCACAGGGTACTACCTATCAAAGCCCACAACTTTCTGATGAAGAAGCATGGGATGTTACTGCTTATGTACTATCTCAAAAAAGGCAACACATTAATGTGCCAAAAGACTGGCCGGATAAATCTAAAAAACCATTCGACCATCCATTTGGCCCTTACGCTAATAATTTTACTGAAGCTCAACACAAGTTTGGCCCTTTTAAACCTATTATAGAAGAGCAAAAGAAAAAAGAGGAAGGAGCTAAAAGTAAAACGATTGCATCAATAAAAAAATAAAAGTAAAAACTTGTCATCATGAGTAATAACAGAAGGGATTTTATAAAAAAGTTGGGCACAGCCACCGGAGCAGGTTTTTTAGCAGCTACTCCTATTGCTTCAATAGCCGAAACAATAAACAACAGAGAAATAGATGAAATTATTGCTGATGACAAGCCCTTCACTATTTCTATTTTGCAAACAACAGATGTGCATTGCCAGGTGCATCCGCATGATGAGTTATTTTGGGAAAATGATAAAGCCGTATTTCGTAAAACAGGTGGCTATGCACATTTAGCTACATACTTGCAAAAAGAAAGAAAGAAAAATGCAAATACTTTTTTGATTGATACCGGCGATATGTTCCAGGGTAGTGAACTATCTGTAAAAACAACCGGCAAAGCAATGGTGCCCATCTTGAATGCGTTAGGTTATGATTTATACCTTCCGGGAAACTGGGAAGTTATTTATTATAAAAAGGCCATGCAAACTTTATTGGGATCATTAAATGCACCAAAGGTTTGTGCCAATATGTATCATGATTTGGGGGAAGGAAAAAAGGGGGAATTAATTTTTCCGCCTTACCACATCTGGAATATAAAGGGAGTTAAAATCGGATTCATTGGTTATACCGATCCGTTGGTTCCCATTCGTCAATCACCTAACTACAGCAAAGGAATTATATATACTAAGCCCGAAGAAAACCTTGCACATTATGTAGATGTTTTGCGTAACCAGGAGCAATGTGCTTACGTTATGATAGTAGCACACTTAGGTTTATCGCAGCAAATACATTTAGCCGATTTAGAAGCGTGTAAAGGTGTTGATTATATTTTAGGCGGCGATACACATGAAAGGGTTCGTAAACCAATTGAATGTAAATATGCAAAAGTGGTAGAGCCTGGCGCATTTGGTTCTTTCGTTGGCAAACTTACACTTACCATACAAAATGGAAAAGTAATCAAAGATGAGTACGTACTTGATGAAATAACAGCGGATAAGCACAAACCTTCTGCCGTAATTACTGCTTTAATTAAAAGCAACGAAAAACCTTTTGAAGATGATATTTACAAGATTGCCGGTTACAGTACCATTCCCTTGTATAGATATTTTGTTGTTGAAAATCCGATTGATACCATGATACTGGATGCATTGAAATGGAAAGTACCGGAAGTAGATATTGTATTGTCAAATGGTTTCCGTTTTTGTCCGCCAAGAACAACAGCAGACCACACGGGAAATATTCCCATTACAGATGGATTTATATTTGATATGCTTCCGGTTGATAGTACTGTAAGAACAGGAACTGTTACTGGTAAGCAAATAAAAGAGTGGTTAGAAAAGGAATTAAATAATGTATTTGCAAAGGATGCCTCGGAACGTTTTGGCGGCTGGGTGATAAAGTTTAAAGGAATGCATGTATCCTTTAATGCTTTTGGAGAAAAAGGCAACCGGGTGCAGCAGGTAATGGTTGCTGATGCAGCACTTGATTTGAATAAAAATTACAACATCTGTGCCTGCGAAAGAGACGGTGACCCAAGCGATATGCTTTGCCGGATGAAAGGTGTGGTCAATGCAAAAAATACGCAGCACACTTTACATACTGTATTAAAAGCATACTTAAAAACAAATTCGCCGGTAACACCAACACCTCCCATGAATGCTAAAATCTTAGATGCTCCGCAAACATTACTTACACAGGTAACAGGAGTTGATTATAAATTTCACTAATTTAAAATTATACTCGAAGCTGGTTTTGTAAAAGGTGGAATTATAGAAATAGTAACTAAAGAGGAAGCAGACTGGAGTTATATCAAATCTGGATTTTAATATCCCTGCCGGCCGCAGCTACTGTTTGGACACAAATATATTACTTTGCCACATGGAGCTATTAAGTCATAAAACGAATTACAAAGGTATCTTTCCTGATAAGCGGCTTGAGAAACGAGCTTCTATGATCGCCCAATCCTTGTTGCACACCAGGA
>JANOVY010000170.1:0-9990 GCA_031417635.1 Bacteroidota bacterium | reverse complement strand
GCTGAAAAAAATACACAGGTCCCCATACCCATTAATGGAGAAATTAAAATAGGTACCCAAATTTGGGATGCTGACAATCTTTCGGTGTCTACTTTTAAGAACGGTGACCGCATTCCCCAAGCTAAAACAGATGAAGCTTGGCAAAATGCAGGAACAGCTAAAAAACCCGCATGGTGCTATTATCAAAATGATTCTATACAAGGAAAAAAATATGGAAAACTCTACAATTGGTATGCCGTAAATGACAAAAGAGGATTGGCACCAAAAAACAAACACATATCTACCCATGCAGAGTGGAAAGAATTGATTACTTTTTTAGGAGGCGAAAGTGTAACAGGCGCAAAATTAAAAAGCAGGGAGGGCTGGAAAGATGCCGGCAATGGCACCAATACAACCGGCTTCTCCGCTTTACCGGGAGGTTATCGTTTTTTAAATGGGGGTTTTAATGGGCTCGAATATTTTGGGGGGTGGTGGTGCTCAACTGAAAACTATACAAATAGTGCATACTTCCGATCTATCCGCCATGATGATGCAGGAATTTATACCAGTAATTATGGAAAAGAAGTGGGGTTTTCTGTTAGGTGTATTAAGGATTAATTAAGTCCATATAGGAGTAAAGGTTAATGGAGAAATACACAATGATTCGCAAATATTACAATTCAATGATTGACAAAGATTTTAAATGGTAGTGGTTGTAATTGGTAATCATTAATCAATCCATAAAGTTGTTTGGCAACAGTTATCAAAATATTTTCTCAGATACTCATTTTTGCTACTTCTTAAAATAACTTTTTTGATAGAAAGAAAACAAGCTTTTTTTCGAAATTAGCATTCCATATATACTAGCTGAATTCAAAAAATCAGAATCGGTGATAGCCCAATAGTCATATTCCATCCTACATAAAAAAAGTACCTCTCAAAAATTGAGAGGTACTTTTAAAAAAATATTTTGAAAGGCTTATTGCTTTTGCAATGTCAAGGTTAAGATACCTTGATCACTACCGCCATATTTTAAACCCATTTTCAATCCAATGTATCCTGTACAAGAAAATATATATCCCACTGTACCTGAACCGGGTGTATAAGTGGTTGCCAATGAACCATAATCTGCAAATGCCTCGTTTTCTTTAGGCAATTTGGCTGTTCCAGTTAGCGGATCCACATTAATGACCAATGGAGTTTTTACTGATCCATAAGCAACGTTAGGCCATACTTTACTGATATTAACTTGATTCGCTCCCGGACCATCGGTAACATCTACAATATCTCCTACGCTCCAGTCTGCCCAGTCATCCTGCACAACTTTATACTTACCGGCCATATTACCGGTAAAAGGACATACCACAAAAGCAGTCCATCTAAAACATGTATTATAGTTTGAACTTGTTTCTAATGCACCAACTGTATTAGAAAGATCAAATGTTTTACCATCTTCCGTAACAATTTGGTTGTAAAAAGTATAAAATTGACCTGGCGAAAACAAAACACCAATGGGAGTAGCCAAAGCTGTTGCAATTTCAGCTCCCGTGGCGCTTACTTCGGTAGTGCCATTAAAAGGAATTGTTTTTACAATTTTCCATACTTTCGGGTCGGCAGATGCACCTTTCACCACATACAACTTGATCTCTTTTATTTTGCCAATGTTATTTGCATAGGCATCCACTTTCACACCCACTTTTGATGCTGCAACCGCCGCAAAATTTAAATTATAGTTTACGGCAGAATTGAGCGTAATATAACTCCCGGTACCTAGATTAGTATAGGCTACCAATGGATTATTGAGTGCGAGGTCTGCTTTTTGACAAGACAGAGCAAAAACAACAAAGACAATCGCGACTACTAATTTATTTAAGATTTTTTTCATGGTTCAAATTTATTATTTGATGAAATTATCAGGATTATTATCCCAGAATACTTTACTAGCTGTAGTACCCAAACTCCTTTGAGCAGGTGCATTTAAGTTTCTGTTAATAAATACAGATGGATAGAAGAAGGAACGGACAAAGAAACCCGGATTGGGTGTTGTTACAATGGGTTGTGTTCCTAATGGATATCCGGTTAATCGGTAGTTATTAAACGCTTCAAGACCATTGCCCCAAGTTGCTAAATAATATTCCTTCATAATCACGCCTAATTTGGCCTCATCTGTTGCGGCTGCATCAAATTGTCCCAAAACAAGCGTTACATAAGTATTTATGGTTGCGGAAGTAGCTGCATACGTAGGATCAACTGTAACCCCTACTGTTGACGGAAACCCGGTAACCTTAGCCATCGACGCTCTTAAAGCAAGGTTTAAATTGGCTTTTGCACCGGCTACACCACCGGTAGTGATACCTGTAATATCGGCTTCAGCTAGTGTAAAATAAGTGAATTCCGAATTCCATACCGGTAATATGCCCGCACCTCTTCCGCCTACTTCTAAAGCAACTGCTTTTGCCTGGTTAGCATCAAAATCACCCGCTGCAGGATAAACACCCCAAGTTGTTTTATAAGCTCCATCCGGAGGCGTTCCTGAGTTATCACCATGGTCGCGACCCCAATATCCTGCACCTAAATAACAAAAAGGCATATCAACAGTGTATTGAGCAGGTTTTGCTTGTGTAATACACGAAAGGGTAACCTGGTTTACATTGGCACCATTGATATTTTGTCTATAAAAATAATAACGTTGTCTTGGATCCAAGGTTGGCCCTCTAAGTCCACTAATAGCACCCCCGTTTTTCTCTGCTGCCACAGCCCACATAAACCAATCTCCTAAATATTCACTTGAAAGACCCGGAGCTGTATAGTTTGCGGCATAATCTGGATGGCGGCTATCCGGAGCGATTCTGTTTGTACTATACTTGTAATTAAAATCCTTGGCCATTGTTGTTATTAAATCGCCCGATGTAACCAATGCCTGAATCTTCGCTTTTGCAGTTGCATCTACTTTACGAGTTTGCATTAAAAACTTTAGTTTCAGTGTTTTTGCTGCGGAAGCCCAGTTAGCATTTGACCCATTGTAAAATATGTCTACACTAGGTCTTGCACCTGCTTTTCCAAAATCTGCTATTGCATCATCTAATATAGAAATCACTGCTGCATAAACAGAAGCACCTCCATCTACTTTTGGATTAACTGTTTCAATACCCTTTACAGCTTCCGTGTAAGGAATATCGCCAAAAACATCAACCATCGTGCCCAAAGTATATGCTTTTAAAACCTTCGCAATACCGGAAGAAGTAAATCTTTTCTGAGCTTGCGCCAATGGAATTAATGCATTTGCATTTTTGATGATGGATGTATAACCGGTGGTCCACAATCCATCAAATGAATTGGGACTAAACCCATTTGAATACAAGGGTCCAAAAAAGGTTTGTTGTCTGGTTAATTGACCTCCGGTATTTGACACATCATCAAAAAATCCGGAGAATGATAGTTGAACTGTATTTAATAATAAGTCCACATCCGCCGTATTTACAGAAGGAGCGTTTGGGTTATCCAACAAACTATCTAGTTCTTTGTTACAAGCAACCGAAGTTGAAAATAACGCCAGAATGATAATAAATTTTATATTTCTCATATACTTTTCTTTTTACTTTATTTTGAATTAAAAAGTTACGCGTAAACTAACTCCTATTCTGCGAGCAGAAGGTCCGGTAATAAACTCCAATCCCCTACCATTGCTTACTCCCAATCCATTTGTTTCAGGATCGAAATGCATGTACTTTGGAAAATTAGGTGCATAATACCAAAGGTTACTTCCATTAACAGAAAGCGAAGCTGAACCAAATGGTGTTTTTGCTAAGAGTTTTTCTGGTATGGAATAGGTTACTGCCAAATCTCTCAATCTAATAACTGTTGCATCATACACACCTGATTGATCAGGACCAAACCCATTATTAAAGAATGCTTGCGTTGCACTGATTTGAATATTATTAGGCGTTTTACCATCTTCTAATACACCCGGCATAATATATCCGGCTGCGCGATCAAATTCTGTGTCTTTGGTAACACCACGTGCTAACAATGAACGGGCAGTTGAAGAATACATATCGCCTCCATGCGTATAATCAAATTGTACTTTAAAGCTAAATGATTTGTATGCAACTGATGTGATACCGGTTAATCGATACCTAGGATTTGGATCACCAATGATACCGATATTAGTAGAGGCCAAGTAATCACCACCAGCTCCTACAATTAAAGTACCTAAATTTTGTACGTTAGGTCCGGGAACTTGTCCGGCTGCAGGTGCACGTTGATAATAATATCCTTTTAAAATTCCCAAAGGTTGTCCATTCACAGCAAAATTTCCTAATGTAGTAAATCCGGCATACACAATCTCTTTCAAATCGGTTGGTATATCAGATACCAATGAAACGTTCTTTGAGAAAATTCCTGTCACATCCCAAATCCAGTTTTTGTTTCTTATGATTTTGTAAGAAAGTAATGCTTCAATACCATTGTTGGTTACTTTACCCGCATTAATTTGTTGAGAGGTATATCCGGTAGATGGATCTAAGTCTCTATTCAAAATCTGGTCGCTCGAAACTCGATTATACCAAGTGAAATCAAAACTTAAACGAGATTGAAAGAATTTACCTTCAAAACCAATTTCAGTTTCTGCTAATAATTCCGGTTTCAAGTTAGCGTTTGGTAAAAAGTTAGGAATCGCATTGGTATTCACTACTGTAGAACCTGCTGTTACAAAGTTTCTAGTTGCAATGGATAAGGCCGATCTTGTTTGATAAGGGCTACCAAAATTAGCCGCGGTAGAATAACCCGCACGAAATTTCATGTAGTTAATGTTTTTCTTACCCTTTAAAACACTGATTGATTCTGTAGGGATAAAGGAAGCACTCACATTTGGATAGAAAATACTTCTATTGTCTGCTTCCAATTGTGAAGTCCAGCCATTTCTTCCCCCCAAAGTTAAATAAGCAAATTGCTTATAACCAACAGTAGCAGAAGCAAATGCACCTTGTGCAATTGATTCTGTTTTGTAATCCAAATCTCCACCGCTTTCACTAACAATATCGTGTGTTTGAAAGTTAGTATGATCTAATAAACCAAAAACAAGTTGATCACTACTAGAGTAACCTGTTTGCTTATACTCTGTGCTTCTTGAGTTAAAGCCGGTAATCACATCTAAATTAATATCATTGGTAAGGTCTGTTTTGTAGGTGGCAGTTATAGTATGATCTAAAATGGTACTAAATCCGGTGGAAGTTCTCATAAAACCGGTTGGTACAGTAACGCCGCCTTTGTTTTGAGCGTATAATTGAGAATTCGCATAATTATCATACCCAAAACGATACATTAATTTTATTTTGTTAGTTACATCGTACATAGCTGCAACATTTCCAAAATTTCTGCTAACCCGATCTTCCGTAAATGAATTATTTAAAGTCCAGATAGGATTTTGTATATCATTACCGTTTCTATAATACACATGTGATTTATCGATAGGATTCTCCCATGGCAATCCTATCAAATCTACTGCAGTAGGTGTATACATCACATCTCCATACAAAGAGGTGTTGGTGGCCCTACTACCAAATGAGGTAGAAGTGGGTGGAGATTTAACGTTTGTATTTACATGGTTAAAAGTTCCACTAACCGACATTTTATTAGTCAACTTAGCAGTACCACCCATTCCGATATTTGTTTTAATTAAGCCATTGCCCTGAACAAATCCTTCATCTTCAGTACGGCCAAAGTTAATGTTGTAGTTAACATTGGTGGAAGAACCTGCAAAGTTTACAGATGTATTGTTGGACAATCCTTTGCGGAAGAATCTTTCTACACTATTGTAATATTTATAATCATATTTAGCGCCTACAAATTCCGGGAACGCTGCATTCAATGCTGCCCTACTGTAAGGGTGATTCACTTGTCCGGGAGGATCGGTGAATTTTGCGCCCCAGTTACTAAAGAAAGCCAAACCAAGGCTAAGGTCGAAACCACCACCATATGATTCGTTGTATTCAGGAAGGTTGGCAATTTCATTTCTACTAAAAG
This sequence comes from Bacteroidota bacterium, assembly GCA_031417635.1. Lineage (GTDB taxonomy): Bacteria > Bacteroidota > Bacteroidia > Chitinophagales > Chitinophagaceae > Sediminibacterium. Next base: position 3,987 of record JANOVY010000170.1, on the reverse strand, counting down.
ATTGCGATACGGTTACCTCATTTTTCGTTCTTGTTTTGGTAGTGGTGCCATTTTTAGTGGTTACCAAGATTACACCGTTTCTACCCAACTCACCATATAAGGTGGTGGCACTTAATCCTTTCAAAACATCAATGGTCTCTATGTTATTGGGATCAAGGTCAAGAAAACGACTAGGTGTTTGGTTTCCAAAAGTAAAACCAGTTTGTGCATTGGTACCTCCATCAAAAGGAACACCATCTACTACCCACAAGGGTTGCGCATTTCCGGATATGGTACTAATGGCTCTAATAACAACGTTTGTACCCGAACCGGCCAAACCGCTTGATGCCAAAATATTTACACCCGGTGCTTTACCGGCCAACAAACGGGCTACATCCACTTCAGGTTTTAATTCAAGGTCTTTTTTACCAATTGATGATACCGCATAACCCAAGGCTTTTTTTTCTTTCTTAATACCTAGGGCGGTAACCACTACTTCACTTAAATCTTCGCTTAAAGATTTCAATTGAACATCAATTGTTGCAGATCCGGTAATGACCTTTTCTGTCTTTGAAAATCCTACGCCGGAAATCACAATTGTACTACCCGGAGCTACAGAAAGGCGAAAAACACCATTTGCATCGGTGCTGGTACCTTTTTGGGATTTCTTTTCAAAAACGGAGGCACCTTCAATAGGCTTGCCTTTGTCGTCTGTAACCTTACCGGTTACTGTTGGAATTTGTGCAAAAATGCTAACGGTAGCCAGCATAAACGCACAAAAGCTTAGAAGCAAATTTTTTCTCATGTTGTTAATTTTAGTGAATTAAGAACCGTTCATCATTGTTTTGGACCACCTAAGTAACGTAAAAGCTGCATTACAACCAATTTTTTTTGTACTTTTTTTAACAATTTAATATCAAAAACTTGACAATTTTTTAACTTAAATACAATATTAAACTATTTATACACTGAAAATGAGTTAGTTATAAATTACATTTGATAATTTTTCAATATATATACTTTTTTAAAAAACTATTTCATTTTTGTCCTTTCTGCTTCGAAAATCATCATTCTATTGGTTTTTAAGTTTATTATTTTAACTATGAAAAGATTAATACATGCGTTTTCATATCCACTTTTCAATACGAGGAACTGCTTTTAAGCAAAAAATCATGGTAACCCAAACTTTCTACTTGAAATGATTTGTGTAGTCTATTTTTAGGGGTTAGGATTTTAAAATATTTATATAGTATATATTTATATTATATAAATATTAATATATTTCTAACAATTTCATAATCAAATATTTGAAATTTTTAAAACCCTCTCGCTTTGAATTCGTCTCTGAAACAAACAATAAAACAGTCAAAAAATATTACTGCTGCGCTTATTGGATAAGGGGTAATTTATCCACAGATTCAAAAATTAATTTTGGAATCTGACCCATTATTGTAATTTAGTGGAAGAATTTAATGGGTTAGTAAGTAAAACGGGTCAACAGCAATGTTGGCCCTTTTACGTGCCGTAAACATTGGGTTTGCGGCGAAAATATTTTTTTTACGCGGTTCTATTTTGTTGTTGTATTAACTTAAAATCTTTACAAATATTTTTTTAATCTCTTTTCATTTTATTTTCAAAATGGAATTGTTTTTTTAACGGAAAGTTTCGTTTCATACTACCTGCTAAATCTATCGTCTTCCCAAATTTCCCAATTACCTTTACCCGATGAGTAAAATTAAAACGGCATTTTTTTGTAGCAATTGTGGTTATGAAAGTGCTAAATGGATTGGCAAATGTCCGGGTTGTGCCGAGTGGAATACTTTTACGGAAGAAATTCTTGACAAAGGAAATAACAAAGAAGAAAACTGGGATCACTACTCATCCGAAAAGAGAAATACAAAATCGATTGCTTTACAGGATGTGGTGAGCACCAAAGAAAAAAGAATTGTTACCAAAGACTCCGAGCTAAACAGGGTTTTGGGTGGCGGCATCGTTCCCGGTAGTATTATTTTGGTAGCCGGTGAACCGGGTATTGGAAAGAGTACTCTGTTTTTACAAAATGGATTGTTAATAGAGAATCTGAGGGTTTTATATATCAGCGGTGAAGAAAGTGAGCAACAAATAAAAATGCGGGCCGATCGTTTACAAATTCCCAACAACAACTTTTTCTTACTAACCGAAACCGGCACACAAACTATCTTTCAAGAAATTAAAAAATTAAAGCCACAAATTGTTATTGTAGATTCTATTCAAACTTTACAATCCAACATCATCGACTCCTCTGCCGGAAGTGTTTCACAGATCAGAGAATGTGCAGCAGAATTTCAACGCTTTGCCAAAGAAACCAATACCCCTGTTTTCTTAATCGGACATATTACCAAAGATGGAGCCATTGCCGGACCAAAGATTTTAGAACACATGGTAGATACGGTTTTACAATTTGAAGGGGATAGACATTATGCCTACCGAATTTTAAGAACCTTAAAAAATCGTTTTGGCAGTACGTCTGAATTAGGTATCTATGAAATGACGGGAGAAGGGATGCGAATAGTTACCAATCCTTCAGAAATATTGATTGCCCAAAGAGAAGAACAACTCAGCGGAAGTGCCATTGCTGCTACATTAGAAGGCATGAGGCCTTTATTGATTGAAGTGCAAGCGCTGGTTACGCAAAGTGTGTATGGAACCCCGCAAAGAACGGTAAGCGGATTTGATTTACGAAGATTACAATTGCTATTAGCCGTATTAGAAAAACGAGGTGGATTTCAATTTGGGATGAAAGATGTGTTTATTAATATTGCCGGTGGTATAAAAGTTGAAGACCCATCTATTGACCTCGCTGTCATTTGTGCCTTGCTTTCTTCCTATGAAGATGTTCCCTTACCTGCTCATATTTGTTTTGCCGGTGAAGTAGGATTGAACGGAGAAATAAGAGCCGTAAACAGAATTGAACAACGGATTGCAGAAGCCGAAAAATTAGGTTTCGAAAAAATCATCGTCTCCCGCTATAATAAAAAAAGTTTCGACCCAAAAGCATATAAGATCAATGTAACGGCTTTAAGTAGGGTTGATGAAGTGTATCAGCAATTGTTTTAGGTGGTGGCTGTAAGTCTGGGTTAAAATGGTTAAATAGGGTTAAAGTAGTTAAATACTTTTTAAACCTATTTAACCATTTTAACTACTTTAACTATTTTAACTACTTTAACTATTTTAACTATTTTAACCCCTTTAACTTCTCCTGCGGTAAATACCTAATACACAAGCCAACCCCGTTCCGAAATTTGTAGAATGCGTTTTCCGTTCAACAATTTTCTACATCTTTTTTTCCCGCATAACTGTGAAGGTTGTGGAACTGATATTTTATCGGATGCTCATTTTCTTTGCCTTAGATGTTTGCATTCATTACCCGAAACCCATTTTTTTCAATCGCCCGCAAATCCTGTTGAGAAAATATTTTATGGCAGATTGCCGATTGTGCATGCAGCAGCTGCCTATTATTTTACAAAAGAATCTTTGTTGCAACACATACTCGTACAATTAAAATACAAAGACAACAAAGAAGCTGGCTATTTTTTGGGAAGGATGATGGGATATGCATTAAAGCAATCAAATCGATTTGATGAGGTTGATGTTTTGGTAGCCCTTCCACTGAATGAAAAAAAAGAAACACTACGTGGCTATAACCAAGCGAAAATAATATGTGAAGGAATAGCAGAAATTTGGCAGAAACCCATCCTGCTAAATTCAGTAGAAAGGACTCTTTTTACAGAAACCCAAACCCATCAAAATCGTACCGCCCGATGGCAAAATATGGAGGGGGTATTCAAAATAACCGATTTTTCATCCCTTCGAAACAAACATATATTACTTATTGATGATGTGATAACCACCGGAGCTACTTTAGAAGCCTGTGGATCGGTCATATTGGGGGGTGAAGGGGTGAGGTTGAGTATTGCTTCGGCAGCGTATACGATATAGTTTGGGGTTTGGAGTTTGGGGTTTGGGGTT
>JANOVY010000169.1:0-1851 GCA_031417635.1 Bacteroidota bacterium | reverse complement strand
AAAATTTCTAATTGTTTAGCTTGGCTTTGAAAGAGTACTTTAATTTGTTCCTCTAAAAGCAAATCTATTTTTTGATGTAAGCTTCTAATTTCTAATTCAGCTTTCATATTAATGAGATAGTCATTTTCACTTCGCATTCTGTCCTTATCTTCTTTCCTGTTTTGGCTCATCATTATAATGGGTGCTTGTAATGCTGCAATGCAGGATAAAATTAAATTCATTAATATAAATGGATAAGGATCAAAATTAGTTCCATTTATTGCTAGTGTATTAAACAATACCCATGATATTAGAATAATAAAGAATAAAATGATAAATTTCCAGCTTCCACCAAAACGAGCAACTTTATCTGAAATTTTTTGTCCGCTTGTAAGTATATCTGCAGGAGGGTTTAATAAATTCTCAACTATTAACTTTTTATCAGCTATTGTTTTATTTACAATTTCTTGAAGTTTGCTTAACTGATCGGTTTTTGATTTGATGAGGTGTTGAATGTCTTTATCCATAGTAATTATTTTTTGAAAAGGTCAATAAATAAAAAGGGGGATATAAGTATCACTTCGCCACTGCAATCTTCACCTTCTTATTCTTAATCTTTTCATCTTTAATTAAGTGCAGCGTATGATTGGCTTTTATTTTCTTTACCGCTACAAAGCTGAAAAAATCTTTTACTTCTATCAAACCAATATCTTCTTTTTTTAATTCACCTTTCTGGCTTAAGAAACCAACAATATCTACTTTGTTCACCTTGTCTTTTTTGCCGGCAGCAATAAACAACGTACTCCATTTTGGTTTTTCGGGAATGATAGCCTCTTCAGGCAATTCAATTTCTAATGCATCAGCAGGAATATAAGCAGGCAGCTTTTCTTCAGGACCAAGAATTAAAATAGCAGTACCGCTTGCTTCCATTCTTGCAGTTCTACCGTTGCGGTGCGTAAACATTTCTTCGGTATGCGGTAAATGATAATGAATAATGTATCGAATGTTGGCAATATCCAAACCTCTTGCTGCCAAATCGGTAGTAATTAAAAAATTAGAAGTTCCGTTTCTAAATTTGCAAAGTGCAGCATCTCTTTCTTGTTGCTCCATTGCACCATGATAAAATACATTGAGAATATCTTTTTCTTTTAATAAAGCACTGGTACGTTCTACTGATTCACGGTGATTGCAAAATACAATGGTAGATCGGTTGCCCAGCATACAAATTAAACGGAACAACGTATTCAACTTATCATTATCCGGGCTCTTAATTGTTTGTATGGCAAGCCCAGTATCTGAATCTTCGTTACCGCTTAAGAAATCTAATTTCTCAGGATTTGTTAAACCAACAAACGCCGGAATCTCTTCCATTTGTGTAGCAGAGGTGAGCATTCTTTTTTTAAGTCCTTTTAAAGAACCTATAATAAAAGACATCTCTTCCTGAAAACCAAGTTCAAGTGATTTATCAAACTCATCCAGTATTAATGTTTCAATACTATCGGTAGTAATATTTCCCCGACGAATATGATCAGCCAATCTACCAGGCGTACCAATCAACAATGTAGGAGCTTGTTTTAAATTATTTTCTTCTATCTCTCTTTTGTGTCCGCCATAGCAACAGCTCACTTTTAAATTCAAGCCCATACTTTTAAACACATGTTCAATTTGCATTGCCAGTTCACGGCTCGGAACAATGATGATGGCTTTAGTAGCAATAGTTGCTGTTTTTAATAATTCAACAATGGGTATTAAAAAAGCAAGTGTTTTACCCGATCCTGTGGCTGATAATAAAATGAGATCGTTGTGAGTTTTATAGGCTTCCAGAGAAGCCAATTGCATTTCATTAAGCGCTTTAATCTTTACATTTTCAAG
>JANOVY010000168.1:0-55449 GCA_031417635.1 Bacteroidota bacterium | reverse complement strand
ATCCAAATTATTGTTTGTTTATCAAATACTTAACCCAAGGTGAAAAGGTTCGAATCAATGTAAGCAATGAGGCAATGAAAACTTTTGCACTTGCTCATTTGAAAAACGCAAATGTAAATCTTGCTCAAGTTGAATTCTTTATGCATCCAACAAATGATGCATGGTGCAGAGATCATGGACCAGCATTTTTAATAAATCCTAATGCAAAAGAGAAAAAAATAATCATTGATTGGGATTATAATGCCTGGGGAAATAAATATCCTCCCTATGATTTAGATGATGTGATTCCTACTTTAATCGCTAAGCATTTTCTTCTACCCGTATATCATCCGGGAATAGTAATGGAAGGTGGGTCGGTTGAATTTAACGGAAAGGGGACTCTAATCACTTCAACTGCCTGTTTGCTTAATAAAAATAGAAACCCGCAATTAACACAATCTGCCATTGAAGAATATTTGTATAATTTTTATGGAGTAAATCAAGTTTTATGGGTGTCAGACGGTATTGTAGGAGATGATACCGATGGCCATATTGATGATACCGTAAGATTTGTAAATGAAGATACTGTTGTTACTGTTATTGAAGAGAATAAGAATGACGCCAATTATTCACTTTTACAACATAACAGGAAACAATTGGGTGAAATGCGATTGTTAAATGGCAAGCAGCTAAATATTATTGAATTGCCGATGCCGGATGAAATTATTTATGAAGACCAAAGATTACCGGGATCCTATGCAAATTTTTATATCAGTAATCAGCATGTAATTGTTCCCATTTTTCGTTGTAAGCAAGATGATAAAGCATTACAAATATTAACAGACTGTTTTCCAAATAGAGAAGTGGTAGGGATTGATTCAACCGATATCATCTGGGGGTTAGGTAGTTTTCATTGTTTGAGTCAACAAGAACCATTTGTTTAACCCTAAGTTTCTTTTGCAATATTTACAAAATATTTTATTGTGTTTATTTTGCTGTTAAAGAAAGTAACCTTCCCCCGTCTTCCACACTTACATAAATTTTACCCGCAGGGCCCATTTTTACATTTCGTATACGTCCATTATTTTCGAGTAAAATGGTTTCATTTTCGGGGTTACCATTAATCATTTTTATCATTAGCAATTGTCGGCGACCTAGACTTCCCATTAGAATATTGCCATTCCAATCTTTAAATGAAATGTGATTGATAAAGGTAAGGCCTGCAGGTGCAAGTGCCGGAGTCCAGCTTTTTAATGGTGCAACAATGCCCGAACCGTTATGTCCGTTACTTATGGCTGTTCCATCATAATTAATCCCATTACTATATAATGGCCACCCAAAATTATCTGCAGGTTGAATGCGATTAAGTTCGCAGCCACCACTTGGTCCATGTTCATTTACAAAAAGTCGTCCTGTTACCGGTTCAAAAGCCATTCCTTGGGGATTGCGGTGGCCATAACTATAAATGGTGCTGCGAGATGTTTGGCCGGGAAGTATTGGATTGTCATTCGGAACACTTCCATCTAGGTTCATTCGATGTATTTTACCCCAAAGCGTAGTAAGTCGTTGTCCGTTTTGATGGGGACTGGAAGCCCCACCGAGGGTACCGCTTCCACCTTCTCCCACACTCCAATACAATTTGCCATCAGGCCCAAATGTAATTCGGCTTCCAAAGTGACCATTCCAAGTAGAAGCTGTTTCAGTGGTTTTGATTACTTGCCAATTAGTGGCCGCGTTTCCATTTAATGCAAAACGAGCAAGTGAAAGAAAACCGCCTGTAATACTATAAGTTACAAACACACTGCGGCTTGTGGCATAATCAGGCGAGATTGCCACATCTAACAATCCGCCCTGCCCAGCTGTTGAAATATTAGAAGGCAACCCGGTAATCAAGGTGTTGCTAAGTGTAGTGGTATCAAACAACTGCATAGTTCCTGTTTTTTGAGTAAACAGCAGGTTACCATTGGGAAGGATGTCAAATCCCCAAATAATTCCTTGATTAGTAAGTAGGGTGGTTATTGTAATGTTCGGTACGCCGGTTACAGGAGGTATTATTGCAGTAGGAGGCTGTATAATTGGATTAGCATCTTTAGAACATGAAAAAAAAAGCATTAAAAAAACAAAAGTTAATTGCTTGTGCAAAACATTGATGGATGAATTTAAAATCGTTAAGTTTATTTTGTTCATTTTTGCATTTAAGAATTGACTGAATAATATTTTTTGTCCTCTTTTTAATTGGCTCATTCTCTTTTTAAGTCGACCTATTTCAGGACAAAAGAATTCATAAAAAAAGTGATCTTCTTTTCATTAATTAATATTTTAAAGTTTGGGTTAATGATAAATTAATTGTCATCTTTACAAACAAAACATTTTTCAATTGAAAATGTACTTTTTAAAGAGTAAAATTAAGTTTAAAATGCAGTTTTATATTTTGCATTTAACATTTAAATAACAAAATGGTAAATTTCAGATGAAGGTTTCATTGTTCTTTAAATATTTTTGAATTTCCCAAGTAATTCATCCTTTTTAAAAGTTTATCTAGTTGGAAACTGTTTTAAAGCAATCACGGAATTAAAAACAGTTTTATTCCTCAATTGTATAATTTTATAACCCAATAAAAAATGCCACTTATAAATTGTATAAATGGCATAATAATGAAGGATAGTGATATATTAACCCGAAACAGTCATCGTATTTCCCGCAATTGTAATGGTGTACTGTTTTAAAGCACTACTGGCAGGACCTAGGGTAACTGCCCCGGATGTGGTAAATATGGAACCATGATTTGGACAAACAAATCGATTATTTGCAGCATCAAAATTAATAGAAGTTCCTTGGTGCGTACAAGCTACTTGCACTGCGGTAAATGATGCGGGCGTATTTCCTGCTGATAAACGAGCAATTATGATTCCACCGGTAACAATTGATGACCCAATGGTGGTTAAATTGGAAGCCAAATCAATGGTAACAGAGCCGCCTGAGGGCGGGGTGGGGGTACCGGGGTTCGGAGGATTAGGCGTTGCGCCATCACTACTTTTGCTGCAAGCCCCTAAGCAAACGGCACAAACAGCTACTACCGGTCCTGATAAGTTTCCTAAAAATTGTCTTCTTTCCATACTGAATTGTTTTAAAGATTATAAATGATGAATGAAATCTGTCTGGCTACTTTTTTCAGCAATTAGAAACAATTCTGACCCATTTCTAGCCGGGATTGAGTTCATACAGGGTTCCAATCGAATGATACGCAGGCCATTGGAAAAGAGTTGCCTATATTTTTCGATATTTCCCCCAAATGGAGGATTTGAATCAAAAGTCTTATTAAAAAGTAGTCCCACTAACCTTCCATTATTCGAAAGTAGTTTTTGCATAGTGGCAACATATTCTATTCTTAGAATGGGATTGATTGCACAGAAGAAAGTTTGTTCCAATATCAAGTCATATTCTCCTTTCAACGTAAAAAAATCGCCGGTTATGATGGTAATATTGGGATAATCAGCCGTTCGAAATTTAGTTTGCAATGCAGCAGTAAGTGCAGTTGATATATCGATTATGACAATATTTGAGAAACCATTTTGAGCTAAATACCGGGCTTCATAACTGTTTCCTGCTCCGGGTATTAAAATTCGGAGATTTTTATTGGTTAATTGATCAATATATGTTTTTAAGGGGGTAGAAATACTTCCAATGTCCCAAGCGGTTTGACCGGTCCGGTATCGATTATCCCAATATTCAGCGGATAAAAATTGTGAACTAGTTTCCAATGGTGTCAATGACTCTTGGGATTAATAATATTTTCTTTTGTCGGCCACTAATGTATTTGAAACCTTTTTCGGTAAACAATCCATCCTCTTCCAACATAATCCTAATCGACTTCTTCCATTCCGGAATTTCGGTAGCAGCATTTAATTCTATTGAATACGCAGTATTAAAATGGAGCGGAAAATCTCCGGTACCCGGAACACCTTTTTGTTGATCCCACATTCCAATGGTAGGTCCGGCTGCATGTCCATGATACCCGATAGGATGTGTATAGATACTGGCAGTTATGTCTTCCTTTTTGGCCTGTGCCAATGCATCAAATAACATTTGGTTCCCGGTTTTATTAACAGTAAACTGAGAAGTTAAGATATCTTGCAGGCGATTAGCATTCTCAAAAGCTTTTCTAATAGAAGTGGGTATACCTGTTTCTCCGGGTAATAAAACATAAGCATGCTCCTGAATATCAGTATTGAGTCTCAAATAAGTGATCCCAATATCTACATGTAATAGATCACCTTGTCTGATGACTTCTTCTTTAGGCCTGTTAGAAAAAGCGCGCAAGTGTTCAAAGCTTTCTGCATCATTTCTTTGCACGGCTACCGAAGGATGAAACCAGGTATCCAAACCTAGGTTACGTATTTTTTGGCGAAACCACCATACTACGTCATCAGTGGTAGTAACACCCGGCATGATCACTTTTTCTGAAAACCCTTCTTTGATAATATCATGGGTAATTTGAATGAGTTGAGGATATAACTGTTGTTCTCTATGGGTTCTGGTTTCTAACCAAGAAACGCCCAATTTTTCTGCACTCGTTACTTTTTGTTGCAAATCAGCCGGTAACTTGGAGATGAACTCTTTTTGATCATTATAAGATAGACCATCCGCATGTGCATAATCATTCGAAAAATTTAAGGCTATTTTTTTAGGGTTTCTTTTTTTGATAATCTCAATCAGTGCATCCCACTGATCAGGAAATTTCTCCAAATCCCAAGCGGCTTTAATTGCATCCCCTACATTGTATCTTGCAATGGCTAATTTTTCATAAACGCCGGTAGATGGGTTATTGTAAAAAACCAAAATCGTTCTTCTCCTGGCAGATAACCAAGTTGCCGGAAGCATTGTTTTGATAATCGGATCTTCATTGTATTCTCTAGCAATGATCACCCACATATCGGTATCTGCCTTTTCCATTAATTTGGGTAGAAGACTATCCAATCTTTCAGATAATATTTCATCAATTACTCTCGATTGTTCTCTTACAGATAATATTTGCTGAGAAAATAATGGAATCATCATTGTCATTAAAACAATCAATATTAAAAACTTTTTCATAGGCAAACATTTTAGCTAATTACTAGGGATTGTTTGGGAATAATGAACAAAATAAGATCATCTAGAAAGATTTTGGCTCTCTCACAGGCATCATAAATATCTTCACGAGAAACATTGGCGGCAAATGATTTTTCTTTTAGTCTTTTTTTAACTCCTTTAAGATCCATGCCTTCATATCCTCCGGGGCGCATTAGTGAATAGGCATGTATCAGTCCGGATAATTCATCGAAAGCATATAACATCTTATCCATTTTAGAAACCGGTTCTACACCAAAATGAAGATGACCATGAGAGGCAATGGCACGAATAATTTCAGGATCAATATTTCTACCCTCCAATTCTTCTATAATTTTTTTACAATGAAGTTCCGGCCATTGGTCCCAATCGGCATCATGTAATAATCCGGCCATTTCCCATTTCCATTGACCAACTTCATCTAGCATTTCTGATTCTGCTGCCCAAGTCTTCATTAAATAAGCAACTTGAAGCATATGTGTTTTCAATTTTGGGTTCAACACCCAATCATTAAAAAGTGAAAAAGCCTGGTCTTTCGTTAAAACATTTCCGGTATTCATAGGATCCCCAAACCGGGTTCTGTTAAGTAACAATGACATATTATACTTTGTTTATTTCAAAGATAAGCGGCCTGATTGAAATTGTTGAAGGGTTAGTATAATATCTTTATGCATTTTATAGGATTTATGCTAAACATTTGAAATGGACAAAGCAGTGAACACAAAGGAAAAAACATTTACTTCTTACCAGGTTTTTGTAATAGCCATCTTGTCTCTTTTACAATTTACAGTGATACTCGACTTTATGGTATTATCGCCATTGGGAGCCATTCTGATGGATACTTTACACGTAACTACTTCCCAATTTGGCTTAGTAGTATCAGCCTATGCTTTCAGTGCCGGGGCAGCAGGATTATTAACAGCCGGGTTTGCAGACAAATTTGACAGAAAAAAATTGCTTTTATTTTTCTATGTAGGATTTATTATCGGTACCATTTTATGTGCCATTGCCCCTAGTTATGAGTTTTTATTAGTTGCCAGGATCATCACAGGAATTTTTGGCGGCGTCATAGGTTCGGTAAGTTTCGCCATTATAACGGATATATTTAAAATGGAAGTGCGTGGGAGGGTGATGGGATTTGTACAAATGTCATTTGCTGCCAGTCAGGTATTGGGATTGCCAATAGGATTGTTGTTGGCCAATCAATTTGGCTGGCACGCACCATTTTGGATGATTGCCGTTACGGGTTCCATTTTAGGCATTGTAATGGTTTGGAAACTTAAGCCGATAGACAAACATTTGCAATTAAAAATTGAACAAAATGCCTTCAAACATTTGCTGAATACCATCTCAAGACCGGATTACGCAAAAGCATTCTTTGCGACCACTTTATTGGCAACAGGTGGATTTATGTTAATGCCTTTTGGCAGTGCCTATAGTATTCATAATCTAGGCATTACAATGGCACAATTGCCCATTATTTATCTGATTACCGGCGCATTCTCTATTTTATTTGGTCCTTTGACCGGAAAACTAAGTGATAAGATTGGTAAGTACAATATCTTTTGTGTGGGATCAGCCATCAGCATTTTAATGGTTGGTATTTACACGCATTTAGGAGTCACACCATTATGGGAATTGATTACGCTTAATGTTATCTTGTTTATTGGCATTTCATCGCGGATGATTGCTTCCTCTGCTTTACTGACTGCTATACCAGATGCGAAAGATAGGGGCGCTTTTATGAGTGTGAATGCGTCTACTCAGCAGATATCGGGAGGTATAGCTTCAATTATTGCAGGACTCATAGTAGTACAGACCACATCAGGCAAATTAGAACGTTATGATATACTGGGTTATACGGTAATTGGATCAATGATTTTGGCAGTGGTCATGTTGTATTTTCTCAATAGGCGAGTGCAAAGGAAAATGCATACGCAGAATGCGGTATAATAGTTATTCAACTTAAGCGCAAATCATGGGTACGATCTCGTAATTTTTTATAACCATTTTTTATCAATATTAAATAAACGATAAATATAATTTATGTATTCAAGTATTTTAAAAATGAAAATCACTTTCATTTTTCCATTTGTTTTGATGTTGATTGTAGCCTTGGCGGGTTGTAGTCCAAAACCATACACTGTAGCCAACAAATCTTATAAGGATCAATCGAAAAAATATGCCAATATTTTGAAAGCAATACCTGAAGAAATAGGGCTTTCTGACTCAACCAAATTACCGCTTTTTTGGGTAGGCACTACCAATTTTGGTATGCGGAAGCCCAATTTTGTCATTATTCATCATACGGCTCAGAATTCCTGTGAACAGACTTTACAAACCTTCACAAACGTAAAAACTGCCGTTAGTGCACATTATGTGATTTGCAAGGACGGCACACTTCACCACATGTTGAACGATTTCCTACGTGCACAACATGCCGGTGTAAGCAGATGGGGAAATTTGATTGATGTGAATTCCTCTTCCATTGGTATTGAGTTAGATAATACGGGTTTTGAACCATTCGATAGTTTACAAATGAATAGTCTATTGAGCTTATTGGCTAAATTGAAAAAAGACCATAACATTCCTTCTGCTAATTTTATTGGACACGGTGATATTGCTCCAACTCGTAAGAATGATCCCAATTATCGGTTTCCTTGGAAAACGCTGGCAGAAAAAGGTTTTGGATTGTGGTTTGATGAAAATAGGGATACTGTTCCAACAGGTTTTAGTCATATACAAGCCCTAAGGATAGTGGGGTATGATGTAAAAGATACAACTGCTGCGATTCGATCCTTTAAAAGGCATTTTTTGCAGGATACAACCAAAACGATAAATGAAATGGATAGGAGTGTGTTGTTTAATTTGCAGAAAAAATACATGTAACCACTTGACTCACCCCGACATCGCTTCGCTTGTCACCCCTCTCTACAAGTAGAGAGGGGATGCATATTAAAGAGGGGATGATTTATAGAGAGGGGATGCATATTAAAGAAGGGATGATTAATAAAGAGGGGATGCTTCATATAGTGTTTGCGTAATAGAAGATTTAAATAAATTGTTTAAATCGCTCGTAACATCCTTTTGTCAGCATTTCACGATCATCGGGGTGGGCTATTTCGATAAGGCTTTTGGCTCTTTGGCGTAGATTTTTACCATATAGATAAGCAATACCATATTCAGTAACAACATAGTGAATATGTCCTCGCGTAGTAACTACTCCGGCAAAATCCTTCAAACAAGGCACTATGCGGGGCACACCTTTATGGGTTCTACTGGTTAGTGCAATAATCGGTTTTCCACCATCGCTTAAAGCAGCCCCCCGCATAAAATCCATTTGCCCTCCAATACCACTGTATTGAAGAGAGCCGATACTATCTGCACACACTTGTCCGGTTAAGTCAACTTCAATCGCACTATTGATAGCTACCATATTGGGATTTCTGCGAATAACGCCGGGGTCATTTACGTAATCTATATCAAGAAAATTAATGGCGGGATTATCATCTACATAATCATATAGTCGTCTGGTACCAATGGCAAAACCGGTAACCGCTTTATTCGGATGAATTCTTTTCTTTCGATTGTTGATCACTCCTTTTTCAAATAGGTCTATGACACCATCGCTAATCATTTCTGTATGAATTCCCAAATTTTTGTGATTTGTCAAAGACCTCAAAACTGCATCAGGAATGGTTCCAATACCCATTTGTAACGTACTGCCATTTTCTATCATTCCTGAAATATGTTTCCCGATGGTCATTTCAATATCTGTTGTATTCTCTCCATAATTCACCTCCGGAAGATCCTCTTCATGATACACCATGTGGGTAAATCGAGAAATATGAATTAACCCATCCCCATGGGTTCTAGGCATTTTAGGATTTACTTGTGCAATAACATATTTGGCAGTATTTACGGCAGAACGGGCAATATCTACCGATATACCCAAAGAGCAATAACCGTGTATATCCGGAGGGGAAACATGAACCAATGCCACATCAATCGGCAGAATTTTTTTAGAAAATAAATCCGGAATATCACTTAAAAAAACAGGAATAAAATCGGCGCGGCCATTGTTAACTGCTTCTCTAACCGGTGATGATACGAACATGCAGTTAATATGAAAACTATTTTGATATTGCGGCTTTTGTACTTCAATATCTCCTAAAACTGTTATAAAGACCAATTCAACGTCTTTTAGTCTAGGTGCTTGTTCGGCTAATTTACGCATCAAAAAAAGGGGTGTACATGCGCTACCGTGAATAAATAATCTTTGATTACTTTGTACAATTTGTAAAGACTCTTCTGCAGTATCGTAGGTAAATTTAGATTTCATACTTATTCCTTTTTACAAAATTGCAGAAGATATCATTCTTAAAATATGACCTTTGTAAGGTTTGTTATATATATTATTCATAATACATCAATTTCCCTTTGAAATAATCATCTAAAGAAGAATATTACTATTTAAGAAAATGATAAAATAATTGTGCAGAAATTAAAACACAAAAGATGTCCTATCATTTCTTAACACATATTAGTGAAAAAAAATAGTTTTATCACAACTGATTAGATTTCACTACAATATTAAAATGATCATGGATAGGATATATGACTTCAAAAAATCACATATATAAAGAAGCAGTGAGGATGAATAAAACTTACTAAATTTCAGCGGACTGGTGTTGTAAATCTGTTTTTTTTTCTGCGATTGTATGTTCTTCCAGCAGGAATGTTTTTCGCCATATAAGCAAATGATTTTCTATACTCACTTTTTTGATAGGTGTTCCTATCACTGAAAGGGGTTTACCACTTGCCAGCACTGCCAGCAAGAGACTAGTGGTGATATATTTCTTGTTCATTTAACTGATTTTTAAAGAACTAATTGGATGCACAAATTTACGAAAATAAACAATAATAGTCGATAAAAAGAACCAAAATGATCATTTTATTAACCATTGATTCCTAAAGAGAGCTTAATTATCAGCATATCATACCCAAAGGATTTCAAAACAGCTTTTTTTAGAAACTTTTTGATGTAAAAATCGATTCTGTAGTCATTTATTTAGTGTCAATAATGACTATAGTATTAACGAAAATTTAAATTGAAATAGTATTTGATTCAGGAATAATATTAAAATACTTTACCAATGTTATTGATTTAAAAAGCAGTTTAAACAGGCAGAAAAAGAAAAATATTAGATGGTAAAAAATATTTTTTTTCGATAAAGAAATAAACACAAACACCATTCTAACAAAAAAATGCAAAGAGAAGACATGATGTGGATAACCATTTCCGGTGTTTGTATATATTCTAATAAACCAGCGGAGATAGCCCTTATGTATCCATTGAACCAACGAGCACCAATGATTTCAAAAAACAAATAAATAAAAAGAGAGTTCATTCCAACAATTGTGAAAAAGTGAAGATATTTTTTATGATTCAAAATATCAATCCAAGCATAACACAACAACAATCCAAGCAAACACCATCCTAATGAAACAATCACAAAAGAGCTCGTAGCGATTCGTTTAATAATCGGTGTTACATTCATAAGGTCTAAAGTATATCCCAGGAGGAGACAGACCATTCCCCAAATAAACAGTGTTTTAACTTTATGATTATTCTGTAGCAATATTTTTCCTGTTAGGGCGCCGGCAATGGTATGAACAGCAGCAGGAATGCAATTGATCGCTACCCAACCCCCTCGATTAATTTTATGCATCAACAAAGTATCTACATAATTGCCGAAATTTTGTTGATCGGTGAATGGCTGATCAAATCCGGGTATATGGGTAAACCGATATAAACATTCCGTCAGGATTAAAAGTGCGATACAAAAAAGAATTTGATTGATGGCGCTCCATTGAAAAATTAGAAAAGCTACCATGGTGGTAAATGATAGTTGGGTGAGGACATCCCATAATTCAAATGATAGGCCATCTTTACGAACAGCATAATCTAAAACACCCCAAAAGAACAACCATCCACAACGTTTTCCTGTTTTTTTAAACGAGTCCATCCAAGTTGCTCCGTTTTCTTTTTGTTTATGTAAAGAATAGGCCATCGATATACCGGCCATATACATAAATCCGGGTTGAATAAGATCCCAAAAGCGAAGCCCATTCCAGGGATGATGAAAGAGTTGTTGAAAAAAGCGATTGACAATAGTTCCTGTTGAATATTCATTAAGATATTCGTAAAGACCGGTGCTTTCCAAGGCCAATAAAACCATGATAAAGCCCCGCATAAAATCGAGTGATAGTAGTCGTTTCACATAGTTATTGTTAAAAAAGCGATTATTCATGTTACAAAAAATGACATATATAATCATTATTGTAAACAAGTACAATTTACTTGCATTTCATTAATAATAATAAATATATATAGGCTATTAGTCAGTTTTTTTTTATTTTTTCAAAAAAAATCAATAAATTCAACGGATTCGTATCATTGAATAATATTCATCTTTCACCAAAAAACTACTTATGATCAAAAAAGCGATAACCCTATTTATTTCCGGCCTAATCAGTTTATCATTAATGGCCCAAAAAACAACGGTCAGTGGAAACATTTTAGATGATAAAGGAAAGGCATTAATGGGTGCCAATATATCAATCAAAGGCACAACTACTAAAACTGTATCAAATACCAATGGAGAATTTTCTATTGGAGTTACCAAAGGAGATATTTTGGTGATTAGTTTTTTAGGTTTTGAAACAAAGAATATCACCACAGATGGAAGTTCTAAACTTACAATTAAGCTTGACCTTGCTGAAGCCGGCGTAAGTGAAGTAGTGGTGCTTGGCTCAAGAGGTGTGGGAAGAACAAAATTGGAAAGTACTGCACCTGTTGATGTTTTCGATATCAAAACATTGATTACAGAAATACCACAAACAGATATCACTTCGATTCTTAATTATGTAGCTCCCTCATTTAATTCAACCCCACAAACGGTAGCTGATGGAACCGATCATATTGACCCGGCTTCTGTACGAGGTTTGGGGCCGGATCAAACCCTTGTCTTATTAAATGGGAAAAGAAGGTACACCACTGCTTTGGTTAACCTTAATGGAACCATGGGCAGGGGCTCAGTTGGAACCGACCTAAATGCCATACCTGCTGCAGCAATTGATAAAATTGAATTATTACGCGATGGGGCAGCAGCCCAATATGGTTCTGATGCCATTGCCGGCGTATTAAACATTCAATTGAATAATGATATCAATAAGGGAAAAGCCTCATTAAGTTATGGGTTAAATTCTACTTCGTATGAATCCTATACCCATGCCAATTCCGGAAATTTTGTATCCGGAATCGATCCTGTTTATATGAAAAGAAATGTGACAGATGGTCAAAAACTGCAAGCCACCATAAACTATGGCTGGCAATTGGGGAAGACCAAAGGAAGCTTTATTAACCTCACTGCAGTTTTTGAAAAAAGAGAACCTACCGTTAGATCAGGCGAAAGGGCAGGAAATATTGATGATCGTAGATCCGGGGATGCTGCCAGTACTTTCTTATTAGATAGTTTGGGTGTTACCCGAGACTTTTTTCAAATGCGGGTAGGTCAATCTCGAACACAGAATGTACAGGGAGTTATCAATGGTGCATTGAAATTGAAGAACAATGCTGAGTTCTATTTCTTTAGTATTATGAGCCAGCGTTTAGGAAATTCTACCGGATTTTATCGCATGCCTTTTCAAGCAACCAATATCCCCGCCATCTATGGAAGAGGGTTTTTACCGGAAATTGCTTCTACTATCTCTGATATCTCACTAGGTACCGGTTTAAAAGGGAAATGGGGTAGTTGGAATTATGATTTGAGTAATGTATATGGAGAAAACTCATTTAAATTTAATATCGAAAATACGCTAAATGTTTCCGGTTTTTATAACAATGGATTAAAGCAAACAAAATTTGAAGCAGGTGTTCTTCAGTTCCGTCAGAATACCACCAATTTTGATTTGTCAAAAAATTATGGAGGCGCATTAAAAACAAACTTGGCATTTGGAGCTGAATTTCGATATGAGAACTATCAACAAAAACAAGGAGAAGAAGCCTCATGGGCAAACTACATGCGACGTACCGGTGGATCAGTTGATATTATCAATGGAACACCCACTACTGTTAGACTTGCAGATGGTTCTACGGGCATACCTGCTGGAGGATCTCAAGTATTTCCCGGATTCAGACCTGATAACAGTATCAATAGAAGCAGAACCTCTTTTGCATTGTATGCAGATATGGAAATTGAACCCTTTAAAGGATTATTGATAGATGGCGCACTGCGCTATGAAAACTATACTGATTTTGGAGGTAACCTAAGTGGTAAGTTGGCTGCAAGATATAAGATAGATAAAAATGTAAGTTTACGTGGGTCCGTTAGTACAGGATTTAGAGCTCCTTCCTTACAACAGAAGTTTTTAACAAAAACCTCAACTGTCTTCCAAGGCGGAATTGCTTTTGATGATGCCACTTTACCAAACGATAGCAAAGCGGCTCAATTATTAGGTATTCCTAGTCTAAGACCGGAGATTGCTAATAGCATCAGTTTAGGTGTTACGATGAAATATGGCAGGTTTACTTTTACAGCTGATGGATTTTCAACCAGAATAAATGATAGAATTATCTTAACAGATGCATTTTCCGGTAGAAATGGAGGAACACCGCAAGAACAAGCCATTTATGATATTCTCCTAGCCAATAATGCAGCAAGAGGGGTGTTTATGACCAATGCCATTGATTTACGTACTTCCGGTATCGATCTAATCATTGGATATAACCCGAAAATGAGAGCCGGACAATCCTTGAAATTTGAAATGGCTTCTACCTTTTCTTCCCGTGAAACAATTGGAGGTACAAAATCTTCGCCACAATTAAAAGGCAGAGAACACACTTATATGAGTCCGATTAATAGAGCTACATTAATTGAAGGAAACCCACAAGTAAAAGGGAATCTCTCTGTTTCTTATCGGATTAATAAGTTTAATATCATGTTACGCAATACCTATTTTGGAAAAGTAGTTCATCTAGAAGGAGCTTCACTAGCAGCTGCTTTGGGTACTCAATGGTTCTACAGACAAGAATTGGGCGCAAAAGTAGTAACAGATCTTAGTTTAGGTTATCGTTTAACCAATACCATACGTTTATCTGCCGGTGCTAACAATTTATTGGACATTTATTCCGATTTATTGAAAGCTTCTAGTGGTAATTATCAACGTTTGGATATCGTTTCTACTAGTCCTACTTATAATACTTTTGTAGAAACTAGATCAGCCAAAGATGCAGGTATTACAAATAACAATGGTGTATCATCAAACAACCAGTTTAATTATTCAAGAAGAGTAACACAATTAGGGATGAACGGACGTTATATGTTTATGAAAGTTGAGATTACTTTATAAACATTTCAATGGTAATAAATACAAAGGACTGTCAAATTTTGACAGTCCTTTGTATTTATTTAATGGGTGGATGACTCAACTTAAATACCATATCATTGGAAATTGGATTACCCTAAAATATCTTTCACAATATCCAAATGATGTTTTGTATGAATATAAAGAAAACGAGCAGTTGCTTTTTTATTTAAAAAGCCAAAAAAAGGATGTTTGAAAAAAGCATTGGGGGGTAATTCGTCAAATTGGGATATCCTTGTTTTCGTTTCAGCTAATAATTTTTCTAACTTCTGGTAAGTAATTTCGCCCAAAGGAAGAACATATTTAGGTGATTTGGCTTTCCCTCGGGGGATTTTTCCTTTGAATAGAATAAATGTCCTTTTCCAATTAAAAGCCCATTGGTATTCTTTGGGGTTCGCTTTTTCGAGTGATTCTAAAACGCTAATAATCACCCGTAAACTGTGTTCACAATGCCATCCCACAGAACCCATAGAAATGCTTGTATGCTGTTTTTCAAATTGTGGAAAGCATGATTCTAATGAAAGTAATGTGGCAGTTAATTTCTGCATAGAATTGTAATAAGCAGCTTTATTAATACTTAGTTTTATATATTCTCAATGCTGGTAAGTTACAAAAAAACAATCATAAACCTCTATCGGCAAGAGTAAAATAGCCTATTTTTTCTTTCATTGGGATATTGAAGAAAATTTAACTACATTAGGATTCGCCTACTATTATTCATGCAGATTATATATTTATGCAAGAGATTATTAATTGTGCTGCCTATTCTCAAGGAAAGCGGATTGCAGATATTCGTTTGCAAGATGTGCATACCGTTTTAAAAGAAAAGAATCAATTTGTTTGGATTGGATTACATGAACCTTCGGAGGCAATGCTGGATAGTGTTCAAAGTGAATTCAATTTACACGAATTGGCAGTTGAGGACGCCCACAATGCCCACCAGCGGCCAAAAGTTGAACAGTATGCGGATTCTATTTTTGTAGTGCTTAGAACAGCCCAGTTGAATGCGGAAAGGCATACTGAGTTTGGCGAAACCCATTTTTTTGTGGGGTATAATTTTATTGTTGTCATCAGACATGGGTCAAGTGTACCTTATACTGAAGTAAGAAAACGTTGTGAAGCCAATCCGGAGCAATTGGAAAAAGGGCAGGGGTTTGTTTTATATGCTGTTATGGACTTTATAGTTGATCGGTATTTTCCGATTGTGCATGATTTAGAATTGGAACTGGAAGCCATAGAAAAGAAAATATTTAAAGAAAAACCTACCCGAGAAACGACAGAACAGATTTACGATTTAAAAAGAGATTTATTAGAAATAAAAAGAGCGGTATCCCCTTTAGTAGAAATTTGTAATAAACTGATGCGGTTTGAAATAAAATGTATTTCAGAAGAAACAAGACCCTATTTCAGAGATGTGTATGACCATGTATTAAGAATAAACGAAATGGTTGATAACACCAGAGAATTGTTAAATAGTGCTATGGAAGCCAATTTTTCCTTAATCTCAATTGCACAGAGTGATGTATC
This sequence comes from Bacteroidota bacterium, assembly GCA_031417635.1. Classification (GTDB taxonomy): domain Bacteria; phylum Bacteroidota; class Bacteroidia; order Chitinophagales; family Chitinophagaceae; genus Sediminibacterium. Next base: position 39,405 of record JANOVY010000168.1, on the reverse strand, counting down.
CAGAAAATTTGCAGGATGGGCCGCCATCATCGCAGTGCCTACCATGGTAGCCGGATTTTATGGAATGAACTTCCAATTTATGCCTGAACTAAGCTGGCATTATGGTTATTATGCTGTAGTAATCGTAACCATCATCTCCTGTAGTATTTTATATTATTTTTTTAGAAAATCAGGTTGGTTATAACTCTGTAGAGAAAAAATCAAAACCAGTACATGGATTTGCATAAAAGATTTTTAATCTTCAGAGGAGTTTTTATCAGAATCATTCTGTAATCTTTTATTCAGTGGCGTTTGCAATGGAACAATCCATGTAGCCGGCAAAATAGGTCTAGGTACTGAGGTTAGATCAATGCTACTATCTATCATTTGCTGATAAGCCCTTCCATTGAGTGTTGCAGAAACATTTGCATATATGGCTACGTCCATTCCTTTTTGTTGAAAATCTTTTTTTACGTATTGGCAAAACTGCCAAATGAGATATGGATCTCTATTGAGTTTTGATATTTGCCTTTGTAAAAGATAGTCTTTTGGATTTATGATATATTCTTGTCCTGTTTTTCTATCTTTTGCAGTATACACAGCTTTACCTCTTTTGGTTCGAAGTTTCATGTGCCAAGCAAAATGGTGACCTTGCTCAGTCCAATGAACTGAACCCGGAATAAAAAAATGACGAATTGGCAATAGAACTTGTATACTTATCCAACAAAAAAGGGCAGATAGAATTAATTTATGTCTTAGATGATAAATGGTAGGTGGGGAATCCAATTCACTAATCGCTAAGGGCCAGCTATTTAGCGATATTCCATTTTTTAATTTACGAACCCAACTTGGATCAAAATAAATAGTGGTAGCCGCAATCATAAACCAAGGAAAAATACCAATAGTGAATAATTGTGTATTTAACAAATGAAACAAGGTGATTAATAAGAAACCCCATTTTCTTGTTTGTTTAAATAAAAGAGCCGGAACAATAAAAAGATCGAGAATAAGACCGGAATACACCATAAAATAGATCATCCAATCGTATTGAAGCAATGGTCCGATAATGGGAACTTGTGTCTGATTGGATATCCACATTCTGAGTGGTTCACCTTGCAACCAATCACTATTGATCTTAGCAATTCCTCCAAAAAAATAAGTGATGCCAATCATAAAACGGATTAGCCAAAGCGACCAAGCGGGAGCGGTTTCGGATTTTATTCTTTTAAACAAAATACTATCCAACGAACCGGAAGTATTCGCAGGAATAAAAATCATAATGAAACTTATCAATGCCACTAAATAAAAGTGATTTAGATATAATGTTTGTTCGAGCAGAAAAGTATACGTAAAAAAGACAAAAAAAAGAGTTGTCGCAATTCTATAAAAAAAGCCAAATAAAATACACAATGCTAAAACGCCCATTAAAAAGAAAAGGTAAATCATTCCATCTCCCGGCAGCGCTTTCAGAAAGTCGAATGGCCAGTAAGAAAATAAGAGCTTGGGCTCGATCCAGTAATATCGAATCCAATCATTTTTAAAATAGCGACAAACTTCGATAAACATGATCAATCCAAAAATGATACGGAAAAGGACGATACTAGAAATATCAACCGGTGCAAAGAGGTTTTTCCATTTGCCTTTGCCCCATATTTCGCCTAAATGACCTTTTAATAAATGATTTGTTGAAACCGGTTTTTTTGGCTGCTCTTTTTTGGAATTTGATTTGTATTTTGACTTCATACATAACGATTGATTTTTAATTCTCTTGATGCCAGGGGATGAAAATAGTAAATAATTTACTTATTTACCCGGCAATGACAATTCAAATGATCCATGATTAGAATATTCGCTTGTTCTGTTGTCTTGATCCCATATCCTTACTTTCCAATAATATTTTCTCCCGGTAACCAGTGTAGTACCTAAATATTCAATTTCTTTGGATAATGCATTTTTCACTTCCCCACTATTCCATAGATCTACCAAATTACTATGTAGCTTTTCGATTGATGAAGCAACCAATATTTGATAAGCAGCCTGGCGAATGCTCATGGAAGGTTTTTCCCACCTAAAAAATGGAGTCGGATTGTTGTTGTTACTTTCAATTATCGACTTACTAATTTTCACAGATAGTCCAATTGGATTAGAATGATTGGGATCTTTGTATTTTTGAATCAATCGTTCTAACGTATTTCTAAAGGCCATTTTTTTATTTGGATAGTTGGCTTTGTTGATGAGATTCACTTTTTCTTGTGGATCATTTTTCAGATCATATAAATATTCTAAAGTTTTATCATTGACATATCGAAAATATTTCCATTCGGCGGTTCTAACCCCTTCACTAGCGGGAATGTCTGCAAACTCCCATAAATGTTCAATTAAAATGGAATCTCTATTTTGAATATGTGACTCTTTTCCATTCACTATATTCTGCAAACTTTTTCCATGCCAAGTTTTTGGAATGATTGCGCCGGCTAAATCGATGATAGTGGCCGGAATATCAATGTTTAAGGCCATGTCATCAACATTCCGATGTTTATTCACACGGGGATCCAAAATGATTAAGGGTACTTTAATTGAGTTATCATACATTAACCATTTATCAGCTAACTGACGTTCCCCTAAAAAGTATCCATTGTCGCCCATTAAAATGATGACAGTATTTTTATCTATACCTTTTTGAACCAATGCTTTTCGAATTCTTGCAATCTCTAAATCAATACCGGCAATCATTCTGTAATATCCTTTTATGCTTTCTTGGTACTTTTCCGGAGTGTCAAATCGCCAAGTCCATCTTAATCTACTAAACCCTTTTTTTACCCCTTCAGGCAACTCATTAAAAAATGAATTATCAGCAATTTGAGGGCCGGGCATTGTTATACCTTGATACAAATTATCCGTTTCCGGTTGCCAGAAATATTGATCTTTTGAAGGGTCATGGGCATGTGGGGCACTAAAGCTTAGCTGTAAACAAAAGGGCCTATTGGAAGGGGCATCGTTAATAAAATCAAGCGCTTGCTGTCCGGTGTATCTTGTGAGATGCACGGTATCATTTCCAATTGTCTTATAGTAATAACCCCGTTTATCTTTCATCTTATCATCTCTGTCATAATTATCAGATTGATCAAATAAAGATTTTAAGTGATTATATTTTACGCCAAATTTTCCAAAAAAACCGGTATAATATCCTGCCTGTTTAAGTAATACCGGATACGCTTGCAGCATAAATTGATCTTGAATAGGGCCGGTTTGAAAAGTATATCGATGTGTTCGTTCATACAACCCTGTTATTAAACTAGCTCTGCTGGCTGCACAAATGGGTGTGGTTACGATTCCATTTAAAAAATATGTTCCTTCATTTGCCAGTTTATCCATTTCAGGGGTATATATGATTTTGTTTCCTGAATAGCCTAACGCATCCCATCGTTGATCATCCGTAAGAATAAAAATAATATTTGGTTTTTCTTTGGGGTGGATCTTTTTTTCAGGTTGTGCTTGGATAGGCCAAATATGAATTAAAGCGAGAAAACATGAATAAACTATTTTTCTATCAAAATCAGCTGGCATACTAGTTACTTTTTATTTTAAATGTTAAAAATTAAGCAATTATTTTAAATGATGATAACAAATTTGGCGTAACCCAAAATGCTGACAATAATTTTATTTCACCGTATCTTTGGCTGATAAACAAAGACTTCATTTTAAGCCATTCAAATGTTTTTATATCAAATTCTGAGGCGCTATTTTTTTCTTTCATTTATAGTCAGTTTACAGTCAGTTTACTCACAAGATAAGTCTGCCTACGAAGATTCTATTCAATCCTGGCAATTAGAAAGAGACCATTATTTAATTTCTTCGGAGGGATGGGAAAATTTGGCAGGACTTTTTTGGTTGAATCCCGGAAAAAATTCATTTGGTAGTGATCCAAAAAATGGTGTCGTATTTGCCAACAATAACTTTCCAAATACAGCCGGCTATTTTTTATTGAAGGAAGGAAAAGTCAAATGGTTTTCTACTCCTGGAATATTGATACATAGCAAGGAGAAAAATATTCATGAGGCAATTATTTTTGAAGAAGGAATTCCACCCACTATTCTAGAAACAGGGAGTTTTGTATGGAACATTATTAAACGGGAAGATAAATATGGGGTTCGTTTACGAGATTTATTATCACCTGCTATTCAAAAATTCAAATCAGTGCCTCGTTTCCCAATAAATAAAAGTTGGCGCGTCATCGCACATTTGCAACCCCCTAAATCAGCTGGACTTACCATAACCAATATATTGGGTCAAACAAAAATGGAGAATTCTCCGGGGATGTTATCGTTCAGTATTGACGGTATACCATATCAATTAGATGCACTAGAAGAAGGCAATGAATTATTTATATTATTTGGGGATGCTACTAGTGGTAAAACTACTTACTCAACAGGAAGGTATCTATATGCTTCTAAACCGGATGAAAATGGAAATACGGTCTTAGACTTCAACAAGGCTTTTAATCCTCCTTGTGCATTTACAAGTTTTGCAACTTGTCCTTTACCGCCCAAACAAAACATTCTTCCCATTTCGATAACAGCAGGCGAGAAGGATATAGAAAATCATTGATCTGTTCAAAATGGAATCCTTTAATATTTTCTTTCATAAGTAATTGGCACTTCTAATGAAATTTCTTTTTTCCTTTGATGGTAATTTGGTCGCCAACTTCAATATATTTTCCATACTCAGAAGCCGGAATAAAACAATTGACTGATAAAAAATAATAATGGCCAAATTCGGATAATTGAGACCAAATTGGTAAGGTATTTGATCGATGCTTTGAAAAGGATTTTGGAAAAGCATGTAAGACTTCAGCGCTTTCCGGATGTCGGGTGGGCACAACACACCTGGCTCTAGGGCTCATACCAAATAAGGTAACATTCCCAATGGTAAATTCAATACTTGTCCCTTCACTAGCAAATAAATGATCTTCCCAAAAAGCTGGAACACCCTCTATTTCTATGGTAGCCCTAAATCGTTTTCTTGTTTCATCTATATCCATCAAATGAAAACCTTTAGCAACAGATTGTAAGCTGGCAGTACTAAGAATGGTAATCCCACTGATATCCGGCATGTCTAAAAACCGACCGGTAAGATTTTTTTGTAGAAATACAGGAAATCCAAAATAAGCTGAAAGATAATGTTGGATGGATATTAATTCATTTTCTAGATGAAAAGTACGCCCCTTACTATCTCCTGAATGTTTCAAAAAAATGGTATTCTTTTCAAAATCTAATTCTGATCGTATGCCATGAACCAAAGGGTTGGTTTTTCCTATAATGAAATTTCCGTCTTCATCTGCAAGTGCATACTCTCTATCATGTAAAAGACATCCCCCTTCTGATATCTTGGCTCTTTGCAAGGAGACTCCATCTAATGATTTTAAAGGATAGATGCTTATTTTACAAACGATAGGAGATGCATTCAAATGAACTTAGTTTAGTCGAAACTTTGTGAATGAATAATTAATAATCAATAGTTAGTTAAGTTGTTGCTTCACTTTTCACCTTTCACTTTTCACTATTAACTGTTCTTCCTATTCCCCGTAAATGTTCCTTCTCCCAAAGTGCCTAAAACTACTTTTCCCTTCATGGTATCACCATCAACAATACCATCGTATTCAATTAAATTATCACTAATTGAAAAGGAAATATGTATTTTATTCCCTTTCACAGTTCCTTTTACATTCGTTTCTCCCAATTGCCCTTGATAGTTTCCTTCGAAAGTTGAATCTGTCAGCTGTTTTAATAAAAAACTGGGTGTTCCGCTTCCCATTGGGGACTCTACATTCAATAACCAAGTGCCATTGACTTTGGCGTTGGTTTGGGCTGATAGGGAAGTACCCACCAAAAGTAAAACTAAGAATAGAAGACAAGGAATGAATCGCTTTTTCATGTTTTGTATTTTATATATAAATTTAGCCATAGATTCTTTCATTTTACTATTTTGATAATAACATTCCCAATTTTTTGCCCCCTTTCTACGTATCGATAGGCTTCTACTATTTCTTCCAAAGGATACGTTTTATCAATGATAGGTTTAAAATGCCCATTTTCCACCAATTCTTTTAGATATTCTACCATTGCCTTATTGATTGTCGGTATGGGAAATAATACTTTTTTACCTCCGATAAATGGGGTAATAAGTGCTAAAAAAGGGTTTTGAGAAAGATAGCCAAGCTCAGTTGACATATAAATACCTTTTTTCTTAAGTAAGGGTTTGCATTTTCGAAAAGCGCTTTTGCCCACGGCATCAAACACAACATCAAATGTTTGGTCAATGCTTGTAAAATCTTCTTTTGTATAATCGATTACTCTATCAGCACCCAAGGATTTTACGAGTGCAAGTTGATTGGTATGACAAACTGCAGTTACAGAAGCACCTAAATATTTCACAATTTGAACAGCTGCAGACCCAATTGCTCCTGTTGCACCATTGATAAGAATATTTTGTCCCTTCGAAATTTTCGCAGATCGAATATTACAAAGGGCATAATGTCCACCTTCCAATATGGGTGCTGCTTCCTCAAATGTAAGCTGGTTAGGCTTTGTTGTGAATGCATCCGTTTCTGCTAAAACCATATACTCAGCATGTGCCCCAAATTTTGTATCTGTATATCCAAAAACGTTGTCCCCTTGCTTATATAAGCTAACCTCTTTACCGATAGATTCAATTACTCCGGCAAATTCACAACCTAATATTTGATTCTTGGGCCTGATTAAACCACTGAAAAAACGAACAATAAAATATTCCGCACTTCTAAACCCACAATCAGTTCTATTAACTGTAGTGGCATATACTTTTATAAGAACTTCTTTATCTTTTGGGATTGGTTTCTCCATTTCAGTAAGTTGAGCCACTTCAGGCGGGCCATAATTTGTATACACGACTGCTTTCATAAAATGAAAATAAACAAATTTATTTTTATAAGCATTCTCAAACCATTTCACTTTATATATCATCAGTTTGATTTCTTTCATAAAGTAGTGAATGGCAAGAAGTGATTTTTGATTAAAAAAGACGTTTTTTTCGTATCTTTCCTATTGTAAAACCGGATCTTTTTATTGCTGCTTAATTTTTCAACAATTACCTTTTCGACATGAAATCTGATTATGAAATTGCCCAAGAAAACCCCATCCAAAAAATTTCTCTGATAGCTTCAAAAATGGGATTGGCTGAACATTTATTAGAGCCCTATGGTCATTACAAAGGCAAAATTAATATCCCCCATTTTGATGAACAGAAAATTGCATCTTCAAAACTTATTTTAGTAACCGCCATAACTCCTACGAAAGCCGGCATTGGAAAAACAACAACTTCAGTAGGTTTGGCAGATGGTTTACAAAAATTACAAAAAAAAGTGGTGCTTGCATTACGTGAACCTTCATTGGGTCCATGTTTTGGCATGAAAGGTGGCGCAGCGGGTGGGGGATATTCACAGGTGGTTCCTATGGAAGATATTAATCTACATTTCACCGGCGATTTTCATGCAATAACTGCAGCCAATAATATTTTAGCATCGCTAGTTGATAATTTCCGTTTTTTTAACCGTGGTAAACCGGAAGGCATCAAAACTGTTTTATTGAAACGATGCCTAGATGTGAATGACCGTGTTTTGCGAAAAATTGTGACTGCCTTGGATGTGCCTAATAATGGGATTCCATCTGAAACCGGATTTGTGATTACGGCAGCTAGTGAACTGATGGCAGTACTTTGTCTTTCAAAGGATTTAGATGATTTGCGAAAAAGAGTTGATCACATCCTGTTGGGGTTTAGATTTGATGGAAATCCCTTTACCACCAAAGATCTTGGCGTTACCGGCGCCATCACTGCGCTGTTAAAAGATGCGTTACTACCAAACCTGGTTCAAACATTAGAAGAATGTCCGGCCATTGTTCATGGTGGCCCATTTGCCAATATTGCACATGGATGCAATTCCATCATTGCCACAAAAACTGCCATGCAATTTGGGGAATATGTGATAACGGAGGCTGGTTTTGCCAGTGATTTGGGTGCAGAAAAGTTTTTCAATATAAAATGTCGTTTAGCGGGTTTGCAGCCGGCCATGAGTGTATTGGTGGCAACTTCGCAGGCTTTAAAATTAAGTGGCGGTAGCGACGAAACAAAAATGATGTTGCCTGACCTTACTGCACTTACAAATGGCTTGCGAAATTTAGAACATCATATTGCCATATTAAAATCATTTAAACAAAAAGTGCTGGTTGTATTAAACAAATATCATTTTGATACACACGAAGAGCTTGATTTTTTACGGCAATGGTGCTTAACAAAAGATGTGTCGTTTGCAATTAACGATGCTTTTTTGCATGGGGGAGAGGGGGCACTAGAAATGGCACAAGCTGTGATTGATATTTGCCATAATCCTTCACCACATTTGCATTTCACATACGAGTTATCAGATGATATTGAAACAAAGATTCGAAAAATTGTTACTCAAATTTATGGCGGGAAAGATGTGGTCTTATATAAAAAGGCCCAGGATATGATAAAGAAAATAAAGAAACTAGGCTTGGAACAATTACCAATATGCATGGCCAAAACACAATATTCATTTACGGATGATCCAACCAAGAGTGGATTGGAAGGAAATTTCAACATAGATGTTGAGGACTTGGTGATTAGCAGTGGAGCAGGATTTATTGTGGTTGTTTGTGGCGAAATAATGCGAATGCCCGGTTTACCAAAAGTTCCTCAGGCAAATTTTATCGATGTGGTTAACGGGAAAATAGTGGGTGTTAGTTAAAACCGATAAAATAAATAAGGTTATCGTGTTATAGAATAATTCGTGTCGACACCTTTGTTACATTGTGTAATTTCCAATTAGTCGATGATAGAACAAAGGCAACCGGACAAATCCAAGCCATATGTTAATGTATTAAAAACTATCCCAATAACCCAGACTACCAACAAGTATTTTCTTCTTTAGGTATTCGGTAATCAAATTAATTCGCTTTTTGATTATACGGAATATAACCTTCCCATTTCCAAGGGGTATAAGTATCACCTATGAGTGTTTCTAATAGTTCTTTAAAAATAAATTCCCCATTTGCACTATTTGTCATAATGATGATGGAAATGCCTTTGTCAATAAAATTGATGTTATAATTTCTCCAGGCATCATCATGCCCTTCTTTAAAAAACGCCTTTCCGGCGGAGGTTTGTAAAAGCCCCCAACCCAATCCATATGCCAATTGTATGGCATTATTTTCGTTTGTAGTTTCGTCGGTAATTGGGGGGATTTGTATTTTTGAATGAATGGCAATTTGCGGAGTAATCATTTCATTAAATAAAGTAGGATTGAGCCCTTTTTTTTGCATTACATACTCTATAAATTTTGAGTAATCTGCAATGGTTGTTACCAAAGAACCATTGGCAGCCGGTATACTCCTTTTTTTCTTAGGATTCAATTGCCCATTTTCAAGATGCCCAATGGCCACATTGTCGCCAAAACGATCATGCCATATATATCCGGTTCTTGGCATCCCAATGGGTTTAAATACTTTTTCAATAGCCAAATCCTCAATAGTTTGATTCGTTATTTCTTCTTCCACCAATTGTAAAAGTTTTAACCCTTCTCCTGAATATGCATATTTTGTTCCGGGTGCAAAATAAATTCGCATTATGCCCAAGGTATCTTCTACGCCGGTTGTAGGATGAAACCATCTTACATTGGGAAGCCCGGTAGTATGGCTTAAACACATTCTAGCTGTGATAAGTTTCCATCTTTCATCGGAAGTAAGATCGGAGAAATAAACATATTTAGCAATGGGTTTACTTAAATATTGGAATAAGGGTTTGTCTAAATCAATGATTTTGTCTTGTACTAATTTCATGGTCAGATATCCAAACACAGCTTTGCTGAAAGAAGCTCCATATAAAATAGATGCCGTATCCAATGGTTCATTCTTAGGTTTGTTTTTATATCCATATGATTTGATAAATGCTGTTTTTTTATTGTTTAGAATAGATAGTGACAGTCCTTGAACATTGGCCGTATCCATTAAGCGTTTGACTACTTTATCAATTTCGGTGAATGAAATTTTACTGTCATCCAGTTTTGTAATGATTTGATTTTGTCCAAATGATAAATTGATTGAAATAAGCAGGGTCAAAAAGATTATCATCTTCATATGTTGAACATTAAAGCTGATTGTAGATGCAAATATGTTTTAATTACAAATATTTAAAATGACCTTTTGAAAAAGGGTATCTTAAGTTGCATTTTTAGAAACGGAAGATACAAGCTTTAGACATATTATTGTTTGGAATAAAAAAGCTGCCCAAATGGAACAGCTTTTACTTTTCAATGAGCAAATAGATTTATCCTAAGGGAACAAAGTCACTAGCTTTTTTAGTTGCCAATTCTTCATACGTCTTCCATTTTAAATTCACCAAATCCTGTGCATGTACCATTAAGCGTTCAGCCTCGACCGGATTGGTAACGGTCAATACTTTGTATCGTAACTCATGATAGGCATAATCCCTAAGCTTAATGGTAGGTCGTGCTGAATCTAATACAAAAGGATTTTGATTTTTAACGCGCAAAGTTGGATTGTAGCGAAGCAATGGCCAGTGACCACTTGCCACAGCCTTATTTTGTTGGTCTAGTCCATCTTTTAAATCATACCCATGTGCAATGCAATGGCTATAGGCAAGTATCAATGCCGGTCCATCATAGGCTTCTGCTTCGCGCATGGCAAGCAATGTTTGTTGAGGGTTGGCACCAAAAGCAATTCTTGCCACATATACATTTCCATAAGAGATGGCTTGCATGGCTAAGTCTTTTTTACCACCAGTTTTACCGGCAGCAGCAAATTTGGCAGTTGCAGCGGTTGGAGTAGACTTTGAAGATTGTCCACCGGTGTTTGAATATACTTCTGTATCCATTACCAAGATTTTAATATTCCTTCCACTTGCCAACGCATGGTCTAAACCTCCATAACCAATATCATATGCCCATCCATCTCCCCCAACCAACCAGACACTTCTACGAACGAATTGATCACACACTGATAGCAAATGCTGTGCTGCAGATAAGGAAATAGCAGTTAATTTTTCTTTCAATAATTGTACCCTTAATTGTTGGATAGCCAATTCAGATTCATGTATTTGTTTTGCATTGATGATTTCATCTACAAAACTATCGCCTAATTCGGGTTTTAATTCTTCTATTAATCTCTTAGCCATTGCCAACTGGTTATCGGCAGTAATACGCATACCCAAACCAAATTCTGCATTGTCTTCAAATAAGGAGTTTGACCAAGCCGGACCTCGACCTTCTTTATTGGTTGTCCATGGGGTAGTAGGTAAGTTTCCGCCATAAATAGATGAACAACCTGTTGCATTGGCAACCAATAAACGACTTCCAAATAATTGTGATAACAATTTTAAATAAGGTGTTTCACCACATCCGGCACATGCTCCGGAGAACTCAAATAGGGGTTCTAAGAATTGAGCACCATGTACAGTAGAAAAATCAATTTTAGAACGATCGTTCCAGGTGATGTTTTCAAACTGTTCAATATTCTTTTTCTCAACTTCCACTATGGATTCTTTATCCCCTAAATTGATGGCTTTTTTTGTTTTATTTAGTGGATCTATAGCCGGACAAACTTCTACACACAAATTACAACCCGTACAATCTTCCAAGTATACTTGTAAGGTATACTGTGTTTCAGGAAACCCACGTGCATTGATCGGTGCGAATTTAAATCCTTCGGAAACCCCTTTTAAATTGTCTTTGTGATAGAATTTAGCACGGATTACACTATGCGGACAAACATAAGCACAATTACCGCACTGTATACATAAATCGGGTTCCCAAATAGCTACTTTGTCTGATACATTTCGCTTTTCCCATTGTGTGGTACCACTTGGATACGTGCCGTCTATAGGCATCATACTTACAGGTAATTGATCGCCATGATCTGCCATCATAATGGCTGTTACGTTCTTTACAAAATCAGGGGCTTTATTAGAAACTGTTAGCAAGTTATGATCAGCGGCAGATACCTTACCCGGATACTTCACTTCAAACATATTGGCAAGTGTTGCATCTACTGCTAGAAAATTTTGATCGATAACTTTTTGTCCTTTTTTAAAGTATGTTTTTTCAATCGCTTTTTTAATTTGTTTAATGGCGGCCTCTCTGGGTAAAACGCCGGATAAAGCAAAATAGCAGGTCTGCATAATCGTATTGATACGACCATTCATTCCGGTATCCCTGGCAACAGTGGTTGCATCAATCACAAAGAATTTTATCTGCTTATCAATGATTTGTTTCTGTACCTGTCCGGTTAATTTATCCCATACTTCTTCTTTGCCATACGGACTATTTAATAAGAAAGTGGCCCCTTCACTTGCAAACTCCAGCATCTCAACTTTTTCAGTAAAATTGAATTGGTGACATGCAATAAAATCAGCTTTAGAAATCAGGTAAGGTGCACGAATGGGTTTAGTACCGAATCGCAAATGTGAAACAGTTCTGGCACCCGATTTTTTAGAGTCATAAACAAAATATCCTTGTCCAAATAGCGGCGTATTTTCTCCAATAATTTTAATCGTGTTTTTATTGGCACCCACAGTACCATCCGCACCTAGTCCAAAAAAAAGTCCTTGTCTCCATGCAGATTCATCTAATTTATAGGAAGGATCATACGATAAACTTAGGTGTGTAACATCATCGTTTATGCCCACAGTAAACCCGTTTTTGGGTTTGTCTTTTTTCAATTCATCATATACGGATTTCACCATTGCAGGGGTGAATTCTTTGGAAGAAAGACCATATCGACCTCCTATTAAATTAGGGAGTTTTTTAATTTTCCCTTGTTGTAAGGCTTCTACCAATGTAGACAAAACATCTTGATACATAGGTTCTCCGGCTGAACCGGATTCTTTTGTTCTATCAAGTATGGCAATTGAAGTAACGCTTGCGGGCAATGCTTTCACCAAATGTTCCAATGAGAACGTTCTATACAAACGAACTTGAATAACACCTGTTTTTTCTCCTGTATCATTTAATGCCAACATGGTTTCTAAAACCGTTTCGCCACCGGAGCCCATCACAATAATTACACGTACTGCATCCGGCGCACCACTATATTGAAAGAGTTCATATTTTCTGCCGGTCATTTTTTCAAAATCAATCATCACACTTTCTACAATGCCCGGTAGATTATTATAAAATGTGTTTACCGTTTCTCTTCCTTGAAAATAAACGTCGGGGTTTTGTGCGGTACCTCTTATAAAAGGATGTTCCGGATTAAGCCCCCGATTACGGTGTGCAATCACTAAATCATCAGTCATCATTGATTTTATTTGCTCATCCGTTAATAATTCCAGTTTATTTACTTCATGCGAAGTACGGAATCCATCAAAAAAATGAATAAAAGGAATTCTTGATTTTAGTGTAGCCACTTGTGCTATTAATGCAAAATCATGTGCTTCTTGCACACTCGCAGAGCCCAATAATGCAAAGCCGGTTGTTCTGGCTGCCATCACGTCTTGATGGTCGCCAAAAATAGACAATCCTTGTGCTGCCAAAGAACGAGCAGCCACATGAAATACAGTTGCAGTAAGCTCACCCGCAATCTTGTACATATTTGGCAACATCAACATGAGTCCTTGAGAAGCTGTAAAAGTGGTGGTTAAAGAGCCGGTTTGTAACGCACCATGAACAGTACCGGCAGCACCTCCTTCGCTTTGCATTTCCATAATATCTGGAATTGCATTCCAAATATTTTTGATTCCTTTGGAAGCCCATTCATCGGCCAGTTCGGCCATAGTAGAAGAGGGTGTGATAGGATAGATGGCACACACTTCATTTACACGATACGCTACATAAGCTGCTGCTTCATTACCATCAATCGTAGATATCATATTTTTATTAGGCATTGGTTGTCGAATTTTTGGGTTCAGGAATCATTTCTATGGCATGGCATGGGCATTGTTCATAACAAACTGCACAACCGGTACAGGCATCTAAATTGAATAGATAACGATTGCCTTTCCCAAGTTTGATAATGGCATCTTCGGGGCAAGCACCAAAACAGCCGTCGCACTCAAAACAGTTACCGCAGCTTAAGCATCTTTGCGCTTCAAACTTTGCTGCTGCTTCGTCTAAGCCCGCCGTAATTTCATCGAAGTTTTTAACCGCTATTTCAGGTGTCAGTTTATTTTGTTCTTTTTGCGGAGCTTCTGTTTTATACCACATATGCAATTTCTTATAACTGGCTGTGGGATGTTTTTCCGGTTTGGTATACGTTTCTTTTTCCAAGAAGCTATTGATGGTTCTCGCAGCTTTTTTACCATGACCTATGGCGATAGTGGCACTTCTATTTTCGCCCGGTAACATATCGCCTCCGGCAAAAATACCTGCATGACCCGTCATTCGCTGGCCATCGATATCCACAGTACCATTGGCATTTAATGTAACACCCTCAACGGTTTGCAAAAATTTAGAATCAGACTCCTGTCTATTCGCCATGATCAACACATCTGCATCAACTGTTTCAAATTCACCCGTCCCCATTGCTTTACCTTTCTCCACTTTCATTACTTCGAGCGTTATTCGATGATTCTCAATTGTATGGATACTTCTATACAATTTAAGTTCTACACCTTCTGCTATCGCATCATCGGTTTCATAATCGTAGGCGGGCATCATTTTTTTATCGCCGGGAAAATACAAGGCGGCCTCAGACCCAAATCTTTTTATAATCCGAGAGATATAAGTAGCAAGTTTTCCACCGCCATATATCACTACTTTTTTACGAACATATGGGGAAGTGTTGGATTTGATTTCATTGAAAAAAGAGAAAGCATCTTTACAATAAACGGAGTGATCGCTTATGTAAGTTTCTTCTTGAATAATTTGAGCGCCGATGGCCAGATAAACTGCATCAAAATTGCCATCTGCTTTAACTTCTTGAAGGTCTTTTACCCTTGTATTTACTTTAATATGAACGCCCATATTAATAATTCTGGTGATTTCTCCATCCAATATGTTTTTTGGTAACCGATATTCAGGGATACCTGAAGCCATTAAGCCTCCGATAGAACCACTCGATTCAAAAATGACTACTTCATGACCCATTTTTGCAAGATGATAAGCGGCCGATAAACCACTCGGCCCCGCACCAACTATCAATATACGTTTACCGGTAGGTGGTGCTATTATTTTTACCTGCCATTTTTTTTGAATGGCTTCATCACCAATATATCTTTCTACAGCGTGAATATTTATGGTAGTATCTATATGGTTTCTATTACAGCCGGTTTCACATGGTTTCACACAAATCCTACCCATAACGGCCGGGAATGGGTTGTCTTCCATAATGGTTTGAAATGCCTCAAAATAATTACCTGCTTGTGCATGAGCCAACCAAGCCTGAATATTTTCTCCGGCAGGGCAGGCACTGTTACATGGTGGCATAAAATCAACATAAACGGGGATGCGAGATCTTAAGGCTCCGGTTCCTTCATGATGAGAAGAAAGGTCTACCGGTTTGGTGATGTCGGTTTCAGGCATAAAAGATGGTTTTTTAGACAACGTGAAACTAGCAACATCTTAATTCAGAAAAAATGATATACTACAGGTGAATACATGAGGAATATCATATTGTGTAGTATACACAAATCCCTGTTTTCATATATTAATAGCATTTAAACAGACTTAAGAATAGATTGATTCTTTTAAAGCCTTAAATCTTGGGTTAAAATCGAATCACGGCTTAATAAAATCACGAAATACAACTTCTTTAGAAATAATTGATACCCTTATCGGAAAATAAAAATTGTAATGACTTCTTAACCAATTGGCATTGTATAAAATAATCTTATATTGTTTCTACATTCATATGATAGTTATGCCAATATTTGCTTCCCGATACAATTACATTATTATACTACTCATACTTTCTTGTTGTTTACTTGGTAACACGAACAAAAAAATACAAAACATGCCATCCGAAGAAGAATGGATATCGTTGTTTAATGGAAATGATATCAAAAACTGGTTTGTTAAAATACAACACCATAAAACAGGTGAGAATTATGGCAATACATTTCGGGTAGAAGAGGGGATGATTAAAGTGAGATACGACCAATACGAAAAATTCAATGAGCAGTTCGGGCATTTGTACTTCAAACAACCGTTTTCTTATTATCATCTAAAATTTGAATATCGTTTTACGGGTGCTTGGAGAAGAGATGCGCCAAGCTATACGGAATTAAATAGTGGAGTGATGTATCATTCACAAGATCCACGTACCATGCCTAAAGAGCAGGACTGGCCCATATCTGTTGAATTTCAGTTATTGGCAGGTTTGGCTGATGGTAAACCTCGAACTACCGGAAATATGTGTTCTCCCGGAACGCATATTGTTTACCGGGGTAAATTAGATAGCAGGCATTGTATTAATTCAAGTTCAAAAACCTATCAACCCGGTGAAGGATGGATAAGAGGTGAACTGATTGTTCTTGGCGATTCATTGATCACACATATCATCAACGGCGATACTGTTATGCAATATTCAAAACCGCAAATTGGCGGCGATGTAGTGAACCGGTATGATCCAAAACAAAAAGAAGATGGTAAAGTATTGGATCATGGATTTATCGCTTTGCAAAGCGAGGGGCAACCCATAGATTTTAGAAATGTGAAACTGTTGAATCTGGAAGGTTGCATGGATAAGGGATCAAAAAAATATAAAAGCTACTATATAAAGCCGAACCATTTGTTGTGTCAGTAACTGATGATTTTCATTGTTTATGGATTAATATCTGTCAAGTTCAATTACAATATGTAAAAAACATTTATCAATTCGTTGGTTAATGCATGAAAAATAAAAAACATAATTTGAATAACATTGCCCTATCTGGGCAAAATCTCGGCAGAAAAACCATGTCTACAAATATATAAAGCGCCTTAAGTGTGAGATAATATATGCCGCACCTACGGCGCTTAATTTTTCGTTTCGCTTGGGTGCTACCAATATTAAGCCCCGATGGGGCTGTGTTAGTTTTTGAGTAGCATAACCGGGCTACTATCATTGAAAATTGAGCCCGCTTAAGGAGGATGAACATTGTTTATTTAGAATTTCTTTCATTTCCCCACATTGTCTCGTGGTAGGGATCAGTGTTGTTTGAACGGAGCGGTGTATAGTTTAAGCTAATGACTTTGGGCATTGAAGGGTTTTGGTTTAATTGAATAATTGCACCATTTAAACGAAATGTCTTCTATCGAAAGACTTTTGTGAAAATTCCAACACTTTGTGGATTTAAAAAAAACTTCGAATGTTCGTTGACCTTTCTTCTGCGAGAACTTTATGACTTGACTGTATTGTACTGTGAATATTTAAGTGTGCAGTTCTTATTGTAAGTATTCTGTTCTTAGCCAATCAAAAAAAGCCGAATAGTTAATAAATGACCCCCTCAACAAAAAAATCCCCTCAATCTACAATCCTAACACCCGTTAGCTTAAATTTGCCCAATAAATCAAGAATTCCATGCATTTTGAACTGACTGAAGAACATTTAATGATACAAAAAGCCGCCCGAGACTTTGCCAGAACCGAGTGCTTACCCGGCGTTATTGAACGCGATGAACTGCAGAAATTTCCCCGCGAACAGGTACTCAAATTAGCCGAATTGGGCTTTATGGGTATGATGGTGAGTCCCGATTATGGTGGTTCGGGCATGGATACTGTGAGCTATGTACTGGCCATGGAAGAGATTAGCAAAGTTGATGCCAGCACCAGCGTTTGTATGAGCGTAAACAACAGTTTAGTTTGCTGGGGACTTGAAACCTTTGGCAATGAAGAACAAAAACAAAAATATTTAACACCATTGGCACAAGGCCGTAAAGATGGTGAACTCTATATTGGCGCTTTTTTACTCAGCGAGCCTGAAGCGGGCAGCGATGCTACCAGTCAACAGACCAAGGCCGAAGACATGGGCGATCATTACCTGATTAACGGAACCAAGAATTGGATTACCAACGGCTCTTCGGCTTCTGTGTACTTAGTCATTGCCCAAACTGATATTAGCAAAGGCAGCAGGGGCATCAATGCTTTTATTGTTGAAAAGAATTCTCCGGGTGTTGTTGTTGCAGCCAAAGAAAATAAATTAGGTATCCGCGGAAGTGATACCCATTCTATATTATTAACCGATGTAAAAGTGCCCAAAGAAAACAGGATTGGTGAGGATGGTTTTGGTTTTAAATTTGCCATGAAAACATTGGCGGGCGGGCGTATTGGGATTGCCTCTCAAGCCCTTGGTATTGCTAGTGGCGCTTATGAGCTTTCATTGGCATATAGTAAGCAACGTAAAGCCTTTGGTAAGGAAATCATGCACCATCAAGCTATCCAGTTTAAATTGGCCGATATGGCTACAAAAATTGAAGCGGCACGTTTGCTCTGTTTAAAAGCTGCATGGGAAAAAGACAATGGCATTGATTATACACTTAGCTCATCAATGGCCAAAGTATTTGCCAGTGAAACCGCTATGTGGACAGCCACTGAAGCCGTTCAAATACATGGTGGATACGGGTTTGTGAAAGAATACCATGTTGAGCGGATGATGCGCGATGCGAAGATTACGCAGATATATGAAGGCACTTCGGAAGTGCAGCGGATTGTGATTTCACGTAGCATATTAAAATAATGGGTTGTTGGTCGGCGACCAACAAAGAAGTTGATGAAATCTCTGCGTTGACGATGCTTCTCTGCCACTTTAGATTGTTGCTATTTTTTCACCGCAGAGGAGCAGAGAAGCAGCGTTAACCGCAGAGTAAGGATTTTATTAAGTATAATGTATGTTATTTTGAAGTGATCTTTCAAAGAAGATACAATTGACTACCCCATTTTTATTTCGCTAATCCCACACGTTTATATTCTTACATTCGAAAAACCATTAATGAAACCCCAATGCCTGTTAACACAGAAAAATATAGAGAAGTCGTTACTGAACTTTTGAAGCAGCGGGTAACCCTAGTGGCAGTAAGCAAAACCAAACCCAATCAAGACATCGCTGAATTATATGATTTAGGCCAAAGAGATTTTGGAGAAAACTATGTACAAGAATTGGTTGATAAAGAAGCTACCTTACCAAAAGACATCAACTGGCATTTTATTGGTCATTTACAATCAAATAAAGTAAAATACATTGCTCCTTTTGTACACCTGATTCATGGGGTGGATAGTTTTAAATTATTGAAAGAGATCAACAAACAAGCTGCTAAATGCGGTAGGGTGATTAATTGTTTATTACAAGTGCATATTGCCCAGGAAGAAACCAAGTTTGGGATGGATGCAGCCGAATTGGAACAAGCGGTTGCAGGGATTAGCGGATTGGCGAATGTGCGTATTTGTGGATTGATGGGGATGGCTTCGTTTAGTGAGGATACTAAGAAGGTGAGGAGTGAGTTTAGTTATTTGAAATCTTTGTATGACAAGTATCATCTATCGTCCATGGACCATGGAGAATGGACTATCCTCAGCATGGGTATGAGCGGAGATTATCAGATGGCTATTGAAGAAGGGAGTACGATGGTGAGGATTGGGAGTTTGTTGTTTGGAATGAGGAACTGATGGGTGACGTAATATTGCGTTAAAAAAGTTAAAAGGAGTTAAAGTAGTTAAAAGGAATTAGGTATTATTTACCCCCTCTATTATCTTAACTATTTTAACCCCATTTAACCCCATTTAACTTTTTTAACCACACTTAGCCTCAGCTATTTCAACGTTTCATCCAGCCATTTATAAAACTCACGCTGCCAAACAAGTGCATTCTGAGCTGACAAAACCCAATGGTTTTCATCGGGAATATACAGAAACCGACTTTTAATCCCTTTTAACTGTGCAGCCTGAAATGCTTGCTGGCCTTGTTCTATAGGGACTCTGTAATCTTTACCGCCCTGAATAATGAGGATAGGTGTATTCCATTTATCAATAAAATTACTTGGCGACTGACTAAAAGAACGTTGAGCGATTGTATTTTTTTTATCCCAATAGGGTCCACCTTTTTCAAAATTTTCAAAGAACATTTCATCAGTTGTTCCATACATGCTTTTGAAATCGAAAACCCCATCATGAGAGATAAAAGTTTTAAAACGCCCCTCATGTAATGCTTCTAAAGCAAATACAGAAAACCCGCCAAAACTTGCACCCACACAACCTATACGGGCTTTATCAACATAACTTTCTTTAGAAATGGCATCTACAGCACTTAAGTAATCTTTGATCACTTGTCCGCCCCAATCTTTGCTTACACCTTCTGTCCATTTGGTACCATCACCAAAAACACCTCTACGATCAGGTGCTATCACAATATATCCTTGCGATGCCATCAACTGAAAATTCCACCGAAAAGAATAATGAGGGGTAGTACCCTGTGGCCCTCCTAAACAAAATAAAAGGGTAGGATATTTTTTTGATGGATCAAACCCGGGTGGGTAAATTACCCAAGTAGGCATTTTAAGGCCATCGGTGGTGGTTACATTTCTCAATTCTGTTTTACAGGATGCTATGGTTTGATACATTGCATCATTTACATGGGTGAGCTGTGCTAATGCTCCTGTTACCAAATCCAATGAAAACAATTCAGCGGCATGGTTCATATCTAATTTAGAAATGATTAAAGAATTACTACCCGATTGGGCAATGATACCATTTGCCTCAAATTGGCCCTTGGTTAATTGAGTGATGATGGGAGACTTGCCGAATGCTACGGGAATGTCAACCTTAAAAACCTGTACCGTTCCTTTTTGTGGGGCAATAAAAAACAAAGCTTTTCCATCCTGTGCCCAAACAAAACTTTCTACATGAAGATCATCCCGTTGCTGGGTTAAATTGATGGCGGTTTTTCCATTCATGACAATTAAATCCTGTTTGTCGGCTTCAAAACCGTCTCTCTTCATTTGTAACCAAGCAAGATCACCGGCATTATTAAATGCAGGATTTAGATCATATCCTTTGTTGGTTTCTGTAAGGTTTTTAGTATTCCCGGTTTCCACATTGTATTCGAATAAATCGGTATTGGTACTGAGGGCATAGGCGGTACCGGATTTTTTCTTGGTAACATAAACAATGTGTTTACCATCCGGATTCCAAATAAAATCTTCATCACCACCAAAAGGTTTTAAAGGGCAATCAAAGGGCTCATTGGGCATCAAATCTTTAGATGTGGTGGGTTTGCCATTTACCAATGGGGCCACAAAAACATGGTCATATTTTCCATCTTCCCAGGTATCCCAGTGACGGTAATTAAGCGAATTGTAGATGTAAACATTAGACTTTGGCAAGTCTCCATATTTTTCAGAACCTTTTACATCCATTAGTTTTACTGCATCCGAACTAATCATGTATTTACCGTCGGAGGAAATTTTCGGGTTCATTAAATAGTCATCAGCATTTGTAATCTCAACAGCAGCTCCACCTGCAACCGGTATTTTATAATACTTACGCGTACTTTTATTCTCAGCAATACCAGGCGTATTTACAGAATAGATTACAAATTGTTTATCCTTCGATAATCCCATGCCGGAAACTCTACCTAACTGCCAAAGTTTTTCGGGAGTTAGATTTGATTGAGATTGAATTGTTGAAAACAACACAATCAAGACAATACACAAGGAAATCCGTTTCATGACTTGGTAATTTATATGGTAGACAAAAAGGCTTCTATTTTAAGTTTCAGTAAGGCAATGCTATTTTATTTTAGCATAATCAAACACCAACTGACAAAATGCTTTTACACCCACATCTAACTGACTATCATCAATATAAAAATCGGGTGTATGGTGTGCAAATGATTGTGCTTCAGTTTTCTTTGGATCCCTGGCACCTAAATCAAAAAAGAAGGCTGGGGCTTTGGTAGAATAAAATGAAAAATCTTCTGCACCGGTTACCCAATGCGTTTCAATTACATTTTTAGCGCCGGCAGCTTTTTGTAAAGAGGCCAAAGTTTGTGAAACCAGTTTCGGATCATTAAAGGTTACCAAGGTTTTGGTATCAATCATGACTTCTGCAGTGGCACCTGCGGCTTCTGCAATTTTGGTGGCTGTTCTGCGAATCCGTTCATGCACTTCTTTTTGCATTTTGGTATCCAAGGTTCTGATGGTTCCTTCCATATTAGCTTCTTCAGAAATAATGTTTGCGCGAACACCCCCAGTAATTCTACCCACTGTAATAATAACCGGTGCTGTTGTAATATCCATTTGTCTGCTGACAATATTTTGTAACCCTTGAATAATTTCAGCACTTACGGCAATCGGGTCAACTCCTTGCCATGGATTGGCACCATGGGTTTGCTTGCCTTTTACTTTAATGGTAAACCAGTCTGATGAAGCCATAAAGGCCCCAGATTTATAATATATTTTGCCCAAATCTAAGTTGGATGAAATATGTAATCCAAAAACAGCATCTACTTTCGGATTATCCAAAGCACCCTGTTTAATTAATAGGGGAGCACCACCTTCTTCATTATTAGGCGCCCCTTCTTCTGCCGGTTGAAAAAGAAAGACCACGGTACCGGGCAATTCTCCTTTCATTTTAGCCAATACTTCTGCAGCACCCATTAAAATAGCCATATGAGAATCGTGTCCACAAGCATGCATTACGCCAACTTTCTGTCCATTGTATTCACTAGTTACATTCGATTTAAAACTCAGTGCATTTCTTTCTGTAACCGGCAATGCATCCATATCGGCTCGCAAAGCCACAACAGGTCCGGGTTTGCCGCCTTTTAACACACCTACTACACCGGTACCTGCCATTATTTTTGTGTCGATTCCCAATTGTTTTAAATGCGCTTCAATTTTTTTAGCCGAATTGAATTCGCGGTTAGACAATTCCGGATTTTGATGAAAATCTCTTCTCCATTGAACCACTTTAGAAGATTCGTCTTTTATTAATTGATCATAATTGGTGGGCAGGTTCTGTGCAGAAACAGCGGAACTTATGAAAAGGCAAAGAGACAGTATTTTTTTCATTGATTGGGTTTTAAAAGGCAATATACAAATTTGAGGTTACCAAACCACTTTTACCGTGCCTTAGTATGATTTGATTAAGTTCGGCCTTTAAAAAGATTCGCAAAAAAAACTTTCAAAAAAAATATTGAAATTCCGTAAATTATGTAAATTAGTTTATCATTCATGTAACAAGTATTTATTAAATAGGCTGATCTTTATTATGCATATTTGTTGTACAACCATCATTTTTTAAAAAAATAAAATGAAAAAAATTATCTGTTTGCTATTTACAGCCGGAATCCTTGCCGGTAGCACCTTACAAGCTTCTTTTACCGATGCGTTCACAAAATCCAATGAAAGTTCTTCTACTGCAAAAGAAATTATTTTGGATGATGTAGTAGCCATGGATGCCTTGCAAGAATTTAAAAGCCTTTCAAGGGTTGATAGAAAAATGCGCATGACAGAAGCAAAAACGAAGCTGAAAGAATTTAAAGCACAAAAGCAAGCAGGTAGTGATCCCAGTACAAATACAATTTTGCTGGCCATACTGGCTATCTTGTTACCGCCTTTGGCAGTTTACTTACACGAAGGCACTATCAACGGCAAATTCTGGTTAAGCATTTTATTGACCCTCTTATTCTGGATTCCGGGTGTGATTTATGCGTTGATTGTTGTGTTGTAGATGGTAGATAGAGAAAAGTGAATAGTGATATTAACCGTTCACTTTTCTCTATTCACTTTTCACGTCCTTTACTTGTGTTCCCCAAAAACATTCCTTAACACATCCGCAATTTCTCCCAACGTGCAGTCATTTTCAACTGCATCAATCACTAATGGCATTAGATTTCTGCCATCTTTGGCTGCCAATGAAATTTCAGCTAAACACCGTTCCGCATTCAGCGTTATGCGTTTAGCTTTGAGCTTTGTAAGCTTCTCTGATTGAATGATACGAATGTTATCATCAATTTTAAAACCGGGAATGGGGGTTTCTTTATCAATGGCAAATGCATTAACTCCCACAATTATTTTTTCTCCACTTTCAATATTTCTTTGATATTCATATGCACTTTTGGCAATTTCTTCCTGCATAAAACCTTGTTCAATGGCAGATACACTGCCACCTAAGGAATCTAGTTTTTTAATAAGCTCCCAGGCTTTCTGTTCTACATCATTGGTAAGTGACTCCACAAAATAGCTACCGGCCAATGGATCTACTGTTTCTGCAGCTCCACTTTCAAAAGCAACGATTTGTTGGGTCCTTAATGCAATTCGTGCAGCTTCTTCAGTTGGCAAACTCAATGCTTCATCATATCCATTGGTATGCAAGCTTTGTGTACCCCCTAATACTGCCGCTAAAGTTTGTACCGTTACTCTGCAAATATTATTCAGTGGTTGTTGTGCAGTTAAGGTAGCACCGCCTGTTTGCGTATGAAAACGGAGCATCATCGCTTTTTCATCAGTTGAGCCAAGGTCTTTCATTATTTTTGCCCACATTCGTCTAGCTGCCCGAAACTTGGCTACTTCTTCAAATAAATGATTGTGTGCATTAAAGAAAAAAGACAGCCGTTTGCCAAATACATTAATGTCTAATCCCTTGGCCAACGCAGCTTCTACATAGGCTTTGCCATTGCTGAGGGTAAAAGCAATTTCTTGCACAGCTGTGCTACCGGCTTCTCTTATGTGATACCCTGAAATTGAAATTGTATTCCATTTTGGCAATTCTTTACTACACCATTCAAAAATATCGGTGATAATGCGCATAGATGGCTTTGGCGGATATATATAAGTGCCTCTAGCAGCATATTCTTTTAAGATGTCATTCTGAATGGTTCCTGTAATTTTTGTTAGATCGGCTCCTTGCTTTTTAGCAAGTGCCACATAGAATGCCAATATAATAAAACCGGTGGCATTGATGGTCATGGATGTACTTACTTTTTCAAGTTCAATCCCTTTAAAAAGCAGTTCCATGTCTTCCAAACTATCAATGGCTACCCCAACTTTTCCCACTTCACCTTCTGATAATGGATGATCGCTGTCATACCCAATCTGAGTTGGTAAATCGAAAGCCACACTCAATCCTGATACACCCTGTGATAATAAATAATGATACCTTTTGTTACTTTCTTCCGCTGTAGAAAATCCGGCATATTGACGCATCGTCCACATCTTACCGCGATACATGTCGGGCTGAATGCCTCGGGTGTAGGGGAAGATACCGGGTAGTTCGGTTTGTGGTTTGGGGTTTGGGGTTTGGGGTTGGTTCGAAGCAGTGTACAATGATTTTATTTCAATACCACTGTCGGTGTATATTTTTTTTTCGCTCATAGGGTCATCTTTGGTAAATTAATAATAGGTAAGAAAATGTATCATCCTCATCACTTAAAACTGAATACCCAATACTTACAACTCAATTTCACAAGAGCTTCTTTGCTTCAAAACTCAAGGCCGCACTTACCAATTCATGTAAATTTCCTTTTTCATCATTCATTAAATATTCTAATATTACTTTGTTTAAATCAAAAGCAGTGGCAGTAGGGGGTAATACTGATGCTAACTGATTTATGACCAATAAGTTTTTTTCTTTCAGTCCTTTCAATGCATTCCAAACTTCTGGTGTAATATAAATTTGCTGTGTGATATTGTAATCAAATTCATCCCTTATGGTTTTCGTTAAAACCAATTGCATATCCCTTGCAGTTAACCCTTCATGGTTAGTCCGACTGATTAAATTGGGTAGCGCAATTCGATCAACCAATAATGTCAATCTTTCATAAGCTTGTAATGAGAGCGAATTAGCAGGATTGTTGATGGGCTTAACATCTGTATTTGATTTTTTTTGCCCATAAAAAAGATAAAAAAGTCCACCAATCATTACCACACTTAGTATTGTTAATATTGTTGTCAAATCCATAATCAATCATATTTCTACAAAAATACGTAAAGGCAGATAGTTTGGGGTTTGGAGTTTGGGGTTGTTGTTAGTTGATTAGTATGGGGGTAATATTTCCTTTATCGAAAATGGGGTTTTCAAAGCTTTGTGGAAATATGCGTAAATTTGCATAGTAAATCATGATTATGGAAACTTTGATGGCGATTTCACCCGTTACCCTAACACAAGGGGCAATTACTGAAATCAGACGTTTAATGAATGTGGAAGGGTTTGATAATAACCAGCGATTGCGTGTTGGGGTGAAGGGGGGCGGTTGCACCGGAATGACCTATGTTTTAGGATTTGAATTGCCTGAAGCTGAAGATGAGCAATTTGAAATTGACGGAATTCCTTGTATCATGAATAAAAGTCACCAATTATATCTATACGGAATGGAAGTGGATTGGCAGGGTGGATTGAACAGTCGTGGATTTACTTTCAGCAATCCAAATGCGAGTAAGACCTGTGGATGTGGAACTTCTTTTGCAGTGTAAATTAGCACCGTCATTTCGAACGTAGTGAGAAAACTGCTTATCGATATTGAGTTTTCTCACTACGTTCGAAATGGCGGAATTTTTTGTCAATAAAAAAGCCTGTAGATTTTTCTACAGGCTTTTTCTATACAGGAATTGTGTATTATTTTTTCTTATCCTCTGACTTACCCAATGCTCTGTTCTTTGCAAAATCTACTAGGATAGGAGCTGCTACAAATATAGAAGAATACGTACCCGTAATCACCCCAATCAACATCGCAAATGCAAAGCCACGTGTTACTTCACCTCCAAAGATGAAGAGGATCAGAATGGTTAAGAATACGGTTAAGGAAGTCATGATGGTACGGCTAAGGGTTTCATTGATTGCACGGTTAATGACTGATGCATTGTCAGCTCCTTTCATTAACCGACTGTCTTCACGAATACGGTCATATACAATTACTGTATCGTTCATTGAAAAACCAATCACCGTTAGAACTGCCGCAATAAAATGTTGGTCAATTTCCAATGGAAATGGCACCCAAGTTCTGCAATAACTAAATACAATCAAGGTTACCAATACGTCGTGCAATAACGAAACAATGGTTCCCAAAGAATAACGCCAATCACGAAAACGAATAAAGATGTACAAACAAATCGCAATCATACCAAACAATACTGCCTTTTGGGCACCCGCTTTGAGGTCATCTGAAATGGTGGGTAAAACTGTTTGTGAACTTTGTTTGTATGTTTTTTCGAAATCTTTAAAACTTAATGATGAAGGCAAATGGTTTTTTAAACCTGTATATAACTTGCTTTCAACCAATGAATCAATATTAGAACCGGTTTCTTTGATTTTATAAGAAGTGGTAATATTTATTTGATTCTTTGTATCCACAGTTTTAATGATGACTGCTTCGCCGAATTCCTTTTTCAGTTCATCTCTAATTTCATCCGGATTCACTGCTTTATCAAACTTAATGGTATAACTACGACCTCCGGAGAATTCTACACCCTCATCGAAACCATTAAAATAGGTACCTACACCTGCAATCAAGATAACAAGCGATAGCATATAGGCATACTTCCTGTATTCAATAAATTTGAAAGAGGCATGCTTAAATATTCTTTTTGAAATTCCGGTGAAATACTCGAAGTGTCGATTTTTGTTCATGTACCAGTCAGTAATCAATCTGGATACCAAAATTCCACAGAACAAAGACAACAGAATACCAATGATTTGAGTTGTAGCGAAACCCAATACCGGTCCTAAGCCGAAATAAGCTAGGATAATGGCGGTTAACAACGTTGTTACGTGCGCATCTAATACCGGTGACAATGAGCGTTTGTATCCATCATTAACTGCATTTTGATAGCTTTTCCCTTTGGTTAACTCTTCCTTTATTCTTTCAAAAATAATTACGTTGGTATCTACCGCTAAACCAATGGTTAATACCAAACCGGCAATACCCGGAGCAGTAAGCGTAAAGCCTAAAGCACTTAATATACCAATGGTAAATAACAAGTTAAGAATCAAGGCAATGTTGGCAACCCATCCACCTGTGTTAAAATACAACAGCATTAATGAGAAGATGACGATAAAAGCAATCAGGAACGACATAGCACCGCCTTTCACCGATTCCTTACCCAAAGTAGGTCCAACTTGTTGCTCTTGTACTATTTTAGCAGGTGCAGGTAATTTACCACTTTCTAATATTTCGGATAAATCCTGTGCTTCTTTTACAGAATAACTTCCAGATATCTGAGAATTACCGGTTGTAATCGCTTCATTTACATTGGGAGCAGAGTACACAAAATTATCAAGCACAACGGCTACGGGCTTACCTACATTGCGAGCTGTCATTTTAGCCCAAATGTTTGTACCCGTTTTGTCCATATTCATTTTAATGGCTATTCTACCTCTTTCATCATAATCTTGTGTAGCACTGATGCCTTCACCACCTAATTCAGCCTGACCATTGTCAAGTGTTTTTATGGCATACAAAGAAAGGATGTCTTTTAACTTAGGATCATTCAATTCTGCCTTGCCATACATAAACACAAGGTTAGAAGGGAACTTATTTTTTATCACGTCTAATCTCAGGTAATCATTTAAGGTTCCTGTATCCTTAGAAGCGATATATCCGATAGAGGCGGGATACACAGCTTTCCCGTTTGTTCCGGCATAAGGTTGTGTAAACTGAATAAGGCTTAGGGGTGATTTTACTTTTGCAGTAGATGAATCTGTTTTAGCAGTGGCTGTTTTATTCCCGTCTAAAGAGGAAATCGTCGCCGTTTTACCTGTATCGGTTTTAGCCGCTATCGGGTTAGTTGCTTTATTGGCAGTATCTTTTACGGTAGTGGCAGCAAGTGTATCTGAAGCAGAAACGGCATTGCCTTTTAATATGTCATCTGCCGCTTTATCAGCAGCGATAATACCGGATTGTAATTCTTTGTTTTCAAAAGTATATACTTCAAAAAACTGCAAATTAGCCGTAGATTGAAGATATGCCCTAACCCGCGCTTTGTCGGTAACGCCGGCTAATTCAATATTAATAATTCCTTTTGCCTGATCCGGATTAATATTTGGAGAAGCTACTCCAAACCTGTCAATCCTGGTACGTAGAATACGATAAGTTGTATTAAAAGCAATGCCGGCTTGTTCTTTTAAATATTTGGCTACCACGTCATCATTGTCTGTAAACTTTATTTTGTTATTACTTCTAACAGCAAAAAATGG
This sequence comes from Bacteroidota bacterium, assembly GCA_031417635.1. Taxonomy (GTDB): domain Bacteria; phylum Bacteroidota; class Bacteroidia; order Chitinophagales; family Chitinophagaceae; genus Sediminibacterium. Next base: position 10,256 of record JANOVY010000168.1, on the reverse strand, counting down.
AGCCAGTTTACCGGAAGGATTCACTTTCTTGAATTCATTAGTGAACAATGAAATCAGATCAGCATTTGTATTGGCCTTGCTGATAACTGCCTGGTTTAAAGCTTTATTGAAAAGAGGGTCTTTGGTATAATTTGATAAAGACTTGATTAGTCCATCCAAACCCACTTCCATGGTTACGCTCATCCCTCCTTGAAGGTCAAGACCTAGCATTAACTCTTTTTCTTTCGCACTACCATAAGTAACCAAGCCAAAAGCAAGTTTACTGTCTTTCGTACTGTCTAATAAGCGCTTTAATCTGTCTTTCTTTAAATCGGCCAGACTATCGGCATAAACTGCTTGCAGTTCCTTATTACCCGGGTATTTGAGTTCGGGAGAAGGGAATTTCTTTAACCATGTATCGGCTTTCTTGTCCATTTCACCTTCGTGGCTCTTTACAAACCAAGTAAAGGATAATTGATACACGCAGATGAGTATCAAAGCAATCGCAAAAAATCGCACTAAACCTTTCAGTTGCATATTAGTAACGGTTTATATTTTTTTTTAGAGCGGCAAAGATAGGGGAATGAGAATGAAATATGCTATCTGCGAATCAGTTTGACAGTTTGAGTACGTCAGATGGCTTAAGAACCTTATTTTCCCTGATTTTTATACCCACAACAAGATTATAAAATAGCCAAAAAAATGCCGGAATTGGCATATTCCGGCATAAAATATGGGTAAATACTTTATTATTATTTCACATCAGCCAAACTAACGTCAAAAAACAAAGGTGTATTTGGGGGAATGCTATTACCCGCACCTGTACAGCTATAAGCTAATGCCGAAGGGATGACTAATTTAATTCGTCCCCCTTTTTTAATCTTGGGAATGCCAATTTTCCAGCCATCAATTACTTGTGACAATGCTAGTGAAATTGGGTTAGCCGTTGCATCAAATGTAGTGCCGTTGAAGAGTTTCCCGGTATATACCACAGAAATGGTTGAACTGCTTAAAGGCACTATTCCGGTGCCTGTTGTAATAATTTCATACAACAATCCAGTAATGTCTTCAGTGTAATTGATGCCGTTTGCCGCACAATATGCCACCATCTGGGCTTTTTCAGAAGCCACAGTAGCCGGTTGACAACCACTTGTTTCTGCAGTTTTTGAACAACTATTCGACAATAAAGCAATCACCAACAAAACGCCAAACGATTTTTTCATGCAGTTTTTTTTATATAGACTTTTTTTTAATGAATAAGGCTGCATCTCAGCCTAAATTTTCTTTTTTATTTTTTTTTGCCAATAGCTCGGCATATCGTTGTTCTTGCATTTCCCATTTAAATTTTCTATATAAAAAAGCCATAAATAAGGAAATGGCCATGATAGCTATCAGAAAAACAATAGCGCTCATTTTTGAATTTGCCTCCATACTCGCCCTTTCATACCAGCCACTCGAAAGACCAATCAATAAACTGATTCCCAAAACAAACCCTGCGGAAAGTCCAATTAAAAAAGGTCTCATACTCGTTTTTTGCTGATCCCTGTTCTTCGACCAATCATCAAGAAATGTTAGTTCTTCACTATTCAACATGCTGCAAAAGTAGTTTATCTGAAATAAATTGAAAAACTTACTATCAATATGATTGATTTTCATTGTTTTATACCTATAAATGGTTTATTTTAGTATTCATTTCAAGTACACGCTAAAATATCTTCATGCAATTTTTCAAAAAACACGGAATCCTTATTTTCTTTGTGGTGCTGGCGATACACATGGCATGTATTTATGTAGGATGGGATGTGTTTCGACTGCTGACAAAACTCTTTTTACTGCCCATTTTAATTTTGCATTATTTTATACATACCAAACAAATTGGCACACAGGTAAGTAGGTGGGTATTGACAGGTCTCTTTTTTTCTTTTATGGGGGATCTACTGCTAACGCAATCGGGAGAGGTATTTTTTTTAGTAGGTATGCTGGCATTCATGGGTACCCATATTTGTAACAGTGCTTATTTTTTAAACATTCAAACGATATCTATTCAAAAGGGGAGACCTATTTGGGTCGGTACTGTCATACTGCTGATAATCATATTGTCTATATTGAAAATATTGAACCCTTATTTAGGGAACTTTCAACAACCCATTATTGGATATATGATCATCATTGGCAGCATGACCGTTTTGGCCGGTAATACAATCGGTTCAACAAATTATCAAAAAGTTGCAATCGGTTGTTTCATTCCGGGAGCTGCTCTTTTTGTTTTATCAGATGGAGTATTGGCATTAAACAAATTTCTTTACCACGAAAAATTGCTCGATATTTTGGTCATGTTAACTTATGGATTGGCGCAATATTTTTTAGTTTCTGGTTTTATTCAAACATCCAAAAAAATATATTAAAAAAACATTTATTTGCATGATGGGGTTTCTTAAAAAAAGGATCTTGTTAATCTATTGGCTGTTAGCTATCATTACCTCTTTAGGGTATTATTTTCAACACCCAATCATAGCCATAACCAAGCCCATGTTGGTTCCTGTATTGTTTGGCTATCTCTTGCTTAAAGACCATTATATCGGAACCCCTATTGGAAAATTATTTTTTTATATAGGGATGATATTCGCTTTCATTGGGGATGTTTTTTTGATCATTATCAGTGATACTTTCTTTTTAACGGGGATGATTGCATTTATTTTCACGAACCTTTGTTATGGCATTTCTCTTTTTTACCTCAACCAAAGAAAAATATATTCTCATTCTTCAATGATCATGGCATATGGTTTCTTATTGCTTTTGGGATATTTTTATTGGCACTTGCTTGGCAAGGAATTGAAGGAGTATCAAATACCCGTTCTCATTTATATGGCATCCTTAAGTTTTCTTTTTTTGATGTCTGTGAATTTATCAGGTAATGCGAAACTAAGAAAAGTGGCCATCAATTATTTTATTCCCGGGGCTGTTGTTTACCTAATGCAAAATCTAATATTATCTATCAATAAGTTTCTGCCGGGTGGGGTAGGAGATAACAATGGATTGTCGATGTTTATTTATTGTGTAGCACAATATTTTATTGTAAATGGGATTTATTGGGCTTATATATATCAAATCAAAAGAAGAAATGTTTAATGAACAGGTATAAAAAAACCCCTGCAAAACAATGCAGGGGCTTAAATCAATGTCATCAAAAAAAAGATGACTATATTATTTTAATAACCACCCATTCCGCCCATATCAGGAGCACCATGTGAATGCGGCGCTTCTGCTTTTGGTCTGTCGGCAATTACACACTCTGTTGTTAACAACATAGCTGCAATTGACGCTGCATTTTCCAATGCAATACGGGTAACTTTGGTTGGATCAATTACACCTGCTTTAAACAAGTTCTCATACACTTCTGTACGGGCATTGAAACCAAAATCAGCTTTGCCTTCTTTTACTTTTTGAACAACGATAGAACCTTCTATTCCGCTGTTGATTACAATCTGACGCAAAGGCTCTTCAATGGCTCTTTTTACAATTTGGATACCGGTTGTTTCATCTTCATTGGCACCTTTCAGTTTTTCCAAACTTTCTACGGCACGAATGTATGCAACACCACCACCGGGAACGATACCTTCTTCTACGGCAGCTCTTGTAGCGTGTAATGCATCATCAACACGGTCTTTCTTCTCTTTCATTTCAACTTCAGTTGCTGCACCTACATACAATACAGCTACACCACCGCTTAATTTAGCCAAACGCTCTTGTAATTTCTCACGATCATAATCAGAAGTTGTGTTTTCAACTTGTGCTTTGATCTGATTAACACGGGCTACGATATCAGCTTTTTTACCTTTACCGCCAACAATAATGGTATTGTCTTTGTCGATGGTAATAGAAGCTGCTTGACCCAAATAAGTAAGGTCTGCATTTTCTAATTTGAAACCTTGCTCTTCGCTAACTACGATACCGGCAGTTAAGATGGCAATATCAGTCAACATTTCTTTTCTACGATCACCAAATCCGGGTGCTTTTACAGCTGCAACTTTCAAAGTTCCGCGTAATTTATTAACCACCAATGTAGCCAATGCCTCACCTTCCAGGTCTTCTGCAATGATTACTAATGGACGGCCGCTTTGTGCAACTTTCTCCAAAATCTGTAAAATATCTTTCATTGCACTGATCTTCTTATCGTAGATCAGGATGTAAGGATTTTGTAGTTCAACTTCCATCTTCTCACTGTTGGTAACAAAGTAAGGAGAGATGTATCCGCGGTCGAATTGCATTCCTTCTACAACATCAACTGTTGTATCAGTACCTTTTGCTTCTTCCACAGTAATCACACCTTCTTTACCCACTTTTGCCATAGCTGTAGCAATCAATTTGCCAATTTCACTATCGCTGTTTGCAGAAATGGTAGCTACTTGTTCAATTTTTTTAGAATCGTTACCTACTGCTTGTGACTGTGCTTTCAGACTATCAATCACTTTGGCAACAGCTTTGTCAATACCACGCTTCAAATCCATTGGATTTGCACCCGCAGCAACGTTCTTTAAACCTTCGCTGATGATGCTTTGTGCTAAAACAGTAGCAGTAGTAGTACCATCACCGGCAAGATCTGCGGTTTTTGAAGCCACTTCTTTCACCATTTGGGCACCCATGTTTTCAATGGGATCTTCTAATTCAATTTCTTTGGCAACAGTAACACCATCTTTGGTAACCTGTGGAGCGCCAAATTTCTTTTCAATAACCACATTGCGACCTTTGGGTCCAAGGGTTACTTTAACAGCGTTGGCTAAGGTGTCAACGCCCTTTTTCATTTTGTTTCTAGCTTCGATATCGAAGAATATTTGCTTTGCCATTGTATTTAATTTGAGGATTTGAAAATTTGAAAATTTGAAAATTGATTAGCTCGAAATAACTATTGTCCAATGTAAGTAGGGATGCGAGTTAAATCGGCTTATCCATTATCAAATGATAGCCAATACATCGCTTTCACGCATGATCAAGAGATCCTGACCTTCAATCTGGATTTCAGTACCTGCATATTTACCATACAATACAGTGTCGCCTACTTTAACAGTTACAGGCTCGTCTTTTTTACCAACACCGGCTGCTACGATCGTTCCACGTTGTGGTTTTTCTTTTGCAGTGTCAGGGATAATGATTCCGCCAGCAGATTTTTCTTCAGCAGCGGCAGGCTTAACAATTACTCTGTCATGTAGAGGAGTAACGTTTAGTTTTTTTGCCATCGTTATAAGTTTTAATTGATTGATTTAATAATACAGCTAGTATTCATCGATTATTATGCCATCAGGACGATTCGAGTCAAAATTTCAGAAATACATCCCAATTTCAAATACAGACTACACATACTGTCAGAAACGGCGCAAAGATGCAGGAAGTTTCTGACAAGCAGTGTCAAAATTTCATATAACCCTTCCAACGTTTACCCCCCCTTTAATCAATTATAAATCCGAACCTGCCATTGTCGGCAGACAGATCAAGGGTTAATAAAATAGTCCGCTCGATTATCAATACCATTTGTATTAGTGATTGGAAACTTTATTCATTATGATAACTATTTATAATATTTGTCAACAGAATGAAGCCAAATACCCGTTTTCAAATAACCCCAGCTTTCAAGCTGGGGGGATATCAATACAGCTGAAAAGGCTTTAGCCCTGACTGGTTTTTCATTAATTTCAGACTACATCATGGCTGAAGCCCATAACCATTTGAGACATGCTAACCCCAGCTTAAAAGCTGGGGTTACTAAATTATTCGAACAGTTGGGTAGAATATTTCTAATTCTCAACCCTTGACCTGTCTGCCGACAAAGGCAGGTTCGCATCATAAATCAATGTTCAAAATATACCGGATTGGATGATAATGGAAAATAAAATAGATGTTGAAACAACTTTTTCTCATCAGACTAGGACTTGAAGTATCTTAATTCATATTTTCATTTTGTTCCGGCTAGTTTAAACAATACCTTCGCCGCTTTCAAATAAGTTCTTATTAGATGATTAGTAGAAGAAATATCCGTGTAAAAGTGATGCAGTTGCTATACATGATAGAGGCAGCAGATACCAATATTGCCTTTAAAAGTCCGGTAGCTGAATTACAGAAACAATTAGACAAAAGCAGGGAACTATTTGTATATCTCCTCTATTTTTTAACTGAAGTAGCCCGTTACGCAGAAACCAGTGCAGTCAATAGGGCATCCCGTAATTTACCTTCGGAAGACGACTTAAATGTAAATATCAAAATTACCGGGAATGAATTTTTATGGCAGATTCTTGAAAATGCTTCTTTTCAAAAAGCCCTGGAAGTAGATGCACCCCAAAGGCTTATTGACAAAGAATTGCTGAAAAAGATTTATGTGTCTCTAACGGAAACCGACAAATACCAGGAATACATTCATTTACAAAGCAGAGAGAAGGCTAAGGAGAAAGAAATCATCAAACTCATTTTTGTTCAATTAATGCTTCCCAATGAATCTTTCATTAGCCATTTGGAAGACGTTTTTAATAATTGGGATGATGATGCTGATATGATGGATCAGTTAATGTTGAATTATATTCAAAAACCGGCTAGTTATAATTTGCAGGAAATGATTAGCCAAGAAAAAATGGACTTTGCCAAATTGTTATTGACAACAGCGATTGACAAGAAAGAATATTGTGCAGAACTGATAAAACCCAAACTAAAAAACTGGGATTCAGATAGGATTGCTGTCTTAGACATGGTTTTAATGCGAATGGGTGTTTGTGAACTTTTGTATTTTGAAACCATACCCACAAAAGTTACGATCAACGAATACATAGACTTGGCCAAAGAATACAGTACCCCTCAGAGTGGTCAATTTGTAAATGGCATATTAGATAGTATTCATAAAGAAATGATGGAATCCGGAAAGATTCAAAAAATTGATTTTAAGAACAAAAACAAGGCATAATTGGCTATCACTTATCTTTACAAACATTTGAAATAATAATTAACGATCACAAAAAATAAAAACAAATCGCAATGCTTACTTTGAATTCAGTTTTGTTACAAGCCGCAGGTGGCGGTGGTATGGTGCAATTGATATTAATGGGTGGTATCATTTTGGTATTCTGGTTATTCATGATTCGCCCGCAAGCAAAAAAAGCAAAAGAACAAAAGAAATTTGTAGAGAACATGCAGAAAGGAGATAAGGTTGTTACCATCGCCGGCATACATGGCACTATCAACAAAATAAATGAAGATGCCACTATTCAATTAGAAGTGAGTCCGGGTAGCTATTTAAAGATTGAGAAATCTTCAATCAGTATGGAATGGACTTTGGCAATTAATAAAGTGGCAGTGGAGAAGAAGTAGTGAAAAGTGAAAGGTGAATAGTGAATGGTATCCTTTTCACTATTCACCTTTCACTATTCACTCTCATCATCCCTTCGTTCTTCAAATCCTGAAAATCGTGGTTCTATGGTTCTACGTATTGGTCTTACAGGTGGTATTGGCAGTGGGAAAACCATGGTGGCAGGGATTTTTAAAGTGCTTGGCATTCCTGTATTTGATGCTGATACCGAAGCCAAAAAGATCATGGAAACCCATCCGGATCTGCAAAATGAAATCGTTCAACAATTCGGGCTCGCTGTTTACGTTGATGGAATGTTAAACCGAAAATATCTCGCTTCCATTGTTTTTAATAACCCCGACCAGTTAAACATACTAAATGCATTGGTGCACCCCTATACAATTGCGGCTGCCGAAAAATGGACTATTCAACAAACCACTCCGTATTGCGTTAAAGAAGCCGCTCTTTTTTTTGAAGCCGGTTCTACCCAGGGGTTAGATTATATCATAGGGGTCTACTCACCAAAGCATACTAGAATAAAAAGGGTTATGCAAAGAGACCATATTTCTGCTGAAGAAGTTGAGAAGCGTATGCAAAGACAGATACAGGAAGAAATAAAAATGCGTTTGTGTGATTTTGTCATTATCAATGATGATCAACACCTGTTAATTCCGCAAGTGTTGAAACTACATGAACAATTTTCTACAGAAGCCAAAGAAATGAAAGATGCATAAAGTAAACGTGTTAGAAAAGTTTCAACAAGTAACAGCTCACTGGACACCCAAGATTGCCGGCGAATTAAACGGGCAACAGGTAAAACTTGTAAAGTTTGAAGGTCCTTTTACCTGGCATCACCATGAAAATGAAGACGAATTGTTTTATGTAATAAAAGGTTCCTTCGTAATGGAATTGAGAGACAAAAACATTGAATTGAATGAAGGTGATTTTTTGATCGTTCCCAAAGGGGTAGAACATCGTCCGAATGCTGCCAAAGAAGTGTGGGTAATGTTATTTGAACCGGCAGCTACTATTAACACAGGCAATATTGAAAACAATTTTACACAAAAAGAATTGGAAAATATATGATCGCATCCACACCCAAACCGCCTTATTTTGCTGTCATTTTTACTTCTTTAAGAACAGATAGCCTTGAAGGCTATGACCAAACAGCTGAAAGAATGGTAGAATTGGCAAAAGAACAACCCGGTTATTTGGGTCATGAATCTGCCAGAGAGGGTTTGGGAATTACTGTTTCGTATTGGGATAGTTTTGAATCGATCAAAAATTGGAAAGCCAATACTGAACACTTAATGGCACAGTCTAACGGAAGAAGAGAATGGTATGCAAGTTATAAAACCCGCATTTGTAAAGTGGAGAGAGATTATGGTTTTCTCAAATAATGATTTACTCTGCGCAACCTCCTTTTCTCTTATTCTCTGCGGTGAGAAAGAGCATGCATTTTTTGAGGAATGCTGAATTGCGAGTTTTCTTTCACCGCAGAGAACGGGAGACGGAGAGATTGCGCAGAGGGGTGTTTTAAGGCAGAAAGTAATACAGTTTAAAAGAAGTAAACTATTCTGAATAAGCTTTTTACTATTAAACCCTCATTATTGAGAGACAAATTCTCTTTTTTCTGAATTTCCTGTAGATGAAAAAATTACGAAATAGCACGATTATTTTGATATTGGCGGGTCTTTTTTTATGGGGACTTCACTTGTTTTTATTTGATTTTGTGATTCCCAAAACTACCGTTTTAGCTATTCCGGCAAAATGGCGAATGCTACCATTAAAGCAATCCAAAGAAATTGTGCACGACTATTTAGGCGCTCCTTTACAAACAAAAACCAATGTGGCGGGTACCCATGACGAATGGCTTTTGGGTAGTAGTGATAAGCAGTATACGCTACACATTTATTATTTTGAAGATTCTATCGCTGTTACCTATTCTATCCGTTATCACTATGAAAACTTCCATTTATCTCGAAACTATTTACTAGATAGTGTATCCATCCGCTAAAATAATCAGTGCATCTGTGGCATAATATCGCCACAGATGCACTGATTATTTTGTGATTCGATAACACCATCTTTTTAATTTTCCTTCAAAATCAAATGGGGTAGTGGCTTTGGTAATGTCTTTGATTTCAGTAGCAGCGATTAATGCTGCTTCTAAAATGAATTTAGAATAATTGGTACTGAAAAACACTACACCACCCTTAGATGTAGCAGCCAATGTATCATTCAAGAGTTCAACATGGTCTCTTTGAATATCCAGGAAGTCTTTCATTCTCTTGCTATTGCTGAATGTAGGCGGGTCAATGATCACCAGATCAAAACTTTCCGGTTGTAAAGTTTTCAAATATTGTTTTACATCTGCATGATGAAAATGAAATCTTGATGTATCCTTCATTTTATTAAGTACGAAATTTTCTCCTGCCCAGTTTAAATAAGTTTTCGATAAATCAACAGAGGTAACCATACTTGCCCCCCCGGAAGCCGCATACACTGAAAAGGCTCCCGTGTAACAGAAAAGATTTAAAACCCGCTTATCCTTTGAGATTTCCTTGAACATCTTTCGAGTAATTCTATGATCCAAAAAAGCCCAGTATCTAAATAATCGGTAAGGTTTACAAGAAAAGATAAATCGTTTTCCAATACGGTAAAGAATTCCTGTTTTGTATCAATCTTCTCATACTGGCCTTCTCTGTGTGACATTCTTTTTCTTTGTCTCACATATATATTTTCGGCAGGCACTTGCGTAATCTCACTAATGATTTCTAAACATTCCGCTAACCAAACTTCATGTTCTTCGTCTTCCATCCCATGTCTACGCAGGTATTCGGCCAAGTAAACTTTATCTCCATACAACTCTATACAAAACGGAAATTCCGTCAAATCATGGTCATATATCCGATAACAGGAAAAATCTTGGCGTTTGGCCAATTTGCTTCGG
>JANOVY010000167.1:0-2031 GCA_031417635.1 Bacteroidota bacterium | reverse complement strand
TCAGCTCTTGGGCCGGTGTTGTCTATTATATTTTCGCAGATGGGAATAAAGAAACATTATTGGATACCCGTACCCAGAAAATAAATTCAGCAGATATTGGTTATGATGCTAAGAAACGTATCGTTTATGTACCTACGTTTTATAAGAATAGTATTGTGGCGTATGAGTTGAAATGAAGGTTGAAGAGGTTAAAGGGGGTTAAAGTGGTTAAAGTAGTTAAAAAAAATAAAAAACTTCTTTAACTCTATTTAACCCTTTTAACCCCTTTTAACCCTTTTAACTACTTTAACCCATTTATCCCCACTAACTCCCCAAGCCATCCTAGCCATTTGCAACACCACCGATAAAGTAATTAAAGAAATTCCCAAATAAAACGAACCGGTTAACTGTTCATTCTCATGAAACAGAATGAATGCTAACAGAATACCATACACAGGTTCTAGGTTTAAGGTAAGATTTTGGGTAAAGGCCGAAACTTTTTTTAATGCTTGTAGCATTAAATCCATTCCTAATACAGTACATAACAAACTTAATACCAAGAGCCAGCCCCAATCTGAGAGCGTTGGAAAAATATAGTTGGTGGGAAAGAAATATAGATACACAGGCATCAATAAACTGAGTATTAATAACCCGCCACTTAATTCATACAACATGATGGTTTGTGGTGGGGCCATGTGAACATTCTTTTTATTCAATACTGAAAACAAAGCAGCTAAGAGAGAAGAAATGAGACCTATCACAATGCCGGTACGGTATCGTAAATCAAAATGAAAAATCAGGTAAATGCCACATAGACTAATCATTCCAAGCCCAACTTCAATCCAACTTAATTTGGCTCTGGTGAGCCATGGCTCTAGAATGGCAGTAAACAAACCCACAGATGCAAAACAAACCAACCCGATTGAAACATTGGAGGCTTTTATACTTGCATAGAAACATACCCAATGTAAAGCAATGAGTACCCCTATACCCAATAGTTTCCAAACACCGGTTACCGGTATTCTTACAAATCTTTGTTTCCGGCTATGCCAAATATATAATACGAGTACGGAAATCATGATGCGGAACCATACCAATATCCCTTCATTCAAATGAATCAAAACACCCAGTACACCGGTAAATCCTGCCAAAAAAACGGAGATATGTAATTTAATCAGCGACTCCTTCATGATTCGTAAAGAAACAGAAATAAAGGGAGGAAACAAGAAATAAAAACAAAAAGAAATTTTACGAGAAATCAAACATGCAATAAAATGAGTTATGAAATACCTAGTGTATTCATATCTGTATTTCTAACTTTTTTTCGGTAATTATTAAACAAACTTTTCCATTGAATTTGTAAAACACCCAACACCCCTTCTTTAATAATACCTTTACTCATTTTACTTTGTCCTATTTTTCTATCAACAAAAGTTATAGGTACTTCTTTGATAGTAAACCCTAATTTCCAAGCAGCAAATTTCATTTCTATTTGAAAGGCATAACCCACAAATTGAATCATTTCAAAATTGATGGACTCCAATACCTCTTTTCGATAACAAACAAAACCGGCCGTAGGGTCATGAATCGGCATCCAAGTAATCATTCTCGTATAAAAAGCACCCCCTTTTGAATACAATTGTCTATCTAGAGGCCAATTATCTGTTTTTCCGCCGGGTACATACCTGCTACCTACAGAGACATCTGCTCCATCATTTTTGCATGCAGCATACAAACGTTCTAAATCATTGGGATTGTGTGAAAAATCAGCATCCATCTCAAAAACAAACCGATACCCACGTTCAATACTCCATCTAAATCCATAAATATAAGCAGTACCCAAACCCAGTTTGCCTTCTCTTTCTACTAAAAATAATTGATTTGGGAAATCGGTCATTAAGCCTTGTACAATCGCTGCTGTACCATCAGGAGAGCCATCATCAATAACCAAAATATGGTATCCCTGCTGAAGAGAAAAAACGGCAGTAACAATCGCTGCAATGTTTTCTTTTTCATTAAAAGTGGGTATGATGACTAGTTTTTCCAACAAAA
>JANOVY010000166.1:0-3686 GCA_031417635.1 Bacteroidota bacterium | reverse complement strand
CTCATTTGGTTGTCTGAAGAGTTATTGTCACAGAGGATAAAATGTCATATGGCTGCATGTATTCTATGAAACCGCAATTGTCTTTATCAAAAAATATATGAGAAATGTCTGGTAATAAATTTGGATCAACTGGAATTTTTGCATTCGGATTGTGGTACATGAGCAGTCCATCACCCCAAGATTCGTCATACTCAGGGGAATCAACATCCAAAGTTTTGAATATTGGATCTGTTGCAAACGGATCTGGATTGTACAAAGCGCAAAGTCTTAACATCTTTATATTCTTACTCCCAATTCCAGCAAGCTTTCCAATTCTGTTGAAGGCTGTAATCGTTGCATTGTTAGAGAATAGTACAGCACTGATGTTCTCAGAATCTGGCAAGGAGAAAAAATTTGAGGGTATAGTCTTCTTTTCCCAAGTGTGTTCAGTTATTTTTTCCAACTTAGGTCTCACGCCATTTTCGTCTTTTTGTATCTCCATTACTATCCTGCCTTCCGAATCAAAGTGTGTCACCATTCTCACTCCGTACAGATAATCCATTAAGGACATTCGTGACCAAGTCATTGACCCCAATGTTGTTGGTGTCGCTTCCATGTGATAATCGTGTATAGCTATAATTAAAGGCTTACCTTTTACTTGATCCAATTCCCAGTACCTTTTTTGAAGTTTACTAAAAAGAGCACTTCCGAATTTTATTGGCATATAGTCTCTTCTCAGAATGTGAGTCTCTTTTAGCGAGGTTGGTGGGTTTGCATCAAAAGCCTCACTCCTATTAACGCTTACTGCTTCAACCGCTAGGCTCTTATCAAAAATTGAAATCAAATAATCGGGTGACTGATGGGTTTTGTCGAGACTAAAACCTGCCATGTGGAAGTATGCATAAAGGTAAAGTTCCCATAGTCTTGCATCAAACCCAGTACTTTGAAAATCCTTTATATAGTTTCCATCAACATCAACATAAGTATAAACAATTTCTTTTATCAAATTTCTAGCTGCTTCAAATCGGTCTTCTGATATCAGGACTTTGAAATACGTATGAAGTTTTTCATCTTTTACTTTTGGAACGAATACTTCATTTGGTGTTCTTTTTTCATCCCCTTGCGGATATATCTCTTGTCCATCATTTGCAAAATCATTAAGGGCAATTCTGAGCTCTTTCTCAGCTTCATCTATTGTATCGTAGAATTCATTCGAGACGACAATACCTCTAAATATTCTTTGAGCATCTCGTCCAAGAATGACATATCCAAAATCTTTATCAGAATAGTCAATGAATACCGTTGCAATTAATTTCCCATCAAAAGCATCAAACCAAGCGACTTCATCATATAGAGCTCTTAGATGTGGGTTTCTAATATAGCAGAGCGAGTCAAATCTTCTTTTAGATATTTTTTGAATTGCGCTCATTTATTCCGCAAAATACTTAAACATAACACAAAGTTACGGGCTTGCGGAATAGAAAGTTGTAAGGGTTCGCTACGCCTGCTCGTAAAAAAATCTCCACCCTCCCCTCCTTCCAGCACACAGCCAACGGGTAGTATTTTTTTACGGCAGCCCTTGCACCTTTCTATCCGATCCCGTGTGATCGCGCCATGTTTAAATATATCATTCGTGTCCGCATCGGTGGCTGGTGGCTGTCGTTCGGTTTTCGGTTTGGCGTTAAGCCATTCCTGTTTGCTTTCCGTCCCTCTGGCATCAAAGAGGTTTTCTTCAGGTTCTTGTGGCTTGAGTGTTCAATTTCAGAGCTCCCTTTTTAGGGGGCTTTTTTTTTAAGTATTGGAGAATGTCTGCTTATATCCACAAATTTCTATCTTCGTATCAATCCTTACTTTACACCCTTAAAGTTAGTGTGTTTACTTATAAAATGAGCAATAGAAACGCAACAGCTAGTTGGAGTGGATATTCACATCAAGGTCAAGTAGGCCTCCTTGTAGCGCTTCGTAAACTACAGGAAGCAGGTGTCGATTTGAATACTCATTTTGTTCAATTCGAGACCCATGAAGATGTTGCGATTTATCAGCAATCCATCGTTGGTGCTGCAAAAACATATCTTTCGGTTCATCAAGTCAAGGCTTATTACTCAGCAGCTAATGCGCAAAAAAGTACATACAGTGCTGTCTTAAACGGCACATTTGAACCCGGTAACATTAGATATCTTCACACCAGTGTAGAAATAACAGATTGGAACACATCAGGGACCACTAACAATAACAATGTAAGTCTTTATCCATACGATGGAGCCAGAAATTATTGCGGAACAACGGATATTGAAACATTTATAAAGGCAGAACTAAACTCTATTCTCGGTCATGTTGGGCAAGCTGTAATCGAGGCTGCCTATTGTCGTCTGTCATTTGAACTTGATCATCGCATTCGCACTGAACATCAAAAAGCGCATAAAGTAGATTTTGATATAAAGTTTTGCTTGGCTGAGATTGATGCATTGATTAAAGACAACAGCCCCTTTACTCAGAAGAATATTTATGAATGCAGGAAGCTATTTTACGATACGTATATAGATATCATAAGAAATGAGAATCTGGCTCAAACAAGAATTGATGCAATTGAAAGCAGCATTATTAAACACGTCAATTCATTAGATGACAAGGACTTTCTTCTATTACTTCAAAGAATGAATTTGAATGAAACTACAGAGCGGTTAAAGAGTGCAGCAATCTATTACAATAGCCCCGGTCTAAAACAAGTTTTTTTTAGAATGTTAATCGATATTATTGATACTGATCCCGTTCTGTTAGAGCACGTAGTTAAATACAACAGACATGGAGAAGCAAGTAAAATTGTTCTAACAGCTATTATTGAAGAGGAACGTGATACACTAACTGTTATTGAAAAGATACTTTCAAACCTGCAATCGCAAAATCTTTTGTGGGAGAATCATTCATTGGTTAATAAGGAGATCGAAGCAGAATTAGTTGCAAGAAATCCATCGATAAACTCAGTCGCATCAGTCGCTGAGAAAGAGGATGACAAAGACAAGTTTATGTTTTTTACAAATAGCAAGCTTATAAAAAGAGAAGAAGCTAAACTGAAATTGAACAATGCGGCAAATCATTGAAAAATTACTTATTGAATGTGGCTATTCTGAAAAAGAACAGGGTATTTCATTCTACTCAAAAGAAGACAGGTCGTTTTTCTTTATCGTTACCATAGAAGAAGAGAATTTTGCTCTACTTAAGAGTAAAGACCTGGTTAAAGAGAATCAGTCCTATAAAGCTGTGATGGACGGATTCAAATCCATAGTAAATAGTGGAGAGCAAATCGTTATGGAAAAAAATTCGTCCCTAATTGTTTTAGTGAAATGCGCAGATATAAATGCAATCAGCAAATTGCAACAGCAAATACTTTTGTTTGAAGAAGACGAATATTTTTTCAAGAAATATGTCATCCTTTATACTGATAGTTCAATTACTGGGCTTACAATAACTCCCTTATTACCTGAGTTAAGAGTCAAAGTAAAGCACAATGAAAGTTTTGACAAATTTGCCAATCAAGGATATATATCTGAATTAGCTGAATTCCTCGTTGTAATTCAACTTTTCATAAAACTTCCATTCTTAAGCTTTGAGTGGAAATTCCGCCTAAGTTGACCACTTCATTTCGCGGCAAAGTGACCACTGAAAGTTAACTGGTAAATTGGAGTGTTGGCGGTATCGATTTTTCGGTT
>JANOVY010000165.1:0-1856 GCA_031417635.1 Bacteroidota bacterium | reverse complement strand
AAGCATGTTGGGTAATGCCCATATCAATTTTTCCATCATTCAAAACTTGCGCAAAATCCCTGACCCTTCTTAATAAACTATTTGCAATTCTAGGTGTACCTCTACTTCGGCGTGCAATTTCATGTGCTGCTTCAGTAGTTAATGATGTTTGCAAAATTGTTGCACTGCGTTCAATTATTTTTTTTAACACTTCGGTATTGTAGTATTCTAATCTAGACTTTATGCCAAATCGAGATAACAAAGGGGCAGTTAACAGCCCACTTCGTGTAGTAGCTCCTACCAATGTAAAAGGATTGAGGTTGATTTGAATACTTCGCGCATTGGGTCCTGTATCAATCATTATATCAATTCTAAAATCTTCCATTGCCGCATACAAGTATTCTTCTACCACTGTACTTAGGCGATGTATTTCATCGATAAACAAAACATCATTCGGTTGTAAATTCGTAAGTAAACCGGCCAAATCGCCAGGTTTTTCAATTACCGGTCCGGACGTCTCTTTAATTGACACCCCCAGTTCATTAGCAACTATTCGGCTTAATGTAGTTTTACCTAAACCCGGAGGGCCATGAAACAAGATATGATCTAATGCTTCTCCTCTAAGTTTGGCAGCTTTTATAAAAATTTGAAGATTTTCTATCAATTGTGGCTGTCCCGAAAAATCATCAATTTCTCTGGGACGTATCGTATTTTCAAACTCCTTATCAGCCGGAGCTACATTACCTGATTCATTTTGTAGATTTGTAATAGACATAGGAGTTCAAAACTACAAAATACTATTCATCTATAACTCTTCAAAATGCAAACAAAGAAAACCGCTTTACTACTAGGTTCAACGGGCTTAACGGGCAGTTGTGTATTAGAACTCCTTTTACATAGCGAAGAGTATCAAAAAATTATCATTTATGTTAGAAAATCTACCGGTTTCAATCACCCCAAATTAATAGAAAAACTGTTTGACTTCGATAATTGTCTTGAATCTGTAGAAGCCAATGATGTTTTCTGCTGTTTGGGTACCACCATTAAAAAAGCCAAAACAAAGGAAGCCTTTAAAAAAGTTGATCTCGAATACCCGGTAAAAATTGCTCAAATCCAATTCAAGGCCGGTTCTACAAAATTTATGGTAGTTAGTGCCATGGGTGCAGACAAAAATTCAAGCATTTTCTATAGCCGAACAAAAGGAGAAATGGAGGATCAATTACAGAAAATAGGCTATTCTTCACTTGCCGTTTTTCGTCCTTCTTTTATTGCCGGAGAAAGAAAAGAAAAAAGAATGGGTGAAAGTATTGGAATATGGCTATTTAAAATCATCAGTCCTTTGTTAATTGGCCCTTTGAGAAAATATCAATCAGTTTCTGCTCATTCAATTGCCCTCGCAATGATTCATGAAGCCAATGGCGAAAACAAGGGTACAAGCGTTCTTTTATCCGATGAGATAAAAAAATATAAATAAAATTACTATTTATAGAATACATACTCGTTTCGTTGTATCCATTTATCTGTCCCAATAAATTGTACTTCTTTTCTGTTTGTGAACTTGGTATTATTGAAAGAATAGGTATGCCTTAAAATAGCTTTCCGATTGTCATTTCCATCCTCTCCTCTTTCATCTGTTATTATTTGAATCGTCCCATCCCGCAGTCTTTTTATAGAAAATACGTCGGCATTGTTTAACATGGTTCCATTTTTTTAAACTTTAATGTGTCTTTGCCATTTGCATTGGGTTCATTAGGATAGATATATTCAACAATAATCTCGTTTTGAACATTTGCATTGATGGATACCACAATATTAGCAGGCATTGTGTAAGGCTTACCGGATTTGTAGTCCAAATAAGTTAACGAGCCTTTCCAAGA
>JANOVY010000164.1:0-55590 GCA_031417635.1 Bacteroidota bacterium | reverse complement strand
CGCATAACGAACCAATCCCACATAAGAAGGATCAATGATCAAAGTATCGCAATAAGCGGGTATTGTAATGGAAGTGGAGAATATACCGGAAGCATTGGTAAATCCTTTCATCACCAGTTTGTCTAATAATCCTTCTTTATTTAAAGTATACAAATTCATGGGAACACCATTCATTGGTTTATTATCGTTGGTAAGTGCACTAACCGAAATGGTTACTGTCTTCGACGTTTGATAGGTAAACCCATCCGGCGCAATTTTGTTTGTAATACTTGGATTCATTCCTGCCGGTGAAGTGGGAATGACTTCGTCTAACTTTTTTTGGCAACCAACTGCCATCACAAGTAATAGAGAAACAAAAAATGTGTGTAAAAGCATTTTTTTCATAAAAAGGGTATTTGCAGGTTGTTTTGATATGTAAAAATTGGGTTTATTGTTTCCAGAATTTTATCAATTCTATAAAAGCAAAAAAAAAGGCTACAAATGGCGGTTTATTTACTGCAAAAGAAATTTCAAGAATCATTTTTGTTTTTTTCTTGCATAGCTTGATTACTTGTTATTAGAATTGAAAGACGTAGAAATATATACATATTAATTATAAATTATTTATAATTAAATGGTTTATAATTATAAATACATTAAAATTTTATTTTTTACATTTCCAAAATCAATTTGTAAAATGATTTTTTGAAATAGTGATATCACCAAAAACTTTTCCGTAACTCGAACCATTTAATACATTTTCTAAGATACTTTTGCCACAAATGGAAAGAGTATGTATGAAGTAACAATACAATTTGAACAAAAGGGATTGGTAACCAAGACTTTGCAAAATATTCAATCAGATCAAAGTTTATTAGAAGTTTGTTTAGACAATGACATTACCCTTCACCATAACTGCGGTGCAGTTTGTGCTTGTAGTACTTGCCACATTTATATAGAAAAAGGCCTCGACTTTCTTGAGGAGCTATCAGACAAAGAGGAAGATTTTATTGATAGGGCAGTTAACCCTCGTATTAATTCAAGACTGGGATGCCAATGCGTTTTACAACCCGGATCAGGGGAAATAACGATAACGGTTCCGGATCAGACCCAGTTTCTAGGCGAATAGAACGAAAGCAAATTTGTTTCGCCCAATATTTAACACTTTATAATTAACTTGAACATGAGCCATTTTGAACCACCGATTAACTGGAGCGATCACGAAGACATTGCCATGAAATTGTATGAGCGATTTGGTGACGAGTTTAATGAAGGTAAAATTTACAGGGTACGTTTTACAGACCTATTAGAATGGATTTTGCAAATACCCAACTTTCATGGAACCAAGGAACAAAGTACAGAAGGGCATTTAGAAATGATTCAGAGTGGTTGGGTATATGAATGGAGAGATAACCAAAAATGAAACTAGTCGTTTTTTTTCTGCATACCTTTTTATCAATTTCTTAAATTAACCTGCTTGCTTGAACGCTTTACACATATTTCCACATTTGTTTTTGATGTTGACGGTGTTTTAACTGATGGAAATTTATTTGTGTTGCCGGATGGTTTAATGGCTCGCAGAATGAATATTAAAGATGGGTATGCATTACAATTAGCTATTAAAAAGGGGTACAGGGTAGTGATCATTTCTGGTGGCAATTCTCCTGAGGTTAAAGACCGACTACATAAATTGGGCATAAACGATATATGGATGCAGACTGAAGATAAATCTGCAGTACTAAGGCGTTATATGGAGGAACAAGCGATTACAAAGGAATCCATTTTATACATGGGCGACGATATCCCAGACTTGCAGGTAATGCAATTAACAGGCTTGCCTTGTTGCCCGGCTGATGCAGTACAAGAGGTTAAAGCCAATAGTCTATACATTTCACCAGTAAAAGGCGGTGAAGGTTGTGCGCGGGATGTTATTGAGAAAGTAATGAAGTTGCAGGGCAAATGGGGAGAAGATAACACGATTAGGGCACGATAATTATTATTTCTTTTTCTTTAAATATTTCTTTAAACAAAAATTATGAGAATAATTACGGCTTTTTTCAGATTAATACGCTGGCCTAATCTTGTATTATTTTCACTTACGCAATTGCTTTTTGAGTACTGCATCTATCAAAAAGTGTATAACATTGAAACGGTTAATCGAGTTGAACAGCAACAATTTTTTTTGTTGGTACTTGCTTTGGCTTTGATCTATGCAGGTGGTTATATTATCAATGATTATTTTGATATGAATATCGACCAGATCAATAAACCCGGTAAAGTAATCGTATTTGAACTGATTAGTCGAAGGTGGGTTATTTTTTGGCATATGTTCCTTAGTTTACTCGGATTTTTTTTAACAATCTATGCTGTGCCAATTGCAGAATATTGGCACTTGATTTTAGGGAACCTCATTACAGTTTTATTACTCTGGTTTTATTCTACCAATTTTAAAAAGATACTGTTAATTGGAAATGTGCTGATTTCTCTTTTAACTGCATGGTCTATTGGTATCATTTTCTTATCTAAATTTCCGCTATCAATGAATGATTTTATTACGACCGATTTTTCAAAGACCCGATTTTCCAGGTATGCTATTTTATATATTTCTTTCGCATTTATCATTTCTCTTATTAGGGAAGTGATAAAAGATATGGAAGATATTGAAGGAGATAGAAAGTATGGCTGTCGAACTATGCCAATTGTTTGGGGTATCAATGCCAGTAAGGTATTTGTTACTGTTTGGATAATTGTTTTAGTGGCTATTTTAGTTGTTTTGCAATTTTATGTATTACCCTTTGGTTGGTGGCATTTGGTTTTGTATTGTTTATGTTTGATCATTGCGCCATTAATTTGGATAATCAATAAACTTTTCAAAGCTCAGTCTTCAAAAGATTTCCATTTATTAAGTTCTGTCGTAAAATGGGTGATGCTTGCCGGAATTATCTCTATGTTGTTTTTCCAAATTTATCTGTAAAAAACTTTATTAATGATGATTATATGGAGGATATTATTTTAGCTTCTCAGTCGCCAAGAAGAAAAATGCTACTTGAATGGGCAGAAGTATCTTTTGAAATCATTGTGAAACATACGGATGAAGATTTTCCGGAAGGGCTCAGTCATTCAGAAACAGCCATACACATTGCGCAAAAAAAGGCAACTGCAGTAAAGGAGTATGTGCAAAGTGTTTTACATGCAGTGCATGCTAAAAAAACAATATTAGCGGCAGATACGATAGTTGTATTGGATAATAAAATGATTGGAAAGCCGCAAAATCGAGAAGAGGCAATACAGATTCTTCAATCTCTTTCTGGCCGAAAACATCATGTGATTACAGGAGTGGTCGTTTTACATGATAGTGGTGAAATCGTTTTCTCTGATACAACTGAAGTTGTATTTCATATGTTAACCGATGCACAGATTTCATTTTATGTAGACAAATACAAACCCTTTGATAAAGCGGGGGCTTATGCTATTCAAGAATGGATAGGTGTGATAGGTATTCAATCCATTCATGGAGATTTTTACAATGTAATGGGCTTGCCTGTGAGTAGGGTTTTGAAAGCTTTACATACAATAAATAATTGATCAAAAATCAGGTATTTATAACATGTGATTCCTTAGTAATTTTTCAGCTGCCAAAAAAAATGGCGGCATATGATTAATGAAAAACTACTACAATTTATCTGGCAGTTTCAATATTTTAATAAGCAACAACTGACCACCTCACAAGGGGAAGTGTTGGTTATTGAAAAGCCCGGGGCTATCAACCATCACCAGGGGCCGGATTTTTCTGAAGCCATGATTAAAATCGGCAATACTAAATGGGTAGGCAATATTGAATTGCATGTTCATTCGGCTGATTGGTATAAACATCAACATGAATCTGACGAAA
The DNA here is from genome assembly GCA_031417635.1 of Bacteroidota bacterium. Taxonomy (GTDB): domain Bacteria; phylum Bacteroidota; class Bacteroidia; order Chitinophagales; family Chitinophagaceae; genus Sediminibacterium. The sequence continues at coordinate 51,719 of JANOVY010000164.1, read as the reverse complement.
ATTATTCGAATATCATTCTTCATGTGGTTTGGGATGAAGATCTGGCAGTCTATGATCGAAATATGCAAGCCATTCCTACCTTGATTTTGCAACCCCGCATATCAAAAATACTGATGGAACGATATCGGCAAATGATGGAAACCCAAACTTTTATTCCTTGCCATTTTTTTCTTCCTGCGCTCTCAACATTGGGATGGAGTGCTTGGAAAGAACGTCTTGTAGCTGAAAGATTAGAGAGACGTTCAGCACAAATAGGGATTATTCTTGAACAATCCAGGTTTCATTGGGAGGAAGTTTGTTGGTGGTTATTGGCAGCAAACTTTGGAATCAAAGTAAATAGACATTTATTTGAGCAAGTGGCAAAAAGTATTTCTCTACACATTATTTCCAAGCACAAAACACAAATACACCAACTAGAAGCCATTTTATTTGGGCAGGCTAATCTTTTGTCAGGTGAATATGTAGATGATTATGCTTTGTTATTGCAACGGGAATACAAATTTCTTCAAAAAAAATATCAATTGAAACCGGTTAGTACACAACCTGCTTTTTTGCGAATGCGGCCGGCTACATTTCCAACCATTCGGTTAGCTCAGTTAGCGATGCTTCTTTTTCAGTTCACCCATTTATTTTCCCAAATCAAAGAAATCAATGATATAAAAGAGGTAAGGAAACTGTTTATGGTTACTGCCAATGATTATTGGCATTACCATTATTTCTTTGATGAAGTTACTAAGTATAAGCCTAAACATCTTGGGTTGCAGATGGCCGATAATATACTCATCAATACTGTAATCCCTATTCTCTTTGCCTACGGGCTTTATAATAAGGAAGAAATATATAAAGACAAAGCCATATTATGGTTATACCAATTATCGGCAGAAAACAATCATATTATCAACAAATGGACGCAGGCTGATATTCCAAATAATTCTGCCCTCGATTCACAGGCTTTTATAGAATTAACAAATCATTATTGTACTCCCAAACGGTGTTTAGATTGTGCAGTAGGCAACAAAATTCTAAAAAATTGAATCTCTTTACCAGTTGAACTGCATATCCAGTTCAACATCCGGATGAAGGGTTCTTTCTACCGGGCAAGTACGGGCAGTTCTTTCAAGGATTTCTTTTTGTTTATCATCAAGTCCCAATTCGGTTGGGAAAAATACATGAACTATGATTTTGCCTATTCTACGAGGATCACTGTACATGATTTTTGTAACATCCAATCGAGTGCCATCTAGGTGTATATTCATGGTTCCGGCCTTGATAGCCATGGTGGTTATCATACAGGTGCCAAGTGCTGTTACAACAAGGTCTGTAGGTGAAAATCGTTCTCCCTTTCCTTGATTATCTGTTGGGGCATCCGTTTCTATTTGGGTACCGCTTTGGAGATGCGTTGCCGTTGATCTCAGATCACCTTTATAAATAATTTGTGAAGTCATTGTATCAATTTTCTATAAATTTACGTTATCAAATCAATCTGAAGTGAAGAAGCTACTTTTTATATTATTCGTTTTGAGCTCAATCATTGTATCAGCTCAACAAAATGTCAAGTCTAATGCTCCTTCCGCCAAGTCTATTCAAAAGGCAGAGCGAAAAGAGAAAATTAACCAATTAATTAAGCAAGAAGAAGAAGGCGCATTGATTTTCCAGAAACAAAGCGCTTTTGGATTTAAATTCAATACCGACGGGTGGAGTGCATTATATGAAAGAGGGAAGTTTAAAACCGTTAAAAAAACCAATTTGTTTTGGGCCGAAATTGGGGAAAGAAAGAATAGTAAAGAAGAAAAAGTGTCTACAATCAGTAATAGTGGAGGTTTTCTGATTACTTCAAGTTATGTATATGGAAAACAAAACAATTTTTATTTTCTAAAACTCGGTTTAGGTCAGCAAACCTTAATTGGCGGGAAAGGGAATAAAAATGGGATTGCAGTTTCTGCTATTTATGGAGGTGGTCTCACATTAGGTTTTTTAAAACCTTACTATATCAATATACAAAATCCTTCTAACGGTAAAACAGAAGAGATTAAATATAATAATAACGACAGCGTATTTTTGGACCCTACAGTGATATTAGGACAAGGTAGTTTTGGGAAAGGGTTTGGGGAGATGAAAATAGTTCCCGGATTGCATGCTCGGACAGCTATTCGTTTCGACTATGGCCATTACAATGAAGTACTATCAGCTATTGAAGTGGGCATAAATGCAGAGTATTATTCTCAAAAGATGCCCATATTACTTCTCAACGAAGAAAAATCTTTCTTTTTCAACGCTTATATAGCGATTGTTTTTGGTAAGCGAAAATAGCTATTTTTGTAAGGTCTGGAGTTAAAAGTCTGGAGTATTTTTACTCCTAACTCCAGACTTCTAACTCCAGACTTAAAGTAGTCGTTATGCAAGAATTATCAGAACCATTACCCTTACAAGATTTCCCCTTAAAAAAACCCAATTGGCTTCGTGTAAAACTGCCTATTGGAGAAAGTTATAAGCATGTCCGTGGCTTAGTCGATACACATAAATTACACACCATTTGTGAAAGTGGTAATTGTCCAAATATGGGCGAATGCTGGGGTGAAGGAACAGCAACCTTTATGATTTTGGGTAATATTTGTACCCGTAGTTGTGGATTTTGTGCAGTTGCAACCGGAAGGCCGGAAGCAGTGGATTGGAATGAGCCCCAAAGAGTTGCTGAAGCCATTCATTTAATGAAAGTGAAACATGCGGTATTGACAAGTGTTGATAGAGACGAACTAAAAGACGGTGGTTCTATCATTTGGTACAATACCATTGAAGCAGTGAAAGGCTTGAATCCAAATACCACTTTGGAAACGTTAATTCCTGATTTCCAAGGTAAAGAAGACCAAATTAAAAGAATTATCGATGCATCTCCGGATGTAGTAAGTCACAATATGGAAACCTGTGAGCGCCTTACTCGTCAAGTAAGAGTACAAGCCAAATACAGAAGAAGTTTGGAAGTATTAAGGTTACTGAAAATAGGCGGGATGCGCACCAAGACCGGTATGATGTTAGGTTTGGGTGAAACAAAAGCTGAAATAATACAAACAATGGAAGATTTAGTGGGGGTAGGAACAGATGTGATTACCCTCGGGCAATATTTACAGCCAACCAAAAAGCATTTAGCTGTTCAACGTTTTGTGCATCCGGATGAGTTTGCTGAATTACGAGAGATTGGATACGATTTGGGATTTGATTATGTAGAAAGTGGTCCGTTAGTAAGATCTTCTTACCATAGCGAAAAACATGTAATCAAAGGATATGGAAGAAACAAGTGGATAGCAGAAAGGCAGATGCTTTCAGCTTAACAATTATTCTAAGCGGCACTTTGCGTTAATAAACGTCATTCTCAAATTCCTTCGCGTAAACCCAGCTTCTCTGCGTCTCCGCGGTGAAAAAAAACCTCAATTCACCTCGAAGCCGCAGACCTGTCTGTCGGCAAACATGAAGTACAGAGTTTTCGTTGAGAAATCAATATACTGCAAACGTATGTCCAATTAAAAAATAATTAACACAAACAGCTTCTTAGTTTTTATATTTAGCTTTCTTTATTAATACACCCTCTTGAAACAGATAATAATAAATGTTATCATACTCTTTTTTGCATTTCCATTGGGATTACAAGCCCAGTTGCATTGGAAGAATGTAGATTCTCTTTTTCAACCTTTACCTGAAAGTTTTCATGTGTTTACCACCAAAGATTCTATAGAAGGGAAACCCAATATTGCTTATTATGCAAGTGTTGTGTTGAAAGACAAATCCATTGATTTTACTACACAAGTGGGGAATGGGAAAAGATTTACGCCAACGCAATATTATGAACAAGAGAACCATCCATTGTTGGTAATGAATACAACATTCTTCGAGTTCGTTAATAATAGTAATTTAAATGTAGTTATTAAGAATTCACAATTGCAATCTTATCAGGTACATTCCTTATCCGGAAAGGGAAAAGATACATTAACTTATCGCCATGTTTTTGGCAGTGGAATTGGTATTAACAAACAACGAAAAGCTGATGTAGCTTGGTTATTCACCGATTCAACAAAAGCGTTTGCCTATGCAAGTCAACAAGTAATTCCTTCATTTAAAGATTCTATTGTGAATCATTCCGGTAAAGAAATGCTTCAAACAGGCACTTTTAAAAAATGGAAGAAAGTTACTGCTGTTGGGGGTGGTCCGGTTTTGTTGCAAAATGGTGTGCTGCAAATCACAAACAATGAAGAATTGAAATTTGCAGGTAAAGCCATCAATGATAAACATCCTCGCACAGCCATGGGATACACTGCAGATGGAAGATTGATTTTGATGGTGATAGAGGGGAGGTTCCCCGGAAAAGCAGAAGGAGCAACCCTAATACAAGCAGCCAACTTACTCAAAGAAATAGGTTGTGTAGAAGCTTTAAACCTTGATGGTGGTGGCAGCAGTTGCTTGCTCATCAATGGAAAACAAACCATTACACCCAGTGATAAAGAGGGTCAGAGATCGGTGCCGGCGGTGTTTATGATAAAAAGTGGGCCAATTAAAAATTATTAATTACTAATTATTTTAACTCCCAAACCAATGCACTCGCTCCCAAAATCGCCGCATCGGACGCCTTCAAATGACTTACTAATATTTTTACTTTGTTTTGGAAAACCTGTATGAGGTTTGCTTCCATGTGTTCTTTAGTGGGCTTTAAAATTAAGTCACCGGCTTTGGTCAATCCGCCAAATAAAATAATGGCTTCCGGACTCGAAAACATAACAAAATTAGCCAGTGCCATTCCCAGAATCTTACCGGTATATTCAAATATTTCCTTAGCCAATTCATCTCCTTCAATGGCTGCATCAAAAACTTTCTTAGAATCCAGTTCATCTTTTGGAATTTTTCTAAGTAAGCTGGGAGCTTTGCTTTTCGAAAGTAATTCAATGGCGGTTAATCGTACGCCGGTAGCTGAGGCATAACTTTCTAATGAACCTTTTTTTCCGGTGCCTTCATGAAAACGTCCATCGGGAATGATAATGGTATGGCCCAGTTCACCGGCAAATCCATCATGGCCATATATCAGCTTACCATTGGCTACAATACCACTTCCAACACCTGTACCCAATGTAATCATAATAAAATCGTTCATTCCCTGTGCAGCACCATACATCATTTCGCCTAATGCAGCAGCATTGGCATCATTGGTAAGTACAACAGGTAACTTAAATTTATCTTCAACTAACTTAGCAAGAGGGAGAATGCCCTTCCATGGAAGGTTTGGAGCATATTCAACAGTACCTGTATAGTAATTTCCATTTGGGGCACCCAGTCCAATTCCTTTCATTCTGCCAACCCCACCTGCCTGTTCTATTAGTGGGGCCACATTATTGTATAATTCATCAATAAAGCTTTCAACTTCTTTGTGATTTCGAGTAGACATCTCGCTTGAAAAAAGAAGGTTACCAATTCTGTCAACAATACCAAACTTGGTACCTGTTCCACCGATATCAATTCCGATGGCTAATTGTTCAATACTTGGTTTTGCTTTAATCATGTTTCTATTCTTATTAGCTTCTGAAATAATTCCTTGAAATTAGTGCCCCCCGCCACTTGTTGTAATGTCATAGTCAATTCCCTGTGATTTCAAAATAGATTTTGACCTAATTGCATAAAAAGCCAAGTATGCAAAACATAAAACACCAACAAAATAACTATTTTGAATACCCAAAATATTGTCTTCAGCAACAAGTCCTTGTACCACGCTAATTACCCCACCACCCATAATCATCATAATCAACAAACTACTACCCTGATTTGTGTGTTTACCCAAACCTGCTACTGAAAGTGTAAAAATACAAGGCCATAAAGTACTACAAAATAAGCCCACACTGATAAAGGCAAATACACTAATCATACCTGAAGTAAATATGCCGATTAATAAAGCAGTAATGCCCATCAAAGAAAAAATCAAGAGCATTCTAGCAGGGTTTCCTTTGCTTAAAATATCCCCGGCAATCATAGCTATTATGACAAATCCATATACATAAAACGAATTAATATCATGTTGTGCAAATGCATTCACCAATAAAAAAACACCAAAAGCGAGATATGGCATTAAAAAATTAAGAATTTTTTTGGTACCCATACTAACATCAAAAGCACCCACAGCCCCGGTCCATCTACCCATCATTAAACTTGCCCAATATAAGGAAATATAGGGTGCAATCTGATTTGTTGGAGTATTTAGGTGCTGTTTCATATACTCAGGCAAATTACTCGCAGTTGCCACTTCTACACCTACATATACGAAAATACCTATCATGCCTAAAACCAATTGCGGATATTGGAAAACCGATGCTTTGTGCAATACTTTACTTTCAGATGTTGCTTCATGATCTGCAACTTCATCTAAATCAATTTTATCAGGAATACTGGAAAATTTAAAGAAAATAGCAACCAGCACAAAAGCAATGCCCAAAACTAAATAGGGTGTTTTTACACTTTCAATACTTGCTTCTGTAGAACCGTTACTCATACTACCAAATATGGCAAAGCTTACCAACAAAGGGCCAATGGTGGTTCCAAAATTATTTACACCTCCTGCCATATTTAAACGCTGTGATCCTGTTTTAGGATTTCCAATAACTATCGCTAAAGGATTCGCCGCAATTTGTTGCAATGAAAATCCCAGACCCACAATAAACAATCCGGTAATCATTAAAGTGAAAGATCCATCATTTGCAGCCGGATAAAACAACAATGTACCTATAGCAGAAATAATAAGCCCTAGTGCAATCCCATTCTTATAGCCAATCTTATTAAGTACATCGCCCCCTAAAATTTTTGAAACAGCAAAATAGATAATGGAACCAACCGTATAGGCCACATAAAAGGCAAATGATACCAACTGACTTTGCGCCTGCGATAAATTAAAAGCTTTTTTGAATACTGGAATCAATATATCATTTGAGGCAGCCACAAAGCCCCAAAAAAAGAAAACGGTAATTAACGTTCCAAACTGAGACCAATTCGTTTTTTGATTCATAAGAATTCTTTATATGGTTTATGAAATAAGCATCGTAAAGTAAGGATAATTTACCTTTAATAAAATTTTAAATCTTTATCCACTAATTCTTTAAATTCATATATAAATTAAGAAATTTCAAAAAACGACTGAAAACGAAAATGGAGATAATACATTTAACTGCAGAGTGTTATCCGGTTGCAAAAGCCGGTGGACTGGGTGATGTGGTAGGGGCATTGCCAAAATATCAATGTAAAGCAGGTCATATTGCCAAAGTAGTTATGCCCATGTACCGTACGAAGTTTCTCTATGAAAACGAATGGACTGTTGACTTTAAAGGGAGTGCTAATTTAGGAAACTGGTATTTTGATTTTACCATTATTAAAGAAGCGACTAATAAACTAGGTTTCGACCTTTTTTTAGTGGACATAAATGGCTTATTAGACAGACAAAAAATATATGGTTATGACGATGATACTGAAAGGTTTACGGCTTTTCAAATTGCGTTTTTGACATGGATGAATAGCTGGGAACATCAACCTGATGTGGTTCATTGTCACGATCATCATACCGGGCTCATCCCTTTTATGATGAAGTATTGTTATGATTTCGAAAAGTTACATACAGTGCCTACTTTATTTACAATTCACAATGGGCAATACCAAGGATTAATGGGTTGGGACAAAAGCAGGTATATTCCTCGTTGGGATCTTTGGAAAAGAGGGATGCTTGAATGGGCTGATACCATCAATCCTTTGGCTTCTGCGGTAAAATGTGCTTCAAAAGTATCCACCGTGAGTAAGAGTTATATGAATGAACTTAAGTTTCATTCCAATGGTTTGGAAAAACTTTTCGAATATGAACAAGGTAAATGTCTAGGAATCCTTAATGGGATTGATAATGAAGTTTGGAATCCACAAACAGATAAATACCTCAATAACCATTACCAGGCCAAGGATGTTACGAAGGGTAAACAAAAAAACAAAGCGATACTTTGTGAACAATTTGGATTAGATATTGAAAAACCACTATTTGTCTTTATAGGTAGATTGGTAGGAGAAAAAGCAGCCGATCTTTTGCCGGATGCCATTATGTCCGCTATTCATTCAACCCAGGGCCAAGCAAATTTTCTGATTCTGGGTAGTGGTGATACGCAGATAGAATGGCAGTTTCAACAAATGATTGCACCATTACAAGGAATGTTTAATGCATTTATCGGGTATGATGAAACACTTAGTCATATCATATATGCCGGAGCCGATTTTTTATTAATGCCAAGTAGGGTTGAACCTTGTGGGTTAAACCAAATGTATGCTATGCGATATGGAACTGTTCCTGTTGTAAGAAGTACCGGTGGATTACAAGACACTGTGCAGGATATGGGTGAAACGGATGGATTCGGTATCCGCTTTAATGAAGCCACAGTTGCAGACATTGTGTATTCTATTGGCCGTGGTGTATCCGTTTATGCCGACAAGAAACACATGGAAAAAATACGGAAACAAATGATGAACATTGATCACAGTTGGGAAAATACGGTTGATGAATATACTCGGGTATATAGTAGTTTGATGTAATCATGTTTTGCTAATTTTTTTACCGTACAAAATAGTAATCAACTTATATGAAAAATGTTTAAATTGCTTTTATGAAAAATATCTCAACATCTGTGGTTGCAGTCATTCTTGGAGGAGGGGCGGGCAGCCGATTGTCACCGTTAACTTCTACCCGTTCTAAACCTGCAGTTCCAATAGCAGGAAAATACAGGTTGGTGGATATACCCATTAGTAATTGTATCAACAGCAATATCAACAGAATGTTTGTGCTAACGCAATTCAATTCTGCATCTTTAAATAAACACATTAAAAACACTTATCATTTTAGTGCTTTTAGTAGTGGTTTTGTAGATATTCTGGCTGCAGAACAAACGCCTGATAATTCCGGTTGGTTTCAAGGAACTGCAGATGCAGTTCGTCAATCATTAAGACATATTTCCAATTTAGAATTTGAGTATATTTTAATCCTCAGTGGAGATCAATTATATCAAATGGATTTTAGTGCCATGATGGATGCACACAAAGCAAAAGGTGCTGATATCACAATTGCCACAATACCTGTTGATGATAGGGATGCACCGGAATTTGGCATTTTAAAAACAGATGAGAATAGTCATATCACTTCTTTTATTGAAAAACCAAAGAAAGAGATATTGCCTGAATGGATTAGTGATACCGGTGTTGAGATGCAAAAACTTGGTAAGCATTATCAGGCATCCATGGGAATTTACGTGTTTAGTAAACAAGTACTATATGATTTATTATACAAAGCCCATCCGGATGCTACTGATTTTGGAAAAGAAATCATGCCCGATTCCATCGCCAATTATAAGGTGGTAGGTTTTCAATACGATGGGTATTGGACAGATATTGGGAATATTCATTCTTTCTACGAAGCCAATCTTGCCTTGACAGATGATATCCCCCCTTTTAATTTGTTCGATAATGACAAAACGGTTTATACTAGGGCAAGAATGTTACCCCCAGCAAAAATTAGTGGAACTACATTAGAAAAAACAATCATTGCTGAAGGATCCATTATTAATGCCAGCCGTATAGAAAAAAGTGTAGTAGGTATAAGGGCTAGAATCGGTCATGGAACCACGATAGTGAGCACTTATATAATGGGAAATGATTATTATGAAACCTTGGAAGAAATGGAGGATAACCAACTAAAAGGGCTACCCAAAATTGGTATTGGTGAACGTTGTTATATTAAGGATGCCATCATTGATAAAAACTGTAGAATTGGGAATGATGTCCGTATCAATGGAGGTAAACATTTAGCAAATGTAGACCATGATTTGTACACAGTAAAAGAGGGGATTGTGGTGATTAAAAAAATGGCCATTTTGCCCAATGGTTTTGTTATCTGATAAAGTTAGTTTTTTCTGTTAGCGATAGCATATTAGCTTTTGATAAAACACGTTTTTTGGCTAACAGCTAATTGCTAAAAGCCAACAGCTCTCGATAAAAAACATCCCATTCAGGATGTTTTTTATTGTATTTTAGAGTTCGTGTATTTCATACATATTTATTATCCTAATTGTTTGTTATGTCTTCATCTACTCAATTACCATCAGCTGCCGGCGCTAGTCCAAAACCGAGGTTAAGTCTTGCACAGATATTTTTTATGAGTTTCGGGTTTTTAGGTATCCAATTTGGCTTTGCCCTTCAAAATGGTAACACCAGTAGAATACTTAGATCTTTTGGTGCTGATGTAGATCAGTTACCCATGTTTTGGATTGTTGCACCCTTGGTAGGAATGATCGTACAGCCATTAATTGGACATTATAGCGATAGAACCTGGAACCGTCTTGGACGAAGGAAGCCTTATTTTTTAGCAGGAGCATTGCTTTCTTCTGCTGCCTTGGTTTTTTTACCCAATTCAGGTTCATTTTCATCCATACTACCTGCATTATGGATTGGCGCAGGTATGGTTATGATCATGGATGCCTCTTTTAATGTAGCTATGGAACCTTTTAGGGCACTGGTGGCTGATAATCTTCCCGATTCTCAAAGAACCAGTGGTTTTGCTATACAAACTTTTTTAATTGGAATAGGAGCTGTTGTGGGCTCAGAACTACCTTCCTTTTTAGCTAAGAATGGGTTTTCTCAAGAAGCGGGTGCCAGTGGGGTGGCGGATAATATTCGGTATTCATTTTATATTGGTGCTGCTGTTTTTGTCATAGCTATTTTAGTAACTATTTTCAAATCCAGAGAATATCCTCCTGCTGAATATGAAAAATACCATGGCAAAAATGAAGATGCATCAAAAGCAGGGTTATCAGAAATATTCAAAGATTTTGGACGAATGCCTCGCACAATGCGGCAATTGGGATTGGTTCAATTTTTTTCTTGGTTCGCATTGTTTAGCATGTGGGTATTTACTTCGGATGCCGTGGCAACACATGTGTATGGATTAACAGGTGATTATGCTAAATCGGTTGCATACAATGATGCCGGGAATCTTGTCAGCTCTGCATTTGGAACTTACAATTTAGTTGCCGCTGCATATGCTTTGTGTTTACCGCTCGTAGCTAAATTCTTAGGTAGAAAAGGAACCCACGCATTTTCCTTGATTGCGGGTGGTGTGGGATTAATTTCTATTTATTTTATCAAAGACCCTGAAATGCTTAAATTTTCAATGATAGGGGTTGGACTTGCCTGGGCAAGCATTCTGGCGATGCCTTATGTGATATTATCCGGTTCCATCCCACCGGGAAAATTGGGTATTTATATGGGTATATTTAATTTTTTTATTACGCTTCCTCAAATCATCAATGGAATTTGTGGAGGATGGATAGTAAAATATTTATATGACGGTCAACCCATTTATGCCATCGTTCTTGCCGGATTTTTTATGTTATGTGCGGCTGTTAGTGTTTTGTTTGTGTATGATGAAGGAGCAATGAAGATTAAAAAAGGCATTGATTAAGTTAGCTTATTAATAATGAATGATTCATTAAAATAGCAATCATGAAAAAAATTCAATTCAGTATTGTTTTTTGCCTGTTTTCACTAGTATCGCAGGCACAATATGCTGAACTCTTTCCTACCGGCTGGTTTACAGGAATGAAATGGAATAAGGTGCAAATAATCGTTCGTGGAGAGTATGATGGATTTTACAAAGAGAAAGTGCGCATTCAATATCCCGGCGTTCAATTGGTAAAAGTTCACACATTTGAGAATGGAAAGTATTTGGCTTTAGATGTAACCATTTCTTCTGAAGCAAAACCGGGTAATATTTCCATTGAATTTATAAATGGTGCGAAAGCACATGCTGTTTCCTGGCCTTTACATGCTAGGAGGGAAGGGAGAGGAAAACAATTTGCAACCGGCGTTACTTCTGCAGACTTTGTCTATTTATTAATGCCCGATCGATTTAGTAATGGCAATCCGGCTAATGATAAATTCACTGATCTTTTAGATACGATGGTTGATCGTAAGAATCTATTACAAAGGCATGGAGGCGATTTGCAGGGTATTACAAATCATCTCGATTATTTTAAAGAGCTAGGTGTTACCGCATTATGGTTATGTCCTGTTTTAGAAAACAATATGCCATTAGAAAAAGAACCATCAGGAATGTTGAGCGGATACCATGGGTATTGGTTTACGAACCAATATAAAGTAGATAAAAGATTTGGTGGGAATGAAGCATATAAACAAATGATTGGTGCAGCTCATGCAAAGGGACTCAAAATTGTTCAAGATGCAGTGTACAATCATATTGGAATTGAACATTGGATGTACAAGGATGCACCTGCCAAAGATTGGGTAAATCAATGGCCGGGTTATACAGGTAGCAATCATAGGGAAGAAGCTGTATTTAATGCGAATGGTGCTGAAAAAGATAAAAAGACAATGTTAGATGGATGGTTTGTTCCTCATTTGCCGGATGTAAATCAACGTAATCCTTTTGTCGCTAATTTTTTAATACAACATGCACTTTGGTCAACCGAAGAGTTTGGAATTGATGCATGGAGAGTTGATACATATAAATATTGTGACGAAGCATTTTTAAATCGAATTAATAATGCTTTACTAAATGAATATCCTACTATTACAATTGTAGGCGAAGCCTGGACCAATACTGTTACCGGATCTGCTTATTTTGCCAGAAATAATATGAATACCTCATTTAAACACAACTTGCAAGGTGTAACCGATTTTCCATTAAATTTTTCTATTATGGCTACCCTAAATCAACCATTTGGTTGGACAGAAGGGGTGAATCGTTTGTACATGACCATGGCACAGGATATTTTATATAAGAATCCTTTGTATAATTATATATTTCTCGATAACCACGACATGGATCGTTTTTATTCCGTAGTAGGAGAGGATATGGATAAATATAAACAGGGGATCGGGCTTCTATTAACACTCAGGGGGATTCCTCAATTATATTATGGGACAGAAATATTAATGAAAAATGTAAAAAACCCAAGTGATGCAATGGTTCGATTTGATTTTCCGGGAGGATTTTCTGGAGATGTGGCTGATAAATTCAACTCCTCTGGCCGCAACGCAAAAGAGAACCATGCATTCAATTTTGTAAAAACACTCGCTGCTTTTCGTAAGCAATCTACAGCACTGCAAACAGGAAAAACGATGCAGTACATTCCCAATGATGGAGTGTATGTGTATTTCCGTTATACTAACCAACAAACCATCATGTGTGTGCTCAATACGTCTGATCAGGAAAAACAGATCAGTATGGAAAATTTTATAGAACGCACCAAAGGTTTTCTGGAAGCAAAGGAAGTAGTTACCGGTGCCCACTTAAACCGACAATTTTCCATACCTGCCAAAAAAATGTTTATATTAGAATTACACAAATAAAAAATCAACACCATGCCAACAGGAACAGTCAAATTTTATAATGAAGCCAAAGGCTTCGGCTTTATTACGCCAAATGATGGAGGTAAGGAACTTTTTGTTCATGCTTCCGGACTAAAACAGAAAATAGGTGAAAAGGATGTGGTTCAATTTGATACGGAAGATGGCAAGAAAGGCCCTATGGCCGTTAACGTGGTGAAAATAGGATAAATAGTCACAAAACATAATCATCATTTCGACGAAGGAGAAATCTCACGAAATCAAATGAGGATTTCCATCATGAGATTTCTCCTTCGTTGAAATGACGTTTTTTATTATACAAACATCTACTTATAATGAAACAATCCATAATCTTTTTTCTGCCTCCTTACCCCATTTTTTAAGCCCTGCAGAGAGTTCTTTATTTAGTTGTGACCAGTTAACTTTTTTTCCTTTTTGAGTTGGGTTTAATTGAGCTTGTGTTGGTTCCATTAATTCTAATTTTGTAGCAAACCAAGTTGTATATAAACGAGGAATGGCCAGGCCAAGTATTAGACCCGGTAAACCTCCAAAACTTTCGGGTCCGGAACTGATTGCAATCTGATCGGTATAAAATGCAACTACATATACTGAATCACAAATTTTAGTGACTGCTTTTCTACATTCAAAACCGGCAATTTCGCGAGTCTCATCAGTGATTCGCCAATCTAAATTTCTTAGACTGTCTTGTATGATATAAGTGTTTTCGAAAACTTCTCTTTGGGTAGATACCATTTTTGTATGTAAGTCCTGAACAACTCCATCTGTTTCAGTTGGTTTGGTTCCCCACATCAAATATTTATTATCTGTATTTTCTTTTGCAAGTTTATACACAGATTTGTTTTCATCAAATCGCAGCTCATATACATCATTGATGAATTTAGGATAGACCTTTAACATGCTTTGCATCCAAACATTGTCTTCCCCTTCGGTTTCAATACTTTTGTGCTGATTGAGTTTCTTCTCGTATTCAACTCTTCCTTTTGTAATAAATTGTGTCTGGGCAGATGCCAACATAATATTACAACAAAATAGTATGACAATTATTTTTTTCATATTAAAAGCCCATGTTTGATGGTTTGCCATTTTTTGTAAAATTATAAATGAGTGAAAGCATAAAGTATCGTTGAATAGTTTGGGAAGTGGTTTCTGAAATAAAGTTGCTACTGATATTCCGATTAATACCCTGGTTTTGATTTAATAAATCATTCACATAGAATTTAGCTTCCCATTTATCATCTTTTGAAAGAACTTTTCTAATAGATGGGCTAAGAATATATACATCAAGTTGATTGGCGAAAACTGCAGTCTTTTGATAAAGATTGGCTTCCAGATTCATATCAATATATAATTTCTGTTTTTTAAACTTCAACTGTAAATTGGTATAAGCACTGTAAGACCAATACTGTGTTTTTACTTCGGGCCTTATTGACGAAATAGAACTATTATAGTTGGCATTAAAATTTAGCCAAAAATTAATCCATTTGTCCGACCAATACCCCGAATTAATGCCTAAATTAATACTTGAATTTTCAGTTACATTATTTATCCCGTTAATAATATTGGCATTCCTGCCTTTTCTGGGCCCTGCACTAAATCCAATATTTAAAGATGGAATGACCTCAAAACCATAATTCGCATACGCACTTACATTATAATTACCATCTACATTAATAGCTTGACTAATGCGCCTTCCCAAACTATCCACCCTGCTGGCATCTGAAATAGCATTTTCTGTACTGGAATAATTGACACTGAATGAAATATTTCTGCTTTTTAAAACTTTATAATCAGAGGCCCTGAAGTTTACATTATGTGTAAATGACTGCTTCAGATTTGGGTTACCAACAACAATGTATAATGGATCTATATTGTCTACAATAGGTTGTATTTGTTGTAGTGTAGGGTTTCTGGTATTGCCGTTATAAGAAAAAGTAACTCTTCTTTGTTGTTTTGGGGTATAATTAAATGTGAGCGATGGTACAAAATTATTAAAACGAACATCTCTGGCAAGATCTTTGCGAATATCTGTCATGCGATATACAGCTGTTCCAAAACCACTACCTACAGCAAAATTTACTTTTTTTACGTTATACTTAATATTAAAACTACCCAATTGATCAGTTGTATTAAAAATAAAATGATTGCTTAAAGTATCTAATAATGTCAGATATTTTCCACCCGAATTTTTACTAAAAGTATTTCTTTCAGCATCATTTCTACTGACACCTAATCGATAGTTTAGTACCAAAAATGTGTTTTTCCACAAAGGCTCTGTATAGGTTACTAAAGTATTTATGTTGGAAGTAATTTGTTTACTTACTTTTTTCTGGTCTATATTATCTTGTTTAATTAATAGGCCGGTTGGATTATAGAAATTATTGGTTGCCAATAAAAAACCATCTTCAGATCGATTATTAAAGTTTAGGTCGCTATTGATTGAAATAGTGCGCCCTTTTTTGGCAAATTTTTTCCGCCAAAAAAGATTTGTATTTAGTAAACTATTATCTCCTTCATTGGTAGTTGTGCGATTACTTTCATTAATAATTTTATTATCCTCACTAATGGATTGTCCCAAATAATTTGATTTGTTATAACTTTTAATATTAGAAGCCCGAACGGTAGCTTTTAAAGAACTGGAAGAATCAATCTGCCATTCATAAATACTCGTTAGTTTATGCCGTTTTTTGCTACTTGCCTGGTCCTGTGAAGTGGTATTCGTAAAACTGGTATCCGGTAAAATATTTTGTGTCTTACTGTTTGTGATACCCGTTACTTGCAAATCATTGTATTGGTATGTATTGTTGCTATTATGTTTATCCTTATCCCATTTGTTACTAAAATGTAAACCACCGGTTGTAGAGGTTGGAAAACCGCGTCCCCAACTAAATTCATCGCCATTTGACCAAATACTGATTCCTCCGTCATCATTAATCTCGGTATTGGTATTGGCATCACCCCCATAATTTCTATTTTCATCCCAATTCAACGACTCAAACTTAGTATTATCGGTTGTTAGATAACCCGAGATCTTTCTTTTCGCTTTAAAAGCATTTGCCAAAACTTTACCATATCTATATCTGTCAAAATCTGAGCCTAGTTCAACTTTTCCAAAATATCCTTTCTTTTTATCTTCCTTTAATTGGATGTTGAGTGTTTTTATTTTTTGTCCATCGTCAATGCCTGAAAAGACGGCCTGATCACTTTTCTTATCAAATGATTGTATTTTATCAACTGCATCGGCTCTTAAGTTTTTCGTTACTACGGCCGGATCATCACTAAAAAATTCTTCACCGTCAACCAATACTTTTTGAACCCTTTCTCCTTGGGCTGTTATTTCGCCCTTACTATTTACTTGAATTCCGGGCATTTTTCGTAGCAATTCTTGTACATCGGCATTCGCACTTACATGAAAACTGTCGGCTTTGTATTCGGTAGTATCTCCTTTTACTCGGATGGCACCAATCCTTTGTCTTACAATTACTTCTTCCAATAATTTTGCTTTGGTAATCAGCGGAAGGTTCCCCAGCAGCTTTTCTTTGCCGGGTTCAATGGTGATCCTGTCAACATAGTCGGCATAGGAAGGGTAGGATACCATCAAAATAAAGTTTCCGGAAGGAAGATTTTTTAATTCAAAGTCCCCGCTGGTATTGGTTCGGGTAAATCGAACCAGCACAGAATCCTTACTGCGCAAAATTGAAATGACAGCGTTAGAAAGATTTTGTTTGTTCAAGGTATCCGTTATGGTACCTTTAAGGGAGCTTTGTTGCGCATCAGCATTGGAAAATGTAAAAATGCAAAATAAAATAAGACCGGCAGTAAGTTTTCTCATTTATGTTGTGGTTAACGTAATAGGATGCAGGGGGCTGTAAAAATCCATAAATCACTTAATATAACTATATTTTTAGTTATAATCTTATGTTAAAAAATTTTATTATTTGATAATCACCTGTTTATGCTTTCAAATACAGAAAACGATCCAACAACACCGGTAAATTCTACAACGGGTAATTCCGAAATAAGAGATAAGAATAAGCCAAAGGTTGGAAAAACCGCTATTAAAAAATATGAAGAGATACATTTCGTGGATAAGCGGCAGCCGGTTTGGAATTATTCGCTGTTTTCAGACGATGATGTAAGAAATTTTCAAAAAGGAACCCATTATAGTTTGTACAAATTATTTGGGAATAAGCAATTAGAAATCCTGGATACACAGGGTACTTATTTTTCAGTGTGGGCACCCAATGCAACATTTGTTTCTGTAGTAGGCTATTTTAATGAATGGAACAAAGAATCGCATCCATTAAAAGTTCGTGAGGATAATTCAGGGATCTGGGAAGGATTCATTCCCAATATTGGAGAAGGAGAAGCTTATAAATACCATATACACGGCTATAATGGAATTAAGTTGGATAAAGGAGATCCCTTTGCACATTTTTGGGAAAAGCGTCCTTTCACGGCTTCTATTACTCGTCAAACCGAATATGATTGGAAAGATGCTGAATGGATGGCTACTAGAAAAAAACACAATGCAATCACTTCTCCCTATTCTGTTTATGAGGTTCATTTGGCCAGTTGGATGCGGCCCAATAAAAATGATGAAGAGGTCTATAATACTTATGAACAAATAACAGAACGATTGGTACCTTATGTTAAAGAAATGGGATTCACACATATCGAATTCATGCCCGTAATGGAACATCCATTCGATGGTAGTTGGGGTTATCAAGGCACAGGTTATTTTGCACCCACATCCCGGTTCGGAACACCTCAAGATTATGCTGCGATGGTGGATGCTTTTCATCAAGCCGGTATTGGCGTGATTTTGGATTGGGTACCTTCTCATTTTCCATATGATGCACATGGCTTATTTATGTTTGATGGCACGCATACCTATGAGTATGCCGATATGCGCAAAGGGTATCATCCGGATTGGAACTCTTATATCTTCAACTACGAGCGAGGGGAAGTAAAATCTTTTCTTATCAGCAGTGCCCGTTTTTGGTGCGATCAATTTCATACCGATGGAATTCGTGTAGATGCCGTAAGCTCCATGCTTCGTTTAGATTATAGTAGAAATGCCAGCCAATGGGAACCCAATATTTATGGGGGAAATGGTAACATTGAAGCCATTGCTTTTATCAAAGATTTGAATGAAACCTTGTATAGAGACTTTCCCGATATCCAAACCATTGCAGAAGAAGCTACCGACTGGCCCAAAATCAGCAAACCTACTTTTGAAGATGGCTTGGGATTTGGCATGAAATGGATGATGGGTTGGATGCATGATACATTGGATTATTTTAAAATGGATCCCCTTTTCAGACAATTTCACCAAGATAAGTTTTCATTCAGTATGATGTATTTCTATGATGAAAATTTTATGCTACCCCTCAGTCATGATGAAGTGGTGCATGGGAAAAGTCCTATGTTATATAAAATGCCGGGCGATGAATGGCAAAAATTCGCCAACCTTCGAATATTATACACTTATATGTTTACCCATCCCGGCGCCAAACTATTATTCATGGGTGATGAGTTTGCTGCTACAAGTGAATGGAATTATAAAAGCGAATTGCAATGGGAATTACTTCAGTTTCCCGGCCATAGCGGTATGAAATATTGTATTCAAAAACTAAATGAACTCTATCGGTCAGAACCCGCATTGTATGAAAAACAGTTTGAAGCAGGTGGCTTTGAATGGATCGATTTAAATCACAGAAGCGAATCGGTTTTGGTGTATGCACGGAAAGGAAAGAAAGAAAAAAATAATATGCTCATCATATTAAACGTAACTCCTGTCGTGAGGCACGACTGGGAAATATATGTACACGGCAAAGGCAAATGGGCCGAAGTTTTTAATAGCGATAGCAAAGAATTCTGGGGCACAGGAGACGTCTTCAATCCCGAAATAAAAGCCGAATTGGTTGATAAAGAATCCAAATGTTATAAACTAACCATCAACCTTCCTGCTTTAGGTGCAATAGTGTTAAAATAATGCCTATAGAAATTTCCCCTCCCTTGCGCAGCAAGGAGGGGTGGCCCTAACGGTCTAGCGAAGGGTCGGGGTGGTTGCTTCATTTAGTATTGTATAAAATATTTTCAATCCCCCCTGTAACTTAACGTCCCGATTATCGTTTAATCAAAAAAGACAACTATGAAAAGAGTATTTCTTCCCTTATTGATTATGCTGATTAGTCTATCATCAGTCATTGCGCAACAAGAAAAAGTTGTGTATGGTGAAAATGTACAGAAAAGAGAAATTTCTTCATTCCATTCTATTGAAACTTCTGCCGGAATAGAAGTGATCATCAGTAAGGGAGAAAAAGAAGCGTTGGCAATATCTGCCAGTGAACAGAAATATTTGTCAGAAGTAAGAACTGTGGTTGAGAACGGGAAATTAAAAATTTCTCGAGGCAGTAATTGGAATCTTTGGAACAGTTGGAAAAACTGGAAAATAAAAGTCTATGTATCTTTTATTTCACTAGATGAAATAAAAGCTACCAGTGGTGGTTCTGTTACGGGAACAGATGTAAAATTGGACAAACTTTTCGCCCATTTAAATAGTGGCGGATTTATAACTTTATCGGGAACAGTTGAATCACTGATAGTGGAAGGAAATAGTGGCGCTCAGTTTAAAGGGTATGCCTTGCAAACCGTTATCTGTAAAGTAGATGTAAGTAGTGGCGCAGGGTTACAAATTACAGTTAATAAAGAAATCTCCGCTAAAGCAAACAGTGGAGGTTTTGTTCAATTCAAAGGGGAGGGAATGATCAGAGATATTAATGTGAATAGTGGTGGATCGGTTAAAAGGCAGAATTAACTACTGGATTTCAATTTATCATATTGCCACAGATGCACAGATTGGGATAGATTTTTCCTTTGCAAATCTGTACATCTGTGGCATTTTTCTCTAATTGATGATGTTTGAAGGAATCTAAGTGCATTGGATTTCGATTCCACATTTATTTTTTACAGCTAAAATCCCCATTTTATCCACTTTTCATTGCCCTTAACAATTTGCTAATACACGACAATCTTCTTTTTGTTGTCTATATACGTAATTGCTCATGAAAACTAAGTATATGAAAACGACATCGTACGAATTATTAGTAAATGCTGCCGGACAATTAATGCAACAACATGCATTTGATCATTTATCGGATGAGAAACTATCTAGGATGCAAAGTTGTTTTCGAAGAATCGGAGAATCCGCCGACAAAACAAAAATGGCAATTGCTGAAACCGAATTATTGAGTTTGTGTAGTGAGGCTAACCTCTATGTAGAAACGACCACTACACAATCCTTGCACCAATGGTATGCTGCCATGAGCTGTTTTGATGGGTTCACAGCTAGACGGATTGAAGAGGCAGAATAATTCTAAAAGTAGTACCCTTACCGAGTTCGCTCCATTTTACAAAGAGTTTTCCTTTGTGATATTGCTCAATAATCCTTTTACTGAGTGAAAGTCCTAATCCCCATCCACGCTTTTTTGTTGTAAAGCCCGGCTTAAATACATTGGTTAGATTGTTTTTTGAAATGCCTTTCCCCGTATCATTTACATCAATTAAAATGGTCTGTTCATTGATTTTGGCTGAGATAAGGATGGTGCCATTTCCTTCAATTGCATCAAGTGCATTTTTAATCAAGTTTTCTAAGACCCATTCAAATAGTGGAGGAGACAATAGTGTAACAATGTTAGCAAGGGAATCATCATTAAAAACAAAATTCACTTGCCCGCCTGTTCTTTTTTTCATATACTCCAGCATGTGATGAATTTGATCTGCCGGTTTACTCAATTCCAATTGTGGTTCACTGCCAATTTTTCCAAAACGGTCTGTAATCAATAATAATCTACTTACGTCTTTGGCTATTTCCGGAACTATTGAAGCGTTTACTTCTTGTTCTTTTAAAATTTCTAGCCATCCTTGAAGACTTGAAACAGGGGTACCTAACTGGTGAGCAGTTTCTTTTGCCATAGAAGCCCACAATTGATTCTGTGAACTCTTATAACCGGTTTGCAATGCTACAATGGCAATGGTGATAAATAAGGCCACAATGATCAGTTGTACAATTGGATAGAGTTTTACTTCTTTCAAAAGTTGACTTTCACCATAATAATACCTGTTGGCTGTATAAGGGTTTTCTTTTAAAACCAAAATGATGGGCAGGTGGTTATATTTTTTAAAGTCGTTTAATTTTTGTTGTAAATATCCTTTTTCAGTTTTCATTTTTACTGAATCAAGGTTTAAGAAATTACCCGTAATACTGTCTTTTTCATTTGTTTCAATGATGGGTATCTGATTATTTTCTGTTGAAATTTTAGTAGCCAAGTTAATACTGGCACTATCAGAAGAATTTAAGATGGTTCGCTGTGCCTCAACCCATGCTTCTACATTTTTTCTTTCCTCCTTTGCAATTTTTCCCGAAACATATTCAGAATAAAAAATAGTACCGCTCACCAGGATGATCGCAATTAAAACAAGTATGATTTTCCAGTTAATCCAGGAAGGTAGCATGTTTGTACAGTATTAACGTATTAGCGAATTTTGGGTTGACTGTTCCATGGTCTATGAATCAATTAGAGAAGATAAATTTAATGTATTAATTCATCAATTTAATCATCGGTAAAGTATAAAAAAAAAGCAGCTGCCGAATAGCAACTGCTTTTTATGATAAAAAAAATCATTTCATTAGCTGAATAAACCGCCTTTCTTTAAGGTTTTTACACCTTGCCCAATTTTAAAGCCATTGTTAAAAATTTCAATTTTATAACTGCCTTCTTTATAGGGTTCAGTTTGTCTCCAATCAAAATTAACAGGGGTTACTTTGCCTTGTTCGTAGGTTACACTTACTTTACTGGTGTATGAAATTTGACCATCTTCTCGGCTATAAAAACTACCTCCTTCAGTGATTACTTTTCCATCAGGTGCCGTTACTACTACAAAAATATCTTTTGTTCCATTTGGGGTAACTCTATTTTCATCCAAAAGAAAGGAAATTCGAATTAAGTTTGCCCTTTTTGCTGTTGTGGTTTCCTTTTCTTTTCCGCTATTGCTAACTTTTATTGCTGCAATACCTATTGAAGAAGCATGTAGGGTAGAAGCCACATCAACTTTTTCTTCTAATTTTTTCTTCTCAGCATTGGTAGCACTGAGGTTTTGTTCTAGATTTTGTTTATCTGAGGAAAGTTGTGTTTTTTCAGTATTGAGTTGTTGATTTGTTGAAGTCAATTGCTGGTTTTCTCCTTTTAATTTTTCAATTTCAACAAACAATCCATCAATTTTTCCATTTAGTTCACCTATCATTTCTTTTGCCTGTGACAATTCGCTGTCAGATGCATTTTTCTTTTTGAGGATAGAGCTGATATTGCTTTTTAATTTCTGAATAGCAGCGCTTTTATCAGCCAAATCACCTTGCAACTGAATATTGTTTTGTGTTAATGAATCTGCTTTTGCGGATACGAACATAAACTCCTGTTGAATGGCATTGCGTGCACTATCTACATTTTTAATGGTTGTTTGCAAAATGGTTACCGTTTCTTTTTGTTGGCTTTTATCGTAGAAGATATAAGCCCAGGTGCCAATCAATGCGGCAATTAGAATACCGTATATTAGTTTACGGTTGTCTTTTTGTGGTGGGTTTTGCGTGGTCATTCCGGTATGGGAACTATTCTGCTCAGACATGATATTGGGGTTTTAATTTAAAAAAAATATTACAAATTTTGTTATGATAACGAACCTTTTATTACTTGATATTGAAACGGTACCGCAGTTTCCGGCCTTTACATGCTTGGATTTACACTGGCAGCGCCTATTTTTGGACAAAGTATCGAAAACCGTGCCAGAAGATATGCTTGCAGAAGAAAGTTACCGTAAAAAAGCGGGTATTTTAGCAGAATTTGGCAAGATCATTTGTATTTCCACCGCCTTTTTTTATGAAAATGCAAATGCCCAGATTTGCCTTAAAATGAAAAGTATCCATGGAAATGATGAGGTAGAAATACTAAGTATTTTTACTGATTTATGTAACAAGGTTTTCCTGCATGATCGAAATTTTCAATTTGGCGGACACAATATAAAAGAATTCGACATTCCTTTTATCTGCCGGCGATTACTAATAAACCAAATGGCCTTGCCCAAGTATCTTCAATTGCACGACAAAAAACCCTGGGAAGTTAAAATGTTTGATACTCTAAACTGGTGGAAGTTTGGCGATAATAAAAACTATATTTCACTAAATTTATTAGCCAACGTACTGGGTATACCCACATCAAAATCAGACATAGATGGCAGTATGGTGCAGGATGTGTATTATAAGGAACAAAATCTTCAAAGAATAGTTGATTATTGCCAGCGTGATGTGGTAGTTACTGCTAATGTAATTCTTCGATTTAAAGACTTGCCCTTTTTAACCGAAGATCGAATTATAATAATTTAGTATATAAAATCAAGCTTTTGAAAACCTTCCTTAAGCAAATCATTGCCTATGGTATTATTAATCTTGATTTATTCAACATTCAACATTCCTTTGTTTAATATTCATGATTCTTTCGGGATGTTTACAACTTTCATATCTAATTTTTCGTGTTTCATACTTACTAGCACATCTTTGCAGCTATGTCGGCAGAAAAGATCATTACTGAATGGAAAAAAGGGCATTTCAAACCTATTTATTGGTTAGAAGGGGATGAGCCTTTTTTTATTGACCAAGTGGTTGATTACGCCGAACACCATATTCTTTCTGAGGCTGAAGCCGGGTTTAACATGACCATTTTTTATGGGAAAGATGCCGATTGGGCTACTGTGGTGAATGCTTGTATGCGTTATCCCATGTTTGCTGAACGACAGGTTGTTTTATTGAAAGAGGCACAACAAATGAGAGACATTGAAAAGCTGGAAGGATATATCGATAACCCTTTGTCTTCAACCATTTTTGTGGTAAGTTATAAAGAGAAAAAAGTAGATGGCCGTTCAAAACTTGCCAAAATACTTAAACAGAAAGGAGAATTGTTGACCACAAAAAAAATGTACGACAATCAATTGCCTCAATGGGCAGATCAGATGGTACAGCAACATGGCTTGACCATTACACAAAAAGCCTTGTTTTTATTGATAGACCATATTGGAAATGACCTAAACAGGATGCAAAATGAAGTAGAAAAACTGGCAGTTAATTTGGGTACTCGGAAAAGTATTACCGAAGATGACATTGAAAATTTCATTGGCATCAGTAAGGAATTCAATGTTTTTGAATTACAGATTGCCATTGCAAAAAAAGAGTTGTCGAAAGCTATTCGAATTATACAATATTTTGAAGCCAATCCGAAAGCAGCACCCATACAAATGGTTTTGCCAGCTTTGTATAATTTCTTCAGCAAGGTATTTATGTTATATGGAGTACAACAACCGGATGAAAAAACTGTAGCTTCTGCGTTAGGCGTTAATCCTTATTTTGTAAAAGACTATATGGGAGCCGCCCGAAAATATGATTATCCCGGAGTTGAAAAAATTCTCTTACTCCTTCATCAATACAACCTTAGGGGAGTTGGCGTGAACGATGGCAATACAACTGATGCGGGACTGATGAAAGAGATGGTTGTTAAAATGATGGCATAATCAAAAAATCTTCATGTTTCATTCTTGATTTCCACAAAAAAGTAGAACAGTAATCTGTTTTAATAACATTATCTGTAAATAATGTAATCTAAGTATCTCCCTATGTAATAACTGTTCCCGCAAGATGTCTCAACTTTGCATATAGATTTATTTGAAAGCAAAAATTAGGCTTTTATAGTAATCAGAACACTCAGTTTCTTTTAATCAAAGGGGAATAAATAATTCTATTTCCAAGTTAACAATCATTTTTTCATTTGTCAAAATTATCACTAATGAAATATTTAGTAATCGTATTCTTATTTTTATCATGCTCAAAAAACATCAATCATCCCGACTCCGGTTCATATGATAATCCCTTACCAGTAAAAGTAAATGGCAATATTTTTACCAGCGATTTTCTTGTCAAAGACTTAGACAGTAGCATCTTATCTATCACACTGGAAGCTTATCTACATTGTTACGCACATGAAGCGGATGAAAATACCCAGCCCTGTGATGTTTTTGTTGCAGCAAAAGTTAATCTTAGTACCCCTCTTCAAACAGGTTTAGAAATAGAAGTCATCAAAGAAAATCAGTTTACTGATTCATTAATTGTTTTCATTATTCAGCCAAACCAAACTGAAGTAACTCTGAACACAGGGTTTAGCCTTCTAAGCAATACAAAGATTCCGAATATTTTCAGGATTCAAAAAGTAACAGCCATTTCACTTGTTAATTAAAATGGATAGGCTTTTTGTAATCTCTTTGTCTTTGTAATTTGAAATTTCAATGGGTTGATACAATTACTATTTTTTTGTTAGATGTATGTTTCTATGCAGAAAATAGTTTTTTGTTAGCAGGTAATCTGTGAATAATGTAATTATTGTAGTTATTATGTAACAACAACAAGAGAAATACAACACAACTTTGCATATTGTAATGTTAACAGCAAAAACCTGCTTTTAGTATATACATACTTAATTTTTTAATTACTTCATCAATAAATTTATCATGAAAAAAACATCAAGTATTTCAAGCATACTATTTCTATTTACTTTTTTATTATTCAGTTGTGCCTCTATGAACAAGTCGCAGAAAGGGGCGGTGATTGGTACAGCGGGCGGAGCAGCCGTAGGTGGCGCCATTGGTAGTATGTCCGGTAATGTAGTTTGGGGGTCTATTATTGGTGCTGCAGTAGGTGGTGCGGGAGGGGCCATTATTGGACATAAAATGGATAAACAGGCTGCCGATATCCAAAAAGATCTGCCAAATGCAAAAGTAGAAAGAATTGGTGAGGGTATTGTAGTTGAGTTTAGTGATAAAATTTTATTTGGGATAAACCGTTCTGATTTATCCAACGAATCGAAAGTAAATCTCAATAAACTGAATTCAGTACTGCTTAAATATCCGGATACAAATATTGAAATACAAGGTCATACAGATAATACCGGTTCCGACAGTTATAATCTAAGTCTGTCTGAGCGAAGGGCTGCATCTGTTGATAGTTATTTGGTAAGTTCAGGTATCAGTTCATCAAGACTTACTAGGAAAGGATATGGTGAAGAATCGCCAAAATACAGCAATGAAACGGAAGAGGGCAGAATTCAAAACCGAAATGTGCAGTTTCTGATTTCAGCCAATGAAAAAATGAAAGAAGCGGCCAGGAAGGAAGCGGGGACAGGGAATTAACATTACATTATTTTAGTAATATGCGTTTTATAAAACCAATCTCATTAGACATAAGCTTATTTAAGATTCATTCCGTTTACAAATTCTTTATAGATATCATGCCTATTATATACTATTGAAATTAGTAAAAGGATGAATACGATGAGAATTATTATTTTGCTTTTTTTCATAGATGGTTAATTTATAAGAACATATGGAAAATTGAAACACTGTGTTAAGCAACACCCCACAAAAATCCTAGCTTGGGCCTTAAGTAACTAATAGCTAAACCCATTATCAATTGTGATAAAACATAAACTATAGTTTCCTGCTATTATGTTATCTACTAGACTTATTGGCTACTCTGAACAAAATTATGCTAAAAAGCAAAAAAATATTATAGCCTACGATATATCCTGCATACTCAAAAAAATATGTATGGGTATTTTCTCGGGAGGGTACTTCAAAATGCCAATAAAAGTATTTCAAAATTTGTATTGTGATTAATATACTTCCTACAATGTTTAATAGTTGTGGTTTCCTATTCATTTTTACTGATTTTAAACACGATACTTAGTAATAAAACTAAGTATCGTGATAAGTTAAAGTCACTTTGTTAAGTCCAAATACTACTTCATACTTTTTTCTATTCCGCTTGTAAACCCATGTCCAAGAGCTTTTAAAGGTTGTATGAAGAGGAATTCGTTAAAAACAGTGGTGTAAAATTTAAAGTTCTTCCAAAAACCACCTCCGGTAACATTTGTAATCTCATTGTTAGACAATGGCGACATTCCCATTTTAACTAAATCATTTATTTTCATTTTTTAGGTTTTAATTTTGTTATTTAATTTGCGGGTTTAATCTCATAAAATTATTTGATTACCGCATGTTCTAGTAGTTTTTTCGCAACATCATTTGTTATTTTTAAAGTAGTACCAACTATGGTGCCAACAACAAATCCTATTGTTTCATAAATATCCCAAAAACCACCTCCTTCTATTTCTTTCATTTCGATTTCTGAGATTGGGTCTAACCCCATCTTATTCAATTCTAACTGTTTCATAAAATATAAATTAAATGTCCCCTCTTCAGTTTCGCAGTATGCATGGGTATCAGAGGAATTGTAATTGCCCATTTACCATTGGCCAAATGATAAATTAAAATTCCTTCTTAAAAATCTTGCAACCTAAAAAATGCATCAGCACATTGTTGGCTGAATAGACAATTATTTACGGGGAGAAAATTACCGTTTAAATACATGTTGGCATAGCGTGTTTACACCCTATTTTTTTATTTAAAAACGTTTACCATTGTATGATCATTCATCTTCCTTTTTAAGAATATAAAATATGTATCAGTTAAGTCCTGAAAGAATTCGTATCGCCAGAAATATCAAGTTGATCCGAGAAATTAGAAACTTTGACCAACAGTATATCGCCTCTGCATTAAAAGTGGGTCGGTCTACCATTTCCACCTGGGAAAATGGTCTAACAGAAGTTAAAATTGAAACCCTGATTAAACTGGCAGAAATACTTGAATTAGATAATTATCGTCAGATCATAGATTTTGATCCGGATACCTTATTTAAAAAACAGGCCAAAGAGTAAGCGATGCAAATCAACTTTAAAAAGATGATTGAAAACTTTCCAATACTAAATCGATAAAAACCGTTGAGCATCCAGCTTGTCTTTTTTTAATTGATTCTTTAAATCTTCCAAGCCATTGAACTTCAATTCTCCCCTTAAATATCGCTGGATATGCACTTGTAGGTTTAGCCCATAAATGTCTTCATCAAAATCAAATATATTCACTTCTATTACTCTTTTATTCCCGCCAACGGTGGGTCGAATACCAATATTCATCATACCCTGGAAAAATTTTGGGATAGCTGTTACTTTTGAAATAGGTTCGATACTTGCTAACCCTGACTCTATCAACACAACTGAAACGGCATAAACTCCATTCCCGGGTATGAGTTTTTCTTCACTACCCACATGCAAATTGGCTGTTGGGAAACCAATGGTCCTCCCTAGTTTATTCCCTTCAATCACTTTGCCTTCAAAGAAATAGGAATAGCCTAAAAACTGATTTGCGGTTTCTATTTCATTGTCATATAATGCGTGCCGTATTTTTGTGGAGCTGATGACTATTTCATGTAATATCTTTTCAGAAATTTCCTTTACTTCATATCCAAATGCGTGACTATATTTTTCCATTAAATGATAATCCCCTACTCGTCCTTTTCCAAACCGATGATCGTACCCAATAATGATTGTATGGGGCTTAAAGTATTGATACAAAAAATCTTTCACATACGCATCAGCCGTTTGATTGGCAAAAGCATGATCAAACGGTACCACTACCAAATGGTCTATGCCTGTAGCAGCTAATAATTTTATTTTTTCTGCCAATGTAGTTAGCAGTTTCACATCTCCCGGAATTGATGAAATAATTTTTCGGGGATGGGGATGAAAAGTAACAATGACAGACTCCCCCCCAATTCGGGCTGCTTCTGCTTTCAGTTGTTCAATGATTTGCTTATGGCCAAGATGCACACCGTCAAAAGTACCAATGGTGATAACTGCCTTATGAAATACCGGTAAAGAGTCGGCTAATTTGTAATATACCTTCATAATTATGGCAAAAATAAGGGACTAATTGTGAAATTGTCCAGGCCCGGTGTTCAATGGTCCATTGTCATGTCTTACTTTTGCATCATTATAAAATTTCCCAGCTGCATCAGAGGGACTAAAACATTACAATGTCTTTATACGCTCAAAGGGGTGTTTCCGCGCAAAAAGAAGAAGTTCATGCCGCTATTCAGAAGCTAGATCAAGGTTTATATCCGGTTGCTTTTTGTAAAATATATGCCGATTTTTTATGTGGAGATAAAGATTGGGTAAATATTATGCACGCAGATGGCGCCGGTACCAAAAGTATCCTAGCCTATCTATATTGGAAAGAAACAGGTGATGTAAATATTTGGAAAGGTATTGCACAGGATGCAATTGCTATGAATCTGGATGATTTACTTTGTGTTGGGGTTACAGATAACCTGTTATTTTCTTCAACAATCGACAGAAACAAATCGCGGATTTCCGGCGATGTTTTAAAAGAAGTGATAAACGGAACACAAGATTTTTTTAATCAATTAAAGTCTTATGGGGTAAATATCCATTTTTTGGGTGGCGAAACAGCCGATGTGGGTGATGTGGTTAGAACCATAGCTGTAAATGGAACAATGACTGCTCGTTGGCCTAAATCAAAGCTCATTACCAATGATAAAATTGCTTCCGGTAATGTTATTGTAGGTTTTGGAAGTGCCGGCAAAGCCACATATGAATCAGCATACAATAGTGGATTGGGAAGCAATGGTTTAACCAGTGCCCGGCATGATGTATTGAATAAATACTATGTAGAAAAATACCCCGAAACCTTTGAATCTACTTTGGATAAGGATGTTGTGTATATAGGCAATAGTGAATTAACGGATGAAATATCGATTAACGGTGAGCAAATAACCATTGGCAAATTACTGTTATCCCCAACAAGAACCTATGCGCCTATATTGAAGATTATTTTAGATGAACACTTTACCGAAATCAATGGAATCATTCATTGCAGCGGAGGCGGACAAACCAAGTGTATGAAATATTTGCCTAAATCGCTATCAATCATTAAAGATAACTTGTTTGATATACCGCCCATTTTTGAATTGATTCAGAAAAATTCCGGGGCTGATTACAGAGAAATGTACCAAGTATTTAATATGGGGCATAGGCTTGAAATATTTACCAACCAAGCCGCTGCGGAGAAAATGATTGCCATAGCAAATGGATTTAATGTAGAAGCAAAAATCATTGGGCATGTTGAGGACGCTTTACAATCTTCCTTACTATTAAAAGGAAGTTTTGGCGAACTTTTGTATGAATATTAACAGAATACTGAAGACTTCTGTTTGTATTTTTGTTTTGTTTTTTTTGATCTGTCTTACAGAAAATGTAATAAAGAAATTGTAAATTTGAACCATGTCAGATATCGTTGTATCCATTGAAAATGCCAATATTTATCAGGGGGATTCCCTGATTCTGCAAAATGTGAATTTCACAATCGATAAAGGCGAATTTGTTTATTTGGTTGGCAAAACAGGAACCGGGAAAAGTAGTTTATTGAAAACTTTGTATGGAGAACTTACTTTAAGGGAAGGGGAAGGAACCGTAGTTGGATTCGAATTACGCGGAATGGATTGGAAGAAAGTTCCTTTTTTGCGTAGGAATTTGGGAGTGGTTTTTCAAGATTTTCAATTACTGACTGATAGAAATGTCCAAGAAAATTTAAGGTTTGTGTTAAAAGCAACCGGATGGCAAGATGAACGCTTAATAGAAGAAAAAATAAATGATGTTTTAGATAAAGTAGGTCTGAAAAGTAAAGGCTTCAAAATGCCTTTCGAAATGAGTGGTGGTGAACAGCAAAGAGTTGACATTGCTCGTGCCCTATTAAATTCTCCAAAATTGATTCTAGCCGATGAACCTACAGGTAATCTCGATCCCGAAACCAGCGATGAGATTATGCAACTATTAATACAAATAGCAAAAGATTATGGAACCACAGTATTAATGGCAACGCATGATTTCATAGTCATTAATCGCTATCCTTCACGAATGCTAAAAACCGAAGCCGGGAAAGTTATCGATAGTGCAGCTGTTGGGGTTTAATTGTTGATTGGTTTATTTGTTTGGTGGTATTGGTTTATAATTGTATAATAGTACTAGTGGCTAATAAATAAGACAAATAATTAAGTAATCCATTTCCCAATAAACTTCTATTAACCCCAAATCCAAGCCACCTGCTTTTTTGCATTGGCCTCATTATTAAACATTCCGGTTAATAACTCATTTCGCAAATTAATTTCTTCTGAATTAAATGGCTGTTGATACAATTGTGCAATGATTTCCTGAAATTCACCGGCAGTTCTAGCAACATGACACAAGGCTCCCAATCCACTGCCCTCTATGGTTGCCTCATTTACCACACAATGCCTTCCATTAAATAGGGCATTGAGTAATTTTATCTTAATGCCGGTGGTTGAGTAGGCGGGGATGATATTCATATGCGCTTTGGCAATCATATCCTGCATTTCTTTTTCAGATGGATTTGCTACTAAGCAGGTATGTTTGTTTTCATGGGCTATTTTTTCTAATTTTTTGGATGGATTTTTACCCGCAATCACAAAAGGAATTTTTAGCTTGCTAAATATGTTTTTCAATAGCCAAATTGCGGCTTTCTCATTTACTTCCAATTCCAAATCGCCATGATATAAACAAAAACTGCCCATCCCATCCGAACTTTGTACATTCCAATCAGGTATATAAACAGGCAAATACGCTATATGATTGCATCCCAATTCATTCCTGTAAATGGCAGTTATATTTTCGGTTACACCCCAAAAAGTAGCTTTATTAACTACTTTTTTTTCATATGCTTTTAATAACCTGCTCTCCATCCAATAATATAATCTTTTTAAGGGGGATGCGGCGTTTTTGTAAAGGTCATGATAGTATTGAAACTCAACATTGTGAACCCTTACAAAACATTTTCTATTAATAAATCTTTCATCTAACAATAAATAAGTACAATGAATTCCTTCCATAAAAATGGGGTAATCATCTTTCAAAAGATTCTGTAATAAATGTTCATTTTTTCTACTCGAAACAATGTAAGGCAATGTGTTGGATATACTTTTGTGGCCCAAGTTTCTTTCATAATAATACACAGTTTCACAATAAGTATTCAAAACAGGTTGTTCATTGCGGCCATAAGCAAAGCAGTGTAAGTGAATTTTAACTCCGGCAGCTTGTAAAGCAGGGAGTTTGTAAAACAAATCCATCACCCCACCGTAGTTAACAGGGTAGGGTACATCAAATGCAATAATATGTAAATGTTTCTCCAATCTTTATAGTTGATGATAAAAATTTAATAAAATGGGTTCCTCATTTTCCCAATTCAAAAGCATCCTTGCTTGTAAACAATTTTTTGTTAGTTCAAAATATAAAACATCATCAACCAGCAAATTGTTCAAAGCGCGACTGATTGTACCCGCGTCTGTGTTGTCAATTGGGTAAGCGACCTTAAATTGTTGATTGACAGCTTGATATGCAGGATAGGCTACACACACTTGTGGGATACCTGCCATGGTATAATCAAAAAAACGGTTTGACAATGAGTAATATTGATTCATGCCGGTTGATTCGAAGAGTGTGATGCCCAAATATGCATTAGGAGTGATCATAGCCAATTCTTTGGGATCTATTGTGCCATAAAGTATTACTTTGTTTTCTACCTGGTGTTGTTTGATCAACGTTTTAGTTTGTTCAAAAAAATTGCCAATTCCATAAATGAAAAGCCTGGCATTTACCTCTTTCATGGCGGGAATCAATGTTTCAAAACACCTACCTTCATTCACTGCTCCCTGATAAATAATCCATCTTTCTTTTTTTATCACCTCAACTGCTTTCAACTTTGTTAAGCGAGGTAGATTCCTAATTACTTCATAATTCACATTGTATCGTCGAAGGAATTCGGCAGCTATATAACTATTGACCGTATACCCTTTTTTAAATTTCGGAACAGCAAATCGCTCGATAGCTTGCCAAATAGCATGAATAAAGGGGCGGCTGATGATTTCTTTCTGTTCAGTAAATAGTTCATGGGCATCATATACCCTTTTTTGATTTTTGATAAGCGTTACCATGTATACAGGAAGTATGGTGTCCAGATCAATGGCACAAATGATATCTGCTTTCTTTGGAATCAGGTAAAAAAGTAGTCGTAAATTAAATTCTATGTACATTAACATTCCCCGTTTACAAAAACAAGTCAATCTTTTTGTTCGAAAGGGAAGTGAATCCGGTATCAATGCATCTTTGTTTTTCCGCCCAATTAATAAGACTTCATGTCCAGCAGTAGCCAATGACCCAACAATTCGATGCATTCGCTGATCGTATTGAATGTCATTAATAACTGTAAAAATGATTTTTGACAAAATCTGAACTCTTTACTGACAAATATAGAGCCTCAGTAATAAATGAATGCCGTTGTTTGATTTTTATTTTAATTCCTGTAACAATTGTAAAACATTGATAATCAAATAGATATTAATTTTTTAAAACATGCATCTACAGTGAATTTCATAATTCTCCACCTCTTATACACAGCCATATTTTCTCTTCATACAATTAATCGCTTTTACTGTAAGTTCGCAGGTACTTAAATAGGATAGACGTGAGATTAAAGTCGTTAGAAATCAAAGGATTCAAAAGTTTTGCTGATAAAACCGTTGTTAGTTTTGATGAGGGTATCACCGGTATCATAGGGCCAAATGGTTGTGGTAAAAGCAATATTATCGATAGCATTCGTTGGGTAATTGGAGAACAAAAAATATCTGCATTAAGAAGTGAAAATCTCGAAGCGTTGGTATTTAATGGCAGTAAAACCAGAAGCCCAAGTGGCTTGGCTGAGGTAAGTCTTACTTTTGAAAATACCAAGAATCTCTTACCCACAGAATTTAATACGGTAACTGTAACGCGCCGTTTTTATAAAAATGGAGAAAGTGAGTATCGTTTGAATGATGTGAGTTGTAGATTAAAAGACATTCATAATTTATTTATGGATACGGGGGTTAGTACGGATAGTTATGCCATTATCGAATTGGGAATGGTAGACGATATTATTAAGGATAAGGAGAATAGTCGGCGAAGGATGTTGGAACAGGCTGCGGGAATTACTATCTACAAAACACGTAAAAAAGAAGCCAAAAATAAGTTGGATGCAACAGAACAAGACCTTGCGCGAATTGAGGATCTTCTGTTTGAAATCAATAACCAACTAAAAATGCTCGAAAACCAAGCTAAAAAAGCTGAAAAGTTTTTCGAGATCAAGAAAGATTACAAAGAAGTTGCGATTGAATTGGCAAAAGCTGCACTGGAAGGGTTTAATATTACCTACAAAGAATTGAATGAACAACAGGATACTGAAACCAATAAAAAAGTAAAACTGGAAGCAGAGATTGCAACCGAAGATGCCAGTATTGAACAAGAAAAAGTAGGATTTATTGAAAAAGAAAGGGCCTTACAAAGTTTACAGCATGAATTCAATGAATACTTACAGGATTTACGTTCAAAAGAGAATGATAAAAACCTAGCTACTCAAAAACTTCATTATCTAAAAGAAAAAGAAACCAATTTAAAAGACTTTCTAGAAAAAGCAACCGGACAACTCAAAACCATTGGTGACTCAATAGAATATACACAGTTACAAGTGGGAGAAGAGGAAGCCAACTTGATGGATTTACAAGAGAAAGTTGAAGCCACAAAATTTGAAGTAGAGAACACACGCCGAATTTTTGATGAGAAAAGAATTGGCGTCGATTCCTTACGGGGCAAATATCAGCAAATACAACGCAATCAATTTGATGCCGAGAAAAAAGTGGCGGTGGCAGATACCTCAATCTTGAATTTACAGAGAGCCCAAACACAACTTGTAGAGGAAAAGCAAAATCGCGAATTGCAATTACAACAACTCAGTGTAGAATTGCAAGAGAAAGAATCTACATTGGCTGCCAGACGGATTGATCTGCAACAATTACAGGAACACCAAGAAAAAACAAAGGAACAAATCTTTGAAACGCAAGCCCAATTGGAAATTTTGCGGAATGAATTGAACGAAGAAAATCGTAAACTCGATTCAAAACGCAATGAATATAATTTGCTGAAAAGTTTAATAGATTCAATGGAAGGATATCCGGAGAGTATTAAATTTTTACACAAAAACCCGGAATGGAACCATTCAGCTCCAATTTTATCAGATATCATTTATGTAAAAGAAGAATTCCGAACAGCTGTTGAAAATGTGCTCGAGCCTTATCTGAATTATTATGTAGTTAATAACCTGGAAGAGGGATTGCAGGCGGTTCATCTATTGGACGCACATAAAAAAGGCAAGGCGAATTTCTTTATGCTCGAGAAATTTGCAGAT
The DNA here is from genome assembly GCA_031417635.1 of Bacteroidota bacterium. Taxonomy (GTDB): domain Bacteria; phylum Bacteroidota; class Bacteroidia; order Chitinophagales; family Chitinophagaceae; genus Sediminibacterium. The sequence continues at coordinate 15,992 of JANOVY010000164.1, read as the reverse complement.
ATCAGGGTTGATTCACATCAACCTGCCGGTACCATAAAGGCAATGGATGTTGTTGAGGTAGATGAACAATACCGAAAACTTGCTGAGTATCTTTTAGGCAATGTGTACATAGCTGAAAATGAAGAAGCCATTGCCAATAGCAATGGAGCAGTTGTATTAGAAAAACATGGAAAGTACGTAAAGGGAAAATACACCTTAACCGGGGGTAGTATAGGTTTGTTTGAAGGCAAGAAAATTGGGCGTGCCAAAAATCTCGAAAAATTATTTGAAGAGATTGCTGATCAAGAATCAATCGTTAACCTCTTAAAATCCGATATCCAAGCAAAACACAATGAGGTAATTGCTTTTAATGATCAACTAAAAGAGAATCTAATTAAGCAAACCGAAAATGAAATCAGTCAGCTAACCAATCAAGTTTTTGCTTCTAAAAATAGGATGGAAAATTTACAGGTTTCTCAGCAAAACGGGTTACAACGGTTAGAAGATATTGAACAGCGTCTTCAAGCAGAACATGATGCGATTGCCGCTACTCGCGAAGAATTTCACCTTTTAAATGATCAGCTGCAGGTTACCACAGAAGAACTAAAAACAGTAGAACAGGATTATCAAACTTCTGAGCATGCATATAATTTTGCTTCAGTTCAATTTAATGAAACCAATCTACAGTTAACTAGACAACAAAGTAAGATCACAACTTTAAAGCAGGAATTGGTATTCAAAGAAAATCAATTAAATGATCTTCATACACAGATAGGTACCAATACTGCTCAATTAACAGAAGCTTCAGAAAATATTGTTGAAGGTGAAAAGGCTTTGGTTGGTTCCGAAGAGTTGTTACTTGAAATGTTGCGTAAGAAAGAAGCCGAAGAGAAAAAATTAAATGAAGCCGATCAAGCCTATTATAATTTAAGGAATACATTGCATGAGAAAGAAAGTGAACTTCGGTTGAAAGTGAAAAGCAAAGAAATGATTGATCATCTGGTAACAGAAATCAAAGACCGTTTGAATGAACTGAAACTGCAGTTGGCAGGAATGAAAGAAAGATTGATTGTAGAGTTTAAAGTTGAATTGGATGAGATTTTAGAACAGGAAAGAACAACCGATACCAGCTTAGAAGAATTGCAAGCCAGTTCAGACAGAATGCGTAAGCGTCTTGATAATATGGGGGAAGTGAATCCAACAGCCATTGAAGCATATACTGAGATGAAAAAAAGGTACGAGTTTATTCTTGAGCAAAAGAATGACTTGGTGTCTGCCAAAGAAAGTTTACTGCAAACGATTCAGGAAGTAGAAGCTACAGCCAATCAGCAATTCTTGGATACATTTAACCAAGTAAGAGAAAATTTTCAAAAAGTATTTAAGGCTTTGTTTACCGAAGAAGATACGGCAGATATGATATTGGTAAATCCTGAAAACTTGGCTGAAACAGGAATTGAAATCATTGCAAAACCAAAAGGTAAGCGCCCTTCTTCCATCACACAACTAAGTGGAGGAGAGAAGACTTTAACTGCCACTGCTTTATTATTTTCTATATACTTAATCAAACCGGCACCTTTCTGTATTTTAGATGAGGTAGATGCACCATTAGATGATGCCAATATTGGTAAGTTTACTCAAATGATCAAAAAGTTCAGTGACAATTCTCAGTTCATCATTGTTACCCACAATAAACAAACCATGAGTGCAGTTGATGTGATTTATGGAGTTACGATGCAAGAACCGGGAGTGAGCAAATTAGTGCCTGTGGATTTTAGGAGTTTGGCCAATTAAGACTTGAGTCGTGTGACCTGAATCAAGAGAATTGTTTGAAAAATATTTTTATCATGACCTCATCTTATAGGTGGGGTCGTTTTTTTAAAATGGATTCAGTTGCTGATGATGATACAGAAGTCATCAATTTAAAAATACATGGTTTGTTGAAATCTATTTTCATATTATACTTAATTTGTCTTAGCTGTTATATCCCATTTACCCGACAGCCGGATTATTTTGACGGCGAAAAATCGCCAGCCATTATTCAATTTAAAAAAGACAGTGTAAGTGGCATCACTATCCCAACTGCTGTGTACCATGACGGACTAAAAGAACATAACATTGATGCCCGATATGTTTTTCGTGAGTGGAAGAATGGAGATAAATTAAAAGTAATTTACGAATCTGCTAATCCCGAAAAAGCTGCAGTATATAGTATTTGGGGCTATTGGTTTTCTTGGGGCGAATTGTTGGCATCTATCATTTTGTATTTTGTACTTTTCCGAATAGCGATAGCGGTAACCAGAAACCCAACCCCCGATGCATTAATAGAACAAATGGAATTTAAAGAAGAAAAGAAGAAAAAATACAAGGAATGATGGTGAAATGTGGCCTGTTATTTATTTCAAATGCCGTTTAATTTCTTTTTCTATATCCCTATTTTTAATTGTCTCTCGTTTATCGTATAGTTTTTTTCCTCTCCCCAATCCAATCTCAATTTTCACAAAATTCTTTTCATTGAAAAACACTTTTAACGGAATAATGGTATAGCCTTTATCCTTCATTCGGGTTTCTAATTTTCGTAATTCTCTTTTTTGCAACAGTAGCTTTCTGTCATGCACTTCAATGTGGTTATTGGCAGTGCCGTGTGTGTAAGATGCAATAAACAAAGCCCTTACCCATAACTCTCCATTATCAAAAAAGCAAAATGAATCATTAAAACTTAGTTTCCCTTCCCGAATAGATTTTACTTCAGTTCCCATCAAAGCTATGCCCGCCACATATTTGTCTTCAATGTGGTAATTAAAATAAGCCTGTCGGTTGTTCATTTCTGCCATACCCCCTAGCCCCCTGAAGGGGGAATTAATATTGTTTATGGATGATCTGTGGTAAAGAATGACTACTTTGTTTCCATCATTATCCGTTAACCCCAATCCCCCTGAAGCGGTATTAAAATTGATTATCAATGAAGGAATTCTGAACATAGCGATAAAAAAATCAGCATTCAAAATTCCTTGATCAATATTCGATATTCCCTCATTTAACTTCCCTTTCAGCGGGCTGGGGGGTTAACTTCTAAATAATAATATTAGTTGAGCCAATTTGTCCTTCAAATTTTTTCTATCAATAATAAAATCCAGAAAACCATGCTCTAATAAAAATTCGCTTCTTTGGAATCCTTCCGGAAGATCTTTTTTTATGGTTTCTTTGATTACCCTAGGTCCTGCAAACCCAATAAGGGCGCCCGGTTCAGCAATATTTACATCACCCAACATGCCAAAACTGGCGGAGATTCCTCCAAAAGTAGGGTCGGTGAGTAAGGAAATAAAAGGAAGCTTGGCATCGCTCAGTTGTGATAGCTTGCCACTTGTTTTTGCTAACTGCATTAAACTGAAAGCACTTTCCATCATCCTTGCACCACCACTTTTACTAATTACAAGATAAGCTAGGTTGTGCTTGATACAATAATCAACAGCTCTACTGAATTTTTCACCCATCACACTTCCCAATGAGCCACCAATAAATTCAAAATCCATGCAGGCAACTACAATGCCTTCACCATTCATGGTTCCGGTTGCCACTCGCATAGAATCTTTTAGATCTGTTTTAGCATGTATATCATCAAGGCGTTTTTGATACGATTTCAGGTCTGTAAATCCCAAAGCATCTTTACTTCGGATATTGTCAAATAATTCTGTAAACTCCTTATTGTCAAAAAGAAAATCAAAATATTCCTCACTTCCAATTCTATGGTGATAGTTGCATTTGGGGCAAACAAAAAGGTTTTCTTTTAATTCTGAAGTAGTACAGATATAATTACATTCTGGACATTTGTTCCACAAGCCTTCGGGCGTTTCTTTTTTATCTGCAGTAGAAGTTAATATCCCTTTTCTTATACGTTTAAACCAACGGGGTTTCGTAGGGTCACCACCTTGGTTCTCTTCGCCTGTAAGGTTTGCTTCGAAATCTTCTTCACGTTCTTTTTTCATATAGCTGACTCAATTGGGGCGGCTAAGATAATAATAATTTTTAACCACCCCGATGGTAAAGCGATGTAAATCGCTTTACCATCGCCCCTCCTTGAAAAGGAGGTGAAACAGTCCAATTTCCCCTCCTTTTCAAGGAGGGGACCGATAATGAGGAAATAACGCAGTTATTCCTCATTAACAGGGGTGGTGAGTGACTTTAATAGATGATAAGAAATAACTGTTTTTAAAAGAAAACACAAAAAAGCCTTCACATAACAATGAGAAGGCTTTTTGACTTGATTTTTTTTAAGCATTTCTATTGATACAATTCAGGTCTTCAAAAGCGATTTCAAGCCTCTTGATAAAGCTTTCTTCACCTTTTCTCAACCAAACTCTTGGATCATAAAACTTTTTGTTGGGTTTATCAGCTCCTTCGGGGTTGCCTAATTGAGCTTGCAGATAACCTTCGTTCTTTTTATAAAACTGTTGAATACCTTCCCAATAAGCCCATTGTAGGTCAGTATCAATATTCATTTTAATAGCACCATAACTAATCGCTTCTCTTATTTGATTTTGTGGTGATCCACTTCCTCCATGAAACACAAAATAAACAGGTTTTGGACCAGTTTTTAATTCCTTCTCAATATAATCCTGACTGTTTTTAAGGATCACCGGCCTTAATTCTACATTTCCGGGGCTATACACTCCGTGTACATTACCAAAAGCAGCGGCTACTGTAAAAAGGTTGCCCACTTTACTTAATTCCGTATATGAATAAGCTACATGTTGTGGTTGTGTATATAATTTATCATTTTCAATCCCGCTATTATCAACGCCGTCTTCTTCACCACCTGTTACGCCTAATTCTATTTCTATACTCATACCTAAGGGAGCCATTCTTTTATAAAATTCTACAGAGGTATGAATGTTTTCTTCTAAAGGTTCTTCAGACAAATCCAGCATATGTGAACTGAATAATGGCTGTCCTTTTTCTTTAAAATACTGTTCACCGGCATCAATTAAACCACTGATCCAGGGCAACCATTTTTTAGCAGCGTGATCGGTATGTAGTACAACAGGTACACCATAATATTTAGCTACATTGTGAATATGCAATGCTCCTGAAATACCCCCCGAAATATTACCCTGTAAGTTTTCATTAGGCATTCCCTTTCCGGCGATAAATTGGGCACCTCCATTTGAAAATTGTATGATAACCGGTGAATTTACTTTAGCGGCTGCTTCAAGTGTAGCATTGATGGTGTTCGTCCCTATAGTATTCACTGCCGGTAAGGCAAATAGATTGTCTTTTGCATCATTGTACAATGCTTCTAGTTCTTTACCGAATAAAACCCCGGCCCTGTATTTTTTCATAATAAACTATGTTTTGCTTAGGATTATTTGTTAAGGTTCAATTGTTGCTCGAAGATACTTTACTTACTTCAAACAGTTGTTAGCTTTTTCTAATTTCAAATTTCTTATTTAGAATGAAAGGAAGCAATAAAATGGGGTATAATTTATAAAGGGAAATATCTTTCAGCATCGAGTTTAGTTATTTTGCCAAACTATGAATCACATCATATTTGGTGACAATATGAAATTCTCCTTTTTCATCTTTGGCTAATACAGCACCGTTTTCTTTGGTAATCAGGGTTACTAATCTTTCAACAGGGGTTTCAAAATCTACTACCGGAAATGAATGTTCTATTACACTTTCAACGGTTGCATTTTTTATTTCGGGATTGCTAAAGACTTTTTGAAATAAACCATTTTCACTTAATGCACCAATGGTGATGCCATCTTTCATTACCGGAATTTGTTCTATATCATATTTTTTCATCAATGCAACAGCATCCGCAACAGTTGCATTTGAATCAATGGTAACAAGTCTTTTCATGGATCTGCCATTTACGATGTCTTTGAAAGATTTCACATCTAAGAAGCCACGTTCCATCATCCATTGGTCATTGTAAATTTTACCAACATAACGGCTGCCATGGTCATGAAAAATACAAACCACCACATCGTTTTTTGTTAAGGAAGATTTTAATTGCATTAATCCCTGTAAACAGCTGCCGGCACTATATCCGCAGAACATACCTTCTTCTTTGGCAATTCGTCTGGCCATAACGGCTCCGTCTTTATCGGTAACCTGCTCAAACAAATCTATTACACTCATATCATAGTTCTCGGGAACAAAATCTTCTCCAAAACCCTCAGAAAAATAGGGATGTACTTCATTCATATCAATCTCACCTGTATTAAAGTATTTAGTCAATAAAGAACCATATACGTCTATCGCCCAAATTTTAATAGCCGGATTCTTTTCTTTTAAATACATAGCCGCTCCGGTAATGGTTCCACCGGTTCCGGCTGTACAAACCAAATGTGTAATCTTTCCTTCAGTTTGTTCCCATATTTCCGGACCTGTACTTTCATAATGCGCCTCGCGATTGGCGAGGTTATCATATTGGTTCATATACATAGAATTGGGAATCTCTTTTCCCAATCTTTTTGCTACACTATAATAGCTGCGAGGGTCTTCCGGTAGTACATTTGTTGGACATACAATCACTTCTGCGCCAACAGCTTTTAGGATATCTGCTTTTTCTTTGGATTGTTTATCGGTGGTTACAAATATGCATTTATATCCTTTTACGCATGCAGCTAACGCCAAACCCATTCCCGTATTGCCGCTCGTACCTTCAATTATGGTACCACCGGGCAATAGTTTACCTTCTTTTTCGGCTACCTCCACCATTTTTAGGGCCATACGGTCCTTGATAGAATTACCCGGATTAAAGTAATCTACTTTCGCCAATACTGTGGCAGGTATGTCTTTTGTAATCTTATTTAGCCTGATTAGGGGGGTATTTCCAATTGTTTCTAGAATGTTATTGAGCCACATATAAACGTACACTTGTTGAAAACAAAGGTAAAGTTTTGTATTTGTTGATAGCAATCAATATTAGTGGCAGAGAAAATAAAAGAGAGGATGTAAAAAGGGCGCGAATTTTTATGGTATATTATATCCGCTACCCTTGGTAAAATCGATTTTGTTGTGCTTTTGGCACAAAAGCATTTGGTAAAATCAAAACTTAAAAGCTTTTTACTAAGCGTAAAGTAAAGCCCTCATTTTGACCATTGCTAGCATCTTTTACATACTCAGTATTTTGTTTTTGGTCATTGGTTTGGGTATTATTTTGCAAATAGCCAAAAACGATAGCCGGAACTAAAGCGATAATCAGGAAAACATTTGCTGCAAAAATGAACTTTTTCATAACGTTGTTTTTAGTGGTTTAATTACTTTGATAAAACAAAGATATAATAAATAACAGTACCATGCAACACATAGTACCATCTTAAAGCAAGTATTTCTCAGAACATACTATTGAGTTATGCTTTGAAATGCAGCAAATACAGGGGTTTTGACCTTTTTTAATGCCTAGCTTGAAAAAATAAGGATTGTGATGAACGGAAAAATGAGCTGATAAGTTACAGATAAGTTGAAAAGCATTGTCTGTTTTTCGCAATAATGACCTTAATTCCGACCTAAAAAATGGGTCCGCCGCCTAAAGCTTTTTTATCAAATACTGGTTTCTGCCAGGATATGATCGTGATGTTTTTTCTAGCCATTCCTCTTTACTATCAATTCAAAATCTGTTTTTTAGAAATGAAATGATTCAAGATCAAGGGCTGGTTAAACTGAGAAAACACAAATTGTGCGAATAGTCTAGTATGGATGAAAGGGAATTCTAGGATTGGCTATTATTGAAACTGCTCCCTTATTTTACCGCAAAGATCGCTTTCGATCATTTTCTCGGCAACATTAATCATGAGCTTAAAAGACTGGTCTTTACTGATACCGTGACCAATAATAACCGGTTTATTGACACCTAAGACCGGTGTGCCACCATAATTTTCGTAATGGAAACGATTAAAGTAGACATCATCAATGCCTCTTTCTTGCGCCAAATCGTATACCGATTCTGCCATTTTAAGTATAATATTTCCGGTAAAGCCATCACAAACGATTACATCGGCTTTATCATCAAATACATTTCTTCCTTCAATATTGCCAATAAAATTGATACGGGTATTTTCTTTTAATAGTGGGTAAGTGGCTTGGGTAAGTATATTTCCTTTCCCTTCTTCTTCACCTACGTTCATCAAGCCGATTTTAGGATGATCTATGTTTAGGATATATTGGGCATATAAACTTCCCAAAACGGCAAATTGATTCATTTGCTCGGGTTTACAGTCGGCATTCAATCCTACATCCACCAGACAGCCGGTACCGCCATTTATTTTGGGAACGATGGTAGAAATAGTGGGTCGTAAGATTCCTTCAATCGCTTTAATACTAAACATGGCGCCAACCATCATGGCGCCTGTATTGCCTGCGCTGATAAATGCATCTATTTTACCGGTTGCCAATAAATGGAAGCCGATGGCTATAGACGATTTTTGTTTTTCTTTAAAAGCTTTGGTGGGGTGTTCGTGATAGCCAATCACTTCCGGGGCATGAATGATATGTAAATTGGAAGCAGTTAATCCATATTCTTCAAATAACGGCTTTACCTGGTTTTCATCACCTATACAATATAATGCAGCCGTATGCGCATTATCAGACATATAAAGCTGTAAGCCTTTCACCGCCTCAAGCGGTGCAAAATCTCCACCCATCATGTCTAATCCAATATTCATAGCGGCAGCAAGATATAAGTTGAACTAAAAAGGTTATGCTTTCAAGGGTGCTTTTTCTGCAACCAATTTACCTTTGTAGAACAATTTACCCTCACTTACATGTGCACGATGGCGTACATGGGTTTCTCCGGTAGTGCTGTCTTTGCTTAATGTTACTTCCTGGGCTACATAGTGTGTTCTTCTCTTAGCACTACGTTGCTGTGAATGTCTGCGTTTAGGATTCGGCATATCTCGAAATTTATTGTATCAAAAAAAAATTAATCTAAGTTTTTAAATTTATCTAACCCTTTCCACACTGCATTGGTATCTTTTAACACATTCTCCTCCATCTTTCTCAATTTTTCCAATACTTCTTTGTTGCATTTTGGTCCGCCCAATTCTTCTTCTTTACACATTTTTTGTAAAGGAATACTAAGGTTAATGAATTCATATATCCAATCTGAAATATGTAAATGACTCTCACCCCTTGCTATATAATATACATCCGGGTCTTCTTCTTGTTCATTCATTGTTTCAGGATCTTCAACTATCTTGACAATGATATTAAATTCATCCCAAAGTTGAGTAGGCAATGTGTTTCCACATCTGTCGCAGGCCACATTCAATTCACCATCAACATCAAATTTTAACAACATAAAGCCGTTGTTTTTTTCCAGACTCAATTTGATATTGGTAAAGCAATTGTCGAAATCCTGCTCACCATATGTTAGAAAGAACTTGTCTTCAATCCTGTATTCGTATACATGAATCCCCGGTTTCAAACCCACAAATGCTATCTCATATTCCCGGTGCTGACTCATAACGGTTTTTAAGGGCTCGCAAAGGTAGGCAAAAACGGTCGAAATACCAAAGGAATGTTGCGTATATTACTTCGAGATAGAAGGATGGTAGTATTGTGATTTTATGTCATATTTGTAAAATATGAAGAATTACGGCAAGTTAACCGGGGCTTTGTGGTTGAAATTAGGCGTATTATTTGTTTTAGCCCTCACTATTGGTATTTTCTCTTTATTCCCTTTTCAGGTTGAGTATTGGTATTCGGTTGGTGTTTACCCCGGGTTTTCATCCTTATTAAGAATGATTACCCGTCATATCCCTTTTAGTATTGGAGATATTGCATATATAATTATTGTAATATATATAGTTTACAATTTTTGTAAACGATTAATATTAATTTATCAGAAAAAATATTCATGTGAGCGGTTGATTTTAGGCATTTTTAAGCTCGCCAGCATTTTATTATGGTCTTATATTATTTTTAAATTATGCTGGGGACTCAACTATAATAGGTTGGGTATTGATTATCAGTTAAAAATTTCAAAAAAGCAATATAACAAAGAAGAAGTAACCTTTTTGACAAAACAATTGATTGATAAGGTTAATGAATGCCGAAGACAAATAAAAGATACCATTTTACCGGAGCCCTCTTTGGATTCCATATTTAGAGAAGCCTATCGTTCCTATCAGACCATTTCCATAACACATGATTTTTTGAATTATCGCAATCGTTCAATAAAAGGCAGTTTGTATAGTCGCATGGGTGATTTTATGGGGTTTTCGGGGTACTACAATCCTTTTTCCGGTGAAGCACAGTTGAGAACCGATATTCCGAGGATATTGATTCCCTATATTGCTTGCCACGAAATAGCCCATCAGCTTGGATATGCAAGTGAGAGCGAAGCCAATTTTGTTGGGTATATGGCTGCTTCGGCATCCAAAGACGTCTATTTTAGGTATTCATTGTATAATGATCTTTTTTCTTATGCACAAGCAGAAGAAATATTATTATACGGGAAAGAGAAAGATTTTAAAGCATTTGAGACAGTTATCAAGTACAACCGTGATCACCTGGATACATTGGTTAAAAAAGACCGAAAAGAAATTAGGGAGTTTTTTAACAAAAGGAAAAACCGCATTTCACCGGCTGTCTCAGGATTGTACGATCAATATTTGAAATTAAATAAACAATCTAAGGGTATTGATAGTTATAATGAAATCATCGGTTGGTTACTGGCTTATCAAAAAAAATATGGCAAAATCTAATCCTTTAAAACTAATCATTTCAATCCTATTTACTGTGGGTCTTGGGTCCTTGGGAGGCATTTTCACAGTGAATGAGATTCCCAATTGGTATGCGGGACTTCAAAAGCCCGATTTTAATCCGCCGAATTGGTTATTTGGTCCGGTATGGACTTTATTGTATACCCTTCTGGGAATTAGTTTTTATTTGGTTTGGAAACTCCCAGCTTCATCAAAAAGAAACAGGGCCATTCTTTTTTTCATTATACAGTTTATTCTTAATTTTTTCTGGTCCATTATTTTTTTTAAAGAACATGCACTTGGATGGGCATTGGTAGAAATCATTGCCATGTGGATTTTTATATTATTGACAATTCTCAACTTTGGAAAATTATCGTCATTAGCAGCCTGGCTTTTGGTGCCCTATATTTCTTGGGTAAGTTTTGCGACTTTATTGAATGGTGCTATTTGGTATTTGAATCAATAGTGGGATTGAAGGATCAAAGAATTATCGAATTATCTGATTGTTTTCAAAAATTACAGTGTAATTCATCAATTATTACGAAAATTCGCCAATCCGAAAATCCGATAATCCCTTCCTTTCCGAATGCATTAAAATTGATTCTTCCACATCATACTTTCAATGGGCTTATTTGGTTGGCCGCTGTATTTGGCATTGCTTTTTTGATTGTATTTAACCTCAATTTCACCATCTACCGGAAAATAAATTAATTGACCTATGGGCATGCCTTTATAGATTCTTACCGGTTGTTTACAAGATATTTCAAGTGTCCAGTTTCCACAAAAACCTACATCTCCTTTACCGGCAGTTGCATGAATATCAATTCCTAAACGACCTGTTGATGACTTTCCTTCCAAAAAAGGAACATGGGCATGTGTTTCGGTATATTCATCGGTAACACCTAAATAGAAAGCATGTGGCAACAATAAAAAGCCTTCTTCGGGAATTTCAAAATAGTCTATTTTGTTATGTTTCTTGGCATCTAATTCTGCATCAACATATGTCGCCAGCCATTTTCCAAGGTGTACATCATAACTGTTACTACCTAAGTCACTACGATCATAGGGTTCTATTTTAATGGTACCTTTGGCCATTTCTTCAAGTATGCGAGAGTCTGAAAGAATCATTATCTTGATATTTATCGATTACGTTGAAAATAAATCTTAATTCTGCAATCTAATTTCTATTACATTTATACGTGCCGCTGTTTTATCAACAAAATATTAACGATACTACCCGTTTGGGGGTTTGGAAAATAGAAGAAAATGAAAATTTCTTTGCATTGGATGTGCCATTGCATCGCGAAATAACCCACCCACACAAAAGATTGCAGCATTTAGCAGGGCGTTTTTTACTTCCTAATTTATTTCACGATTTTCAGAATAGTGAAATTGCCATTGCAGATACACGAAAACCTTTTTTGCCGGATGAACAATATCATTTTTCTATTTCTCACTGTGGAGATTTTGCTGCTGCTATTGTGAGCAGTGACAAAAGAGTAGGTATTGATATTGAATTGGTCACACCCAGAGTTGAAAAAATTAAATACAAATTTCTGAACATACAAGAGTTAGATTTTGTGCATTCCCTTCATATAAATGATCAAGTAAGTCTTTTGACTGTTCTATGGGGCGCTAAAGAAGCCATGTTTAAATGGTGGGGTAGGGGTGATGTTGATTTTAGTAAAGTGTTACTGACACAACCATTTCTTTTCGCTGAAAAAGGAACGATTCCGGCGCTTTTCAGGAAGGAATCCATGCAGGTTCCATTAGAAATTCACTATTGGTTAAAGGATGGATTGAGTTTAGCTTGGGTGGTTAGTGAGGGTTAGTGGATTAGTTAAAAGGGTTAAAGAGGTTAAAAGGGTTAAAGAGGTTAAAGGGGTTAAAGGGTTAAAACTATTTTCAACTTTTTAACCTTTTTAACCCTTTTAACGAATATCCTTCTCTTTATCAATTAATCTCCGAATCTACTTTTCGTTTTGGGAATTAACTTTAAACTTTTCCTAAGCGTTTGTTTCAATTGTATTTTTACCAGTTGACCCATGGTTTTTGCTTTTTGAAATGTTGCAGAAGCTGAAAAATGGATAGCAAGCTCTTTTTTTAGCTGTTCAATTTTTTCTGTTGTTGATATTGTGTCGTGCGTCATAATATCAATAATTTCTTTCATCCGATAGCGCGCGGAAACAAATCGGAAAGTCATCATGGTTCTTTCTTCCGCTTGGTATTGAGCAATAGAATCTTTATTAAGGTGTTTTAATACGATATCTACCAACGCTTTATTTTCTTTGAAAAATTGCGGCAAGTATAAATTTTTTCTGCCTTCATAAGATTGTTGATCAAAGTCTATTGCACGAATGCGGTATTGAAAATCTTCAATATCGGGTGTGATATTAACAACAAAATTATAAGAACGCATATCTCCCAATAAATGAACAAAGCAACGTTCATTAAATTTCACAAATTCTTTGGCTAGTCGAATTAAATTGGTATTGGGATCCGATAAATAGTCATTGATAAAAATATCCCCTGGAATTCCGGGAATATGTTCCTCAATTAAGGTTTGATGATTTGTAAAATAAATCATTCGATTGGGTGATAATAAATGCTCCAGCTCTAACCCATAAATCCTACTTGCATCGGCTTGTTTTATATAATAATGGTCATAATTATCATTAAATTTATTAACGATGCGTATTCGAAAAGGTTGGCTATTTCCAAAGTAACAAAAATCAATTCTGGCTACATCCAGGTGATTGATAAAACTCATGTCTCCTTCTGTTTTCAAGATGGCATATATCCTAACTAAATTGATTCTTAAAAACTCCCACTCATGCATGTCGTAAGATGCTTTTTCCCAGGAGGTTTCTTTGCCATGCTTGTCTTTCAAAGGAACTGTGTAAGTATATCGTTGAAGGTCTTTATAAGTAACCGGCAAATCTACTTCACGGCCATATTTTATCAGGTATTCACGCAATTGATCATTCACCGGAAAAATGGGCTTCTTTCGAGAAGGTTTTTCTGTATGATCAGAAGTAGTGATATTTTCGAATATATTAATCATCTTCTCCCTCTTCTAATAAATTTATTTCTCTTATTTCTAGCCCTCCAATTCCTTTCACATCCCCCAAAAATCCCATAGAATTTTTAAGCATTATTTCTAATTGCTTTTCTCTTTCTGACCAATCTTTACTAACCCTTATTTTTTCTTTTGAAATCTGTTTTTGCATGTTTATATATGTTCCCACAATGGCTTCCCACTTTTGTTTAAATTCGTTACTTGTCATGTATTTGTATAGGGTTTCTTTTTTATCACTTACATTGTCAAGTACTTTTATTGTTTCATAATGTTTTATCAGGCTGTCTCTCAATAATGATGCAATTAATTTTACATCCTGAAAAGAACATATCCAGATACCTTCCTTTCTGCCAAATCGGTCAATATCTTTTGGAACAGCTTGTGTTACCAAAACAGCAATATCTGCCTTCCCTTTTTGTGTATCCCCTTTTAGCTTATCTATCCATTTATCACTCCAATGTTTGGCCCTTTTTGTTTCCCAAACGATTGTTCCACATTCTTTTCTTAGGTCATTAAACACCAATTGAACAATATCACCGCCTTCTTCCCCTTTTTTTACTTCTCTAATATCATCATTTGAGAATTCGGATCTTAATAATTCTTCCAGTGCCAACTCGAGCACTTCGCCCTGTAACTGCATACTTCCTTGCTCAGATTTCCGACGCATTTCTTCGGCCAGTTTTTTCTGGTCTTCCAATTGTTTTTCCAGTTCTTTTACACGCCATAGGTGTTCCTGTTCTTTAAGAGCACCCCGTTCTGTCTCTTCTTTTAAGAGTTGTTCTTTTAACTTTTCTCGGCCTTCTACAAGTTTGCGATGAACTGATAATTCAAGTTCTTCTTCTTTTGTTTTAAGCGCTTGTTCTTTTTGAAGAAACTCGAGTTCTTTTTTGCGTGCCTCCTTTAATTTCTCCTCATTGTCCGCAGCATTTTGTTCTAATATTTTAAGTTGATTTTCAAAATCACCCAAAACTGATTTTTGTATAGACTCCTGTAATTCTTCTTTTAGTTTCTTTTTTTCCATTTCTATCTGCAAAGCAGTTTCTTGATCTTTTGATCGGAGCTGTTGAACAAAAGACATTTCTTTTTCTTTGAATTCTTCATCTTTCTTTTTCTGCCAGTCCATCATCTGTGCACGCAGTTTTATCCCAATTTCTTCACGAATAGATTCACCCGGTTCAAATTGGTGGTTACAATTGGGACATGTTATGATAAAATCAGCCATTGATAATTTTTTTACAAAGTAAGTCTAAGTATTGAAAACAAAAAACCCGACTGTTTTAGCCGGGTTTTGTGCGAAAGAGGAGATTCGAACTCCCACGCCCGGTAAAAGGCGCTACCACCTCAAAGTAGTGCGTCTACCAATTTCGCCACCTTCGCATTAAGAGAGTTGCAAATGTAAAGAAAAAGCATTTACGACTTAGGACTTATAATGAAGGGAGAATAAAAATTTCGCCACAGATTCACAGATTTCAGCAAATCTGTGAATCTGTGGCGAAAATGGATAAAATATGTGTGCTACATTCTTTCAGGAACTCGGATACCCAATACATGCATGCCGGTTTGAATTACTTGAGCTGTTAACCGGCACAATTGCAAGCGTAAAATTTTCTTTTCTTCACTTTCTGCATTTACAATGGAATGTTCTGTATAAAATGAATTGAATATTTTTGAAACAGTAAATACAAATATCGCCACTTTAGAAGGATCATGTTCAATTGCAGCATCATGAATAATCGAGGGAAACATTTCTAATTGAATAGCCAACTCTTTTTCTAATGGCAAAAGGGATTGTAATAATGAAATAGGTAAATGGGGTATTTCAAAATTACCCTGCTTTCTGAGAATACTTTTTATTCTGGCATAGGTGTATTGTATGAATGGCCCGGTAAATCCATGAAAGTCGATACTTTCTTCGGGGTTAAAAACCATTTTCTTTTTGGGATCAACACGTAATAAGAAAAATTTTAATGCACCTAAACCAATGATATCATACAGTTCATTAAGTTCTTCTTTTGTAAAGTCTTTTACTTTGCCTAGTTCCTCTGTTTTTTGCCTGGCAATATTAATCATCTCATCAACTAGATCGTCTGCATCAACAACTGTACCCTCCCTACTTTTCATTTTACCGGTGGGTAATTCCACCATGCCATAACTTAAATGATAAATTCCATCAGCGGAAGGCAGATTTAGTTTCTGACAGATAAGTTTTAAAACTTTAAAATGAT
>JANOVY010000163.1:0-2275 GCA_031417635.1 Bacteroidota bacterium | reverse complement strand
TGGCATTACAGAAGTAAACATGAAAGTTTGATTGCATTTAGCAATTCAAAATATTACGAGAATAAACTTTTGACATTTCCATCACCAGATGACATTGCGACAAAAGTAAATTATATACCAGTTGCAGGTTATTATGATCGTGGTAAGACTCGTCAAAATGCTTTTGAAGCAAAGGCTGTAATTGATGAGATCAAACACCGATTGTCAGATCCTGTTCTTTCAAAAAGGAGCATTGGAGTGGTGACTTTTAGTTCCGTACAGCAGATACTCATTCAGAATATGTTTGATGAATTGTTAAGGACAAATCCACAATTAGAAACTGTAGCAATTGATAGCCCGGAACCAATTTTTATAAAAAACCTGGAGAATGTACAGGGTGATGAAAGAGACGTAATTCTATTTTCTGTTGGATATGGTCCTAATAAAGAAGGTAAAGTGAGTTTAAATTTTGGTCCGTTAAACAGGGAAGGTGGATGGCGAAGATTGAATGTAGCTGTTTCACGTGCAAGGTATGAGATGAAAGTGTATTCTACTTTGCGGGCCGATCAGATTGACATTACACGATCGGCATCAGAAGGAGTTGCTGGCGTAAAAGCATTTTTGGAATATGCAGAGAAGGGGCGTTCTACATTGGGGATTAAGAAAATAGGGGCTGAAATTATTGAGTCAGGTTTTGAAAAACTGGTTGCTGAAGAAATCACGAAACATGGGTATGAGGTCCATACAAATATTGGTTGTTCCGGTTATCGTATTGATATTGGTATTGTAAATAAAGAAAAGCCTGCGGAATACATCCTTGGCATTTTATGTGATGGCAATAATTATAATGCGGCCAAAACTGCCAGGGACAGGGAAATTACTCAGCATGAAGTATTAAAATTATTAGGTTGGACACTTCATAAAATATGGTCTACAGATTGGTGGGAGAATGGTGAACGTGTTATGAATAATACTTTAGAGGCAATAAAAAATGCAGAACTCAATACAGGTAAAGTTGTTGAAGAACCGCAAGCGGAAGTTATTCATATGAAACCAGCGACTGTTCCAATGACCTTTAACAGTAGCCTGCAAACAGAAGAAATGCCGGCAGTAGATGATAATTCAATAAGGACAGAATACAAAGTTTGTAATTTAGAAATTGTTATGTCCACATCTTTGGATGATTTTCTTCAGTACAAAAATTTTAAAAAGATAAAGGAGCAGATTGAAGCAGTTGTTGAAACAGAAGCGCCAATTGTGAAAAATTTACTTGCAAGAAGGGTTCTGGGTGCATGGGGGATTTCAAAATTGGGTGTCCGGATCAACGCACAATTTGAGCAATTGTTGAATGAAGTCAATTTGAATAAAACTGTTACTGATGGGAATGCTGTTTTTTGGGCTGTAAATTTAAGACCTGACGAATATACTGGTTACAGGGTTTCTACTGCTAATGGCCAAAAGAGGGATGCTGAGGATATTCCCCCAGAAGAAATTGCAAATGCAGTAAAAGAGATTCTTAGTCATCAAATAAGTTTGCCAAAAGACGAATTGGTAAGGGACGCTTCCAGATTATTTGGTTTTGCACGTTCAGGTACTAATGTGGAAATGGCTATGAAAAAGGGAATAAATAAGGCAATTGCAAACGGTTACGTTTTGGAAAAGAATGGGAGAGTTGTATTTATATAAATCCCTCGCCTGCGTTTGGGGCTCCACGAATGCATTCTGCAATTATATAAGGTAATTATTTAACCATCTCCAAAAGGAAGACTAACAATCCTCCTTTTCAAAAAAAAAATTGAAACAGGAGACCTCTAGATTTTTAAAGAGTTGGCCGTAAAGTAAGAGAATATCCTTCCATATTAATCAACTCTATAATATATTGCAATTACAACTTACTCGAACCGGGTATTGTATGAAGAACCGGCTTTTGCGGTTAATGCGATAATGTCCTGATTTTGTTCTCCCTCTTGCGCTAAATGCAATGTTCAATATTCAATTATTGTTTTCAAATCAAGTAGTAAAAAGTTCGAACACAGGCTAGTTCTGGGCACCAAACTACAAAACTAAGTCCCTGTTACCTCTGGGTTTCAAGGGCTTTTTGTTTGTATCTGTACCTGATTGTGCGTATTCAAATGCATAATAGAACTCGTCATGTTAGAACATCTCAAACTATCCTGTTGTCGTGATAAAGTTAGAGGAGGAATATTACCTTACCTTTCTTGTTTTCTGCACGATATGATAATATGAAAAGCCAACTCATGATTATTTTTAATAGGAATGAAAATTCCTTCTTTAA
>JANOVY010000162.1:0-7280 GCA_031417635.1 Bacteroidota bacterium | reverse complement strand
TAGGCATAAATATTTGCCAGAAAATCAACCGTTTTATTAATCACACTATTTTCGGTTTTACTTCTCTTAGTATTTGCCTTTAACACCGCATAAGCTTTTTCTAACCAATCGGCAGATAAATCAAGGTTTTCCAATAATGGCTTTTCAATAGCTGCATTGGCCTTTTTGATGGTATCAATGCTAGCATTGAATTTTGCATCTGCCGCTGCTTTCTTCTTGGGGTCTTTTTCTACGGGTTTATCGGCATTGAGCCTTTGCATAGACTTGATATTGTCACCGTAAATATCATCGTATTCTCCATAAATATTATAGTAAATAACCCCCACATTGAATGCAGCAATTCCATTCTGCGAATTTTTTGCACAGGCTTTTTTATACGCATCAGCAGCCTTTAAAGTATACATTTTTTGTTGTGCATTATCTAGCGTATGGTCATGTGTTTTGGTGTTGATAAACAAGTCACCAAACTGCAAGTATTTCATTTCACTAAGTGTTCCGGCTGCATCTTCCTTGTCGTACATGGCCGTTTTTTCAACTAAATTGAAGTTTTTGTCCATGAAATCAATTTCATATTCATCCCATGGTTCATTGGGGTATAATTCTCTTCCCAGGGTAATGTATTTCTTAAACTCGGGCTCTCTTTTGGTTACTGTATAGTGTGTGGCTAAAAATTTATAGATATCCACATATGAAGCGTCTTTTACTTTACTATCTGCCAAAACTCGGTAGAAGTTTGCAGCTTTGTCAAGCTTAGCAATTTTGCCTAAAGAGTCTAATTTAGGCTCATTTGCGGCATTTTGATATGAATATCCTGCATACAATATCGAAGTGGTATCATAAGCAAGATTGCCGGTTGTCCATTTGTTTTTGATAATAATATCAATGTAAAAAATAGCGCTTTCAAATTGTTTGCCGGCTTCATCCCATTTTTTATCATTGAATACTTTAATTCCACCGGTATAGTTTAAAGAATACATGTCGAAGAATCCTTCTGCTCCATTGGTTTTCACCAATGCATAGGTAGGATCCAATTCACTGTATTTTTTGAAAGCGGCATCAGCATCCATCACAATATTTGGATATTTTGTACTCAAACTTGCATTCTTAGCCAATGCGCCATATATTCTAGATTTCCAAAACCAGGTTTCGGCTTTTGCCAAAGATTTTGGGTCTGCCATTATTTTATCAATTTCAACTTTGGCGTCTTCAAATTTTGTCAATAAAATGCTTGTTTGAACTTTTTTAAAATCCTGCGCATGCATAAAAAGGCAGCTAAATGCAAACACGGCAAACAATAAAATCTTCTTCATAATAAATGTTTAATTATTGATTATCAGTATTCAAATCGTTGTTATCTAAAGTTTTATCTTCATCATCTGCTTGGGTAATTTCATCATTCTCAGCAGTATTCACTTCAACCGCCATGTCTTCTGCAACCACTACTTCTTCCTGGTCTTCTATTTGCGAAATGGCGGCTATTTCATCACCTTCATCCAAACGAATCAGCGTTACTCCTTGTGTGGCTCTACCGGCTTCTCTGATATCAACAATGCCGGTTCTGATGGTTACACCGGATTTACAAGTGATAATAAGATCTTCTTTTTCTGTTACATAAAGAATGCCGACCAATCGGCCCGTTTTTTCAGTAACATTAATCGTTTTCACGCCTTTACCCCCCCTGTTGGTGATTCTATATTCATCAATGGCGGTTCTTTTGCCAAATCCTTTTTCACTAACCACTAAGATAGTACGGGTGGCATCATCTTTATTCACGCAAATCATCCCAACTACTTCATCTGTGTTATCATCAACCTCTATTCCTGTTACCCCAATTGCGCCTCTTCCTGTTTTCCGTACTTTAGATTCGGGAAAACGTATGGCACGACCACTTTTTAATGCCAGCATGATTTCTTTGTTGCCATCCGTCATTTCAGCGGTTAACAGCTCATCCCCTTCATTGATGGTAATGGCATTGATTCCATTGGCTCTAGGACGGCTGAAGTCTTCCAGAGAGGTCTTTTTAATGATCCCTTTCTTGGTACAAAGTACGATATAATGGTTTTGAACGTATTCTTTGTCATCCAATTTTTTTACATCAATGATCGTTTTTACTTTATCATCGCCGGGTAATTGAATCAGGTTTTGAATGGCTCTTCCTTTGCTTTGTTTTTCTCCTTCCGGAATTTCATAAACACGCATCCAAAAACAACGGCCTTTTTCGGTAAAAAACATCATGGTATCATGTGTAGAAGCTACAAAAAGGTGTTCTACATAATCTTCTTCCCTGGTTTTTGAACCTACAGCTCCCCTGCCTCCACGTCTTTGTTGTCGATATTCAGTTGCGGAGGTTCTTTTAATATAACCTAAATGCGAAATGGTAATGACCACGTCTTCGTCTTCAATTAAATCTTCAATCCGCATTTCATCGGCCAAGTATTGAATTTCACTTTTTCGAGGATCGCCAAACTTTTCTTTTACTTCCAGTAATTCCGTTTTGATGAGTTCATAACGCATGGGCTCATTGGCTAATAATTCTTTGAGGTGTTTGATGGTAGCGATTAATTCGTTGAATTCTTCTACAATCTTGTCACGCTCCATACCTGTTAAACGCTGTAAACGCAGTTCCAAGATCGCTTTGGACTGTTCATCAGATAACCCTTCTTCTTGCTGATAAAACTCATTTGCCAGTTCAGAGAAAATAGATTGGTTGAGATACCATTTTTCTTCTTTGCTTTTTTGTATCAATGCGAGTTTGGCTTCATCGGGTGTTCTGCTGGCCCGTATCAAACGGATTACCTCATCTAAATGATCGAGTGCCTTTAAATATCCTTCTAAAATATGAGCCCTGTCTTCCGCTTTGCGTAATTCAAATTTTGCTCTTCTAATGACTACTTCCATCCTGAATTCAATAAATTCTTGAATCAGGTTCTTTAGATTCATGATTCGAGGACGGCCTTTGCTTAAAGCCACATTGTTAATACCAAAACTGGTTTGCAGTTCTGTGTATTTGTAGAGTTGGTTAATGATTACCTGTGCAACTGCATCTCTTTGCTTTAGTTCCACAACAATTCGGGTTCCTTCCTTGTTGCTTTCATTGTTAACATTCGAAACGCCTTCAATTGTTTTATCGTTCACTAGTTGCCCAATCCTGTCAGTAAGTGTATCTCTGCTTACCTGGTAAGGAACTTCTGTGATGATAATTTGTTCTCTGCCATTTGCTTTCATATCAACATGGCATCTTCCTCTAACCACTACTCTACCCCTTCCGGTTAATAAAGCTTCTCTTACCCCTACCATGCCAAAAATGATACCACCCGTTGGAAAATCAGGGGCTTTTACATAGTTCATCAACTCTTCAATGGCAATTTCTCGGTTTTCTATATAAGCGATACAACCATCAATGACTTCACCCAGATTGTGTGGCATCATGTTGGTGGCCATACCCACGGCAATGCCGGATGAACCATTTACCAATAATTGCGGAATACGGGTTGGTAAGACTGTCGGCTCTTTTAATGAGTCATCAAAATTGAGTTGAAAGTCTACCGTGTCTTTTTCAATATCATCTAGCATGGCCTCTGCTAGTTTGTCTAAACGGGCTTCCGTATAACGCATGGCAGCAGGCGGATCACCATCTTGGTTTCCGAAATTTCCTTGTTTATCTACCAAGGTGTAACGCATAGACCATTCCTGCGCCATTCTCACCAGTGTATCGTAAATTGATTTATCACCATGCGGGTGATATTTACCCATTACTTCTCCTACAATACGAGCCGATTTTTTAAAAGGTTTGTTGCTGGCATTGCCCAATTCGCTCATCGCATACAAAACCCGACGGTGTACAGGTTTGAAGCCATCACGTACATCAGGTAAAGCGCGACCCACAATTACCGACATCGAATAATCGATATAGGCAGTCTTCATTTGTTCTTCAATATTAACCCGAATGATACGGTCATTATCCGTTGTTTGTTCCGGCGGCAGATTCTCTTCCATGTGTGTGTTCCCGTTATAAATTTAGATTCAATGATAGGGTGCAAAACACACCTATTTTCAGGGATGGCGAAGATAGCTTTTTTAGAGGGAAAACTGTGCCAAAAAGGGTTGTTTTTTCATAGGGTTTATCCACAGTTGTGGAAGAAAATAATGGGCCATTATTTTTTCAAAAGTAGTTGAGGAAATCCCGGCAATGGCAAAGGTTCCCAATTGTTCGGGAACCCTCTATTCTATTGGCTTTTATTGAAAATTTATCTACACTTTTCTAATCCCGGAACCCCCACTTTTTTGGGCACTGGATATGGCATTCCCTTTGTAATAAACATCACTTCCACCACTGGCATTTCCACTAATTTCTTTATTTACCGTAATGTGTACATCACTTCCGCCACTTGTTTGTACTTTACAATACTCTGAAATCATGTCGTAACCATGCACATCACTACCCCCATTTGCATGAATTGTAAGGTTTTGAGTACGACCGGAAATATAGGCGTCAGACCCACCGCTGGTAGAAACATCCAATTTAGTGGTATTCAATTTCCCTCTGAAGTCGGAGCCACCTGAAATTTGCAATGACAATTGATTTGATTGAATCTCATTGTCCACCAAAACATCCGACCCTCCGGAAGCTTTTAGTTTATCAATATTGATGACAGACACATAGGCTTTTAACTTTCGATTCCCCCAACTGATACCCCAGTTATTCTGGCGTTCATAGTAGATTTTTAATACCCCCTCTTCAACGATGACCTTAATTTTATCCCGATACTCAATATCTGAAGCACTTACAGCAACCCCCTCTTCTTTTCCCTGAGAGAGGTAAAGGTCAATCCCACTTGAGACTTCAATGGCATGAAATGCTTTTACATTTCGAGGAACCGCATTTTCGTCTCGGATGGTTTTTTGTGCCGATAAACCCAAACTTATTAATAAGGCTGACGCCATTATCATTCTTTTCATGAGGTAATTTTTGAGTAAAACGATTGATAACGATTAAAGTTACAATTGCACAACCGTATTTTTGGTATTACTGACCAAGTGTTATCAATAAAATAAAGGCTTGTAGACAGTAGCGCTCAATCCTATCATGAAATTGATTAAACTAGTTCCTTTAACAATTTTTCGTTCTATTTTAACATCAATGATGATAGTTATCTTTATTCTTTCATTGTCCTGTTACCTGTTTGTATTTCAATTTAGTAAACATGAAGCATATTCTTCTTTTGGGTGCCGGAAAATCAGCCACTGTGTTGATTGATTACTTACAACAAAAAGCAACTGAAAAAAAATGGCATGTCACCATTGCGGATATACACCTTGCTGCGATTAAAACAAAAATAGGCACACATGCATTTGTAAAGCCTGTTCAATTGAATATTGAAGACCATGTTGAGCGGAATGCCTTGATTTCTTCCGCGGATTTGGTTATTTCTCTTTTACCCCCTTCGCTACATTATTTAGTGGCGTTAGATTGTTTGTCAAACGGCAAGCACTTACTAACTGCATCATATGTGGATGATAGAATCAAGGTTTTGTCGGATGAGATTAAAAAGAAAGGCATTTTATTTCTTTGTGAAATGGGATTAGACCCGGGAATTGACCATATGAGTGCAATGCAATTAATACATCGCATAAAAAACGAAGGCGGGAACATTCATTCATTTGTATCTCATTGTGGAGGATTGGTTGCTCCCGAATCAGACATTAATCCCTGGCATTATAAGATAAGCTGGAATCCAAGAAATGTGGTAATGGCAGGGAAAGCGGGAGCAGTGTATAAACAAAAGTCAAAAGTCAAAAGTCAAAAGTATGAAGCGCTATTTAGTAATTGCGATGAGGTAGGCATAGAGGGGTTGGGGCAATTGGCATATTATCCCAATAGGGATTCTTTGGGTTATATTCCGGTGTATGGCTTATCAGATGCGGAAACGTTTATGAGAACTACTTTGCGGCACCCGGATTTTTGTAAAGGATGGAAAATGATAATTGATCTTGGATTAACAGATGAGTTTGAAAAACAAAATACAGATGGAGTTTCCATTGCTACATTTTTGAACAATCAATTGATTAAAAAAGGTATTTCAACAGATTTTAAGGATGAACTTTTAGAAAAACAGTTTCAGTTTTTAGGGTTATCTGATGAAACATTGATTGATAAAGGTATTTGTTGTAACGCAGATGTTTTGCAGTTTATCATTGAGAAAAAATGGCTTCTCCTTCCGGAGGATAAAGATATGATTGTGATGTTGCATGAGATTGACTACACAGTTAACAGTGAAAAGTTATCTGTGAAAAGTTCTTTGGTGGTAAAAGGGGAAGATTCTATACATACCGCAATGGCAAAAACGGTGGGATTGCCTTTGGGTATTGCGGCTACTTTTATTTTAGAAGGGAAGATTGCAGAAACCGGATTGCATATTCCAATTGTACCGGGTATTTATGAGCCGGTATTGAATGAGTTGGCGCATTATGGGATTGTATTTCAAGAGACTGAGGAGTAGCCGAGCTGCCTCGAGCCCTTGCAGGTGTTATCACCAGTAACTTTAGTACGAAGTAACTATGATTTGAACTATGATATGGTGTTGGTGATAACACAACCATCGGCGAAAATTTTCGCCACAGATTCACTGATTTTTTCTGTGTATCTGTGGCGTATCTTTTCTTTTAAACTGCTGTAGTAATTACACCAGCATCGGTCAACGACCCGGTTTACTTTTCACTTTTAACTTTTCACTTTTATCTTTCCCTTCTTCCGCATTCATCACCCATTCATAGTCTAATTGTCTTTTTTCGAGATTGGCAGATACTACGCGAATCCATACTTTATCGCCCATTCTGAATACACGACCGCTTCTTCTTCCTACCAAGCTGTAATCACCCTCTACTTGGCGGAAATCATCATAATCGGATAAGCCAATAATGCTAACCAATCCCTCACATTTGTGCGCTACTGTTTCTACCCAGAAACCAAATCCGGATACACCACTTACCACACCTTCAAATACTTCACCGATATGTTCTTTTAAAAATTCTACTTGTTTGTATTTATTTCCGGCTCGTTCACATTCCATGGCTGCTCTTTCTCTTTCACTACTGTGTTTGCACTTTTCTTCCATTTTTTTATCTACGATTGGTTTCTCTTCAATAATTGATTGCAAAACCCTGTGAACCAAAACATCGGGATAACGGCGAATGGGTGAAGTAAAATGACAATATTGTTCAAAAGCCAAACCATAGTGGCCAATATTTTCCGGCGTATATATTGCTTTTGCCATTGTTCT
>JANOVY010000161.1:0-55732 GCA_031417635.1 Bacteroidota bacterium | reverse complement strand
GAGCATCCGCAATCATTAATAGATTCTATCCAATATCATTGCTTGGTAAGAGACGGCCATCTCCCACCCGCAACATATGGCTTGGTAGAACAAGTAAATGAAAGAGGGGTTTTTAGTTTTTGCATGTGCCCGGGAGGTATTATTGCACCGGCTTCTACCAACCCCGGAGAATTGGTGGTAAATGGGTGGAGCCCCAGTAAAAGAAACAATCCCTATGCCAATAGTGGTATGGTAGTGCAAGTAGAAGAAAAAGATGCTGTGCAATATTTTGCAAAAAAAAGAACAGATTTACAAAACAATCCTTTGCTATTAATGTATCTGCAAGAAGCAGTAGAACAATCTGCATTCATAGCCGGCGGAGGAAAATTGATGGCGCCTGCCCAAAGAATGGTTGATTTTTCTTCAAATAAAGTATCGAAAGATCTGCCTTTGTGCAGTTATTTACCGGGCATTACCTCATCAGATTTGGGAACGGTATTGCCTGGCTTTATTTTTGAGCGTTTACAAAAAGGGTTGATTGCCTTCGGAAAAAAAATGCGTGGTTATTATACAAATGAGGCTGTTGTGGTTGCCACAGAAAGCAGAACCTCCTCGCCTGTTCGAATTCCTAGAGACGCTAGTCAGTTACACCACCCGGAAATTGAAAACTTATACCCCTGTGGCGAGGGTGCCGGTTATGCCGGCGGTATTGTAAGTGCTGCCATGGATGGGGAAAGGGTAGCAGCTATGATAATAAAAAAGGAGAAGTAAAACCTCTCCTTTTAGTTTGCCTTTCAAAAATTACTCCAATGTAGGAATGGAAAAAATTTTTGGATTTTAAAAGAGACAAAACTAGTAACCAATATCCCCCCCGAGACATATCTACTAATTCCGGTTAAAGTGGATCCAATTGCAAAAACCACTCATTCTCTTTGACGGTATAAAAATAGCATGCTGTTTTAACCCCACATACGGGAAAAACCCCGTATTTTGGAAAAGAGAATAAATGGTAGTTAGGAGTTAGGAGTCAAAAGCAATATTCCAGACTCCTAACTCCTGACTTCTAACTAACCAAAGTAAATTAGAATACAAAAAGTCACAAATGAAAAGAGTTTTGAATAGAATGTAAAGTCATCGTCATGTCTGCACAATCCCGGCTTTCATGGCAAATATTACTAGCCCTACCCTTGAAGTAAGATTGAGTTTTTTTAACAATGAGTCGCGGTAGCCATCAATGGTTCTATGGCTAAGACCCATTTCAATGGCAATTTCCTTGTGTGTTTTCTCGCTGCAAGCCCAGCGGAGGAATGTTATTTCTTGTTCATTTAGCATTTTAAGATATACTTCATCACCATGTCTTTCTTTTGCTTTCATCAAAGGGGTAAACAGTTCATTATAATAATACCCTTTTTCAAATACATCATATAGTGCTTTCTTTAATTCTGCGGGTTCGCAATCTTTTAAAATGTATCCACGAGCGCCATTCTTTAACATCCGAATAACGATAAGATCATTTCTAATCATACTTAGTGCAATAACTTTAATAGCGGGATAATGCTTTGTCAAATAAAGTGTTGTCTCAATACCATCCATTACCGGCATAGTAATGTCTACTAAAGCAATATCAGGCGATTTACCCCCCACTAATTGATTGATGAAATCTTTACCATTATCAGCCTGCAAAATAATCTCAAAGCCTTGTAACATTTCAATCAGTATTCCCAGACTATTTCGCAAAAGTTTGTGGTCATCAACCAAGGCAACTTTAATCATAGTCGTTTACCTTAAATATAAGTTTAACAATGGTACCTTTTCCTAATACACTAATGATATCGGCTTTTGAGCCAATCATATGAGCTCTTTGATGAATGCTGTTAATTCCAATCCCGGGAACGAAATCGGCACTTTCCATTAAAAAGCCTTTTCCATTATCTTCGATAGAGATAATAACATTTTCTCCATTTTTATAAATACGAAAATTAACCACTGTGCCGGAAGAATGTTTCACAATATTATTAAGAATTTCCTGCACCATCCTGTATAAAAAGATAGTTTTGTTTTTATCAAGTTGCAGGCTTTCCAAATCTGACTGAAATGTAGTCTTAAATAATCCTGTTCGAGAAAGTTGTTCATATTGATGTTTGATCGCAACCAACAACCCTTCTTCAACCAATCTTTCTGTGTAGTATCCTTTACTCAAATCACGCAATTCATCTATCGATTTACTCACTAACTCTTTTATTACATGTAATTCTTCTTGCCCCTTGCCTTCAAAAGTAAGAATACTCAAATGCAGTTTCGCTATGCTAAGGATTTGACCTATGTTATCATGTATCTCCTGACTAACAGCCCTAAATGTATGGTCCTGCATTTCTAATTCAGCCATTAATAATTCTTGTTGGAACTGCGACTCTCTAATTTGTTTTTCTAAAAATATTTTCCGCTTTCTACGCATAAAATTAATCATTACCAAAAAAGTGATAAATCCGAAAAGACAGACAAATACACTTCCGGTAAGTATGGCAATGATTAAATTTTGCTTTTCTTCTTGCATAGGATAATACTGATTGAGATACAACTGTATAAGATGATGCTAAATATTCTAGGGGCTAATTTATAGAGTTTAACACCATAGACGTTTAAATTATGTTTCAAAATATAATCATACAAAGAAAACGAGATACTAATACCTGAATAAAAAAGTGTTACCCCAACTGCGATCCAAAAGCCCGGTTCAGAAATTAATATAATATCGTTATCATCAGAAAATTTTTCATACAAGTATATCAAAGCAATCGCTGCAAAAAAAAAGCCGGAAACGGTTATGATTAATGCAAAATATGAGAAATCTTTTTTATTAATCATTAATGAACTCAAATAACAGACTACAATAAATGGAACTAAGAATTGAATACATTTTTTTAATAATCGCTGTTGTGTTAATTGATAAAAGATAAAGCCATAAAAAATTGTTTCAACGATAGCTATTAAATGACTGATTGTAATCGTATTGATTCTTAGTATGATGCCTCGATAGATAGAAATCATTTCCCCAACAAAAATAAAACCCAGAAACGGCAAAAACCATTTCATGTAATTCACTTTCAGATAGCGATAATAAATAATAGCAACTAGTAGGCTAATAAATTCAAATATATTATGCAAATAAATTAGCATAAAGGATGGGATTGGATTTTAAAAGCATTACGCAAAACCGCTATTAGCTATTTTTTTGTAATACACTTTAAAAATAGGTAAACTGTTGTCAGTTAACAACCGTGTAAACACCTTTTATTGAAATCTTCTAATTTTCAGGTGCTTGATTATTCCTTTGTTTCGGTCTTTTTTGCGAGTAATAAGTTGTTTTGCAAGAGCGTATTGGCTTTAAAGAGAGAGATTTCCTTGTCAAATTTGGCTTTATCGGCATCTGTCCAGGTTCCGGTCATAGCGGACAGATTGGGTTTTCCTGCATCTACCCAACTGGTGTACCAAAAATCGGCCAGCAAATTTACTGAGGCGGTTAGTTGTTGATTGATGGTATTTCCCAATGCCGTAGCATAGGCTTTGGCAAATTCTGTAGTATAATTTTTGGTTTCAACGCCTCTTCTTAACTGAATTCTGTATTTCTGGGCATCGGTAAAACCTTGGCTAACTTCTATTTCCTTTTGTAACATAGTAGGCAGGTGTGCTGCCGCATTTCTCACAGCATTCCAAATATCTTTGGCAGGCTTTCGCAAATACTTTGCCTTGTGTGGCGAATACAAACGGTATTGGCTTATTTCCAATTCCGGTATCATCGATTCCCATAAACTATGTAGTCCCTTTTGGTTAGTTAACTGACCGTCATAATTAACGGTGGTATGCAAGGGTACATGGGCGTCGCCGATATAATGTCCCAGATCGGCTGCATAAAATAATATACTGTCTTTATTGCCTTGCTTAAATGCATTGGTTAGTTTGCCTTTCATATAAATAACATGGTAAGGCACGTATCCATATTTCAACAAACTGTCTTTTGAATACATGCTTACCGCTTTGTCCCAATCCAATGGCATTTTGTGTGCAGCATCCGCTCCAAACATTTCAAGGTCAATAAAATGCTTGGTGGCTTCGGTACTGTCGGTATTTCTTCTTGTATCCGGGCGGGCTGCATTGGATACCAAATAGTCTATATTTTGATAGAAAAAAGGGCTGATTTCTTCAGGCAATTCATAAATAGCCAATTGATGTACTGTTTTATGCACCAAAAAGCCCCAACCGCCCGCTATTATCAGTGCCATTCCTAAAATCCCAATGATAGCCGTTCTTTTCAAGATTTGCATATTTCCGTATTTCATTAATTGGCCACAAAATAGGATATTACACAGGGTTTTTGTAATAAATAGTAAAAACAGACTACTTATACAACATTCGACAGAAAAAATTAGGGCAATCCCTGATGAGAAACTTACATTTGAAAACAACTTACACCTATGAGCAATATTCTTGAACTGCACAACCTTAAAAAATATTATGCTACCCAAAAAGCGGTAGATGATATTAGCTTTTCTATTAAGCAAGGAAGCATTTTTGGTCTTTTGGGCCCCAATGGCGCCGGCAAAACCACTTTGTTGCGTATGATTACCGGTATATTTTTCCCCGATAGCGGAAAAATACAATTTGACGGTAGAGCGTTTGATCCTTTGAATGATATCATCAAAATTGGGTATATGCCCGAAGAAAGGGGCTTGTACAAAAAAATGAAAATTGGTGAACAAGCTTTGTACCTGGCGCAATTAAAAGGCCTAAGCAGAACTGAAGCAATGGAGAAAATAAAATTCTGGTTTAAAAGACTGGAAATGGAAAGTTGGGTAAATAAGAAGGTAGAAGACCTGAGTAAAGGCATGAGTCAGAAACTTCAATTCGTGATCACTGTTTTACACGAACCCAAACTCATTATTCTGGATGAACCCTTTAGTGGACTAGATCCGCTAAATGCCAACCTTATCAAAGATGAAATTTATGGATTGGCACAAAGAGGCAGCACCATCATTTTCAGTACCCACCGAATGGAACAGGTAGAAGAGATTTGTGATCACATTGTTTTGGTTAATCTAGGGCAAAAAGTATTGGATGGCACGGTAAGCGACATCAAACAACAATTCAAAGAGAATAAATTCAGCATCAAACTACGTGAATTGCCAAATGCATTGGATCACTCATCTTTTCAATTGGTAGAACAAAATGCCAATGCGCTGACAGTCAGAATTCAAGATGGGTTTAAAAGCAATGATGTATTACAATATTTTTTACAACAAAATGTAACCATTGAATCGTTTAATGAAATTTTGCCTTCTTTAAACGAAATATTCATTAACCTGGTAGAAAACACAAATGCTTCGGCCAGGGCATTTCAAAAAGTAACTGCCTAATCATTGATCCATTTACCATTCAAACTAACTATATGAATAAAATACTTCTTATCATACAACGCGAATACCTAACAAGGGTAAAAAATAAAAGATTTATTTTAACAACCCTATTAATGCCATTACTGATTGTTGGTTTTATTGCTGTGTCCACACTACTGGCTATTCAGGGAAAGGAAAGTCATAAAATAGCAGTCGTAGATGCCAATGGCTTTTTTAAAGGCAACTTAAAAAGTTCGGGGAACCTGAATTTTGAGTTTGAAGAAGGGGTGGATACGTTAAACTATATATCCAAAGGCTATTCAGATATTATTTTGATTCCCAAATTTGAAGGAACTGAGAAAACGAATTATATCATACGTTCTAAGAAAAGAATCAGCATTATTACTGAAGGGAATATCAGCGACCGCATTAATGCCGCCATTGAAGATAAAATGTTGCAAGATGCCGGAATTAACAAGGGCTCATTAGACTCCATCCATAAACAATCTCAATTTGCCGAATTGAAGGCAGTTGAAGAAAACGGGGGTACTGTAAAAGAAAGTAATGCGGCATTATCCTATGGAATAGGATTTGGTAGCGGTATGTTGATCTATATCACCATGTTTATATATGGAGCAATGGTTATGCGGGGTGTAATGGAAGAAAAAACGAACCGAATTGCAGAAGTGATTGTGAGTAGTGTAAAACCTTTTCAATTGATGCTGGGAAAAATCATTGGAATTGGGGCAGTAGGTTTAACCCAGTTTTTAATGTGGATAGTTTTGATTGTAGGATTAACCACCATTGCACAAGCCTTCATTCCACACGATGTTTTGGAACAAGTGAATACCTTACAACAATACAATGGGCAAATGCCATCCGGCGGAATGGTAAAAGCCGGTGAAGCTGCCCAACAAATTTATAAGGTGCAACATACTTTTAGCACAGCCAATTGGCCTGTTATCATAGGTTGTTTTATTTTTTATTTTATTGGAGGATATTTATTTTATGCTGCCTTATTTGCTGCAGTGGGTAGTGTGGTTAATGAAGACCCGCAAGATGCACAGAGTTTAATGTTACCGATTACCATGCCGATTATTTTCTCTTTTATTATTATGAGTAATGCGGTGCAGGATCCAAGTACCCCCATTGCTATTTGGGCAAGTATTATTCCTTTTAGTTCCCCCATGGTGATGATGGCTAGAATAGCATATGGTATTCCCGGAACCGTACCCTATTGGCAGCTAGGATTAAGTATGATTTCATTAATAGGCGGCTTTTTGTTGACGACCTGGCTAAGCGGAAAAATTTATAGAACCGGCATTCTCATGTATGGAAAGAAAGTGAATTGGAAAGAAATGGGGAAATGGGCGTTTAGGAGGAGCTGAAGGTGAGAAGGTGAAAAGTGAAAAGTCAAAGGAGAAAAAATGAAAAAGTGAGAAGGTGAAAAGTGAAAAGTCAAAGGAGAATAGTAATATTCACTATTGACTTTTCACTTTTCACTTTCTTTTTGCTACAAACGTTTTGCAGCTACCCGAAGGGCGGTACTTTTACCACAAAACTTGGTTTGAAAAACTAATGTTTGATTAACCACAAAACTGTCTTTGGAACACGAAACCCCGCCTTTTGGGTAGGTGCTGTTATACGCTTTGGCTATTTCAGTTTCGTTTACCAGACTTTGCATTATGCACTTTCGTCAAACATAATTTCGTCAGAACTACCTATTTTATATAATGGTTTCTCAATGGGTAATGTAAAATAAAAAGATGAGCCCTCGCCTTCAATACTTTCTACCCATATTTCACCACCATTTTTTTCTAAAAATCCTTTTACCAATAACAATCCAATTCCAGCACCCTTATCTTTTTTTCTTGTTTCTGAAAGGGTTTTCATTTGTGGTGTAAAAAGTTTTGCCATTATTTCTTTAGACATGCCAATTCCAGTGTCCTTAACCTGAACAATAATTTTGTCATCTTTACTTTTTGCTGAAACCGTAATTGTCCCTCCTTTTTCTGTATGTTTTATAGCATTTGAAACGATATTTTGAATAATGGAAATTAACATTTTACCATCTGCAAAAACAGAAGTATTCTCTTCAATTTCGTGATGAAGATTTATGGTATTTATTGAAGCAGTCTCGTTTAACGTTTCAAAAACTTTATTTATGTAATCTGTTAGTTTTATTTTTGTTGGAGAAAATACGTCTGATGCGTATTTTATTCTTGCCCATTCTACTAGATAGTCAAGCATATTTAATTCATCCGTAGATGATTTATGGAGTAAATCAAGCATTTCTTGAACAGCATCGGGTTTCATTTTATGAAAATTTTCTTTCAAAAAATTTGCTATTCCAATAATTCCTGCCAAAGGACTTCTTAGATCGTGTGAAAGTATTGCCAAAACACTCTCTTTATGTGTATTGAGTTCTTCCAAATCCCTTACATATTTTTTTATTGCATCTTCCGATTGTTTTCTATCTGTTAGGTCTCGCAAAATTTTAACGTAGCCAAGCATCTCTCCGTCTAAGCCTGTTAGCGGAAAAACCAACCCATAAGCATAAAAAAGGCTCTTGTCTTTAGCAATATGCCATCTATTATCTGTTGCTCTGCCATCTTTTAAAGCTGTTTCGATTTCTTTTTTCGGAACGCCATTTTTCAAATCTTCGTCTGTAAATATTAAATCGAAGGGTTCCCCAATAACTTCTTCTGTTTCGTAACCAAATATTTTTGTCGAGCCAGAACTCCAGCTATTTATGATGAATTCTTTGTCTAACGTAAAAATCGAATAGTCCTGTAGGCTGTCAATTATTTGGCTGTAAAATTCAGCAGTTGGTATATATTTATTTTTAAGAATTTTTGGTTTATCTTCCATTTTATTTGTTTTAATGTTTATTCTAATTTTATGTTCATGCGTCTACCGCCATTGCGTATAACTAACTTATTGTGCCAGCGAAACCCGAATGGCTAATCCGGCTCTGGTATTGGTGATGGGAGCTGAAGTAGAAATATAAGGAATCACCCTTCGCTGATCAAAGAATAATTTTATATTGATTCGATTGTTGATTACATAATCAATGGAAGGGGCAATGCTAATCTCTTTCTGTCCACCCGTTCCATAAGCGTTACTTTGATCCAATCGGCTGTTACTATTTGATACATCACGTGTTGACATATCGAATCTAAATGTCAGATCGTTTTCTAATGTCTTACTCTTTGCACCGGGTAATTTAAATGGAAGGTTAAACCCTTTGGTACGCCAACTTCCCCCAATGATCCATTCAGTTGCATTGCTTTCACTTAATTGATAATCTATCAAGCTCAATGTTAACAATCGACTTTTACGGTATTCAAATTTTAGATTGAGTTGATCGTTAGTAGTGATATCTATCCCAATTAATGGTTCAAATTTTTCTTGCATGGTTATATTGGGTACCAAGAAAAAAGGGATATAATTTCCACTAACCGTATCAATAAATCCGGGAGCATTAAACCTAAATGGATCCTGGTACAATAATGCACTATTAAAACTGTTCATACTCAATGTACCATTGTAGCCATGGGTAATGGTAATATTATTGAAAGTTTTTGCAACAGAAGGAATTTTGGTCAACCCCGTAAAAGTCATTTTCCAATTGGGCCTGGGTATCAATCCCGCAAAAGGATTGGAACTGATACTTTTATTGGATTGATCTATCAATGGAATTCCTTTGGGGTCTCTACCTGTGTAAGCTGCAATAAATGCAGGAACCAACACATCTTGCGCATATCGTCCATAGCCGGTTGCGTATCCATCTGCCGCAAATTTGCTTCCTGCTGGCAATCCTTGCCAATAAAGGTTTCCTTCAGCTACTCTTTTAGAAATTATCAATCTGTTATTTTCAAATGTTCTAAATGTTTCTGATATCTGATTTGGGTTATTGGGCCCAAATAATGTACCAAATGAAATATATGAAATACTAAATCCACCCATCGCTGCCGGACTCAAATGTCTCAATCCTGAATTGCCGGTGGTATCTTTAAAGAGTTCTGAATATTCTTTTGTAAATGACTTATCAAGATTGATATCAATTCTAAATTCGCGGAAAGGTTCTAGTTGTGCTGTAATACCAAATCGCTGTTCAAAATTTTGTCGATATAGAAAGTTGAATGTGCTATCCCTTGACATCAACCCTTTTTCTGCTTGCTGATTTAACCAGTTAGTATCCGGCTGTTTACCAAAAGTATAATCTAAACCGGGGGCCATACTTTGGAAATTTTGTCCAAGGAATTTGGTGCTATCCATATAACCGGGTATGCGGCTTCGATAATTTTCTGCATAGTTAACTGAGACATTTTTCAACATCGTAACAATTTTACCTACGGCTCTGGTAGCATCGTTCAATTCAACCGGTTCATTTTCTTTACCTATTTTTTCTGCATTACGCGCATCTTTCTTTTGTTGACGCCATTTCTTTAATGCCTCTTTTCTTTTTTTACCTTTTAAGCCTTTTACAACTTCCGCTTTTGTTTTGATAACGGATCCCAATGCTGAGGTATCTTTTTTAGAAACATTTTTGGGTGTGGCAGGTTTAGATGGATCGGGTTTTGGTTTGGGAGGAGGTATGTCTTCTATGGCACGAAGGAATTTTGACTTATTATATAGGCTCGTAAAATTAAATTGCGCATTCAGGTTATTTTCTTGTGAGTTCTCAATAATATTTCCCAGGCTGAGTGCAATCCTACTGGCACCTACCCAATTATAGGAAGTACCGTAACTATATCTGGCAGTTATCCAGTCGGTAAGCGGTAATTTATTTAATGGGATATTATAATTAATGGCCGCCTTCTGTTGATACATGGTATTGCGTCCACCCGATAATAAATTCTCTCTCACCGTATCTTTTTTGGCTCTGGTATCAATTCTACCATTGGGTTCATCAATTCTTGCATTATTGATTGCACTAAAGTCGAAATTGACAGATCGAGCAAGGTCCCAACGTAAATTATAAAATCGATCAAAGGTGTAAAACTTATCGTATGTGGTATCTACTCTTTCAACTTTACTATCAATTGTGTTGACTATTCTGGGAACAAATTCACCAAACTGTCGATTAATGTCTGCTCTATAGCCAATGAATGATGGCTTAAGGTTAAAATTTACATCCCTTATTAATGCCAACCAAGATGTTTTTGTGCCAATGAGTTTTTTAAAGGGTTCAATGTATTTAGCTTCTCCGGTAAAAACATATCCAAATCCTCCCCTATGCTTTGTTAATGAATTTTCTGAAATTACCGGGCTATTGTGAGTAGCTTTTGAGTATGCATAACTAAAATCAAAATTACTCAGCCTTAGCAATCCGGGTTTCTTTGCTCCCGGTTGAACTTTTACATTGGTAAAGCTGATGCTTTTTACAATTCTTTCATCAACCGCAGATTTACGAATAGAATCTTGTTTTTCTTTTGGACTATTATTCAACTTTTCTTTGTACCTCACATCACCATCATAGGGGTCATATTCCGGGGTTAGTACGGTACTATTATAACTAGCATAAATTGGAAAAGACAATCGAGCATTTTTTGGCACCAGTTTACCGGCATCAATATTACCCGCAATATCAAACTGCCAAAGTTTTTCACGAGTCCTTTCATTCACTCTTTGTTCAATGGTTCCAAACCCCGTTGAATGGGTATTTGCCGAAACTGAAAGTGTACCCAAATCAGCTAAATTTACATCTACCCTACCCTGTGCGGCCCAAGCACTTCTTTCATCTAATTCAGATAATCTCAATTCGTTCACCCAAACTTCTGCATTCACAATTGCCCCATCCTGTTTTAACGGGTTTTCAATGCCTATTAATCCGCCCCTTACTTGACTGATGTTTGGATTACCCATGATAGAGATAATTTTATTATCCAACACATCTCTATAGATTTTACTTACAGAAGCACCGGCTAGATTTCTTCTTTGCTTTAAGTTGATCAATTCTGCCAAATTAAAATCAAGATTATTGGCAATGGGCCAGACACTTTCTTCCTGCCCTCTCAAATAAATACCCGGAGGGGTTACTTTTAAAGGAACTTTTATTTCATAATAATTGTTTAAGAAATCTTGGCCTAATCTAATGACAGCATAAATTTCATTGTCTTTTAATGGTCTTTGTCCTACTATTGACTCAGCATGTATATACATTGACATTCTGCCATACTGATTAATATTAATGTTCATTGTTTTAAAAACACCTCTTGAATCGCCGGTAAGTAGATTAGAGACTCTTAAACTCAATGCTTGTTCATTCTGTTGCAGGTTAACTCCATTGTTACTTAATTGTTGAACCCTTTCAACTCCTGGTGGCATTAAGTAATTAACGGGTTGCCTGCTGCTATTTTCTTCTAAATTTACCGCGAGTGTATTAAAAATGGTTCCCCCTGCATTATTGATGGGTGTGTAAGATCCGGTTGTATCAATATTGTAGATAAACTGCCGCCATTGATTTCGCACAAGCTCTAATCTTGCCAAACGTAAAACAACTGAATCTTCAAAATCAGTTAAATACATTCTGGCAAAGCGGATCGATTTAAAATCAGGGATATTTCCCACTTTTCTAGTATAACTTTTTATGGGAACACGAAATAAAAACCAGTTTTCAGTACGCCTTATCCCATCTGCTGAATTAACTGTTACTCTTTTTTTATCCGTTATATAGGGAGTGTTACCAACATCCATCCCGGGTTTTAACTGAATTTCATATTCGTAATAAGATTCAGTTTCGTTAAGTGTATTATCGCGATTGAGATCTTCATTGTCGGGATATAAAGTTGCTGCATTCGTAAATTGTGAATTGTTATTTGAAATGGGAGAATTTCCTTGTGGATTGTTAAAGTCTTTATAACGACCTAAAATACCGGTACCTAGCACATCAAATTTTGTATCTCTATACCAACTATAGTCATCATTGGAAGGGTCAATCAAGGCTTTTTGAAAAATGGAAGAACCCTGTCCAAAGTTATTAGCTAATTTTTGTAAAACATACCCTTTCTTCCTTCTTTCTCCATCATTTTCTAGGCCATCAAAACCAACATCCTGAAATGGTCTGTCACTTGGGTTATTACTAAAAGCTTGAGTAATCTGAATGGGGTTAATAGGCGTTTTACCCCAAGTATTACTACTATCAATATCAGTGGGTATATTAGGAGTATTGATGCCATTTTCATAAAATCTTCTTCCATCTTTCAAAACATCTTCACTAACATTTCCAAAATTGAGCAACATTTTGCCCCCTTTACTATTTGGGTTTTTGATAAAAGGATCTTGAACCCAAAAATCTACAAATTCTACGTTACTCGTTTCAAAATCTGTTTGATCAATAGAACGCATGATACCGCCCCATCGGCTGGCAGGTCTCAAAAGTTTTCCGTTTGCATTTATTTGCGATGGGCTGCTTTCAAAATTATAAGGTCCTTTATCGGTGGGATAATAAGCAAGATCAAAAGTAGACGCTTGCACATCTGTTATATTCGTTGTACGCTGTGGGAATAACTCATTGGTATATACTTGCCTAACTCTAGGATCACTTAATTCAGCCAGATTATTTTTTAAAGGATTGTTCGGACTTCCTCTATCCTGCAAATTCGGTTCTACATTATACCAAGCCAACTTTGCCCTATTAAAATTGTAATCGATAGAATCATTTAAAGTGGATTCAGGAAATTTAGGGTTACCCGCCGGTGTAGAAGCCAAGGCCCATGAAACAAAAGGGAAACGAATATCAATACTTGTTCTCGTGCCTTCAAAATCATCTAGAAAAATTAATCCTTGCTCTCCTTTTCCTATTTGTTGAGGATGCCCAGGTTGCAACAATGCTCCTTCACCATAAGCATTTATGGACGACTTCACTTTAGTAGAATAAAAGGGGAGTTTATCCAATAGTCTGGTTAATGCTGGGAACTCCGACTTATAACTAAAATCAACTCCATACATAGCGTTTTGTATAGGATCTTCGCCAAATCCCATCTTTGTAAAAAATGGACGTTCTGCCAAACGAACATAAGAAGAACCTAATGTTAGTTTTTTATTGGCTAAATAATCTAATCTTAGTCCTGTGAAGTTTCTTTGTTGAACACCGAATCCGGCATTATTTTCAAAGGAAACTTTTACAGCAGCATTTGAACTTAGTATTCCGGCATTGATAATTTTAACACTGCCTAAATTATAATCAACAATATAATCTGTGCCTTCTTTTAATACCAAACCACCGGCTGTTACAGTTACGGAACCCGGTGGAACATTAAATGCATTTAGTGGAATTTCAGACCCACCGGCACTTCCTTTAACTTGGCCCTGCATTACAAAACGGTTTAAGTTAGCATAGGTTTGGGCTATTGCTTTTATGGAATCATAGAGTTGATTGTATACATATTTATTTTTAATAGCTTGGGATTGACCTGCAAATGCCAATGTATCAAGGTCTCGGCCAAAAGGCTCCAAAACGGGAAAAATTACTCGGCCCATTATTGGAAGAATCGTATACCCATCAATATAATCAAACACACCATCAGGTTGTGGATCATTTCGATTATTGAGTCGATCGAGATTTAAAATACGCAACAAAGGTTTTCCATCTACTGCCGGTGAGCTTTCCGGTAAATATCTTTTCAATCCACCACTGGGCTCTTCATATAACACATTTAGTTTAAAATCTTCTTGCTGAATTCCGCCAAATAAATCTAAAGAATACACGTTTTTCATCATCCAACCCCAAGTAGGCAATTCAGTTCTTTGTGATGTGGCTTTTAATAGTTTAAGAAATAAAACTTTCTGAATACCTCTAGTTGAATCTAATGCCACATCTTGCGAAAATTCACCTACTTGGTAAACTTTGCCATTGTATGTATATTGATAAGCAATGGCCAATACTTCATCAGCTTGCAACTGAACATTAATGGATACAAATCCTACTTTGGGATTGTAATAGTATTCAGTTGGGTTTAATTTACGAGCAAATGTTTTTTCATAATCATCTACAGGCTTCAGCCCTTTATTAAGTAGCAAAGAATTAATCAATGTAGGATTCCGTGCATTGGGATTACTAACTAATGAAGAATACAAATTATTCACCCCATTCGCAGGTAAAGGATTTGTTGTTAAAGAAGAAACGGCAGGATTATAAGGTTTGGATTCACCTAAATCCATCAATCCCACGATATCACGGGCATCGGTGGTTGCCCCGGTTCGGTTAGTAACCCATACTTCCATTCGTTGAATTTGTACCTGTGTATTTACAACAGGTAAACTAGACATGGTTTTATTGTAATTATTTCTAAAGTATTGTCCAACTAAAAAGTGTCTGTTTTCTTCGTAATCATCCAGCTTTTTACTAAAATTTTGTGTAGACGCACCACCTTGAAGCCCAACAGATTGGCGACTCGATCGTTGGTTGGCAATGGCTCCTGTAATGAACAGTTTTCCAAATTGTAATTGGGTTTTTACACCAAATAAATTTTGTGCACTAGGAATCAGTACACTTCTTGATTGAAAAGAAATATTTCCGGCTTCCAAACTTTTTAGAATTTCATCTTTCATCCCTTTGTAATCAAGTTTTATTTGATTATCAAAACCAAAGTTGGAAAGTGTATTGTAGTTGATTGGAAATTTTAATTTGTCGCCAATATTTGCATTTACATTTAATTTGGCATTCATATCAAAATCAAATCCGCCATTTTTCCTTGCTAGTTCAGGTAAAGTGGGATTCTCAATATTTTGTCCCTGATATCCCGCTGTGATATTGACTTCGCCTGTTGGTCGTATATCAATCTTCATTTTGTTCAACTTCTTTAAATCTTCCGAAGATTTTTTTAAATCGGTTACTGCTGATTTCACTTCCCCAATTTTTTGTTTAACCTGATCAATTCCGGGGGCAGAAATATTGTTTAAGCCAAAAATTCGATCAAACAACTGATCATACACACGCAAAAAAGGTCGCTGTCCTTTTTTGTTTAGTGTGGTGAGGGCATCGGCTCTTTTCTTAAAATAATCTGTCTCTGATTGCTTAGCACTAATTTTCCAAAATTCATCAAAGCTTAATGTAGTAGGTTTTCTGTAATAACTACTACCTATCTTTTCAATAATATAATATTGTTTTGTTTTTGGATCATACTCAATATTTCGTTTAATCAGAGAAGTATCACGAATGTCAAAAGGATTTTTGCTTTGTACAGAGAAAGGATCCCCCCTTCTGTCGTTAATGGGATAACGCAGTGAATCCTTTTGTTGACTTAAGGCAGGAGTACCCGTAAGTAAAAGGATAAGAACACCTATAAAATAGTGAATCGCCTTCAAACAGTTGCACTTGATTAAGTAGAGATAATTACGATAATGTGAAATGTTTATTTAAGTAAAAATCGGGCGATAGTTTATAAATTTTTAAGTGCTTGTTTAATGATTTCTTCTAATGAACCGTTTTCTGGTATTGATGCCATGGTCTTTTTCACTGCCTGTTCAGCCATTATTCTGCCGATTCCCAATGCTATCAGTGCATTCACTGCGTCACTATCTACTGATTGAACACCGGTAATTCCGAAAGACAAATCAAGATTTTGTTTACTCAACTTATCTTTTAGTTCAACTATTAATCTTTCTGCAGATTTTTTGCCAATTCCTTTGATACCCTCTAACTGCCGTGTGTTGCCCTGAACAATGGCTCTGGCAATTTCATCAGGCCGCATTCCTGATAACATCATTCTGGCTGTTGATGCCCCTACACCTGAAACACTAATCAACTGAAGGAACATTTCTTTTTCAGCCAGCTCTGCAAAACCATACATGGTTTGTGCATTCTCAGTAATATGAAGGTAGGTAAAAAGAAGGCCATTCTCCTTATTACTTATCGATGAATACGTATGCAAACTAATCTGCAAATCATACCCAACTCCATTTACATCCACCACTACACGTGCAGGTGTTTTAACAGCAAAATGTCCTCTAACAAAAGCAATCATACCTGTTTCAAAAATATGGCAAATTCATGTGTGCAAGTAAACTTTATTATAAAGG
The DNA here is from genome assembly GCA_031417635.1 of Bacteroidota bacterium. Lineage (GTDB taxonomy): Bacteria > Bacteroidota > Bacteroidia > Chitinophagales > Chitinophagaceae > Sediminibacterium. The sequence goes on along the minus strand of JANOVY010000161.1, from coordinate 39,335 downwards.
AAGCAATTATTTGGTATTTTATTAAACATTAATTGATAATCAATTAGTTATATATAAATTATGGATAAATCATGATTTGTGTCCATAAGAAAAAATCTTTTGGGATATTTGCAACAATTTTAGAGGTTAATTATGGGTAAAATAACAGCATCAATTACTGCAGTTGGAGGATATGTTCCTGAAACCAAACTCACTAATTTCGATTTAGAGAAAATGGTAGACACCAATGATGAATGGATTCGAACTCGAACCGGTATTTCAGAAAGAAGAATTTTAAAAGAGCCCGGAAAAGGAAGTAGTGATATGGCGGTACCGGCCGTTTTAGAAATTTTACGTAAAAAGAACCTCGACCCCAAAGATATTGATTGCCTTATTTGTGCTACCGTTACCCCGGATATGGTTTTTCCGGCTACTGCCAATATCATTTGTGATAAAATAGGCGCAACCAACGCCTGGGGATATGATATGAGTGCCGCATGCAGCGGCTTCCTATTTGCATTAACTACCGGCGCCATGTATATAGAAAGTGGGAGGTATAAGAAAGTAATTGTTGTTGGAGTTGACAAAATGAGTGCCATTGTTGATTACACAGACCGTGCCACCTGTATCATTTTTGGTGATGGAGCAGGGGCGGTTTTATTGGAACCTGCCACTGATGGCTCCGGTATTTTAGATAGCATATTAAGAAGTGATGGAAGTGGCCGTCAATATTTACATATGAAAGCCGGCGGTTCTGTTAAACCCGCCACAGTTGAAACAGTTCTTTCGAAAGAACATTTTGCATACCAAGAAGGGCAGCCGGTTTTTAAATTTGCTGTTAAGGGCATGGCAGATGTTAGTGCAGAATTATTAGCGCGTAATCAATTAACCGGAGACGACGTAACCTGGCTGGTTCCACACCAGGCTAACTTACGCATCATTGATGCGACTGCCAACAGAATGGGGCTTTCAAAGGAAAAAGTAATGATTAACATTCAGAAATATGGAAATACAACCGCAGCAACCATCCCATTGTGTTTATGGGATTGGGAAAGCCAATTAAAAAAAGGCGATAATTTAATTTTGGCTGCTTTTGGCGGTGGATTTACTTGGGGAGCTACTTGGGTAAAATGGGCTTATTAACCAATCACACCCACCACCCCTAAATAAAAATCAAGCTGCGATTTGATTTTTATTTTTCCCCTCCTTCACAAAGAGGGGAAACCAATACTTTTTGCTACACAACAATTTGAATTTCCCCTCCTTCACAAGGAGGGGACGTTTTTTTATAACGCAGTTATAAAAAAACGGGGGTGGTTAACACCTAGTATAAAATATGTAATCTGTCTGAGGAATTTCTTCCACCCCTACCTGCCGAAACATGGTTACCAGCTGTCCTCGATGGTAAGTTCCATGATTACATACATGCAATACTATTTCCTGAATAGGCTGCTTGTAAATTTCACCATGCATGTTTTTATACGACAAATTGGTTTCTACTTCAGTGTCAGAAGCTGTTTGTAACCAATCAACCCATTGCCCGTTTAGTTGTAATATGTGACTGACAATTTCAGTCGTTGAATAATTTGTCACCTGACTTGGCACTACAATATTTTCAATTTTCAGTAACCGTTGCCACCAGATACTATAAGCATCCAATAAATGAAAACAAGTTTTATGTATAGAAGGGAAACTGCTTTTGATCTCTTCCCTTTGTTGTAATTTGGTCAATTGTAAAACCACAGCAAACAAAGCTTCATTCGCCCACAGGTCGTATTTAGCAAATGAGGTTAATAGTTTCTTCATGTTTAATCTTACTTTTGATAGATCAATTTATCTGACCAATTTACAACAAACAAATTTGTATAAAATATTATCATGAATAATAAATTCCCTTTGACCGGTATCAGTTCAGTAGCAATTCATTCGGCAGGCAAAGAAAATGCAGATTACTCGCATCTGACGCCCATTTATGCTACATCAACTTTTACCTACGATTCTGCACAACAAGGGTCCGATCGTTTTGCGGGCGATGATAAAACCAAAGTTTATAGCCGTTGGGGTAATCCAACATTTACTGTTGCAGAAGAAACCATCGCAGCACTGGAAGCATTTGGCCTTTCTAATGCCGATGGTAGTCCACTTAAACTAAAAGCCCTATTACACGCAAGTGGACAAGCTGCCATGACAACCTTATTCCTAAGTACTTTACAATCGGGCGATACCATTTTATCGCACTTTTCGCTTTATGGCGGAACACACGAACTGATGAATAAAGTACTGGCAACAACAGGAATAAAAACAATCATCATTGATATGCATGATTTAACACTTGTTGAGGATACACTTAAAAAAAATCCGGCTATCAAATTAGTCCATATTGAAACACCGGCCAATCCTACTATACAGTGTGTGGATATTGAAGCAATTACTCAATTAGCCAAACAACACAAACTATTGGTATCTGTTGACAATACTTTTGCAACCCCATATCTCCAACAACCTTTTCAATTTGGGGTTGATTTTGTCTTTCATTCAACTACAAAATTTCTAAATGGTCATGGCACTTCTATTGGAGGTGTATTACTAGGAAAAGATTTGGCCTTTATGCAGACAACAGCTTGGAAATGGCATGTGCTTTTAGGTGGCAACAGCAATCCATTCGATGCATATTTATTAACGCAAGGGATGAAAACTTTGGAACTTCGCATGGAGCGACATTGCCACAATGCTATGGAAGTGGCCGCATTTTTAGCTAATCACCCTGCCATTGCACTTGTAAATTTTAATGGATTGAGTTCTCATCCGGATTATCATATCAGTATCAAACAAATGCGCCATCCGGGCGCAGTGATGAGTTATGAATTAAAGGGTGGAATAGAATCCGGAAAAAAGTTTATTGATGCTTTACAAATGTGTGTAAGGGCAATATCATTGGGCACAGTAGATACGCTGGTATCACATCCAGCCAGCATGAGTCATTTTGGATTACCAAGAGAAGAAAGAATCAAATATGGCATTACTGATGGCTTAATCAGAATGAGTGTAGGTATTGAAAATATAGCAGACATCTTAACTGATCTTGATCAAGCCCTTAAAATGGCTTAAAAAAGAATCTATCTCATTTATTGCAAATAGTCCGTTAAGTGTTTATATTTAATGGGCTATTTTTTTGATTTTTCATTCATCACTTTTCAATTTTTTTTATGCAAAAAATATTTTTTTATATAGGCTTTGTTCTTATTCTGATTTCATGCCAAAATAAAAAATATGATACAATCATACGCAATGGAATGGTATATAATGGCAGTGGTGGTAACCCTTTCAAAGCTGATATTGCCATTAAAAATGATACCATTGCTTTTATTGGAGACCTTTCAAAAGAAGCATCTGCCAATGAAATAATAGACGCAAATGGAATGGCCATTACCCCCGGTTTTATTAACATGATGGGGCATTCAGAAGAAACACTTATTCAAGATGGCAGAGCACAAAGTGATTTAAGGCAAGGTGTGACCACCGAAATATTTGGCGAATTTAGTATGGGTCCATTAAACCCGCTAATGAAAGAAAGACAACTCGGGGGACAATCAGATATCAAATACAAAGTAGCATGGAACTCGTTAGGAGAGTACATGCAATTTCTGGAGAAAAAAGGGATATCCTGCAATATTGCCTCTTTTATAGGTACCGGTGTTGTACGCCAATATGTTATAGGTGAAGACAATATTGCACCCACGCCAGATCAGTTAGATAGCATGAAATTATTAGTAAGACAGGCAATGGAAGAAGGTGCTTTAGGGGTAACGAATGCATTGATATACCCGGTAGATTTTTTTGCAAAGACAGATGAATTAATAGCCCTGTCAAAAGAAGCCTCGAAATATGGAGGTACTTATAGTAGTCATATGCGAAGCGAAGGGAATCATTTATTAGAGGCTGTAGAAGAACTCATAACCATTGCCAAAGAAGCCAATATTCCGGCAGAAATATTTCACTTAAAAGCCGCAGGGAAAAATAACTGGCATAAAATGGATAGTGTTATCAAAAGGGTTGAAAGGGCCAGAAAGGAAGGCCTTGATATTACAGCAGATATGTACAACTATTTGGCAGGTGCAACAGGCTTAACTTCTTCTTTCCCTCCCACATTACAAGATGGAGGATTTGGAAAACTCAGGGAACGATTACAAGATCCGGCTATTCGAAAAGAGATGATGAAAGCGATGAATACTGATGCAGTAGATTGGGAAAATTTATATTTTGGTTGTGGAGGTGCAGACCATGTTTTATTATTGGGATTTAAAGAGGATTCTTTAAAAAAATATACCGGTAAAACGCTGACGGAAGTGGCCAAAATTCGTAACAAATCTGTTGAAGAAACAGCGATGGATTTAATTATTCAAGACAGTACAAGGGTTGGTGTTGCCTATTTTTTAATGAATGAGGCAAATGTAAAAAAGCAAATTGTGTTACCCTGGGTTAGTTTTGGAAGCGATGAAGGATCTTATACCACTGAAGGTGTTTTCTTACGATCGAATGCCCATCCTCGTGCGTATGGTAATTTCGCAAAAGTACTTGGACAATATTCTCGTGATGAAAAATTATTGTCATTACAATCTGCCATTCAAAAATTAGCAGCCTTACCTGCTAAACATTTAAAATTGCAAAAAAGAGGAGAATTAAAACTGGGCTACTATGCAGACATTTTGGTTTTCGACCCTGCAAAAATAAAAGACAATGCCACTTATGAAAAACCTCATCAATATGCTGAAGGAATGACACATGTATTTGTGAATGGCAAGCCGGTTTTGAAAAATGGAGAACCTACCGATCATCGTTCGGGTAGGTTTATCAAAGGGCCCGGGTATAAGGGTCAAAAAAGTTAAAGAAGTTAAAGTTGTTAAAGTAGGTAAAAGTTGTTAAAGTAGTTAATGAATTGTTTTATGGGAATATCAATTAGAAAAGCTGAAAAAAAAGACTGTTCTCGTGTATTGGAATTAATACAGGAATTAGCCGATTACGAAAAAGCCCCCGATGAAGTAACCGTATCCTTAGAACATTTTGAAGAAAGTGGTTTTGGCCCAAACCCTGTCTGGTGGGCTTTTGTGGCAGAATTTGATGGCAAAGTGGAGGGCTTTGCTTTATATTATATCAGATACAGCACCTGGAAAGGGCAATGCTTATACCTAGAAGATTTTTTAGTAACCCAACAATTACGTGGGAAAGGAGCCGGTACATTATTATTTGACCGCATTATTCAAGAAACAAAAGAAAAAGGTTACAGCAGATTGGTGTGGCAAGTATTAGACTGGAATGAGCCTGCGATCAATTTCTACAAAAAATACAATGCCAAATTAGATCCAGAATGGATAAATGGGACAATTGATTTTAGGCCATAGTCCATTGTCCATGGTCCATTAATTGAGTTTCACGCTTAACATTTTACGACTCACTTGTTACTTTACGCACCTCAGGTTTGTTTCTATCCACACCCTCAACTCACTCCATCCACCACCGCTTCCTTATGTATCTTTTGTACCAAACCTTGCAATACTTTACCCGGACCGGATTCTGTGAAGATTGTTGCCCCATCAACCACCATTGCTTGAACACTTTGTGTCCATCGAACAGCACCGGTTAATTGATCAATCAAATTTCTTTTTATTTCATAAGGATCTGTAATGGGTTTGGCAACAACATTCTGATAAACAGGGCAAGAAGCAGTATTAAAAATGGTGGCTTCTATGGCGGCGGCCAACTCTTCTTTGGCAGGCAACATCAATGGCGAATGAAAAGCCCCTCCCACCGGTAAAACCAAGGCTCTTTTTGCTCCCGCAGCTTTCATTCTTTCACAAGCGATTTCAATTCCTTTTATGGAGCCACTAATCACCAATTGTCCCGGGCAATTGTAATTAGCCGCTACTACTATTTCACCGGTTTCGTTTTGAATTGCAACACAAATTTCTTCTACTTTCTCATCTGCCAAAGCCAACACAGCAGCCATGGTAGAAGGTTGAATAGTACAAGCTTTCTGCATAGCAGTAGCCCGAATACTAACCAATCGAAGTGCGTCTTCGAAAAGTAAAACACCATTGGCAACTAAAGCAGAAAACTCTCCTAAAGAGTGTCCGGCCACCATATCGGGCTTAATATCCTTTAGTGTTTTAAAAGCTATTACGGAGTGTAGAAATATGGCAGGTTGTGTAATATTGGTTTGTTTCAACTCTTCATCTGTGCCTCCAAACATTGTATCGCTGATGCGAAAGCCGAGTATTTCATTTGCTTTCTCAAATAATTCTTTTGCCTCAATATTGGTTTCATAAAGATTTTTTCCCATGCCACTGAATTGAGATCCTTGTCCGGGAAAAATATAGGCATGTTTCATTTGTTAGATTTTATTAGTTTACTAGTTTATTTGGTGAGAGTGATTATTGTTTGTGGGAATTTTGTTGTAATACTTTGATATATCCGTTTAGTTTTTTATGAATAACTTATCATTCATTTAACAAAGATTGGTGTTCCGCTTCTTTTATTAGGGCCCTTGTCTTAGCTTTTTGGATCCAGCTTTTTGTCTCGAGTAAAGAACCCATTGCATAAAAGCAGAAGTGTATATTTTCCATGATAAAAAATCTGCTTTAGCCTTCTGCAATATTAGCAGAAATAGAATCAATAGCAGAAGTAAGTTGTTTCCCTAATCCAAATTTTACAAAAGGGGGCCAGGCAATTACTATATTCCATATTTTATCGCTTAGTTGTTCGGCAAGATTATACACTTCAAGATCGTCTAATAAAAAGGCAATAAAATAAGTTTATTATCACTAATAAACCTAAATCTACCAAAATATTCAAACTAAAAATAGCGTATTTATACCCTTTACCTTATAACCCAAAATAAACGAATAAACCAATAACCTAATCCAACCTTGCAGAAATTAACTTTAAAAACTCACTCCTGGTGGTATTTTTTAAAAACTCTCCATCGAATGCTGAAGTGGTAGTAACTGAATTTTGTTTTTGCACACCTCTCATCATCATACACAAATGTTTTGCTTCAATAACAACAGCTACGCCTACGGGATTCAGCGATTCTTTAATGGCTTCTAAAATTTGAGTGGTTAATCTTTCTTGTACTTGCAATCTCCTAGAATATACATCTACAACCCTTGCCAATTTACTTAATCCGGTTATCCATCCATTGGGAATATAGGCAATGTGCGCTTTGCCAAAAAAAGGCAACATATGATGTTCACACATTGAGTACAATTCAATGTCTTTTACAATAACCATCTCACTTACATCTTCTTTAAATTTCGCCGAATTGAGAATGGCTTTAGGATCCATCGAATATCCTTGTGTAAGGTATTGCATGGCTTTAGCCACACGCTCAGGCGTTTTAATCAATCCTTCTCTTTCCGGGTCTTCCCCTAATAATGTCAATGATTCATGGTAATTTTTCATCAACCCCATTGTAACATCTTCGTCATACTTCTCGATTTTCGTATATGCCATAATCAATTTTTTATACTTTACTTAAACAGGATACTCTACAAAATTCCTTTCGGTTTCATAGAGTCTGATAGATAAAGTCAGTTTTTCATCAAGTTTTGTCCTTAATAAATCATAAATAACAACCGCAATATTTTCTGCAGTTGGAATGAGTTTTGCAAACTCAATCGTATCTAGGTTCAGGTTTTTATGATCGAACTTATTCAATACTTCTGCTTTAATTAGTTCGCTCAAAATTTTCAAGTCAATCACGTACCCTGTTTCCCGATCAATTTCACCCACTACTTTTACAATTAACTCATAATTATGCCCATGATAATTGAGATTATTGCACAACCCAAATACGGCATTATTTTTATCATCACTCCAATCGGGATTATGAAGTCGATGTGCCGCATTAAAGTGTTCCTTTCTAAAAACAGCTACTTTTTTATCCATCAGTTTAATTATAATAACATCTTAAACAATTTACACTTACTTAAAAACGCAAACTCATTTATCATGTGCATTCTCTGTTCAAAAAAATAATTAAGAATCGTAATTCAATTATCAATTATTGGCACTGTTTCAGAAGTGTGCTGATCAAGTGGCCATAGTTTCTAAAAGCCTCAAAATGACAATAAAATACCTCTTTCCTAAGTATTGTTAATTATTAAAGTTACAACACTATATAATAACTATTAACTACTGTCTTTTGTTTAAAAAAAATGAAAGATTTCGAATTGTTGAATGAAATCATTCAATTACTGAAAAACAATAAAACATTCACTCCTTACATTAAGGATTTCGCCTATCCGAAGTATTCTACATATATTCTAGGAGTTTCATAAAGCTTAATACAATGCAAACTTACTTCAGCGGGTAAATGGGGTACCAATTGTTGCCAAATGGCAATCGCCAAATTCTCAGTACTGCACATGGTATCTTTCATGAAGTCGACATCCATATTTAGATTTTTATGATCTAATTTATCTATGACATACTGTTTAATGAGGAAACTCAATTTTTTCACATCAAACAAAAAGCCTGTTTCAAGGTTCGGCTCTCCTTTGATGGTTACAAACAAATCATAATTGTGCCCATGCCAGTTTTCATTAGCACAAACACCAAAAACAGCCTCATTTTTCTCCTTATCCCATGTAGGATTGAAAAGTTTGTGTGCTGCATTAAAATGTTCTTGCCGGGTTAAATAGACCATTCGCCTCAATAATTTTGGCAAAGGTAAGATAGTAGACCGAAAGTCCGAAAGTCAGTAAGTCGGCAAGAAAATATTTTTCTTTTTTACGAATATCCCAAACTACTAACTTACGGACTTGCAGACTTACGGACTTTCGGACTTTCGGACTTTCGGACTTTCGGACTTTTTACCCACCTTTGCTTCTATGCGAGTAATCATTACAGCAGCCACCGTTGGAGAATGGATGCCTTCGTTTTTGGAGATGAAAAATTTATATACCAGCGAAAGTAATCGCTTAAAAGTGCAATTTCATCAAAGTGGCGTGGGAATGTTGGCTACTGCCGTTTCATTAACAAAAATGATAATGGAAGACAAACCCGACCTAATTATTCAAGTAGGTGTTGCAGGAAGTTTCCAATCAACCATAGACTTAGGTACAGTATTGGTAATTAAAGAAGAAAATGTAGCAGACATGGGTGTTGAAGAAGATGGGAAATGGAAAGACATTTTCGACCTAAAATTAGAAAAAAGCAGTTACCATCCATACGAAAAAAGAAAACTTCCGAATCCTTGTTTGTCAAAATACAATCTTTTACAATTGCCGGAAGTTTCTGCAATTACTGTTAACGAAATTTCTACAAACAAAGAGCGTATTCAACAACTGATAAAAAAATACAACCCTACGCTAGAAAGTATGGAAGGTGCCGCCTTACATTTTATCTGCCGCGAATTCAATGTTCCTTTTATACAAATTCGAGCAATTTCAAATGCAATTGGTGAAAGAAATAAGGCAAATTGGAAAATGAAAGAAGCCATTGAAAACCTGAATCAGGTAATCCTTACGTACATTGATAAGTTGTATAAGATTAAGTAAGCGATCAGTAACTTTACAAAGGTCTACGGACCCTGGATCATAGATTAACAATACATGAAACTAACATTAGGATTCTCTCCTTGTCCGAACGATACATTCATTTTTGACGCTTTGGTGAATCAATTAATAGACACCGAAGGCATTGAATTTGATGTACAGTTGGCTGATGTTCAAACCTTGAATGAATGGGCGATAGAAGGCAAATTAGCCATAAGTAAAATCAGTTATGGGGTATTGCCACTTGTGCTTGACAAATACATGGTGCTAAACAGTGGTGGGGCATTGGGAAAAGGCGTAGGGCCCATATTAATTACGAAAAGTGAATTACGAAATACGAATGAGGTAAACAACATGCGCATTGCCATACCGGGAATGAATACAACTGCGCATATGCTTTTTTCTTTGGCATATCCAGAAGCAAAGAATAAACAGTTTGTGGTATTTAATGAAATAGAAGACGAAGTACTGAGCGGAATGGTTGACGCAGGTGTCATCATTCATGAGAACCGTTTTACCTATCAAAAAAAGGGATTGATTAAGATAATGGATTTGGGTAACTATTGGGAAGAAAGAATCAAATCGCCTATCCCCTTGGGAGGTATTATAATAAAACGATCAATGGATATTGACCTCCAACAGAAAATAGACAGATTAATTAGGAAAAGCCTCGAATTTTCATTTCAGCAATACCCTGCTTTAACCAACTATGTTCGCAAACATTCACAAGAAATGGAGGAATCCGTTATGAGGCAACACATTGATTTGTACGTTAACAATTATTCTCTCAATCTTGGAGAGGAAGGCAAGAAAGCAGTGCATACTTTACTGGATGTATATGCACAGATGAATCCCGATACAACAAAATTTAAAAAAGATATTTTCAGCCCCATCAATTCATCAAATGAATCAAGGGTTTAATATAGAAAACGGTGAGTGCACAAACATTTTTTTTCTAGCAGAAATGAAGTTATTTCTTTAACGCTTTCGCATACACTTCCAATACCCTTTTCCTAGCTACTTCATGAACAACAATGGGTTTTGGATAACTGAATTCCTGGAATTCGGGAACCCATTTCTTTATATAAGTTAGCTCTTTATCAAATTTTTCTGTTTGCAATGCGGGATTAAATACTCTAAAATAGGGTGCTGCATCACATCCACTGCTAGCGGCCCATTGCCAACCACCATTATTAGCGGCTAGATCGAAATCTAATAATTTTTGGGCAAAATAGGCTTCTCCCCATCTCCAATCAATCAATAAATGTTTGGTTAAAAAAGAAGCTGTAATCATCCTAACACGGTTATGCATAAATCCGGTAGCATTCAATTCGCGCATGCCGGCATCTACAATTGGATAACCGGTATTTCCTTCACACCATTTTTCAAATTCATCTTCATTATTTCTCCAGGCTATCATTTCATAAGCCGGCTTAAAACACTTTCCTTTCCCAACCCCTGGAAAATGCCATAAGATCATATGATAAAAATCTCTCCAAATCAATTCATTTAAATATGTTTCATTTAATGCAACTGCCTTTCTTGCCAATTCCCGAATACTAATTGTGCCGAAGCGCAAATGCACCCCCAATTTTGTTGTACCATCTTCAAGTCCCGGAAAATTTCTACTTTCATGATAATGAAGAATGACTGCATCTTTTACTTTTTCTGAAGGCGTAGGCGAGATGTCTTCAATAAAGCCCATCTGTGTAAGAGTTGGAAACAATGACGGTTTTTGTTGAAAAAAATTTGAGAAATGCTTTTCTGTTTCAAAAGATTTTATTGTTAATGCTGTTAGTCCGGCTTTCCATTTTTTTGAATAAGGAGTAAATATGGTATACGGTTTGCCATCATCTTTTATGATTTCATCTTTTTCAAAAATAACTTGGTCTTTATAACTAAAAAAAGATACCCCGTTATCAGACAATAACTTCTCAATGCTTGAATCTCTTTCAATGGCATAAGGTTCATAGTCGTGATTCGTAAATACGTTTTCTATAGAATACTTATCTATAAGTTCTGTGAATATTTGTTGAGGAAGTCCATAATAAATTTCCAATGTGCTTTTATCTTTTAGTAATTCACTTTGCAATCTTTGTAAGGTTGAGTAAATAAATGACACCCGTCTATCCATTTTGTCATCCAATTGATCCAGGATTTTTTTGTCGAAAATAAATATGGGCACAACCGGAAGTGTGCCTTGTAGGGCATGATAAAGTGCTGCATTGTCGTACAGTCGAAGATCTCTTCTAAACCACATGATATTCACTTTTGGCTTCATAGTTGACACTTTGGTAAATAATCAAAACAAGATTTCGGGTAAATGGTTTATTTTAATTTGAAAAAGTTCATGTTAACCTTGAACATTATGAGAAGTAAAATATCCTGAAAAACTTAAAATAAAGAACAAATCATTTTCTTATGAAGCAAAGAGGCTACTTGTTGTGTATACCCATTGTTATCCATTTGCTTTACCCAACGAATACCATAAATGGCATTGGTAAGGAAAATCTCTGATGCTTCCAAAATTTCATCGATGGATATTGATGTTTCTTGAACAGGCATGCCATCTTCACGCATACACGTGAGTAAATGTCTTCGCATAACTCCGTTTACAGCACCCTCAGTTAAAGAGGATGTTTTTATTACACCGTCTTTTACAAGAAAAATATTAGCAATGGTGGCATCAGCAATTCTGTCGTAAGGATTCAGTACAAGTGCATCATTTAATTTATTTCGTTTGGCCCACAATGCAGCCATTGCATAAGAAAGAAAGTTATTACTCTTTACAGCAGAAAAATTGTCGCAAACTTTTCTGGCATCCTTATACAAGCCAATTACCAGGCCATTCTCGTTGAGTACATTGTTTGAAGGATTTAAATCCCAAGATTGTATAAGGTGATTGGGAAAATGACTCAATTCATCATACAATCCGCCATCACCCCGATAAATCGTAACCCTTACCCTTGCCAGTTTATGATGTAGATTTTTTTTTACGACGGCCAAAATATTTTCTTTTACAAATGCGGGCGTAAAATAACTGGGCACTTGAAATTGCAAAAGTTGCAAAGATGAAAACAATCTTTCCATATGCAAATCTGCCAGTAGGATCTTACCATTCATTACTTTGATCGTTTCAAAAAAACCATCACCATAACGAAAAGATCGATTATCAGGAGAAATGAAAAGCTTATCAGACCGGCTGAATTTTCCATTATTAAAAAGAAATAGGGTTGCAGACATTTACAAAAATATTGATTGCTGTTTAGTTTACAGGTCTGTTTTTTGCCTAATTTTAATTAAGCAGCACAAATCCCATCATTTATATTTACCCATGCAGATTTTTGATATTATAAAAGTTTTAGAAAGCAATGCCCCTTTATCCCTTCAGGAAAGTTATGATAATGCAGGACTCTTAACCGGTCATTTAGCTTGGGAGTGTACAGGGATCCTTTGCACTTTAGATGTAACGGAAGAAGTAGTATTGGAAGCAAAAAACAGAGGCTGTAATTTAATCGTAGCTCATCACCCTATTATTTTTGGAGGGTTACGAAAATTGAATGGTGAAAATTATGTGGAAAGGACTGTGATTGCCTCCATAAAATTAGAAATCGCCATCTATGCCATTCACACAAATTTAGACAATATCCTAAGTGGTGTTAATAACCGAATGGCCGATCAGATTGGTTTGATTAATCGGGAGATTTTAGTGCCTAAATCCGGGCAATTAATGAAGTTATTCACTTTTGTACCGATAGCGGAAGCGGAAAACCTAAGAAAAGCGCTATTTGCTGCCGGTGCAGGCCAAATAGGTGATTATATTGAAACAAGCTTTAATGTAGAGGGTGTGGGAACATTTAAAGGAATTGAGCGCACTCACCCATTTGTGGGAGAACCGGGGAAACTACATCATGAAAAAGAGATAAAAATAGAAGTCATTTTTCCCATATCTAGAAAAAAAGGATTGATTGAAGCGCTATTATTAGCCCATCCATATGAAGAAGTCGCTTATGACATTATCAAATTAGAAAATGATTATCAATCAGTTGGATCAGGTTTGGTGGGTGAATTACCGGAAGAAATGGATGAAATAGGCTTTTTACATATGCTAAAAACATCATTTGAGCTTTCTGTGATTAGACATACCCCTTTTTTGGGTAAAAGGTTAAAAAAAGTAGCTATTTGCGGCGGTTCAGGTAGTTCTTTTATTAAAAATGCCCTTAATTTCGGTGCAGATATCTATATAACCGCAGATATTAAGTATCATGATTTTTTTGATGCCAATCATCGAATGGTATTAGCCGATATTGGGCACTGGGAAAGCGAACAATTTACAACAGACCTTTTGATTGATATTTTACAAGCGAAATTCCCTACCTTTGCGGTCCTCAAATCAGGAGTGAAAACCAATCCGGTTAACTACTTTCTAGGATGAGGTAGCATAGAAACGATGAAGTGCCGGCTAAAAAGAAACCTACTTTTTACCAAACTTTATAACACAAACATCAAACCACAAACAACAAACCTTTATGGCTTCAGTTAAAGAGTATTCTGTTGAAGAAAAATTAGTAACCCTATTACGGTTGCAAAAGATAGACAGTAAGTTGGATGAAATCCAGATTTTAAAAGGCGAACTTCCCATGGAAGTAAGTGATTTGGAAGACGAAATTCAAGGTTTACAAAGTCGTCAAACACGTGTAGAAGAAGAAATCAATGGCATTACGGAGTTCATCGAGACTAAAAAAGGCGCCATTAAAGAAAGTGAAGCCTTGATTGCCAAATACGAAAAGCAGAGTGAAAACGTTAAGAATAACCGTGAGTTTGAAGCCATCAACAAAGAAATAGAAATGCAGCAGCTTGAAATAAAGCTATGTGAAAAACATATTCGTGATGCGAATGAAGAATTGGGTGAGAAAATAAAAACGCTTGAAGTAGCAAAAAAGCAGGTTGCCGTAAAAGATGGTGTTCTTAATCACAAAAAAAGTGAATTACAGAAAATTATCGTTGATACAGAAAAAGAAGAAAACCATTTTAATAAATTGAGTGCAGATGCTCGTGGCCATATTGATGAAAGGTTAATTTATAGCTATGACCGCATACGCAAAAGTTACCGCAATGGGTTGTCTGTTGTAGCTGTTGACAGGGATGCCTGTGGCGGTTGTTTTAATTCAATTCCACCGCAACGCCAAAGTGAGATTCGTTTGCATAAAAAAATTATTGTTTGCGAGAATTGCGGTCGTATTTTGGTTGATTCTGACCTGAACGATAGTATTCAGGCAAAATAAAAATACATGAATTCAGATACTTAAAGTATCCTTCACAACATAAAAAAGGGTTGCCCAAACGGCAACCCTTTTTTATGTTGATACCTTACCACAGCAATTTCAGATGGATTCACAAGATATTATCATTTAAAATTCAGCAACAAGCCGAGATGTCTTATTTTCGATTAATCATGAAATCTTTTTTAGGACTCATTTTCTTGTTCATTTTTTGTACGTTAAGCCGTGCACAGAAAGTGTATGAGTTTAATAGCATATGTCAACAAGCTTACCAGGATATTACCAAACTTAAAATCAATAGCGGTATTGCATTAATAGAAAAAGCAAAAAAACAAAATCCAGATAATCTGATACCCTTGTTATTGGAAAGTTATGTAGATTTCTATGTTTTGTTTTTAAATGAGGATCCTAAAGAGTACGAAATACGCTATCCTCAATTTTCTGATCGAATAAATAAATTGCAAAAAGGGCCGCTGTCTTCTCCATTTTATAATTATTGTTTAAGTACTGTTCGTGCTCATAAAGCTGCAACTGCCATAAAATTTGGCAAGCTTTGGGATGCCGGCTGGGAGTTTCGAAAAGCTTATCAACTATGTAAAGAAAATAAAAAAAAATTTCCCACATTCATAGCTAACGATCTCATGTATGGGACACTGCAAGCGGTTGTAGGTACCATTCCAAATGGATATCAGTGGATAGCCGGGTTATTTGGCATGAAAGGTTCCATAAAAGAAGGCATGAAAACAGTTAGGGGATTTGTAAACAGCAGTGACCCTTGGGCCAAAATCATGTTTACAGAAGCTGCGTTTATTTATCCTTATTTACTTTTCTATATTGAGAATAAAAAAGAAGAGGCCTTTATTTTTGTGCAACAAAAAAAACTCGATATAGTTAACAACCATCTTAATACTTATATGGTGGCGAATTTAGCAATCAATAATAAAAATTCAGATTTCGCCCAACATGTAATTCTCAATAGAAATCTTTCTGAAGAATACCTTACAGTTAGTTTTTGGGATTTCGAACTGGGCTTTACTAAACTATATCATTTAGAAACAAGAGAGGCTGCCATTTATTTAGAAAGCTTTCTCCATAATTTTAAAGGGAAGTATTATGTTAAAGATGCCTATCAAAAACTAAGTTGGTGTTATTATTTAGAAGGTAAAATGAGTTTGGCAGAAAATGCCAGGAAAAATATTTTACAAAAAGGAACAACCGATTCCGATGCTGATAAACAAGCATTAAAAGATGCAAAGTCAGGCAAATGGCCAAATATACTGTTACTAAAAGCACGGTTACTAAGTGACGGTGGGTATGCCCTTGACGCAGATAAATTGTTACAAGGGAAAACAGACAAAGATTTTTTAAAAGAGGAAGAAAAACTGGAATTTGCCTATAGAAAAGCGCGAATATTTGATGATTTGGGGAAAGTTGAAGAAGCCATAAAATCGTATCTTGTAGCCATTACACTTGGAACAAACAGAAAAGAATATTTTGCTGCAAGGGCAGCATTACAAACCGGGGAAATTTATGAAAAAAAGGGACAAAAATCGATGGCGATTATTTATTTTCAGAAGTGCCTAGATATGGAAGATCATGAATACAAAAACTCTCTCGACCAAAAAGCCAAATCCGGGATAGCAAGATGCAAAGGGGATTAGGAAAGGTTAGGAGTTTGAGGTTTGTGGTTTTTGCGGTTTTTTACAGGTATTTAGTACAGAGATTTGAAGATAAGGTTTGATGGGTATATCTTGTGAAAGTTGAATGCTGAATTTTGATCCGTCGCAGGCAGATTGAATTAATTATTAACTATTAACAACACCAAACCTCAAACTCCAAACCCCAAACGTTTCTCTCCATGCTCAAAAAGCTCAACATACAGAACTACGCAATCATTGATAATATTGAAATTAATTTTTCATCGAAACTGAATATTATAACCGGTGAAACAGGTGCCGGTAAAAGTATTTTAATGGGGGCTTTAAGCTTGATCTTGGGCGAAAGGGCAGACAGTTCTGTATTGGTTAATAAAGATAAAAAATGTTTTATTGAAGGGATTTTTTCCATTGATCATAAACATCAAGCACTTGATTTTTTAGAAAAAAATGAGCTTGATATAGATGAGGATGTGGTTCTAAGAAGAGAAATTGCTGCTAATGGTAAATCAAGGGCGTTTATCAATGATACACCCGCTACACTTCAACAATTAAAGTCTTTGGCCTCATTTTTAGTGGATCTACATCAACAGTTTGATACTTTGGAATTGGGTGATACCGATTTTCAAAGAGAAGTAATAGATGCATTGGCTGGTAATGAAACCATATTGAATGACTACCAGATACTATATCATCAATGGCATACAGCCGGAAAAGAACTTTCTCAGTTACAACAACAAAAAGCTGCCTTTCATAAAGAGCTTGATTATTTTCAATTTTTATTCAATGAATTCAATGATCTTGGATTAAAAGAAAACGAATTAGAAGACTTGGATGCCGAATTGGCCTTGTTAAATAATGCAGAAGGTATTAAAACAACTTTAGCTAAAGTTTATTTTGATTTAACAGAATCGGAACATCCGGTTGTACAGGTAATGAAACAATTGGTTAATCAACTACAAGGATATGCCTCATTTCATCCCAATCTTACACAAGTCATCGAACGCTTACAAAGTACACAAATAGAATTACAAGATATAGCAGGCGAAATTGATAGCATTAATCATGTTATTCATTATGATATTAAAAGAATTGAATGGATTAACCAACGCCTTATGGAGGGTTATAAGCTATTAAAAAAACATGGCGTACAAAATACAAGTCAATTATTGCATATCCAATTAGAACTGGAACAAAAACTCCAAGCTGTGTTAGATATGGATGATGCCATACAGCACAAAGAAAAACAAGTAGCTACTTTATTAACAGAATCTACTCAACTGGCAAATAAATTGTCGAAAGCCAGACACAAACAATTACAACCACTGGAAGAAAAAGTAAACAACTTATTGTCACAAGTGGGCATGCCAAATGCCAGACTAAAGCCCGAAATTACTGAAAACACTTTGCAGATTTTTGGGAAAGATAAAATTGAATTTTTGTTCGATGCAAATCTACCTTCGGGGCAAGCAGACAAACGCAATCATTACGAACCTATTCGCAAAGTTGCCAGTGGTGGAGAATTAAGCCGCTTAATGCTTTGCATCAAATCCTTGGTAGCACAGTCGATAGATTTACCTACCATGATCTTTGATGAAATTGATACTGGCATTTCAGGTGAAGCGGCTAAACAAGTGGGTAATATCATGAAAGGATTGGCTGAAAATCGTCAAATTATTTGTATTACCCATCAACCCCAGATAGCAGGCAAAGCAAATGCTCACTTCTTTGTGTATAAGGAAATAAAAAATGAAGCTATAAAAACAAATATTCGACAATTAAATGAAGAGGAACGTATAACCTCTATTGCACGAATGCTAAGTGGAGAAAAACCTACCGCCGCCGCTTTAGAGAATGCTAGGGAAATGGTTATGAATTAAGACTTTCACATTTTTTCTACTAAAACCATAATTTGCAACTTTATCTTTATGTTTGGGGTTAATTAAAGAAGGGACCATAGACCATAGACCATAGACCATAGACCATAGACCATAGACTATAGACCATGGACTACAAACCACAATCCACAAACCCATTACCATGTCTTACAATTTATTAAAAGGGAAACGAGGAATCATTACCGGTGCTTTAGACGAGAATTCAATTGCATGGAAAGTAGCCGAAAAAGCACATGAAGAAGGTGCCAGTTTTGTTCTAACAAATGCACCAATAGCCATGCGAATGGGTGAGATTAATAAACTGGCTGAAAAAACCGGTTCAAAAATTATACCTGCTGATGCCACTTCTGTTGAAGAATTAACTTTACTTTTTACCCAATCACAGGAAATATTAGGAGGCAAAATAGATTTTGTCTTGCACTCGATTGGTATGAGCGTAAACATTCGCAAAAAGATCCCTTATACAGAATCCAACTACGAATACTTTATGAAAGGCATTGATGTATCAGCTATGTCATTTCATAAAATGTTGGCAGTAGCCAAAAAATTGGATGCTATTAATGAATGGGGAAGTGTGGTTGCCCTTACCTATATGGCAGCACAACGTGTATACCCTTTTTACACAGATATGGCAGATATTAAAGCAATGCTAGAATCCATTGCCAGGAGTTTTGGATACCAATATGGAAGAGATAAAAAAGTGAGAATTAATACCGTTTCTCAATCACCGACCAAAACAACTGCCGGTACCGGAATCAAAGGCTTTGGCGACTTCTTTGATTATGCAGATGCTATTGCACCATTGGGGAATGCCACAGCAGAAGATTGTGCCAATTATTGTATCACCTTATTTTCAGACCTTACTCGTATGGTAACCATGCAAAATCTTTTCCATGATGGAGGTTATTCTACTACCGGGGTAAGTGACGAGGTGATGAAAAAATTAGGAATTGGTGAATAATTTTTCCCTTATAATCATTTTAAAAAAGAAACCATGAGCCCTTTGTTAGACATTCCCGTAAATATGGTAGAATACATCGGTTACTTCGGATCGTTTTTAACTTCGATTACATTTCTGCCCCAAGTTTATAAATCGTGGCAATCCAAAAGTGTTGGTGACCTTAGTATTTGGATGATTTTGATTGTGCTTAGCAGCACAATTGTTTGGCTCATCTATGCTTTTGCCATTAACAGCGGCCCAGTAATTTCTGCCAATATCGTGGTGCTTGTACTTACATTGGTATTGCTATATTTTAAACTTAGTTTTAAAAAACAATAATTTACAGTTGAGAAACTTTAAAAGTCCATGGTCGATAGTCCATTGTCCATGAACTATCGACCATGGACTTTTAATAAGAAAGCCATCCGCTTTAAGCGAATGGCTTTCTTATTAATATACATAAAAATATATCGTTGCCCCGTTGGGTTCAGGTGGGGTTAATACTCATCCTCATTAAACATAAAATCATCCTGACTTGGATAATCTGGCCAGATATCTTCTATACTCTCGTATACTTCTCCTTCATCATCCAACTCCTGAAGGTTTTCTACCACTTCCAGAGGTGCACCGCTACGGATAGCATAGTCAATCATCTCATCCTTAGATGCCGGCCAAGGAGCTTCTTCCAGGTAACTCGCTAATTCTAATGTCCAGAACATATTTTACCTTTTATTTTTTGCAAATGTAGCCGTATATCCGAAACTACCAAATGAGAGTTAGATTGATTACACAAAGAAATGTTTAAAAACAGGGTTTTCAGCCCTTGCTGTTGTAGGTTTGTAGCCATCATTTAACCTCTTCACATGCTGAAAGCAGAACATATTACAAAGAAATACGGCAGTTTAGAAGTGCTGAAAGGGGTGGAAATAGAAATAAATAAGGGTGAAATTATCAGTATTGTTGGCTCATCCGGAGCAGGCAAAAGTACTTTATTGCATATTCTAGGCACCCTTGATAAGGCCGATCAGGGGTCTATTTGGCTTAATAATGAACGAATTGACGAGCTTTCCGGCAAAAAGTTAGCCGCTTTCAGAAACCATCATATTGGCTTTGTTTTTCAGTTTCATCACTTACTTCCCGAATTCTCGGCTTTGGAAAATGTGTCTATCCCCGCATGGATTGCCGGAGAGAAGAAAAAAGAGGTTACTATTAGAGCTACTCAATTGTTGACAACTTTAGGACTGGGAAATAGAATTGATAGTAAACCACAGCAATTATCGGGTGGGGAACAGCAACGGGTGGCAGTTGCTCGGGCTTTGATTAATAACCCCTCGATTGTTTTTGCAGATGAGCCAACCGGAAATTTAGACAGTACCCATGCCAAAGAATTACATGAACTTTTTGTTCAACTCAGAAATGAATTTCAGCAAACTTTTTTAATTGTCACACACAATGAAGAATTGGCATCCATGAGCGATCGAATATTGCATATGAAGGATGGAAAAATAATTTGAAAACTTGTCTGCCGACTGGCAGGTGTGGCAATTTGAAAATTTGAAAATGAGATGTATTGTAAAATACAATATTCATTTTTTTAACAGGGTCTACTTGAAATTCATGATTGATTACTTGGTTATGTATTGATATTATTGCAATAGCATAACTTAGAAAGGCAATACCTCAAATGGCCAATATTATTTCTGATTCTTTGGTTTTATCCGAAATGTCTGATTCAAAAGCCACAATTCATTTAATTGTACTTATTAAAAGATGTGAAGTAAACCCAACAAAATAATCAGGAACAGTTAAAACAAGGGAAAAATTTAGTACTGCTGCTATCAGTAAAATTGCATTTTTACTTAGCTTCATTTATCCGAGAATTTCACCATTATCGAATTATGAAATTCTCGGCTTCCAAGCAATCTCTATTACTTGCAACAGATGCCCAATATAGCGTGATAGTACAAATAGATAATCGCTTAACCTGTTTAAGTATTTGATTACCAAAGGGTCTACAAATATCATTTGTTCTTGCATATTTACACAACTACGTTCAGCCCTTCTACAAACACATCTTGCCACATGAGTGGTTGAAACTGCCAAATGTCCGCCTGGTAAAATAAAATGTTTCATGGGCATAAGCACTTCATTCATTTTATCAATTTCTTTTTCCAATAAAATGATATCCGCTTCTTTTAAATCGGGGATTTTCATCAAGGGTTCTTTATCCGGATCACAGGCAAGAGAAGAACCTACAGTGAATAATCGATCTTGAATTTCTTTCAGCATCACTTTTGAGTGGTGATCTATTAAATAATCGCTTACCAATCCAATGTAGGAGTTAAGTTCATCAACAGTGCCATACGTATCAATTCGCAAATGGCTTTTAGGAACTTTGGTGCCACCAATTAATGAAGTCATTCCAAGATCACCTGTTTTTGTATAAATTTTTTGCGCCATTTCATT
This sequence comes from Bacteroidota bacterium, assembly GCA_031417635.1. Lineage (GTDB taxonomy): Bacteria > Bacteroidota > Bacteroidia > Chitinophagales > Chitinophagaceae > Sediminibacterium. The sequence goes on along the minus strand of JANOVY010000161.1, from coordinate 17,561 downwards.
TCTGTTTTATGATAGAATACAACTAATACAAAAATACTATATAAAGGTTCAGAAATAAAAAGAGAGACTAGTAATTAGGCTCTCTTTATAAGATTCAGGTATTTCGAAAGGTTCTCTTTTTTCATTCAGAACAAACCTTTAATGACTAATCATAGATACCTCACGCATTTTATCACTTTCTATTAAGCCATCTCTCAAACGAACCACTCTATGGGCATAACGGGCAATATCTTCTTCGTGTGTAACCAAAATAACGGTATTTCCTGCGTCACGTATTTTGCCGAATATTTCCATTACTTCTACAGATGTTTTAGAATCTAAGTTTCCGGTGGGTTCATCTGCCAGTAAAATGGACGGATTATTAACCAATGCACGAGCGATGGCTACACGCTGAATTTGACCACCGCTTAACTCATTCGATTTATGATGGCTTCTACTTTCTAGACCTACTTTCTTCAAGGCCTCCATTGATCTTTCAATCCTATCTTTCTTTTTAACACCTGCATAAATTAATGGTAGAGCCACATTTTCTGCAGCCGATAAGCGGGGCAATAAATTAAATTGTTGAAATACAAAACCTATTTCTGTATTTCTTACTTCAGCCAAATCATCATCAGGCATTTTACTAACATCTTTCCCATTAAGAATGTAGCTACCTCCGGTTGGAGAATCTAGACACCCCAATATATTCATCAAAGTACTTTTGCCACTACCGGAAGGTCCCATTAGGGCCACATATTCATTTTTAAAAATATCAAGGGTAATTCCCTTTAAAGCTGAAATGGCTTGGGTTCCCATAAAATAGCTCTTATTGATATTTTCTAGACTTATGATTACATCACTCATATTAATTCGATTCTATCAGTTACAGAAATTAAAATTACTTCTTTATTACTGTTGGCACTTTAAAAAATACATCATCTTGTATGGGTGCATTTAACAATGCCTCTTTGCTTGATACCGAACCTTGCACTATATCCTCTCTTAACACATTACCGGCCTCACTAATAAAAAGCAAAGGTTCCACTCCTTTTGTATCTACTTTTTCCAGCTTTTCTACAAATGCCAACATTTTTTGCAAATCAGCTCTGATGGATTCTTTCTCAGTATCATCAAAACGTAGCCTTGACAGATGAGCCAAATTTTCCAACATTTTTGAATCAATTTCCATAGTAAACAAAAATAAATGAAAGCTAGGCAATATCTACTTGTAATTTTTAAAAGGCCAATAGGACAAAACAACGGCAATAATTATCGATTTTTAATGATTTTTAGTGCTTTTTTCATTAAAAAGGGACAAAAAGGAGTTGTTAAGTACCGGTAGAAAAAATATTTTTTCCCTAACTTCGATATAAATAGTTGCATAACTAACTAATTTTACAAAAAGCTAGAAACAAATGAATCGTTCCATTAAAAAAGTTGCTGTTTTAGGTAGTGGTGTAATGGGTTCCAGAATTGCCTGTCATTTTGCAGGAATTGGTGTACCTGTTTTACTCTTAGACATGGTTCCCAAAGGTGCTGAAGAAAGTACCAAACCGGCGGAAAGAAATAAATTGGTGAACGATGCTTTGCAAGCCGCCATCAAAAGCAACCCCTCTCCCGTTTTTACTAAAGACGTAGTAAAACGAATTATCACTGGCAACTTTGATGATAATTTAAAAGAGATAGTAAACTGTGACTGGATCATTGAAGTAGTGGTAGAAAGATTAGACATCAAACAAATCATTTATGAAAAAGTAGAGAAATTTCGTAAACCCGGAACATTAATCACTTCTAATACATCGGGTATACCTATACACATGATGGCTGAAGGAAGGAGCGATGATTTTAAAAAACATTTTTGTGGCTCACACTTTTTCAATCCGCCACGTTATCTGCGTTTGCTGGAAATCATTCCCACTCCTTATACTGATCCGGAGGTAGTTGATTTTTTATTGCATTATGGAGATTTACATTTAGGTAAGACAACCGTATTATGTAAAGACACGCCTGCCTTTATTGCTAATCGCATTGGGGTATTTAGCATCATGAGTATTTTTCATATCATGAATCAATTGGGTTTGAGTATTGATGAAGTAGATGCATTAACAGGCCCTATTATTGGCAGACCCAAATCAGCCACCTTCAGAACTGCCGATGTGGTGGGTATTGACACATTGGTGAAAGTGGCAAAAGGTGTAGCAGATAATTGTCCTGCAGATGAGGCCAAAGATATTTTTACCATACCAGCTTGGTTAGAAACAGTGGTTACTAATAATTGGTTAGGAGATAAAACAGGTCAAGGATTTTTCAAGAAAACCAAAACAGCCACCGGCAAAGAAATTCTAACCCTCAACTTACAAACCATGGAATATGGTGCAAGGGTGAAACCAAAATTTGCAAGCTTAGAAGCAGCAAAATCTATTGAAGATCTAAAACAACGCATTAAACTTTTAAGCAGTGCCCCGGATAAAGCAGGTGAGTTTTACAAATTATTTCATTATTCATTGTTCTCGTATATCTCACACCGCATTCCGGAAATAAGCGACGAAATCTATCGTTTAGACGACGCCATGAAAGCCGGTTTTGGCTGGGAGATTGGCGCTTTTGAAAGTTGGGATACAGTAGGTGTTGCTAAAACGGTAGAGGCAATGAAAGCTGCCGGATATAAAGTTGCCACATGGGTTGATGAAATGATTGCATCCGGTGCCAATAGTTTTTACAAAGTGGAAGCCGGAAAAAGTTTATACTACGATTTATCTTCAAAATCCTATAAAACAATTCCGGGCGGAGATTCATTTATTATCTTAAGCAATCATGCCGATAAATTGGTTTGGAAAAACAGTGCTTGTAAATTATATGATATTGGTGATGGCGTTGCCGGATTTGAATGGAGTACCAAAATGAACAGCATTGGCGGCGAAGTTTTAGAAGGCTTAAATAAAGCCATCACCATTAGCGAAGAAAAGTTTAAAGGGCTAGTGATCGCCAATGATGGCGCCAATTTTAGTGCAGGCGCCAATGTAGGTATGATTTTTATGTTAGCCATTGAGCAAGAGTACGACGAATTGGATATGGCCATCCGAATGTTCCAAAACAGTATGATGCGTGTTCGCTATTCCAATATACCGGTGGTGACTGCCCCACATGGGCTTGCCTTGGGTGGCGGATGTGAAATGAATTTGCATGCCGATAAAGTTTGTGCTGCTGCTGAAACGTATATAGGATTGGTAGAATTGGGTGTAGGCCTCATTCCCGGTGGTGGTGGTACCAAAGAATTCGCATTAAGAGCCGGTGATGATTTACATGAAGATGAACCTGAAACAGTAACGTTAAAAAATAAATTTTTCGCTATTGCAACAGCAAAAGTTGCTACCTCGGCACAAGAAGCTTTTGAAATGGGCATATTACGAAAAGGCCAAGATGAAATAGTGATGAATGTAGGCCGAAGAATTGCAGAAGCTAAAAAATCGGTGATAGAATTATATGACCAAGGATATACCATTCCTCAACCTCGAAAAGATGTTAAAGTAATGGGGCGTTTAGGATTGGGTGCCATGTATGCAGGTATCAACGGCATGTGGCGGGGTAATTATGCAAGTGATCACGATGCACTCATTGCCAAAAAATTGGCATATGTAATGTGTGGTGGTGACCTAAGTGAACAAAGCCTGGTTAGCGAACAATATTTATTAGATTTGGAAAGAGAAGCATTCTTAAGCCTTTGTGGTGAAAAGAAAACATTGGAAAGAATTCAGAGTGTGTTGAAAAGCGGAAGACCGATTCGTAATTGATTTACAAAATCGCATTCACTATACTTCTAAGTTCTGGAACCACTTCTAATTCAAACCAGGGATTTTTTTTCTGCCAAATTTTATTACGGGGTGAAGGATGAACAAGCGGAAGAAAATTTGGAAGAAATGACTGATAGTTTCGAACGTTCTCAGTTAATGTGGGTCTGTATAAATTGCCTAAATAGTATTTCTGTGAATATTGCCCAATGAGCAAAGTAAGTTGTACTTTTTTCATTTTGGCTATTAATTGATGATGCCAAAATGGTGCACATTCTGGCCTAGGAGGCAAATCGCCTTTTGCACTTGTACCCGGAAAACAAAAACCCATGGGCATTAACCCAAATAGTTGGGTATTATAAAACTGTTCTTTCGTTACACCAAGCCATCTTCTCAATTCGTTTCCACTTTGGTCGTCCCAGGGGATGCCACTGTTTTGCACTTTTTGTCCGGGCGCTTGCCCAATAATTAATATTTTGCAGTTAGCACTAACGGATAAAACCGGTCGTGGTAAGTTTGGTAAAAAAGAGCTACAAATGCTACAAGCAGATACTTGTTTTAGTAAGGATTTCATAAGATAATAGTAATAACATCAATAATATTTAAAACTTATTTATCCATTACCAAATGCTTAATAAAAAACTCCATCATTCTTTCCGTATTTACAGCAGTATGTCCACTATCTGGTCCAACCTGTACTTCGAAACTCTTACCTTCTTTTTGCAAGGCTTTAATTAACTGAAGTGAATTTGCGGGGTGCACATTGTTATCTGCAGTTCCATAATAGATCATTAATTCGCCTTTTAAATTTTTTGCCATCGACATTAAACTAGACGCTTCATATCCTTTTAAATTATTTTCCAACAAATTCATGTATCGTTCAGTATAAATATTATCATAATTTCTCCAATCAGTTACTGCAGAATTGGCTACAGCTACATGAAACATATCCGGAAACCTAAGCAACATAGAAGCTGATGTTGTTCCACCATAGGATGTTCCATACACACCTACTTTGTCTTTATTAATATAGGAACGAGCATACAAAGATTTTAGTCCTGCAGCAAAATCATCCATTTCAACAATACCCAGGTTTCCATAGAGTTGATCGAGTAGTTTTTTTCCTCTTCCATCCACATTTCTTCCATCAATATTGATAACAATAAATCCATATTCAGTAATTGAAGAAGGAAAAGTAAAGTTCTCTCTAAAAGCATTGGTTGATGGTCCACCATAATTATCTAGAATAACAGGATACTTTTTTGCAGGGTCGAAATTGGATGGGAAATGAATCATGCCATGTAATTGAGTAACACCATCTGCTGAAATAAAAGTAAATACCTCAACTTTTTTAAATCCTAGTTCTGCAAACATACTCATGTCACTTTTGGCTAATTCTGCCAACTTGTTTCCTTCTATATCCAAAAGATTGGTAACCGGGGGTGTATTATGCGTTTCTGCCACATCTACCATATGTTTATTATCCGGAGAGATACTAACTCGATGATTAAAACCAGGGTCAGTAATACGAACGTTTTTTTTGCTGTCAAAACTCACACTATGTAATTGCATTTTCATGTGATTATCCCCACTCCTTGCCATATAATATAACTTCTCTTCTTTTTCATCTATTTTAATGATACTGGAAACTTCAAAGGGATGATTTGTAATCGCATTGATTAATTTGCCATTTAAATTGTAGAGATAGTAATTCAGAAAACCTGATCTTTCTGAAGCCCAGATGAATCGCTTACCATCAGCAAGCATTTTTATTTGTGGCGTATTTTCAGTAAAACTTGGGAGCCATTCTTCATGTACTACAGTTCTGCATTTTCCGCTTACAGGATTGGCAGCCCTAAATTCCATTATATTTTGCCGACGATTGGTACTATGAAATAACATTTCTTTGCCATCGGTTGTCCAAGAAACTCCATACAAATAAGTTCCCATTTCACCATCATTGAAAGACTTTCCATCCCGTGTATCCAATTCAACAATTTTCTTGGAGTCAATATCATACATCATAAGGTCTACCGGTAAATTATCGGCTCCTACTTTAGGATATGCTTCAATTTCTGCTGAGTCTTGTAATTTCAATTGATTAAATAAGACATAATATTTCTTTACGTTTTTCTCTTGAAATTTATAGAACCCGATTTTTTTGCTGTCGGGCGACCACCAAATGGCTGTATTTTGACCTAATTCTTCACCATACACCCAATTGGCTATACCATATTTTAATTGAGATGTTTCACTTGCATCGGTGGTGATGGCTTTTTCATCTGTTCCATCAGCATTGCTGATATACATATTACGGTCTTTTGTATAGGCTTTCCATTTCCCATCGGGGGAAGTGGAAGATGAAAACTGTCTGCCTCGAGCCGGACCATCAAAATTTCTACCCCCACGTGTAGCTGGTGTGGTCATCGCTTTTTCGGTACTTGTTTTAGTCCCAATGGTATATTGAAATCGTTTATTGTCTTGAACATAATCAAAAGAAATTCCATCCTCACTCCAAATGGCGTTTAGGCTTCCCATTTTAACAGAACTACGAATTTGTGTAGCCATTTTTTGAAAACGCTCATAACCCGGCATGGTTTTGAGTTTATCTTGGGCATTCAACTCACAATAGGTTGCTACTAAAATCATTAGACCAAGTGTGGTTTGCAAATAAGTCTTCATTTTCATTATTTTATAATTGTTAACCGTTTTTTGTATAGTTGTCAGTGATGAATGTAAAGGCAAAACCAAAAGAACAAGAGGCCTCAACGGTTAATGCCATCAAGATAGCTTTTTCATAATGCCTTAATTAATTGAATGTAAATTATCATGGGGTAGAAAGATACCAATTTGCCATCATTAATGCAAACTGTTAATCATTTATTGAAAACTATGCAAATTGTTTCATTGTTGCTCAACCCCAAACGAACTTAAAAAAATTTTCTAATTTAAACGGGTCAAGTTTTTTGTTGGTTCTTACCCCAGTACATAGGTCTAGTCCGAAAGGTTGAACCTGGTCTATCGCTTGTCGTACATTTTCAACCGTAAGCCCACCTGCAAGAAATACCGGCACTTTTGATTGTTCCACAATTTTCTTGCTAAGTGACCAATTATGAACCCTACCTGTTCCTCCAAGTTCTTTAATAGCAAGATTAGGATTTCCACTATCTAATAATAATGCATCCACTGAATGAGAAATTCTGATGGCTTCATCAATCGATTTTTCATCGATTACATGAATGACTTGTACTATTTTAATAGCCGGGAGGGCTTCTCTTATTTTTTCATAAGTGCCTTGTGTAAGTTCATCCACTATTTGGATGGTATTGGTCAATGTTCTTTTATGGTGTAAGATAATTTCGTCAGCAGAAGTTTGGCTGGTTAACATAAAAGTAGCAATAGCCGGTGGTACAGTTTTTGAAATAGCAATTATTTCTTCATCTGAAATAACACCCGGACCGCTAGGCATATTTGCCACTAACCCTAGGGCAGATGCGCCAAAACGAATAGCCATGTTTGCTTCTTCTATTGAACTAATGCAGCAAATTTTTACTCTGGTTAACATAGTGTTTTATTAAATCAATCTTGGTTGTGCGCGAGGACACAAACGTGAAAATGTTGTTTTGAAATTCGACAAAATTAGAAATACCCATTTACATATCATTCGTTTAAGGTTATTAGGTAAGTAAGATCTATTTATTGTTTTGATAAACCCCCATACGAATATATTGTAGTTATGCTACCATTTATCAGAAAGTCTTTACTCTTTTGTATGCACCATCGTATCCCTTTAAAAAATTATATATTTTTCTTACTTCTCAGGTTTTCCTAACCAACACTTTTTGCAATTGACTTTTCTATTTAACCGGATTTATGGATAACGAACATTTTTCCTCTTTTCTATAATCGATTTGATATCGAAACTTCACATGTATAGATGACGTCCAATATTTTATGTAGGGAAGATATTTAGTAAATATGAGGTGTAAAAGTTTTCCGTGTAATGTAACAAGGTGTAAATACATGAACATATTCCAATAAATATTATAATGATAAAATATTTGTAAAAGTGGAATCAACAAGGATGCATAAATAAAATGAAGAATGTAGATCATTATTTAATGTAAACTTTTCGTAGCCCGAACAGAAGAAGTGTTTTTAGGATTTCAAAAGAATTGAAATGGCAATATTGGTTTAATAAAAAAGAATAAATTGATAAAAAGGTTCAACAAAGATGAATATTCAAAAAATATTTTTTGACAATTCAAACCATTTAACAAAACGATTGTTTAATTTTTTGATAGGAGTTATTAAACACTATTTATGTTTAATAATTCGTATCAAATAAACCTTTTTACTTCATCAAAACAAATTAACCATGTATCAAAATCTTCTTCAAATGCATGCCATTGCAAACAACAATTATGTGGCTTTTACATTTTTTGTAGGAACCATGGCCATGATGGCCGCCTGTGTTTTTTTCTTTTTTGAAATGTCAAATGTTGACAAAAAATGGAGGACTTCGTTACTAGTCTCCGGGTTAATCACCTTTATTGCAGCTGTTCATTACTATTACATGAGAAGCTACAATTTGGAAACAGGAGAGTCACCTGTATTCTTCCGTTACGTTGACTGGATTCTTACTGTACCATTGATGTGTGTTGAGTTTTATTTAATCACAAAAAAAGCGGGTGGAAAGTCAGGTCTTTTGTGGCAATTAATTTTTGCATCAGTAGTCATGCTTGTTACCGGTTACATTGGTGAAGCAATATATGGAAAAGAAACACAAAGTTGGGTATGGGGTTTAATAAGCGGTATTGCATATTTCTACATTGTTTATTTAGTATGGTTTGGAGAAGTGGCAACTTTAGCAAACACAGCCGGAGGAGCCGTTCAAAAAGCTGTGAGAACGCTGGGTTGGTTTGTACTTGTTGGATGGGCTATTTATCCAATTGGATATATTGCCGGTACAGAAGGCGGATTGTTTGGAATGAAAATGTTCCAGGGTCTTTCTATGGATATTGTATACAACATAGGAGATGCGATTAATAAAATTGGTTTTGGTCTTGTTATCTATGCTTTGGCACAGTCTGACAAGTCCTCAACGCAGAATGCTTAATACTTTCTATAAAAAGGTGTGATAATTTTATCACACCTTTTTATTTTTGAAATACCCACAACAAAGTTTATGCTAAAGATTGTATTACTGTTGCTAGGCATCATTCTACTTTTAGTACAAAACTTCATTGTAGTTATTGAGACAAATACCCAATTTGCCATTTTCATCATTGGCATTTTATTACTAGGGGTGCCCCATGGTGCGGCAGATTTGTTAGTAGCTTCAAGAAATGCTGATCTATCTGAAAAAATATTTTCGAAAAGAAAGTTTTTCATTGTGTACATAGGGAGGTTATTCTTATTTGCCTGTACACTCTACCTATTTCCAGTTGTCGGTAACCTATTATTTATTTTTTTCGCCGCCTATCATTTTGGCGAAACCGATTTATATCAATTTAAAACCAATACCCTGTTTGGAAAACTATTTGTGATATCCTATGGGATGTTAATACTAAGCGTAATTTTATTGCAACATTTTGATGATGTAAAGCCAATTTACCAGTTGTTCGAATCAGGGAAGAAAAATCAGGCAATCATTGATTGGATAAGTCATAATCGATACTATCTACTTTCCGTGAATGGCATCCTATTTTTCACTACCACTTTCATTTATTTTTTAAAGAACAAACAGGTTTACAATGGAGATAGAGGACAATTTTTAGTTCGCTTTGCATTCATCCTTTTTATTCTTTTTAATTTGCCTATGCTGTTAGGATTTACCTTTTATTTTGTATTCTGGCATTCACTTTTATCGCTTAACAACATAATTGGATTTCTAAGAGAGAAAAATAATGTTTCCCATCAAACAATTATAAAACAAATATTACTCTATAGTCTATTAGCGATTATTGGCATAGGCGCTTTTGGTCTTACAGGATTTATGTTCATCAATAAAAGTGCTATTGCCGCATACATTTTTTTAGGCCTAGCCGTGCTTACAGCACCGCATATGGAAATAATGTACGATATGTATGGCATTATTCGCAAAAAAAGAAGTGAAGTGTTTAATTAGATTCCTTTAAAGTACTTACCAAATTTATTGTTTAACCTTTCGTTGTAGTAGGTCATATTTATCTCCTCGTTTCAGGAAATAAAAAAGTGATGATTTATCGGGCAAATTTTTTAAGTTTCCCCCTTCAATTGACCAAAATTTTCCATCATGCACCATTACATAACTTTCACCAATCACTTCAAATTCATTGCCATGTACAACGATGGCGGTATTCTCATCAATACCAATGCCTAATAAATTAGGGTGCGCCTTTACAATTTCAAACATATCAAATTGTCGATTGCGGGCTAAGACATGTTGATCGACGGCAACATTTTTGAGAAAACCAAAACCTTCCTGGTGATCTCCCATCATAATCTGATTATTTTTGGTATCACCACGTGCTAAAAAGCTTCCTTGTATGGTGGCGCCTGCGGAAGATCCGCCAATTAGACCACCTCTTTCTAAAACCGCCCAAAGCATTTTTTCGGTTTTGGTGTTTTTATAAGCATCAACCAGTCTCCATTGACGACCACCGCTAAACCAAACTGCTTTTGCTGTAAGAAGTGGTTTTACAAAAGAATCTGTATTTGCAATATTCCGATTAGAAGTATGAAGTACGGTTACATTGGTTGCTCCTAGTTTACGCATTCTATCTGCTTCACCTGAATTTTGATCATATTTCTCATTTCCATCTGCAGTGGGAATGACAATAATGAGTGCAGTATTTCCACCGGCTAGTTTTACAAAAGTTTTAAAAATAGAATCACTTTTTAGATTACCTCCTCCAATTAATAATGTTCCAATTTTAGGCCCTATATAGTTGCTGTCATTATGTGCATTTTGTCCATTAAGCCGATTGAATGATAATATGAATAAAAGTAAATAGAGATTGTTCTTTCGCATCTTAATGATAATTGAATTGGTGAATGATGTACTGTTGAAGAATTGACCGATTATCTACCCGAAACTGGTATAAATTTATCATTAAAAGTTGAAAAATAATCAACCTACACAAAGACGAGACAATGATTCAAACATTTTTTTAAACATGGAGCATTTTACCGCTAAACCCTGAATAAACCACCCTCATCAATATTGCATATAAATCAAGCCTTTCTTATTAACTTCGACACAATATATAAACATCTCTTTATGCAAACTGTCTTATCTCTTAATACCATTGCCAAAGCCTATGGCCCTATAAAAGCACTTAAGGGTGTGTCTTTTGATGTACCCGAAGGCTGTGTGTTTGGCCTACTGGGACCCAATGGCAGCGGCAAAACAACATTACTGAGTATCATACTGGATATATTAAAAGCAGATACCGGTAGTTTCAGCTGGTTTGGACAACCCGGCTCACCTGCTACCCGCAAACAAATTGGTTCTCTATTAGAAACCCCCAATTTTTACCAGTATTTATCTGCCGTAGATAACCTTAATATTACACAAGCCATCAGTGGCAGAGGTAATGCTGCTGAAATTGACCGGGTATTAGAAATAGTAAAATTGACTGAGCGCAAAAAAAGTAAGTTTAGCGCTTATAGCCTGGGTATGAAACAAAGACTTGCCATTGCTGCCGCACTTTTGGGCGATCCACAAGTGTTGGTTTTTGATGAACCCACCAATGGCCTCGACCCAGTGGGAATTGCAGAAATAAGAGAGCTGATTAAAGAACTGGCACAACGTGGCAAAACCATTATTATGGCGAGTCATCTATTAGATGAAGTTGAAAAAGTTTGTACCCACGTGGCGATTTTAAAAAGAGGCACTTTATTAACTGCCGGTGCAGTAGATGAAGTATTGTCGAATGAAGATATTGTTGAAGTTTCTTCAAATGATATTCATTCACTATTAGCGCATTTAGCCGAGTTTCCTAACTATACCCATATTAAACAAGAAGCTAACAAAGTTCAAATTTTCTTCCCTGTTGGTACTGCCAAAATGGAAGACATCAATCGGTTTTGTTTTGAAAAAGGAATTGTACTGAACTTATTATTGGTGAAGAAGAAAAGTTTGGAGACCAAGTTTTTTGAACTAACGAATGACTAGAGACAATTATAAATGATGAATTGTTTAGGATGTTGGGTTTGATACCAATGTCTTTTGACTTACTACATATCACTTAAAACTTAACACATGCTTGCATTAATACAAATCGAATGGCTAAAAATAAAAAAATACCCGGCTTTCTGGTGGATGTTGGGGATTGTAGCACTGACTTATCCGGGGATTAATGCCATGACGTATTATGGATATTTAAAAGCCACTACCGGCAAAGAAGTTACCAATAATATTGCCAAAATGTTATTGGGAAACCCTTTTGCATTTCCCGAAACCTGGCATTCGGTTGCTTATTTCTCGTCTTTTTTTATTTTACTACCCTCGATTGTTGTTATCATGTTAGTGACGAATGAATATACCTTTCGAACCCATCGCCAGAATATCATTGACGGATGGAGCAGAAACCAGTTTATTACCAGCAAATTATTTGATGTGTTAATTGTGGCCATTGTGGCCACTTTGGTCTATGTAGTTGTAGCCGGGGGCTTTGGCATATATGCAGATAGTAGTGTACTCTATCAATGGAGTTCACAACTTCAATACATTCCATTATTTCTATTGCAAACTTTCGCGCAATTATCTATTGCTTTTTTATTAGGTTACCTTGTAAAGAAAGCTTTTATTGCTTTGGGTATTTTTCTTTTCTATTATTTAATTGTAGAAAATATAGCCGTGGCTTATGCCAGATTTAAAATGAATGATATTGGCAGATTCCTCCCTTTCGAAATATCTGATCGTTTGCTACCCTCGCCTGCGTTCTTTAGCAGATTCGGCAAAGACGCTAAAGCAAGCTATGACCATGCATTGGCCATCGTTCCCGAACACATTGCTTATACCATTGTTTTAACCGCCGGTATTTGGTTGATTTGTTATGCTGTACATAAGCGGAGAGATTTGTAGTTTGAGGGGGGGGGGCTGGATACCGTGTGCTCAATACTAGATACTAGATACTAGATGCTGGATAGTAGATGCAGGTTACTAGATGCAGTATACTAAATGCAGTATACTAAATGCAGGATAGTAGATGTTGGATACTAGATGTTGGATACTAGAAGCTGTGTAGTAGATGTTGGAAAAAAATCGCCATGACTTATCTTTTTTAGTTCTCATCATCCACCAATTTCTCTAAAGCCTTATCGATTGTAGGATACAGGAAATTAAAATCAGTATGCGCTAATTTCCTACAGCTCACAGTTGCACTTTTAAGCACTTCAATACTCATCTCGCCTAAAATAATGTTGAGTAACCAAGCCGGTACATACAATGGGATATAAAAACTCGCTCGGATTTTTTTGGCTAATGCCAATGTTAGTTTTTCATTAGTGACAGGGTGAGGCGCTACTGCATTGTACACACCCTGCATAGCTTGATTTTCAATAGCGAATAGAAACATCCTACACAGATCATCTACATGTATCCAACTGATTACTTGCTGCCCATTTCCCAAAATCGTTGCAACCCCTGCTTTCAAAGGTTTTTTAAATTCTACAAAAGCACCACCGTTATTGCTTAAAACAATACCCACTCTCAACTTTACCAATCGTTTCCCCAATTGTGTTACCGGCTCAATACTTTTTTCCCATAAACGACAAGTTTCTCCCAAAAAAGCATCATCTGCTTCCATTTCTTCAGTAAAGCCCTGATTTCTACTTATTTCCGTATCGGGACCATACCAACCAATAGCGGAGGTACTAACCACAGAGGTAATATGATTGGGTATTTCAGTCAATGCTTTTACGATGAGTTCACTGCTTTTTGTACGGCTGTTTACGATTTCTTGTTTACGTTTTGTACTCCATCTTTTATCTGCAACACCTGCACCTGCTAAATGAATGATATAATCTGCTTTGGCAATCGCTTCTTTGTCTATGGTTTGATTAGCAATATCCCAATTGGCAAATGATACCTTACTCGATTCACCATTTGCCTTTGAAGCCTGTCTGCTCATAATAGTGACTTCATACCCTTTTTCGATTAATAATTGCGATAATCGTTTACCAATCATTCCTGTACCACCTGTAATTAATACAATAGCCATAAGTTTCTTGTGTATTGTGCTTTTGTGCCTCTTTGCGAAAATTAAGTTAGCGCTAAAGCACAAAGGTGCGATTGAATAGAGTTAGCAAAGATGGCAAATAAAATGGTAGCCTGTAAAATAAAACCCCCGATAAAAATATCGGGGGTCACAACTAAAATCGAGAATTAAAACACAACATATATAGCAAGCAAGGGTTAGTCTGGTTTTTTACCATCTAAAAAGGAATTGAGTTTCGAAATTTGTACTTGCTCATTTTCATCCTTTCCAACGGTGTATTTACTGTAGAAGTTTTCAACTGAATTGCTATTATTACCAAACAATTCCATATTTCTCCGAACATATGCCGGTACTGCATCAAACTCATTATTTACGTCACCGGTATGGTTCATGTTAAATGAAAGGTTTCGCAATTTTTGAATTCTTTCTGCTGCCCTGCGCTTTTGTTCTTCTTCTTCATCAAACATGTTAACATCTTCAAAGTCTGCTTCGGACATGAATGATGCAACCGGGGTTTCGTCATGTTCTTTCATTACTAACTGCATCTCAGATTCCAGAGATTGTGGTATCATGTCAATTTGTGGAATAGGTGTAGGCTCGGGAACTTTTTGTTCTACTACGGCAGGCGTAATTGTTTCTGGGTTAGCATAAATATTGAGCGGTTTACTTAAAAGCCCAGTGGAAGCAACCACTTTTTGGGTTGGACTTTCATTTAATTGAAAATCCATCAATTCTTCCGTAGGTGTTTTGGGAAGAACTACTTCAGCAACCGGCAAGTCCTTTACCACTTCTTGTGTAATTTCTGTACTTAATTCAAATTGCAAAACCATGGATTCTTTTTCTTCGGATACCTTATTCACTTCATCCAATGTAGAATGGCGTTGAGAAACCCTGCCAAAAATACTAAGCATGTCTTCTAATGGCATGGCGTCCTGCATACTGGGTGCCATTGGATCTTTTACTTCAACGGGTACCTCAACTTCTTGAACAATTGGCTTAGCTTCCCCTATTTCTTCATTTTCTGCACCCAAAACCATAACAATTTTTTCTACTTTGGGTTGTACTTTCTTTTTGGCAACCGGTTTTGCAAAAGGGTCCTTGTGTTCAAATCCGGTAGCGATCAGTGTAATGCCTATTTTCTTGTCGAGGGTTGGGTCATACCCCATGCCTACGATTACATCCGTATCCTCACCGGCTTGCATACGTAGATAATTATTAATATTCTCCATTTCATCCATGGTACATTCATGTTCACCTTCGGCACTATTGATGTTAATGAGTATCCACTTAGCTCCTTTAATATCATTGTCATTCAACAAAGGTGATGCCAATGCTTCTTCAATGGCTTGTTGGGCCCTACCTTCACCTTCTGCTTCTGATTTTCCAAGAATAGCCACCCCTCCATTTTTCATAACGGTACATACATCCGCAAAATCGACGATAATATGTCCACGACTATTAATGATATCAGTTATACATTTTGCTGCAGTTGCCAATACATTGTCGGCTTTTCCAAATGCCTCTTTCATTTTTAAGTTACCATACTGCATACGTAATTTATCGTTGCTGATAACTAATAATGTATCAACAAAAGGCTTCAATTGCATAATCCCTTCTTCTGCCTGTTGATGACGGCGGGGTCCTTCGAAACCGAATGGAGTGGTAACGATACCTACTGTTAAAATACCCAGCTCTTTACAAATTTGTGCAATAATGGGAGCACCACCTGTACCGGTACCACCACCCATTCCAACAGTAATGAAGGCCATTTTAGTATTTACTTCTAGAATTCTTTTAATCTCTTCCAAAGATTCTTCGGTCGCTTTTTTACCCACTTCCGGATCGGCGCCGGCTCCTAAACCTTGTGTAAGATGTGGTCCGAGTTGTATTTTGTTAGGAATTTTGCTTTGCTCAATGGCTTTCGCATCTGTATTACAAATAATGAAATCAACACCTTCGATATCTTGTTCAAACATGAAGTTAACTGCATTACTTCCTCCTCCTCCAACACCTAATACTTTAATGATAGATGATTTTTGTTTGGGAAGATCGAAATGAATCATAGTAAACTTTTTTAGTTAATAATAAATTGTTACAGAGAGAATGAATAATATACAAACGGCAATCATTGCCAATTTATTTTATTAACTGGTCCTCTTCTTCTTTAAAAATGTCGATGATGGTATACTTAAACTTGTCCCAGAACTTTCCTTTGCGCTCTGATCCCATGGGCTGTTTAATGTCTTCAACAACGTCTTTAGCTATTTCCTCGGTTTGAACCAAATGTCGGGGAACCCCAATTTTTTTGAAATTTTCCGTAAACTCCTTGTATTTATTATCATAATCGCTATACCCTTTCAGTATAAGACCAATACAAGTTGAGTACATGGGTTTCTTTAATTCATCAATGTGATTAGGTGCTAAATGCTCATTTGGTAACCCAATTCTGGCACTCAAATGAGTTGTATATTCTGTTAGCTGAATCAGATGTTTTAATTGTGAACCACCACCTGTTAGGATGATACCTCCATTTAAAACACGATTGTCTAATCCTACTTGTTTAATATGGTAAGTAACAAAATCAAGAATTTCGCTCATTCTGGCCTGGATAATGCCGGCTAAATTTTTAACACTGATTTCTTTTGCGGGCATTCCTTTTAAACCGGGAATGGTAATGAACGCATTGGCTTTTGCTTCATCAGCCAAGGCACTGCCAAACTGAACTTTCATAGCTTCGGCCTGACTTTTCAATACACCCAGCCCCAATCGGATATCGTTGGTAATATTTTCGCCTCCAAAAGGAATGACTGCGGTATGTTTTAAAATTCCTTCATAAAAAACAGCTAAATCACTGGTACCGCCACCAATATCAAGAATAACCACACCTGCTTCCATATCAATTTCACTCATCACAGCACTGGCGGAAGCTAAAGGTTGCAGAACTAAATCCTTGGTACTTAATCCACTTCTTTCTACCGAACGGTTAATGTTTCTGATGGCATTTCTATCTCCGGTAATAATATGGAAGTTAGCACCTACTTTAACACCATTAAACCCAATGGGATCTTTAATGTTTTGGATATTATCTACATGAAAGTCTTGTGGAATCACATCAATAATCTGATCACCGGCAGGAATAAAAGTCTTGCGTTGGTTATTAAGTAAAATGTCAATCTCCGGGCGTTTAATCTCCGTATCAGGATCTTGGCGAACAATATCGCCACGTGTTTGTAAGCTTTTAATATGGTGTCCTGCTATGCCGACATACACTTCTTTGATTTCAAGATCAGGATTACTCTCATAACAATTTTCCAAAGCCTGTTGAATGGCTTTAATGGTTTGATCGATATTCAATACCTGGCCGTGTTGTACTCCATTGCTGTTAGCACGACCAAAGCCTAAGATTTCTAACTTTCCAAATTCATTTTTCCTACCCGCAATAGCAGCAATTTTGGTTGTGCCAATGTCAAGTCCGACAATGATGGGTGATTCACTGTGATTCATACGTTGTGTGTTTTAGTTTTGTGTTTGTATCTCGAAATTTGCTTAGTTGTTGTTTTAAACCTCAGTCGTGAATGGTAGG